>JAFRCW010000017.1 GCA_017404145.1 Ruminococcus sp. | reverse complement strand
GATGATGACTTGTTTGACGATGATGTCGGTGTAGAAGGCTTTTACATTTTTTGACCTTCTACCCTTTCTTCCTTGCGCCTGCTTGTTTTGCAGGCTTTTTTCTTTCCTGTTTTCTTTTGTGAGCAGTTTCTTATAAAGTAAAAAAAGCCGAGAAACCTCGGCTTTAATATGTTATGCTACTCTCGAATGTGCTTAACTGTCCTTAACGACAATATACTTCAGCTTTGTTGCTACACAAAAGTTCTTGCAATTTCAGGGTTGCACGATAAGAGCTTGCATTTTTACCAATGTAAAAATACAACCCCGGAATTGCAAAAAATATCAAACTTTCGTGTAGCATCTTCATTTTATCATAGCTATCTTATCAATGCAATAGATCGAATGAAAAATGTGACATCATTTTTCTAACACAACCTACCCCTGACGATAATTGCGAGATATTTGCCGTTGGCAAATGCGATATGATTTGCTTTGCAAATCGCGATATATCATCACTTCGTGATATGCGATATGTGAGCGCTGCGCGGTCACGTATTTTCTGACACAACCTACCCCTGACGATAATTGCGAGATATTTGCCGTTGGCAAATGCGATATGATTCGCTTCGCAAATCGCGATATAGTATCACTGCGTGATATGCGATATGTGACCGCTGCGCGGTCACGTGTTTTTTGACACAACCTCCCGTCACGCTTTACTATACGAAAGCATAAAAAGAGGCTTCCAAAATCAGGCGATCATTACACCTGAAAATCGGAAGCCTCTAAGAATGTGGCTTTATCAGTGGTTTGATGTGTTTTTGCGTGACATCATAACTACTGCCTCAACGTGGCTCGGCGAGATATTTGCCGTTGGCAAATGCGATATAATGAGCGTTGCTCATTGCGAAATTTGCAAATAGATTTGCAAGCGATATGATATAAAATCATTAACGTGCCGCAGGCACATATCGCGCCGAAGGCATATCGCGTCAGTATGACATATCACAAAATCCGTCAGGATTTTATATCGCTGCGAATCAGTTGACAAACTGATTCGCAATGGCTTGTCCGCGGGAACATATCACAGGGCGTTATTTCTTTTACGGAATAATTCTTCCCCGTAAAGAGCTTCAGATCGCGGGCAAGGGTAGCGGGGTCGCAGGAGACGTAGACCACCCTCTCGGGAGCCATCCGCGCTATCGTTTCGATCAGGTCGGGCGTGAGACCTTTGCGCGGCGGATCGACGACGATGACGTCGGGCTGAATGCCCTCCGCTCTGAGCTGTTCGGCCGCTTGGGCGGCGTCCGCGCAGAGGAAGCGGGCGTTGGTGATCCCGTTCTTCTCGGCGTTCTTCTTCGCGTTCTCCACCGCGTCGGAGATGATCTCGGCGCCAATAAGCATCTTGCAGTTTTTCGCCATGGAGAGCCCTATTGTACCCGTGCCGCAGTAGAGATCGAGCAGGGTCTCCTTTCCGGTGAGCGCGGCGTACTCGCGCGCCTTCTCGTAAAGCCTCTCCGCTTGAGATCGGTTGACCTGATAAAACGACAGCGGCGAGATATCGAAGGACAAGCCGCAGAGGGTATCGGTGATCGTCTCAGAGCCGTAGACAAGGCGGTTCTTCTTGCCCAAGATCACGTTGGTGTCCTCGGGATTGACATTGATCACGATGGATTTGATCGACGGATATTTTTCTAATAAGGAATTAAAAATCTTCTTGCTGTGGGGGAAATCCTCCCTGCCGGCGACGACGCAAACCATCACATCGCCCGAGCTTTCGGCATATCTTAGATAGAGGTGACGGATGCCTTTGCGGTTGTTGTCACCATAGATGATCTGCGGATATTTTTCTATAAAAGAATAAAAATCAATCGCAACATGATTGAAAATCTCGGGTGATAGCTTACATATTTGTTTTTGCACGATTCGGTGGCTGTGGCGGGCGTAGAAGCCCATCATAGGCTTGCCGTTTTGATCTAAGGCGACGGGGATCTGCGCCTTGTTGCGGTAGCAGTTAATATTCTTTGAAGGAATTATATCTTTTACCAAGTCCGCACTGAGCCCGCCGATGCGTGTCACCGCGTCGATCACCTTTTGGCGTTTGAGTTTCAATTCCGCGTCATAGGAAATATGGCGGTAGACACAGCCGCCGCACTGCGCACACACGTCACAGTCGGGCGTGATCCTGTCGTCGGACGGCGTGAGAATCTCTTCGATTTTTCCGTAGGCGACAGACTTCTTCACCTTCAAAATGCGTGCGCGGAGCACATCCCCGACAGCGGTGTTCGGGACAAAGACGACCATACCGTCGTCCGTCCTGCCGATTCCGTCACCGTCGGAGGTCATCGCGGTGATATGTAATTGAATGATGTCGTTTTTGGTCATAATATGCACCTTTCAGCCGTAGGGAACGATGCCCGCATCGTTCTGAAACGTTGATTCTGCCGTAACGTAAAAACGGTTTCTCCCTTTGGTCGATCCATATAATAACGATTCGATGTGGGCGTCGAACCCTACGGCATCATTGAAACGTTCCATAGCGGGAGGGTCAAGACCCTCCCCTACAAATATTATACAATACCCTCTAACTCTATATTTCTAATACAGAATAATCATTACAATTTTGTTAAGGTGTTGCAAGTTGCGATCAAATTTGGTATAATAACTGTATCTATGAGATTTAAAATGGGATAATATCCCGTTGCATATCATTTTGCGCGCACATTCGGCGCAGAAAAGGGGTTTCTTATGAACTATGACCATCTGCTTGACAATATCAAGAGAATCCATTTTATCGGCATCGGCGGCTCGGGTATGTGTCCGCTGGCGGAAATTCTGCACTCAGAGGGCTTTGAGCTCTCCGGCTCCGATATGAACGAGGGCGACACCTTAGACCGCATCAAGGGCTACGGCATCCCCGTCCATATGGGTCACAGAGCCGAAAATATCGAGGGCGCGGAGCTGGTCGTCTACACCGCCGCGGTGAAGAAAGACAATCCGGAGCTGATTGCCGCAAAGGAGCAGGGCATCCCCGCGATCGAGCGCTCGATCATGCTCGGTATCGTCACCAGACGCTATAACCGTTCGATCGCCGTCTCCGGCACCCACGGCAAAACCACTACCACCGCGATGCTCAGCCAAGTGCTGATCGGCTCGGGCTTTGATCCCTCCGCGATCATCGGCGGCAAGCTGCCGTTCATCGGCGGCAACTCTTATGTCGGTCAGAGCGATATCATCGTGTGCGAGGCGTGCGAATACGTCGATACGTTCTTAGAGCTGACTCCCTACATCTCTTTGATCCTCAACATTGACGCCGACCATCTCGACTACTTCAAGACGCTCGACAATATCAAGAAATCGTTCAACAAATTCTCTCACCAGACCTCTCACGCGATCATCTATAACGGTGACGACGAAAACGTACTGGAGGCGATCGAGGACGTTGAGCTGCCGATGATCTCCTTCGGCTTCCGCAAAACCAACGACTACTACGCGACCAACCTGAGAACATTAAAGAGCGCGTCCAAAGAGTTCGACCTGATGTACAAGGGCGAAAAGCTCTGCGATATCGCGCTCAAGGTTCCCGGCAGACATAATATCTACAACGCCTTGGCGGCTGCCGCCTGCGCACACTACCTCGGGGCTTCTCCCGCCCAGATCGCCGAGAACCTGCACAAGTTCACGGGCGTACACAGACGTTTCGAGATCCTCGGTCATCCGCAGGGCATCACCGTCGCGGACGACTTCGCGCACCATCCGACAGAGCTCACCTCCACCCTCTCCGCGGCGATGGAAATGGGCTTTAACAAGGTCTGGGCAGTGTTCCAGCCGCATACCTTCAGTAGAACCGCCATGCTGCTCGACGACTTCGCGAGAGCGCTCTCGATCCCCGATCAGGCGATCATCTCGGAGATCCTTCCGGTCAGAGAGACCAACACCTACAATATCTACAACACCGACCTCGGCGCAAAGGTGGACGGCTCGGTCTGTATCGACACCTTTGAGGACATCACCAAGTATATCGCGGAAAACGCGCAGAAGGGCGACCTTGTCATCACCCTCGGCGGCGGCAACGTCTATATGTGCGCGAATATGATCCTCAAAGCGCTGTCGACGGAGGAATAATATTTATCCAATCATATTGTTGTACGCAAAACAGGAGACTCAGACGAGCCTCCTGTTTTTTATCAAGATATTGTTTTATCGGATCTGACCGTTTCTGAACGCGTTGGTATCGTAAATCCAGTTTCCCGAATGATTGTTGTTTTCGTTCAGCATCCTGCTGCACTTGGCAAGATAGCTCAGATAAAGGATATACTCAACGACTGAAAGAATCAGAATCGTCACGGAGGTCGCAACCACAAGAGCGGTGGTAACGCCGTTCTCGCTAAACACTCTTGTCAGAATGATCGCGATCAGAGAAAGCACATAGATCGCTGTCAGCACTCTCAGGATGTTCCTGCCTTTATGGACCAGATCAGGTCTGCTGCACTGGGCAGAAAGATTCATCAGACCGCCGATCGCAAAGATCGAGACAAGCAGCTGTGCGATCTGAGACGCGGCATAGAACGCGGTACCCAGCCAGCCTAAAAACCCTGTCTGGTTCTGGAGAAGGCTCCATACCACCGTAAAAACAATGCTCAGGATCGTACAGACGATCGCTCTTCTGAAGCCCGATTCATCGATCGCCGCCTGGATATATCCGACGACATTCATCACAGCGCCGATGATCGCGATAATCAGCGCCGCTCCGCCGAACAGCATAATTCCGACCAGCGATATGCCCTCTGTCGTTTCGCTCTGCTGAGTTGCCGCGGCGGTGAGAACGATCACTAAGATCATCACGATTCCGCTTGCGATCGCAGCAAGCAGAGAAAGCACCTCTGCACTGAAAATCTTCTTCACACCTTTTGCTGCATGGGGAAAACTCATCATTAACACTCCTACATTTTGGATATTGTTTTCTTCAATAACAGGCTTACTGCGTATTGCGCTTATAGGTTACGCCGTCGCCGTAGATGGTCGTCCAGTCGTCTTTCATCGAAACAGCGGTCCAGCCGTTCTCCTCACAGCTCTTACGCATTTTCTCGGCTTTTTCAAGATTGCCGTTCTCGCGCTCGAGATCGTCACAGCACAGCAGATACGCGCCGCTTCTGTACGGATTATTCGTAATGGTGAAGTTCGCCATCGCCGCGTCGCCGGAGCTGTTGCCGAAGCACAGCACAGGTTGGGCGCCGATCTCTTTCTCGATCACGGACACCTTGTTCATCTTGAGATTCTTGATGATAAACTCGCCGCCGGTAATCACTTGATCATCGTGAGAAAAAGTATATTCCAAGCCGTCGGTATCGCCCTGGTTGGTTGCGACAAGACTTTCGTCGGAGCCGATTATCTGACTCATCGGAACATCGATCGTACCGTCGCACAGACCGCGGGTGATGAGGCGGTCGGTACCGCTGATGACATACACGGTGAAATCATTGTTCTGTAAGTATTCGATCACCTGCAGCATCGGCTTGTAGAACGCTTCTCCGTTGGTCATACCTTCATAGCTGATCATCGATTCGTCGCGATAGCTCTTCACATAAGCGTCGAACTCATCAAGCGTCATTCCCTTGAACGCGGAGGCGACCGCCTTGCCGTGTTTGATGCTAAGATCTTCCGGATATTCGCCGGTCTCAAAATAGGTTTTGATGATCTCGGCGGTTTCTTTTTCTTCGTCGGACGCCTGATCCTTGTAGTTCGGATCTTCCATCACGCGGTGATACAGCAGCTTGTGGTCAAAGTAGCCGGGATCTGTCTCACAGCAGAGTGTGCCGTCCATATCGAATACGGCGATGCGGCTCTCTGCGGGGATGAAATCCTTGGAGCTTTCATCGGTGATCGCCTGCATAAATTCGGTCAGCTCTGACTTCAGCGGCGCAGTATCCGTCCACAGAGAGAGCGCGTCGGTCTGTGCGTCAGCGGACGTCTCCGAAATAACAGGGGTAGATTCGACGTCGCCGGGTATCGTCATACTGACGTTGCTGTTCGCGAGATTCACCGCGTACAGTACGCATACCGCGGCAAGCAGGGCGGCTAAAACACACGTCGCGACCTTCCACGGCGTCGCATTGTTTTTCTTTTGTTCTTCCATTATATATTCCTCCTTTGTGAACAGTGTTATTATACAATACCGATATGATTCTGTCAAACAAAAAATTTTTCCCCCATGATTCGTAATTGAATATAGAATGGTCTTAATATGATCTCGAAAAATGATAAAAAATTATTGACAAACGATAATTTAATGGTATAATAAAACCAAATTCGAAAAAAGGAACGTGATCGTATGAATTGGAAATCCGTAACCGCTCTGAAAGCTGCCGTAGCGGTATGTATGGTTTTGGTCGTTGCAGTGGCGGCGGGCGCGCCGTGGATCATCGGCTGGTACGCAGAGATCCGCGATATCCTTCCGAATGCGCAGACCGCTATTCTGATCTGCTATTATCTATGCGCTATACCCGCGCTGATCGCGCTCTTTTATATGCTGAAGCTGCTGCGTCAGATCAAGCTCAAACGTCCCTTTGACAAAGCGAGCCCCAACTATCTCTCGATGATATCGTGGTGCTGTCTGGCGGTTGCCGGCATATGCGCCGTCGGCGGGATTTGGTATCCTCCGCTTTTTTTCGTCTGCGCTTCGATGCTTTTTCTCTTTCTTGCCGTGCGTGTAGTTTGCAGCTGTTTTGTCGCCGCCGCAAAGCTTCAGGAAGAAAATGACTTGACCGTTTGAGGAGGAGCCTATGCCGATAATTGTCAACCTCGACGTCGTAATGGCGAAACGAAAGATCTCTTCTCTGGAGCTTTCGCAAAAGATCGGGATCACTCCCGCCAATCTCTCCATACTGAAAACCGGAAAGGCAAGAGCGGTACGCTTCTCGACACTTGAAGATCTGTGCAGAGTGCTCCAATGCCAGCCCGGCGATATTCTGGAATATCAGGAGGACAAAAATGAATCCGAATGACCAAAACTCTCCCAATCCGAACAAACCTGCTCCTAAAGCCAATATTCCCTCTCCTGCTTCAAACAACGGTATCCCCATACAGCCGCCTGCGGCACCCGCAGGACAGCCGTATCCGTATGCCGCTTACACGCCGCCGTATCCGCCGCAGCCGATGAAGCCGCCGGTTCAACCGCAAAGACCCGCTATCCCGCGCAGAGGCGCAAAGCCGAGCGATCTGCTGATGGGACTGCTGACCGCGGTATTATGCTTTTTTGCGGCGGACTGCCTGATCTGGTCGCCGTGGCTGGGGATAGGCTTCTCCATCTGCGCCGTGCTGCTCGCGGCGATGGAGTTCTGGTATCTTAAGCCTGTCTGGAGGCACACAGGATTTTATACCGCCGCCTGCGGTCTGCTGTTTGTCGTAGGGTGCGTCAGTCTGGTGTTCAGCGCGGATACCGGTATCAAAATACTGACCCTGTTCTGTCTGATGATCCTGTATATCTGCGCGCTGATGGACGGAATGCAGCTGAGAGCTTTTGCTCCCGGCACCTTCCGCTCGTGCGCAGACTTCTTCTATACCGCGTTCGCGACAAGCTTCGGCAGGATCGGCGCGGGTATGTACGGGCTGTTTCATCCTCAGAAAAACGACAAGGATAACCGCAAAAAAGGCTTTGGCAAAGCGATGCTCGGTCTCTTGATTGCGCTGCCGGTTGTCGTCGTGCTGATCATCCTGCTCTCGAACGCCGACGAAGCGTTTCACGGGATGCTCGACGGGATCAGCTTTGACAAGTTCCCCGAAAAGCTGACGTCGCTGCTGTTGGCGGTTCCCTTTATGATCCTGCTGTTCTGCCGCCTGTTCAGTCTGAAGGACGTCAAGCGTGAAAAAAGAGAAGAAAGCGGAAAGGGGATCGATCCGATCATCCTCACCTTCTTCCTGCTCGGCGTCAGCGCGGTATATATCGCCTATCTGTTCTCCCAACTCGCATACTTTTTCAGCGGCTTTATGGGTTTTCTGCCCTCAGGCTTCACCTACGCGGAATATGCCCGCAGAGGTTTCTTCGAGCTGTCCGCTGTCAGCGTGATCAATATCGTGATCGTCACACTCGGCTCCGCGTTCTCACGCAAAAAGGAGGGCAAATTGCCCCTCTGTGTCAAGCTGCCGGAGCTGTTTCTCTGTCTGTTCTCTCTGGTCCTGACAGGTACCGAGGTCGCGAAGATGAAGCTGTATATGGATACCTACGGACTGACAAGGCTGAGGATCCTGACGACGCTGTTTATGATCTTCCTCGCGGTTGTGTTCCTTGCGCTGATCGTGCATCTTTTTGTCAGGAAATTTCCGTATATGAAGATCGCGGTCATCACCGGCGTTTTGCTGATGATCGTGATCAATTTTGTCAGCGTAGACCGCACGGTAGCCGAATATAACGTCTGGGCGTATCAAAGCGGCGTTTTGCAGTCTATCGATGTGGAAACCATCACCGAGCTGGGCGACGCCACCGTACCTTCCCTGCTGAAAATTGCACAGGACGATGACGAAGAAATAGCAAAACAAGCGAGACAAGATCTGTATAACAGATGGAGACGGCTCTATGAAAAAGGCGCGTGGAACGACGGAAAAATGCGCTATAACTTAGGAAAACTAAAGCCGTATGACTACCGCGGCTATAACACGGTATCCTACCAAGCGCGTCAGCTGCTGCTGGATAACGCAGGACTCTTCACCAACTACGCGAACGAACCCATATAAATAATGACAGACACACAAAAAACGCAGGAGGCTTCAAAAACCTTCTGCGTTTATTTTTGTATGGATTCTGCACTCTGCACTGTCCAAATATTCAATGACCGCTTCTCTTGTCAGCGCGGGAAGCTCGATCGTATTCTGCGCGTCTTTCATATTCTCGAGATAATGCGCGTCGGAGCAGGTGATGATGTGCATCGTGTCGAGGATCGGATGCGTCTTTCTGAGTTCATCGAGCTTTGAGATATCCGCAAGCTCCGCCGTCCTGAAGCCGCAGGCGGGATCGATCTCTCCCAGCACGGAAAGGATCGAGAGAGAATCGCGGTCAATATGCGCGGGATAGCAGATACCGCCGAACTCCTTCGCCGTGCGGTACGCGTCCATGATACCGATACCGCCGGAAGGCAAAAGCAGATGTTCTATCTCCCCTGTCTCCTCGTCTTGCTCGTTCATGATGACCTGCCGCCCGTAGATATCGGGACGGTTCCTGACCTTGATCCGATGCCCGTCGACATAGGAGCAAAACGCGAGCGCCTTCTCGAGATCCGGGAACAGACACACCGCGTGGATATCCTCCGTGGTGGTCAGCTCCATCCCGGGAATCACCAGAAGCCCGACCTCCTCGCCGACCTTCATCGCCGCCTCACAGTTGAGGGAGGTATTGTGGTCGGTCAGAGCGATCACGTCAAGCCCCAACAGCTTTGCCATATTCACGAGGTTGTTCGGCGTCATATCCATATCTCCGCAGGGAGACAGACACGAGTGGATATGCAGATCGTAGTAATACTTCGGCATAACCTTAAATCAGCGCCGCGATCTTTTTCGCAAGGCGGTAGCTGTTTTCACTGCTTTGCAGGATATTCACGCCGTGCATTTCTGCCTTCTTCTTCGCCTCCGCGTCGAGCGCGGCATTCTCCACCAGCACGATGCAGGAAACGTCGGCAAGCGTCGCCACCGCGACGGAATTGATGTTGCCCATTACGGTCAGCCAGATGGAATCGGCAGGCGCTCTGCCCATGACCCAGGAGAGCAGATCGCCGATATAGCAGTCGTTGATCTCTCTGTCAAAGTCATCCTCCACCAACGGTTTCAGATCCAGTTTTTCGGCAATTTCTTTTACTGTCATAATAACCTCACTTATCGTTGTCAAACAGCTCGGGATGAGCCTTCATATATTCTTCGTAAAGCTGCGCGGCAAAGGCGTCGGGATCAAAGAGCTCATCTTCCAGAACAAAATCCTTTTTATTCAGCTTTCTGAGGATCTTCTCATCTCCACGGCGCGGCTCGCCCTTTGCCTTTCTCAGCACCGCCTGCTTATACCTTGCGTACCTTGTCATCCGGATGTTATGCATCAGCCTTCTGTCAGCCTTTCCGTAAGAAGATGACGGGACAAAAACCGAATGGAATAACGCCGCAATAAAACTCAGCGCAACGCTCCCAAGGAGAGACGCCGCCGATGACGCGGAGGAGGGCATTTCCACATCACAGTCAAAGTATTCTTTCTCACGCTCGGTGAGCAATTCTCTGTTATATTCACTCATATCGTATTCTTCAGCTGGTCATAGACGGACTGGATCTTCTCCTTGAGCTTGTGGATACAGTCGGTCTCTTTCGCCTTGCCCTTGACGATATCCTCCGCCATCGCGCGGCAGGTGGGCGCGCCGCAGGAGCCGCAGTCAAGCTTGGGCAGGGTCTGATAGATCTGCTCCATCTTGTCCATCATATCCATCGCTTCCATCAGGTCGTCGGAGAGACGGAAGGAATCGGCGTTGAACTCGAGCTCCTTCTCCCACATCATCAGATCGAGATCCTTCTCGTTAAGATGATTGAGGGACACGGGCAGATATTTGCGCAGGTTCTGGATCCTTGCCTGCGCGACATACGGGTTCTCCACCGTCAGCACGCCGCCGACGCAGCCTCCCGCACAGGCGTTGAGCTCGATAAAGTCTACGTCGCGGATATGCTCGTCCTCAAGCTCTTCGAGCACGCGGATCACGTTCTCGATACCGTCCGCGGCAAGATACTTATCGCCGAGCATCGCGGCGGCTTCACCGCCCGAGGTCGCCCAGCCGACGCCGATGAGTCCGGACTTCGCGATCGGCTCCACCACCTTGAGGTGATCCATCGCTTGGGTCAGCTCAGGATAAAGCTGAGATATCGCGATCGCCCCGGATACCGCGCTCTTCTCGGAAGAGTTCGGAGAGTTGATCTCCGTTACCTTGGCGGGACAGGGCGTGATGAAGAACACGCCGATGTCATCATCCGAGGAACCGGTCATTTCTCTGACTTCTCTTCTCGCCATCTTGGCGGCGACCTCCATCGGAGCGAGCAGCGGCATCACGTTGTCGCACAGCTCGGGAAAACGGATCTTGATCAGCCGCACCACCGCGGGACATGCCGAGCTGATGATCGGCTTGTTGAGCTTATTCTCGTGAATCAGCTTTCTTGTCGCTTCGCTCACAAGCTCCGCCGCGCGGGAGACCTCATAGATAAAATCAAAGCCGACCGCTCTGAGTCCCGTCAGCACGATATCGACATCATCGAGATTGTTGAACTGACCGAAGAGAGCGGGCGCGGGGATCGCGACCTTTATCTTATATTGTTCAATTTCTTCAAGCTGGTTGGAGTGGGCGCGCTTCGCGTGGTGCGGACAGATCCTGATACACTCACCGCAGTCGATACAGCGCTCGGAGAGGATGTGCGCCTTTCCGTTATGGATACGGATCGCCTCGGTAGGACAGCGCTTTAAGCAGTTGGTACAGCCGCAGCACTTCTCCGCGTCCAGCTCAACCGAGTGGAAATAGTTGTTCATAGTTTTCCTCATAGCAGTGAAGAAATAAGAGTGAAGAGTGAAGAGTGTCGGTCACTCGCTTCGCTCAAACAATTCCTAATTCCTCATTCCTGATTTCTAATTATTGACGTTCACCGTCAGATACAGCTTTGTGCCGACGCCGATCTCTGTCTCAATCTTCATATCGTCGGTGTACTTTTTGATATTCGGCAGACCCATACCCGCGCCGAAGCCTAAGTTGCGCACGTTGTCGGGCGCGGTGGAAAAGCCCTCCTGCATCGCCTTGTCAACGTCAGGGATACCGGGGCCCTTATCGGAGAGCAGGATCTCTACTCTGTCGGGATAGATGTCGATATCGGTAAAGCCGCCCTCGGCGTGGATCACCATATTGATCTCCGCCTCATACATCGCGATCGCGACCCTTCTGATCGCGTCGGTGTTGTAGCCCAGCGCTTTCAGACGCTTCTTCACGGCGCCGGACGCCTCGCCCGCGCGGGTAAAGTCGTCGCCCGAGACGTCATAGTGGAGATGGATACAGTTGCTCATACCGCGGTACCTCCCGAGAGACCTCCCTCATACAGCTTACCGCAGGCGGTGAACATTCTGTAGCGGGTCTGGATCAGGGTGATGCCCCTGCTCTCGGCGAGGGAAATGATCGACTGATCCGGATACTTTCCTCTGACGAATACGATGCATGCCATATCCATCATCTCGGCGGTACGCACCACCTGAGGATTGACAAGACCCGTCAGAAGCACGGACTGATCCTTGACGAACGCCAACACGTCGCTCATCATATCCGAACCGCAGGCGGTCTTGATCTCTACGTCGAGGTCGCCCTCACAGATCACGGTTCCGTCGAGTATGTCGATAATGTCCTTTACTACCATAATTTTCATCCTTTCGGCATAATTTGCAGTTTAATGCTTATACATATTTATCATAACATAAACCGCAGGCGATTACAACAACAAAATGCAGGTTATCCGACAAAATATTCCCGCAAAAAAAGAAAGAACAGAGTTATAAATCTCTGCCTTTCAATCGGTCTGTGTATTGACAAATCCGCAAAAATCGGATATAATGAGAGTGCGAAGAGAACAGGTTTAGCTGTTTCGCAAAAATTGGTTTTTTATTTAACCGTCTTGTGCTGCGAACACAG
This sequence comes from Ruminococcus sp., assembly GCA_017404145.1. Lineage (GTDB taxonomy): Bacteria > Bacillota > Clostridia > Oscillospirales > Acutalibacteraceae > Ruminococcoides. Next base: position 87,036 of record JAFRCW010000017.1, on the reverse strand, counting down.
GGCGGTTATCTCTTTATGCTTAAAACGATAATCGTTAAGAGTAATGCAAAACAAATTATGTATTCCAAGCAAACACCCCCTCTCATCAAGGGTGTCGAAACAGCCGCCGCTGTTCTCTTCGCTGAATCGATTATATCACATATGTTCGATAATTGCAAGAAAAATCGAAACATCCGACAAAAAATCCCGCCGCATCATCACGGCGGGATTTCTATCCTATATCATACTCAATGCCGTCCGGACAATCTTTTCGGCTTTCCGGTACGTTTGAAGAAAGGTACATAGGCGATCACGATCCTGAACGCGCCGTCGACGATCATCGCGGCTCCCACACCCCAGATATACTTAAAAATATTCTCGGAGGGGATCACCAGAAAGCTGATACCGTAAACGGAGCTGATGACCGCTTCAAAGACATGAACGATCCGTTTCCACAGATTATCCTCTTTATCGTTGACAGCCGCGTCGAGGGAAACAAAGGTAAAGATCAGCGCGATCACGCCGAACAGCACCGATCCCAGGATATATACCGCCTGTGAACGGAACATCACTACCAAACAGATAATGATCATCGAGATACACAGATACATCCGATACCGCAGCCGGAAAAACTCCCAGTTGTTCTTATACATCTGACGGATGGTAAAAACGATCTCGATCAGGGTCAGCGCCGCGAACACAACCTTCGCAGCGATCTCCAGAAGATACTCGGATGCGATGATGAAGAACACGCCGATCAGAATATAACCGATGCTCTTGGCGACGACGTTTCGCTTGACCCATTCAAAGAAGCCGATTTTTCCGATATCCTTGAAGGCTCTGCCGAAAAGAAAATGCGTCGGCAGGGAGGTCACCGCCTTTTTGGTAGCGTCGGAGGCTCCGAGCATACTGACCAGAATGTTTTCAAATCCCGCCGCACCGAGCTTGGAGAAATCCGCCACGGTCCTGCAGCCGTTATTCTGCAGACCGTCAAACAGTTCTGTAACAAATACCTCTCTCTCCTCGGGCGTGATATCCGCGATCCAGCCATTGATGATGGAGCTGATATTCTCCGATTCGGCAGTATGTTCTTTGAGGCGTTTGAGCTTTCCGTGATCGATCCCCCAACTGAACAGGTCGTGCTGCATAAAGCCCTCCTGAGAGGAATCGACGATCACCGAATGGGAGATCTGCGGTTCAAAGAGCTTGCCGATCAAACAGAACGCCGGCGTGATCGACGTAGCCCTGCGGTTGACGCGGGCGATCTCTGTGGTGCTCATCACCTCGGGACAGATACCGGGACCGTCCAAAAGATAAATACGCTCCACCTTGTTCCACAGATCATAGTCCAGCATACAGGAGGCGTACAGCGTCATATTCGCGCCCTTGGAGTGACCGCCGATGTAGTTTTTGACGCCGTCTCTGATGTGCGCCTTGGCATATTCGAGCGCCATCCTCTGGGCAGAAGTACGCTGAAAGCAGATCATAAAGTCCTCTTTCCATCCCGTGAGGGTATCATCTGTACCGCGAAACGCGATAAAGGAAAAGTCGCCCTCTCTGAGAAAGGTCACCGCGCAGAACTGGATGGCTTTTTTCTCGTCGAGCTTTTCGGAGTAGTCGATCACCTTCAGCTGTGAAAAACGTCTGGACTTCGCGAGCAGCCGGAAGAACTCCGCCGTCGTCTCGCTCGCAAAGGTGCCCGCGACATTAACGGTGATATGCCGTTCCGCGGTAACGCGGTCGTAGTGTCCCGAGAGCGTCAGCGGAAGATCGGGATAGTTCTCGATCAGCGCCAGATCATAATATACCGCCTGAGACAGACAGATCGCGTCCGCCTCGGAAAACGGCAGCTCGTCAAAGCTGAATCTGCCCATCCATTTCAGATAGTCCACAATATTATCCATCGCTTCACCTCCCGCAAATAACCTCTACCGTTATTCTATCGGAAAATGACCAAAAAAACAAGTGTTTTGCCACAATACGATAAGAAAATCCGCCAAGCTTCAATGCCGGGCGGATTTCTCATAGGGGATCAAAGAGTAAATGATGAAAAAAGGAGTCTTCTCAATATAAAACCAAAATGCTTGGAAAAATGTTTAGTTACCGAAAGGGCTGAATCCGCCGCCGAAGGGATTATCGCTGTTATCGGAAGTAGCGGTGGACTGTTTGTCGGGGATTCTTTCTTCGAGTTCAAAGGAGATCTTTCCGGTCTGACCGCTGCGCTCGAGTTCAAATTCTGCTTTATCTCCCGCGGAAAGCGAACTGATGATGCTCTCCACTTCGGAGGAGGAGGATACCTCGGTACCGTTGACGGAGATCACACGGTCGCCCGGCTGGATACCCGCCGACGCCGCGTTAGATCCGCGGGTAACGGAATAGACATAGACGCCGGGGTTCTGGTTGTTATAATAATACATCGAATACATCGCGTTGCTCAGATCCACAAAGGTCATACCCGTGTCACCTCTGCCTCTGACATAACCGTAATCCTTGAGATCGGAGAGAATCGCAAGCACGTTATTGATCGGGATGACGAAGCCGATGTTGTCGATCGTCGCGCCGGAGGATGAGCTGGAGGACTTTGCGACAACGATGCCGATCAGTTCTCCCTGACCGTTAAAGGTACCGCCGCCGGAGTTGCCGGGGTTGATGGCGGCGTCGGTCTGCATCAGGTGCATCGACTGGCCGTCGATCACGATCGCTCTGTCCAAAGCGGAAACGATGCCTTCGGTCACGGAGCCGCCTAAGGTACCCAAGGGGTTGCCGATGACAACGGTCTTGTCGCCGACCTTCAGGTCGTCGGAGTTGCCGAACACAGCGGGAGTAAGTCCCGTCGCGTCGATCTTCAGCAAGGCGATATCCACAACATCGTCAGCGCCGACCACTGTCGCCGCGTAGCTCTCGCCGGAGCGCAGGGTCACGTTGACGGAGGACGCGCCGTCGATCACGTGGTTGTTGGTCAGGATATAGCCGTCGTCGGAGATAATCACGCCGGAGCCGGCGCCGGTAGCGATATACTGTCCGTAGAACGAGGAAGTCTGCATCACCTCGGTGGTGATCTCCACCACGGAGTCCGCTACTTCTTCGGTGATCTGCTCTGTTGTTTTATCCACCAGCTTGTCAGAATCGACGGAGACGTCCGTCGCCTCCACCTGATGGATGATCATCGTATCGCCCGCATTCTTGGTGTTTCCGTTTTTCAGGTAGCTTGCCAGCATACTGCCGCCGAAGCCCGCAAAGCCGGAAACAATAATACATACAGCAAGAATGATCGCTACTGCGCCCGCGCCGATCTTCGCCTTAGGCTGCTGCGCTCTCTGGGGCTGATACGAGGGACGCGGATACGGATTGGACTGCGCCGTCTGATTCTGACGGGGCGCGGTACTGCTGTAGGGATTGGACTGCGCCGAGGGATTTTGCTGCTCTGCGGTGCGGTGGTACGCGCCGGTATAAGCGCCGCCGCTTTGCTGCGGACGGGAATTCACATAAGACTGATGATAGTAGCCGTTCTGATTCTGAGAAGGATGTGAGTAGTTCGGCTGACGGTAGGCGGTATAGCCGCTTGTATAGGGAGTGGTGAACACTCTGTCGGCGGGAGTCATATCCTGCTCGCTTTGCTGCGCCGTCTTTTCAGGTTGAGGAGAATCGATCTTCTCCGCTTCGGAAACAAAGGATACTTCTCTGTTCTCGGTGTGCTCCGTCTGCCGAATGCTCTGCTCCGAGTCGGCAGGCTGCTCTGTGTGCGCCGATTCGGCGGGGATAGTGTCTTCTGTTTTGCTCTCCTGATTGAGAGCGTTATATTTATCCATAAATTCTTCTGACATTGTTTTTGCCTCCTGTTGGGATCATTTTTGATTACGCTATCAGCATAGTCCCATAAAGTGAAAGAATTATGATACACAAATGAAGGTTTTTTGAAAATAATATGAAAAAATTGTGAACGCAAAGATTTATTTTTCTAAATCAGAATCATTCGTCTGTTTTCTCTGCCTGTCGATCACCATCTGCAGATAGGGAAGCTCCTCAAAACCCATCCTCTCATACAGCCGTTTGGCGCCGGTGTTATCATCTTCTACCTCGATCCTCAGCCGCATAATTTCCGGGATGGATTTCAGATACCGGAAGAACTCTGTCGCGAGTCCTCTGCCACGGTATTCCTCATCGATATAGATCTCCTCTATCGTCACGGAAACACCCCCCGCCTCCTGCGAAAAGGTCTTGGACAACAGCGAAAAGCCGCACGGTACACCCTCCCACTCGAAGAAGTAGCACTTCAGATAGGCGTCGCTTCTCAGGCACTCGTTGAAGGTCGCCTCGTAGTTCTCACTCGGCACGGGCGCGTTCACCGCGTCGGTATGATAAAAAATATCTGCGTAACGGTAATAAAGCTCTCTGTCGCTTTCTCGTATCTCTCTGAACATAGTATCACCTTTTCATAAAAATATATCCAATTGTAGCACATTACAAAAGAAAATACAAATAGAAAGATCCATAAAAATTGTTGATGAAAAGACTGTTTCCGTATTGCAAAACAGAAAAGAGTATGGTATAAAATCTGCGACATAAAACTGGATAGTTAATAGTAATTATTCAAAAATTCTATCTTCTCAATCATCTGAATTGCGGTGGAATGATTTCCAATATGGTCAAACAATCACTGATGATGAGAAGTGGTATTTCTATAAGTCCAATTATATTAAAGGTGATGCAGATTGTGATGGAGCTTTAAGTGTTCTTGATAGGACATATGTACAGCGTGGATTGGCACATATTATTAATTTGAACAATATAGAAAAGTATCTGTCAGATGTAAATTATAGCGGAAACACCGATATTATCGATGCTTGTATTATAGGTCAAATGCTTTCAAATAATCTTATTTATTGAAACAAGGAGGATTCACTATGAAAAAGATCACGGCATTATTGGTGGTATTCCTTATGCTTCTTTCATTGTGTACGGTTTGTGCATACGCGCAGGAGTCAACGCCCGATGAACCGCAACCCAAACAGTTTCTGATTAAGGATAAATTTTGGGAGCGATATTCCGACGAAATTACGGATATTGTCAGGTATGACGAGCCTTTTTATCACAGAGCGCAAAGCGGAGAGATCGACTGGGTACTGATAACAGCATATTCAAACTTTGGAGGTCCTCTGCCGATCTGCTATGAAATCGGAAACAGAATGATCTATAGTCTGAATTACTATTATCCTTTTGACTTCGGCTGCGGTATCTATGACGTAAAACAGGATGCGTTCTTTGATATCGTCAAAGTTGATTTGAGTGATTATGAAGGATTGGAAGAACAATTTAATCAGACAAATTTCGGCAGACTGATTGGCGATACAGATCAAGATAACAAGATATCTATTTTGGATGCAACAAACATACAACGCCATCTGGCCGGGATTAAGGACATTGACGATGATATCATTGAGTTTTATTCTGAAGCAGCAGGCGGCGAGGTTGTAAAATACTACTCCGACTACGACAGAGACGGCACTACCACGGTTCTTGACGCGACGCATATCCAGAAGCACTTGGCGGGAATGGAATAATTCAATACCGCAGGGAGGAGTCTTGACTCTTCCGCAAAACAAATGAAACACAATTTAGTAAAGGGCGTTCTTCGGAACGCTCTTTTTTAGTGAAGAACTAAAAGTGAAGAGTGAAGAGTTTCGGGCGGGACACCCGCACCCGAATTGTAGGGATGTTGTATCAAGCCTCCCTTTCACAAGGGAGGCTTCTTGTTCCCCTACAATTCAGGTGAGGACGAAGTCCTCCCACAACTCTTCACTCTTAGCTCTTCACTCAACACGATGTAACCATCTGATAAATTCTTATGGACAAGGAAACATTCCTTTGTTATAATAGAAAGCGAATGAAAATTCGGAGGGTTATTATGATCTATAACAATGTTCTGGAGGCTGTCGGCCAGACGCCTCTGATCCGTCTCAACCGTATGGTAGACGAGGACAGCGCCGATATCCTCGTCAAGTTCGAAGGACTCAACGTCGGCGGCTCGATCAAGACCCGCACCGCGCTGAATATGCTCAACCACGCGGAAAAGAAAGGTCTGATAAACAAAGACACCATCATCGTCGAGCCCACCTCGGGCAACCAAGGGATCGGTCTCGCCTTGGTCGGCGCGGTCAAGGGCTATAAAACCATTATCATTATGCCCGACTCCGTCAGCGAAGAGAGAAGAAAGCTCATCAAACACTACGGCGCAAAGGTCAAGCTGATCCACGACGCGGGCGACATCGGCGCGTGCATTGACGAATGTCTTCAGACTGCGCTGAAAATGAAAGAGAAAGATCCGAGAGTCTTTGTTCCCCAGCAGTTCACCAATATCAACAATGTCCGCGCGCATAAGAAGTATACCGCTCTGGAAATTATGCAGCAGTGCGCGGAGCCGATCGACGGCTTCTGCTCCGGCATCGGCACAGGCGGCACCATCACCGGTATCGGCGAAGTGCTCAAGGCGCAGTATCCCGAGATCGAGATCTGGGCGGTAGAACCGGAGAATGCCGCAATCTTAGCCGGCGGTACCATCGGCACCCATATGCAGATGGGTATCGGCGACGGGCTGATCCCTGAGATCCTCAACACCGACATCTATGACGATATCTATGTGGTCTCCGACGAAGAGGCGCTCACTACCGCGAAGCGGCTTGCCAGAGAAGAGGGCCTCATGTGCGGCATCTCCAGCGGCACCAACGTCGCCGCCGCGTTGAAGCTCGCAAAAAAGCTCGGCAAGGGCAAGACGGTCGTCACCGTTCTCCCCGACACTGCGGAGCGTTACTTCTCCACCCCGCTGTTTGAAGAATAAAGTACCCCCTATAAAATCGCCTGACAAAGGAGCATCAGAGCCGTGCATTTTCTAAAAGGAAAACTGATAACCTATATTACCTTAGGGCTGGTAATGCTGATCTTTATCGCCCTGATCGGGATCACGGTCTATTCCTCCGACTTTCGGACCGATATCGAAAGCAAAAGCGTGACGATTGACGGACAGTACTCGATCGACGGCGGAGCGTGGCACCCCACCGGAGAAAAAAGGATCGTCCACGAAAACTTCAGCGTTCTCAATGTTACCGGCAAGCTCTCCAAAGGGTTTTACCAAGGCGATATGCTGATTATGTCCGTCGATAATGTATGGTTCGATCTATACGCAGACAGCAAAATAGCCGCCACCAACCGGAGAAATGACGAAGGTCCTTTTCAGTATACTCCGGGCTACTCGATCTGTTATGTCGACGCAAAGGACGTCAGCCCCCAATCGCAGATCGATCTGTATCTCTATTATCCTTATCAGCACCTTTCCGACAGGAACCTCGGCGACTTCTTCGATATGTACGCAGGAGATGAAGCGACCGCCTATGAGCTCTTGTTCCAGCACAAGGGTCTTACGATCCTCTTCTGCTTTTTGATCTGCTTTTTCGGACTGTTCGCGTTCCCGATCGCGGGCGTCGTACTGGGCAAGATCGACTATCGGTATCTCACGTTCGGCATACTGTGCTTTTTCTCGGGAATTTTCATCCTTTTGCAAAGCATTTACTCCTATCTCCCGCTGTGGATCCACGATCCCGTTCTGGGGATGTCCGTCAACAACGGCGCCTATTATCTGATGGCGCTGTCGGCGCTGATTTATATCAAAACCAATCTGAACAAAACCAAGAATAAAATCATCGGCAATATCATTATCTGTGTTTTTGCGGCGCTGACGGTAGCGGCTACCGTTTTCCACCTGACGGGTATCAGCGACCTTTACGCCAGCAAGCCCTATATCCTGATCTTCCTCATCATCTGCGCCGGCGTCCTCACCGTGTGTCTGCTCACCGAGGTCAGGGACAACACCAAAACCTTTATGGTCATGCTGTCATGGGTCCCGCTGGTCATCGCGCTGCTGCTGGATACCGTCAACGACTTTGTATTCTTCACTACCCTGCCGCTGTTTGAGATCGGCGCGGCGCTGACGCTTTTAAACCAGATCGTCGTCCTGCTCATTGACCTGAGGAGGCAGTATCTGGAAACGCTCAGATACCAGCAGATGCAAAAGGAGCTGTATGAAGCGAAGGTATCGCTGATGGTATCGCAGATCCAGCCGCATTTCTTATACAACTCTCTGACGTCCATCGCGATGATGTGTACCAAGGATCCGAAGCTCGCGCGCGACGCCACCATCAACTTCGCCGACTATCTCAGAGGCAATATGAATTCTCTGAAAGAGAAAAACCCCGTTCCCTTTGAAAAGGAACTCGAACACCTGAAAAAGTACCTGATGCTGGAGAAAATGCGCTTCGGCGATATGCTCAACATCGCATATGATATCAAGACCACCGACTTTGTCATCCCGCAGCTTTCCGTCCAGCCGCTGGTGGAAAACGCCGTCAAGCACGGCGTCGGGATGAAGGAGGACGGCGGTACCGTCACCATCGCGACCGAAGAAACAGAGAACGCATATCTGGTGATCATCTCCGACGACGGCGTGGGCTTTGACACCTCTGCGCCGAAGAAGGATGACGGCAGGTCGCACGTCGGTATGGAAAACGTCAAACAGCGGCTCAAAGAGATGATCGACGCCGACGTCGTCATCGAAAGCGCCATAGGCGAGGGCACTGTCGCCACTATCATCATCCCGAAGGACAAACAAGAAGGAGAACCGATATGAGAATATTATGCGTAGACGACGAGCCTCTGGCTCTCGAGATGCTGGAGCAAGCCGCCAAAGAAACCAAGCCCGACGCCGAGGTCAAAGCCTTTCTCAAGCCCTCACTGCTGTTAGAGGAGGCGCGGACAAACGGCTGTGACGTCGCATTCTTAGACATCCATATGCGCGGCAAGACCGGCGTAGAGCTCGCCAAAGAGCTCAAAGAGGTCAATCCCAAGATGAACATCATCTTCGTCACCGGCTTTGACGAATACACCGGCGACGCGATGCGTCTGCGCGCCTCGGGCTATGTGATGAAACCCGTCACCAAGGAAAAACTCGAGGCGGAACTTCAAGAGCTGCGGTTCCCCATCGTTCCGCAGTCCGACGCGATATTAAAGGTCCAGTGCTTCGGCAACTTCGATGTGTTCACCCCCGACGGCACGCCCGTTCACTTTGAGCGCTCCAAGTCGAAGGAGGTTTTCGCGTATCTTGTCCACCGTCACGGCAGCTCCTGCACCGTCAAGGAGATCGCCGCGGCGCTCTTTGAGGACGAGCCCTACGACCTCAAACAGCAGGCGTATATGCAGAAAATCTTCTCCGCGATGATGAAAAGCCTCAAGAAGATCGGCGCGGAAAAGGTCGTCAACAAATCCTACAACAGCCTTTCGGTGAACACCAAGCTGCTCGACTGCGACTACTACCGCTTTCAGGAGCTGGACGCGGGCGCGGTCAACGCCTATCAGAACGAATATATGAGCCAGTACTACTGGGCAGACTTCCTGTATGAGGACTATTGATAAAGGAGAATTCCCCTTATGCCGAAAAAGATAAGGAAAAGATTCATCATATTAAATTTGTTTATTGCGCTGTGCCTTCTGCTGTCGCTTGTCTTTGTCGTTTTCTCGGCAAGGGAATATACAAGCGAGCTGACTGCCAGCTTTTTAGCAGATGTCCATCCGGAAAGTGTGACATATGAGACAGATAACGATCACATCAAGGTCACAGATATCCGGCTGACGGATGACGCGGTGCTCGTCACGGTCAAGCCGCTGACAATCGGAAAAACCGTACTGACAGCCGCCGTCACCCTTCAAGGTGATCCTGAGCCTTCCCTCCAGTACGCAAGGTTCTTCGCCGGTCCCTTCGGTACGGTGTTCGCTCTGGATCCTTATTTGGACTTTGCCGGCTCGCAGTACATCGTCCATCTGATGATCCTGTGTCTGCTTGTCGTGATGACGGTGATGTTTTTCTCCTATTTTGACTATCTGAAAAGAAGCGACTACGGCTATCCGATGGTCGCCTGCGGCGGCGTCGGGCTCTTCTGCCTGTTCTACTTTGTGATGAATCTGGTGATGGCGCTGATTTTCGGGGCATTTCCCTTTTCCCGCACCTTCTCAATGTCCTTCGGCAGCTATATCTATCAGCTCAGCTCCTCTTCCGATCAGTTCGTGTTCTTCACGGCGCCTCTGATGTTCCTCTTCTCTCTGGCGCTTACCGTCAGCAATCTCGCGCTGATTCGCAGAGAGGGCTTCCGCTTCGTCAACCTGCTCGGGATCCTCTTCGGCGTCCTGTGGGTCACGGGATTCGTTATCAATCAGATCTTTGACGAAAACTCCAGCGGCTCGATGCTCCACGGCGCGATCTTCACATCCATTTCCGACGCGGTCGCCACCGTCATCTGTTATTTCGAATGTATGCTGTTCTCCACGATCCTCTCCGCCTTCCTCGCCTCGCGGCACAAGCCTGAGACAGATCGCGACTACATCATTATTCTCGGATGTTCCATCCGAAAAGACGGCACGCTTACGCCGCTTTTAAAAGGCAGAGTCGACGCCGCGCTGAGCTTTGCGAAGGAGCAAAAAGAAAAGACGGGCAAACCCGTCAAGTTTGTCCCCTCCGGAGGACAAGGGTCGGATGAAACAATCAGCGAAGGCGAAGCGATGAAGCGCTATCTCCTCGAACAGAACGTACCCGAGGAGATGATTCTCCCCGAAACACAATCTGTTAATACTTATCAGAACGTCAAGTTCTCCAAAGAGGTGATCGAACAGGATACAAAAGAGGACTACAATGCCGCGTTCGCTACAACCAACTATCATATCTTCCGTGGATATATTCTTTCAAAGAAAAATAAACTCAAAAACGCGCAGGGAATCTCCGCCAAAACAAAATGGTATTTCTTCCCCAACGCGTTTCTCAGAGAGATGGTCGGTCTGATCGTCGACGAAAGGCGCACACATCTCGTTCTCATTGGTATACTGGTCATATTCATGGTGCTGATGAATATAACGTTTTTCCTCTGAACAGACATAAACGGCTTCACGAAATGTGAAGCCGTTCTCTTATGTTAGGATCACTGGTTAAAATCTGCGATATCGAGCGTACAGATATTGGTGATGCTCGCGTTGCCGTCGAGATCCTCATATACCGTTACCACCTGGATCACGCTCAGCGCGGGATCGGCGGAAGCGATCGTGCTGTGGCAGAGGAAAGCGTAGTTGGTGCCTGCAACAATCTGCGTACCCAGCAGCGCCATCAGATCAAGCGAGTTTCCTTCAAAAGACTCTGTCGCCTTATCATAAGCGCTCTGCGCCTCGGCAGGGATCACCGCTTTGCCGACCTCCTCGGGGGCGCTCCAGCCGCCGGCGAGGATCTCGTTCCGGGTCTTTCCGGCGTTGTCGGTATAGTCTGAAACGGTGAAATCCGCTACGTTGGTGATCTCCGCGTTGTCCTGCAGATCCGCGTAGATGATCACTACCTTTAACGCTGTCACAGGATCTGCTGTTACGGTCGTGCTCTCGCACAGCACCGCATAGTTCAAACCCGCTACCACCTGACTGCCGATATACGCGACAGGAACAAAGTCCATTCCCGTATATTCCGCGGTCGCCTTGTCAAATGCGGTCTGTACTTCCTTTGGAAGCGCGGCGGCTTCGTTTTCCGTTACTGCCCATCCGCCGGTGACCTGTGTATCCGCCGCCTCGGTAGACGCATCGGCAGTCGTTTCACTCTCCGGCTTTGCCGAAGAACACGCCGCCAGCGAAAGGACAAATAAAACCGCTAACAGTAATGCCGATATTCTTTTCATAGCTGCCTCCTGATTCGATGAAATATATATTATTTACGCTTTTTCCAGTTGATGGACAATATCGTATACCTCATACCACGAATGAGCGCGAGAAAGGTTTTCGCCGCCGATCTTTCGGTTCCACGGAGAGTCAAAAACAATCATATGCAGGCTGTCTTTGAGCGTTGCGATATTCTCGGGGTCGTCGTCGACCATCGTATCGATGTTGTGTCTTTTGCAGGCGGCAAGCTTCTCGGGAGCGGTCTCCTTCTGCGGACAGAATACGATCTCATCATACATGATGCCGTTTTTCCTGAGCCAGCGGCGCAGCAGACTGCGCGAGATATAACGCTGAGGTCCCTTGTCGGCGGTAAAGGCGCGTCCGGTGATCAGATGGATGATATGTCCCTCGATGCTGAGCTTAGCGATCACCTCGGCAGCTCCCTCGATCGCGGGCTCGCTCGTCCAGTAGCGGCGCGCGTTTAAAAACCAGAACGTCTTGCTCTGCTTTCTCGTACAGCCGAAAACTTCCTCGGCGGAATACCCGTCGGGATCGGCGATCGTCATATTGTATTTTTTTTTGAAATATGCCGAACCGTAGGTACGGATATACTTTCCGTAGTCGATCAGTACGCCGTCGATATCAATACCGATATTCATTGTTCTCTCCTAAAATCGATTCTGAAATTATTATATCGGTTTCTTCCGTGTAAATCAAGAAAAAAATCAGCAAAACCGCCGTATCATCCGGAGTTTTTCTCCTTCCTGAAACAAACCCGATAAGCCCTTTTTCCCGATAAAGAAATTTTGATTCCGAAAAGAAGGGAAGGAACCGATTGATCGGATAAAAATGCCATCCGGTTTTTGTATATATTGCACAACTACAATAACCAAGAATGGCAAAAACTAACAAAAATCAGCAAAAAAGTTGTTTATTATTCCTTTTTCGCATTAAAACTATATAGATACATTATATAATAACCTAGTATGATATTGCCTGTTATTATGTCCATTTGATTTTTCCTGCAAATTCCCGGTTCTATTCTACGTTTTAGGAGGAGATCCTTTGTCACTGTGTTACGGTTGCTTCAAAGAAAAAAACGAGAATGAAAAATTCTGTCCGCACTGCGGATACCAAGCCTCATCTTCCCGTGAAAAATACCCCTCGGCGCTGCCGGAGGGCACGGTTCTCGCAGGCAGATATGTGCTGGGCAAGGTGCTCGGTCAAGGCGGCTTCGGCATCACCTATATCGCGCAAGACTACAAAACCAAGGCTCTTGTTGCGGTCAAGGAATACTTTCCCGATACCTTGGCGCTCAGACGCGACGCGCTGACGATCTCTTCCTACTCCGACGAGAGAGCCGAGAGCTTTGAATACGGCAAGAAGTGCTTCCTCGAAGAAGCGGACACCCTCTCCAAGTTCATCGGCAACGAAAATATCTGTAAGATCCTCAGTTATTTTGAAGAAAACGGCACCGCATACTTCGCGATGGAATATCTTGACGGTATGAGTCTGCTTGACTATATCAAGCAGAACGGCGGCAGGATCAAATACGAAGAGGCGAAGAAGATCCTCTTTCCCATTATGGACGCGCTCTCCGCGGTACACGCGCAGGGCATCGTTCATCGCGACATCAGCCCCGACAACATTATGATCGAGAAAAACGGCAAGGTCAAGCTGCTCGACTTCGGCGCGGCGCGCTACTCCTTAGGTGATAAGAGCCGTTCTCTTGACGTCGTGCTAAAACACGGCTACGCTCCCAAAGAACAGTACACCCGCCACGGCAAGCAGGGTCCCTATACCGATATCTATTCCTTAGCCGCTACCTTCTATAAGTCGATCACCGGCAGAACGCCGCCCGACTCCATCGACCGTCTGGACGAGGACAACATCGTTCTCCCCTCAAGCCTCGGTTCCGATATCCCGAGCAAGGCGGAGGACGCGCTGATGACCGCGCTATCGGTCAACCCCTCCGACCGCTTCCGCTCGATGCAGGACTTTAAGCAGGCGCTGGAAGGGAATTATACCTATCAGAATCAGCAGACCGCCGGTTACGGCAATAATACCGGCTTCGGCAATAATACCGGTTTCGGCAATAATACCGGTTTCGGCAACAATACCGGATTCGGCAACAATACGGGATTCAATAATAATTCCGGCTTTAACAATAATACCGGTTTCAACAACAATACCGGTTTCAACAACAATACAGGCTTCAACAATAATACCGTCACCGGGACAAACACCGGAACATCTTCCGGACAGCCTTCTTCCAAGAAATGGGTCATCCCTGTCGTGATTTCCGCCGCCGCGGCGGTAGTCGTCGTCGCGATCGTCGCCGTCATCATTATGGCGAACAAATCCCCCTCTCCTCCCATCATTGACGATTCAACTTCTACGGTCGTCATCGACAGCGTTCCCTCAATAGTCGAGCAGGAAACCGACAGCGCCATGATCAAGATGAGCTCCTATGAGGGAATGGACTATGAAAAGGCAAAATCGGAACTCGAAGGGCTCGGCTTTAGCGTCTCAGATGAAAGGAGCTATTCCGACAGCGTCTCCAAGGGCTGTGTCATCTCCCAGAGCATCAAAGAGGGCGATCTGGTAATCCCCGGCGACATCACCCTTACCGTTTCCAGAGGCAAGGAACACAGCGACCAGGGCTATGACCAGCAGGTCTATGTGCAGGCGTCCTCGGGTTCGGCATACGGAACCTTATACCTCTACACTTGGGAAGAGGGCGACTGGGTCGAAAAGATGCGCTGTGACTGCGCGGTCGGCGCCAACGGTATCACCTATGACTACGGAGAAGGCATCAAGGCGACGCCCAAGGGCGAATTCAAGCTGGGCTTCGCGATCTCCGCGAACGATATCGACACCAAGTTAGAGGTCTACAGAGCGAGCTATGACACCTGCTTTGTCGACGACTCCTCCTCTTCACTTTACAACACGATCCAGAACGTCAGCTCTCTCCCCTCCGGCACCCACTACGACAGAATCGGCGACGGACTGACCAACGGAGAAAACTACGCCCAGATCTTTATCGAGCATAACGGCGACGGACATACCGCGGCTCCCTCACGGTACGCGGGCTCCGCGATCACCATCTGCGGTATGACCACCTCTCTCAAAGGCACATGGGGCTGTATCGATATCTCCGCCGATAATATGAAAACCCTGCTCAAAGAGCTGGATCCCTCCAAGAATCCGCACATTCTCACCGGAAACTGATCACAGGAGAAGGTTTATGAAAAACGTACAGAAGCACGCGATCAAGAGCAGCCCGAACAAACGTCATCTTGTGATCATCATTGTTGTCGCTGTGATCTCTGTGCTGATTATCGCGGGCGCGATCGTCTTTGCTTTGCTATGGTTCTCCCATAACGAAAAGCCGGTCGATCCGACACAAAGCGCCACGGCAACCGTTTCACCGACAACAGCAGCCGTTACCCAAAAGCCGAGCGTCAGCGTCACCATAGAAACCGAAGCGCCAACGCAGGATGCTACCGAGAAAACTTCCGATGACGTCGAAATGGACGAGGAACTCGCACAGCTGCTCTCCTATCAGGGGATCGGCGAGGATGATCTCAAAGAACAGTCCACCTCTCAGATCGTCACCGTCACCGCATCCGGCAATACGGCAAACATCGATTTCTGGGAGATCGACGACAACAAATGGACAAAAGACGACTCGCTTTCCGTATCAGGCTATGTCGGAGAGACAGGCGTTACCGATAATATGTCCGAGTACATCCGGGCGACGCCGAGAGGATTTTTCCCGGTAATGGACGCTTTCTACACCGTTTCTGAGCCTCAGACAGGACTGAACACGTTCAGGATCACCGAGAATACCTACTGGGTCGACGATCCCGACTCCGACTTTTATAACCAGCATGTCGAAGGCACCCAGTATCAGGACTGGTCTTCGGCGGAGCATATGATCGACTACTCGGCGTATGAATACGGCTTCGTCATCGGCTATAATCTCAGCTGCGTCAAGGGCGCGGGTTCGGCGATCTTCTTCCATATCGGAGGAGGGCCCACCGCGGGCTGCGTCGCCACCTCTTACAACGCGGTGCTGGCGTATCTTGCAAAGCTCTCCGCCGCTGAGAATCCCTATATTCTTATCAACTGATCCACTGAAATATATTATCATTTTTAAAGTAAGGTGTTATTATGCAGGACAATTTATGCCCCAACTGTTTTCAACCGATGGACCCTAACGCGAAATTCTGCTCCAACTGCGGATTTTCGGGACAGAGCAATCAGGAGAAATACCCCGTAGCGCTTCCCGCGGGAACCGTGCTTGCCGGCAGATATATCGTCGGCAGAGTGCTCGGTCAGGGCGGCTTCGGCATTACCTACCTCGCGCTGGACTACCAGACCAAGGAGAAAGTAGCATTAAAGGAATACTTCCCCGAGACGATGGTAACACGTTCCCAGAGCCTGACGGTCTCTTCCTACGCGGGCGACAGAGAAGAAAACTTCAACTACGGCAAGGACTGCTTCCTTGACGAAGCGAAAACGCTGGCAGAGTTCATCGGCAACGAGAATATCGTCAGAGTCTACAGCTACTTTGAAGAATACGGCACCGCCTACTTCGCGATGGAATTCATCGAGGGCGAGAGCCTGCAGGATTATATCACCAGAAAGGGCGGCAGGATCTCCTTTGACGATGCAAAGCGCATCCTGTTCCCCGTGATGGACGCGCTGGCGGCGGTTCACGCCAAGGGCATCGTTCACCGCGACATCAGTCCCGATAACATCTACATCTGCAAGGACAATACCGTCAAGCTGCTCGACTTCGGCGCGGCGCGCTATTCCTTAGGCGATAAGAGCCGTTCGCTCGACGTCGTCTTAAAGCACGGCTACGCTCCCAAGGAGCAGTACACCAGAAGAGGCAGACAGGGTCCCTACACCGACGTCTATTCCATCGCCGCGACCTTCTACCGCGCGATCACCGGTCAGATCCCGCCCGATTCCATCGACAGAATCGACAACGACGAACTCAAGACCCCGACCGCTCTCGGCGCGAATATTCCTCAAAAGGCGGAAGAAGCGCTGCTCAAAGCGTTATCCGTCCAGCCCGAGCGCCGTTTCCAGAATGTCGCCGCGCTGAAAAACGCGATGACCATCGGCTCCGCTTCTGCAGGCGGCAACACCGTCGTCGACAGATCGGGGATCACCTTCTTCAACAATCCTACCACGACCCCGTCGCAGAACACCGCCGCGTCCAATCCGCAGAGCGGCGCTGTCCCGACCTCCTCAACACCGACCTCTCAGAACGGCTTTACCCCCACCTCGGGCTATAACAATACCGTCAACACCACCGGCTACCGACCCACAACAGGCGGCAATACCGGCAACAATACAACCGGCTACAACCCCACCGTAGGCGGCAATCCCACCGTGAGCGGCAATCCCACCGTGGGCGGCAATCAGACAGTCGGTTATAACCACACTGTCGGCGCCAATCCCACCGTAGCGGGAGGAACCCCTCCCACACCGCCGAAGAAAAAGAAAAAATGGCTGATCCCCGTGATTATCGGCGGCTCGGTGCTGCTGGTGCTGCTGTTGATATTGATTCCTACACTGACCTGCATCGGCAGCGCGAAGAAAACGATCGACAACCTGCCCACCTATGTACCCGGCGGCACATCCAGCGCTTCCTCCTCGCCGTACGCTACTTACTCCTATACCGGCGAATGGGATATCGAGCCTTACGCCGCCAACACCGACGAGAATGACGAAGATACTCTCATCACCACCGTCGGCACCGACGCGGACTACTTCCATATCGATTTCTATGTGTATGACGGCGACGTCGATCATCCGATCACCGTCTCCTATCAGTTCACAATGGACGGAGAAACCTCCAGCAAATCCCAGTGGGAAGAGGTTGTTCCCGACGACACCCTGACCATCTACTGGTCAAACGGCTTTGACACGGATAACGTCGGCAAGGTCACCGTTACCCTGTTCAACGAGAGCGATAACGCCTCCAAGCTGTGCGACTTCACGTTCGAAATCGTCAACGGCGCCACCCCCTCCGGCGGCTCTTCCGGATCAGGCGGATCTTCCGGCTCGGGCAACACCTATTCCGATCAGACAGGCGCTACCATCCATGTCGGCGACACCTGGCAGATCGACGGTCTGTTCTCCATCACCATCAACGATGTTGTCGAAACCTCTGAACGGGATGACTATAACTCCGTTAAGAATCCCGCCGCTGTTTATTACATCGATTACACCTATACCAACATCGGTTATGAAAGCGATCTCGGTCTCTACTTCAGTTTCACAATGGATACCAAGGACGCCGCCGGAAACAGCACCGAGTATTATCCTCTGGACGACGGAGTGACTCCCGATTTTCTTAATAAGGGTGAATCCCTCCACTGCTACCAGCCTGTCGCTGTCACCAAAGCGGGAACGATGACCTCCTCCCAGACCATCTATATCGACAGCACCCGCTATCAAGCAGATTTTGTTCTGGAGCCCTAACGATTACTTCTGATTCACACCACACTATTCGGAGGACTGTATGTCTGAGCTTTGCTACTACTGTTTCAGAGAAAAACCCGACAGCTCCCCCTGTCCGTACTGCGGATACAGGGCGGGAATGCTGAGGGCAAAATATCCTCTCGCGCTGCCCGAGGGCTCTGTCCTCTCCGGCAGATACATCATTGGGCGCGTTCTGGGACAGGGCGGCTTCGGCATCACCTATGTCGCACAGGACTGGCGCACCAAACAGCTCGTCGCTATCAAAGAATATTTCCCCGACGCGGCGGCAACCCGCACCGGCTCTATCACCGTCACCACTTTCTCAGGTGAAAGAGGTGCGCTGTTCCAGTACGGCAAAGACCGCTTTGGCGATGAGGCAAAGGCGATTTTCCGCTTTATTAATCATCCCAACATCGTCACGATCTACAGCTTCTTCGAAGAAAACAACACCGCTTACTACGCGATGGAATATATTCAGGGAGAAAATCTCCTCAATTATCTCAACCGCCGCGGAGGAAAAATCTCCTTCGGCGACTCGAGAAGGATTCTCTACCCTATCATGGACGCGCTGTCGGCGGTACACAGCGTCGGACTGGTTCACAGAGATATCAGTCCCGACAACATCTACATCACCAAAGACAATACTGTCAAGCTGCTTGACTTCGGTGCGGCGCGCTACTCAATGGGCAACAAGTCAAAGTCCCTTGACGTCATCCTCAAACACGGCTACGCTCCCAAGGAGCAGTATACCCGCCACGGCACCCAAGGTCCCTACACCGACGTCTACGCCTTAGCGGCGACCTTCTACCGCGCGATCACCGGCAAGACGCCTCCCGACTCTGTCGAGCGTATTGATCGCGACACGCTGATTCCTCCCGAAAAGCTGTGCGCGGATATTCCTCATTCTGCGTCGGCGGCACTGATGCAGGCGATGTCGGTCTATCCGAAGGATCGGTTCCAGACCATGGCGGCGTTCAAAAACGCGATGCCTCCTTTAAAGAAGCCCTCTCCTCCCCCTTCTCCCGACAAACACGTTAACTCATCCGAAAATCATTCTATAAGCAACGACTCTGAAATCCCCCCTCCCTCACCCGTAAACCCGTTCGAAAACTTACCGAAATGGGCGCTGTGGCTGATCATCGCCGGAGTAGGAACAACCACCCTTATCCTGCTGATCGCCATTATCGCCGCGTTGAGCTGACCTGCCATCTACATCTCCACGAAAGAGGACATTCTATGAGCGACATCTGTTATAATTGTTTTAAAAGTAATCCCGGCGGCTCCGACGTCTGCCCCTACTGCGGATATCAGAACGGCTCCGCTTATGCCACTCATCCCCTCGCGCTGAAGGAAGGCTCCGTGCTTTCCGGCCGATTCATCGTCGGCAGGGTCTTAGGCCAGGGCGGCTTCGGCATCACCTATGTCGCCAAGGATCATAAGACGGGCGAGACTGTCGCGCTCAAAGAATTCTTCCCCGATACGGTCGCTCTGCGCACCGACGGTCACACCGTCTCCACCTTTTCGGGAGAAAAGCAGGAGTTCTTTGACTACGGCAAGGAGTGCTTTCTCGCCGAAGCGCAGACGCTCTCCCAGTTTATCGGCAACGACAACATCTGCCGCATCTACTCCTATTTTGAAGAAAACGGCACCGCCTATTTTACGATGGAATTCATCGAGGGCGAGAGCCTGCTCGACTACCTGAAACGAAACGGCGGCAAAATCAGCTTCTATGACACGATGCGGATCATCCTGCCCGTGATGGACGCGCTGATCTTCGTCCACTCCAAGGGGATCGTCCACAGAGATCTAAGCCCCGATAACATCATTATCACCAAGAACAACCAGATCAAGCTGATCGACTTCGGCGCGGCAAGATACTCGCTGGGCGACAAGTCCAAGTCGCTCGACGTCGTCTTAAAACACGGCTACGCGCCGATGGAACAATATACCAGAAGAGGACGGCAGGGTCCTTTCACCGACGTCTATTCCTTAGCGGCGACTATCTACCGCTGTATCACGGGTCAGACGCCTCCCGACTCGATCGAGAGGATCGGCGACGATACGCTGATCTCCCCCTCCGCGATGGGTATCGCGATCCCCGACTACGCCGAGGACGCGCTCTTAAACGCGCTGGAGGTCATGGCGCAGGACAGAACGCGCGATATGATGACCTTCAAGCGGGAAATCACACAGGGAAAGAACCAGCCCACGCCTACACCTACGCCGATTCCGGCTCCTGCACCGATTCCGACTCCCGTTCCCAAACCGGAACCGAAACCCGTGCCAAAACCCGAGCCGAAGCCTGAACCGAAACCCGAGCCGAAGCCCGAGCCGAAACCCGAACCGAAACCCGAGCCTAAACCCGAACCGAAACCCGAGCCGAAGCCCGAGCCGAAGCCCGATCCGAAGCCATTCCCCAAAGCGGCAAAGATAGCTTTGATCTTCTCTCCTGCCGTGATTGCATTAATCGTCGGCATTATTATGATCGTATTGAACAATACTACCGGCTTATTCACCGACTACCGCTACAAAATCGAAGACAACCAAATCATCCTCCTCGAATATAAAGGCAAAGCTGAAGAAGTTATTGTTCCCGCTGAAATAAACGGAAAACCCGTAAAATTTGAATCGAAATGCTTTGCCGGTAACAATCATATCAAATCCGTCACTATCAGCGAAAGTATCCCGTCTATTCCCGGTAATGCATTCCAAGGCTGCGGCAATCTTCAAAACGTCGTTATTCCCGAGGGTATTACAAACATCTATGCAGAAACCTTTAGTGGATGTGAAAATCTGACAACCGTTAATTTTCCGACTTCGCTCGAGTTTATCGCTTCTTGGGCGTTTTCCGGTTGTGACAGCTTAGAGGAAGTCACCATACCTGTGGGTTGTGAAATTGATATCGACGCCTTTGATGAGCATACCAAGATCAAGTATGTCGGCGAAAGCAGCGCCGATGTTTTTGAA
The DNA here is from genome assembly GCA_017404145.1 of Ruminococcus sp. Lineage (GTDB taxonomy): Bacteria > Bacillota > Clostridia > Oscillospirales > Acutalibacteraceae > Ruminococcoides. The sequence continues at coordinate 65,859 of JAFRCW010000017.1, read as the reverse complement.
TATGATATCGAGGACGGGGAGGTCACGATCACCGGTTATAAGGGCACAGCAGACTCCGTAGTAATCCCCGAAACAATCGAGGGCAAGCCTGTCACCGTGATCGCAGAACAAGCGTTCAAAGGATCTGAGATCAACTGTGTGATCGTTCCCGATTCCGTCGATGAGATCGGCAGCGAAGCGTTCAAGAATTGTTCAAAGTTGATCGACATCACACTCCCTCAGACCGACTGCTGGATCAGCTATACCGCCTTCAACGACTCTGCTTACTTCGATAATACCAACAACTGGGATGGCAGTGTACTGTATATCGACAATCACCTGATTTTCGCTCAGACGAATCTCACCGGTAATTACAGTATCAAAGAAGGCACCTACAGCATTGCCAGTCAGGCATTCTATAAATGCTCAGAAATGACCGGCGTTCATATCCCGAAAAGCCTGAGCTATCTCTCCGGCTATCCCTTTGATCTTTGCACCTCTTTGACGACAATTGAGGTCGACAGTGATAATACCGCTTTTACCGCTCAGGATGATATCCTGTACAGTAAGAATATGACCACACTCTACCGTTATCCTATCGGGAAGAAGGGCGACAGCTTCACGGTTCCCGAGAGCGTCACGGTACTGGCACCCGGCAGCTTTGAAACCTGCGAAGCACTCAAAGAGGTAACCTTACCCGCAGGGTTGACCGATATCAACGCCTTCACGTTTGACGGATGCACCTCTCTGCAGACCCTCACCGTCAAAACGCCTTCGTCTCTGGAATGGATCGGCAACTACGCCTTTAAAAACTGTTCCAAGCTGAATACGCTGACAATCCCCAAGGACTGCAAGCTGGGCAAAGATGCGTTGACGGACGCTGACAATATCAAGATTGAGTATTTCGAAACGACTTCCTCCGGCTCAGTGGCAGAAACGTCAACAGAATCCCAAAGCTCAACCGGCAGCACCTTCGAGCTTGACGGAATCACCGTTTCCGCTACGTTCCACTGTCCCGTTACCAACCAAGACAATATCACCACCATCTCGCGGGATAACTATGATCTGGTCGTGAAGCTCTCCGCCGTATCGGGAAAGCCCGACGATATCAAAAACATCAAGGGCAAGGTCACTACCACCGATCCCGACGGGAATAAGAAGGAATTTGACATCGCTTTTGCGGACGGTATCAGCTTCATCCTCCCCGATTTCCTGATCAACTCAATGTCGGCGGGCGACTTCACCGTCGAGGTGTTCGACAGCGCGGGAACTTCCGTCTGCAAGACCACTTGCGCGATTACATAACAACAATAAACAACACAGTTATTTATACCATCAGGTTTAAATATAAAAAATTTTTTAAGAGGTGAACACACATGGCAATTACAGAATGTGGAAAGGGACACGTATACGATACCGATCAGTACGCAACTTGTCCTTACTGCAACGGAGACAACCGAGTCATCGACTTCGGTCAGGGCGCTTCTTCCGGCGCGAACAAAACGGTCGCTCCCAATATGATGGGCGCGGGCGGTCATGCCCAGACCGTTATGGGCAGAACCGCGGCGGTAGGCGTCGGCGGCATTGACGCAGGCGGCTCCAAGACTGTCGCTCCCGGTATGGGCGGCGCAGGCAAAAAAGGCGGCGAAGAAGAAGTCAACAAGACAGTCGGCGTTTTCAAGAAGAGTCACGACAGCCTTGATCCCGTCGTCGGCTGGCTGGTCTGCATCGAAGGTCCCGAAAAGGGCAAGGACTACCGTCTGTGGGCAAGAATCAACAACATCGGCAGAGGCGACAACAACGACGTCGTCATCAAAAAGGACAACACGATCTCTAAGGAGAACCATGCGCGCTTAGCGTATGACCACAAGCACAACAACTTCCAGTTCATTCCCGGAGACAGCACCAACAACATCTACATCAACGACGAGCCTGTCTACACACCCGTCAAGCTCAGCGCTTATGACATCATTGAGCTTGGTACCAGCAAGGTTGTTTTCGTTCCGCTTTGCTGCGATAAATTCAGCTGGGATTTCGGTGTAAAGGCTGACGCCGAATAAACCGGAGAACGCTTATGGCACAAGACTTGATCAAAACACTGGATATTCCTCCCTCATCCTCTGATAAGCCGAAACGCCTGATCAGTTATCGCGTCGCGAATCTGCAGGGCATCGGAATGAGACAGCGGCAGGAGGACGCGTTCTCCTTCGCGAACGTCTTGGACGTCGTCGCGATGAAGAACAAAGGTCTGCTTGCTGTCGTCTGCGACGGTATGGGAGGTATGAAGGACGGACGGCTCGCTTCCGACAACGCGATCGAGGTGATCCGCGCCGCCTATAATGAATTTGATTTTGAGAGAGATATCTTCCCGCAGCTGCAGGGAGCGATGATAAGAGCGAACGAACGCGTCTACTCGCTGTTAGAGGGCGAGGGCGGCTCCACCGCGATCATCTGCCTCTTCTACAACTCCTCGCTGTATTTTGCGAGCGTGGGAGACAGCTATCTCATCATCAAGAGAGGCCACCGGCTCTATCATCTGAACAAAAAACACAACGTACTGCACAGCGTCTATGCACAGACGATCCGCAACGGCAGCTTCGATCCCTCGATCGCGCGCTCGGACGACGAGAAGGACGCGGTCACCCAGTATCTGGGTATTGACGAGCTGACCGATATCGACGGCTTTGTACGGCCGCTGCCCCTTTTAGACGGCGACGTTGTGATGGCTTGCTCCGACGGCGTCGCGGGCGTGCTCTCGGACGAAGTGATGCTGCAGTGTCTCTCTAATGAATCGCCCGAGCAGATGACCGCCGATCTGGAGCAGAACATTCTCGCGGCGACTCTCCCCTATCAGGACAACTATACCGCACTGATCATCAAGTGTGAATATTAAAAAAGGAGAAACATAAAATGATGAAAAGGATTATTTCTATTTTAGCGATCATCGCATTGATCGCAAGCTTCGCGCTGATTCCCGCATCCGCGGCGTCTTCGCCGAACGACTCCAGAGACTGCGTCGCGGTGGTTATGACCTGTCTGAATCTTGACGACGGTCTGATGTTCCCCATCGCTACCGGTTCCTGCTTCTTCGTCGGTGAAAAAGGCAAGGATCCCTCTAATATGGTCACCAATCACCACGTCATTTCCGACTATCTCGACTACGGCGCGGGTCAGCTGATCGACGTCACCGCTTACGGCCAGACCTACACCGGCAGAGCGCAGATCAGAATCTACTACGATTCCGGTTCTTATGACGAAGCCTTCCCCGTAGAGTATGACGAGATCAAGGACATCGCTGTCCTGAAGCTCGCCGAGCCCACAAGCAAGCGTAAGGCAATCGCCCTTCACCCCGCAGACGACGGTATGGTCGGTTCCGCTGTTTACGCGATCGGCTATCCCGGCATCTCCGATAACGTCCTCAAAAAGGCGATCAGCACATGGGAGATCTCCGCTTCTACCGTTACCACCGGTACCGTCAGCCGTCTCTTGACCATCTCCGGCACAGGCGTAGACCTCATCCAGACCGACTGCGTCATCAACCACGGCAATTCCGGCGGTCCCATCGTCACCGAGAACGGCGCCGCTACCGCTATCGCGAGCGCGTACGTTTCCGAGATGTATTCCAACGTTCTTGACGTTGCTACCGTTTACTACGGCATCAACATTTCCGACGTCATCCCGCTGCTCGACAGAAACAGCATTCCGTGGTACTCTGACGGCCCTACCATCAACTGGGTTCTCATTATCATCATCGCCGCCGGCGTACTGGTACTTGCAGGCGTAGCGGTTCTGATCATCGTACTCGTATCATCCAAGAAGAAGAAAGCCGCAGCCGCGCAGCAGGCAGCCGCCGCTCAGGCTCAGGCAGAGCAGAAAGCGAAGGAGGCTAACGTGAAGTATCCCTACCTGCGTTCCTATGCTGTCCAGCATAACGGAAAGAGAATTGTCATCAGAGATCAGCAGATCTTCATCGGCAGAAACGTCAACGTCTGCGCGGTCGTCTTCCAGGAAGGCACCCCCGGCGTCAGCGGCAGACACTGCTCGCTCGCGTATAACGGCGCGACCGGCGACTTCATCCTGACCGACCTCAACTCTTCCTACGGCACCTATCTTGCCGACGGAACCAAGCTTAACCCGGGCGTTCCTTACCACCTCAGAGCCGGCGATCGCTTCTATCTCGGTGACAAAGAGAATATGATGGGCGTCGAACTGGAGTGATAAGCCTATGAATATAGATAGCTTTATCTATACCAATCCCGGCGGACGGGAATACAACGAAGACTTTGTCTTTAAAAAAGATTTTTCCGACGGAATCCTCTTTATACTCGCGGACGGACTGGGCGGTCACCAGCACGGTGAGCTTGCCTCCAAAGGCGTCGCCTACACCTTCTTAAAGGCGGCGGAGCCCTCTCCCGACACCGATATGGAGGAATGGATCCGCGCCGGCATCAGCCGCGCCAACGAGAACCTTAACGTGATCCAGAGCAAAAAGGCGTGCAATATGAAAACCACCGCGGTGGTTTTGTCGGTGCGTCTTTCCGGCGCCTGCTGGGCGCATGTCGGCGACTCCAGACTGTACTACTTCAAGAAGGACAGGCTCGAGACCGTCACAGAGGATCATTCCGTCGCGTATAAAAAGTACAAAGCGGGAGAAATTACCAAAGAGCAGATCGGATCCGACGAGGACCAAAGCTCGCTCTTAAGAACGCTCGGCGGCAGAAGCTGTCCGATCATCGATACCGACCGCGCGCAGTCGCTGGAGGCGGGAGACGCGTTTCTCCTCTGCTCCGACGGTCTGTGGGAGTATGTCAGTGATGAAGAAATGCTCTTTGATATGCTCAAATCACAGAGCGCGCAGGCGTGGGCAGAGCTTCTGCTCAACCGCGCGATCGACCGCGTCAAACCCGGTCACGATAATCTCTCGCTGATCACCGTTATGATCAACTAAACGAAGATGGCATCGCCGCGCTGCGGCGCGGCATTGCCCTATTGTTTTCCGACACATCCTGATACCCACGAAAGGAATAGCTATGAAAAAGATTCTTTCAACCGTTCTGGTTCTGATCCTGCTGGTTTCTCTCGCGGTCATTTCTCCTAACGCCGCTCAGACCGCTCTGATGAAGGTAGATTCGACGTATTATACATCGGGAACGCTTTACGCCTATGTTGAGTCGGTGGGCGGCACCGATCCGACCACGCTGACCTTGAAACCCAGCTCGGACGCAGGATTAAACGCCGATTCGCCGAAGCCGATCACAGAGACCGCAACCTCTATCGACTATGTCCTGCTGATCGACGCGTCGGGTTCGATTCAGCAGTACGTCCCCAGCGTCTACAGCTTTGTCTCCTCGCTGATGGGGACGGAAGCGCTCCCGACCACCATCGCGGTAGCGTCGTTCGGCAGCGAGTTCCATCTGATCGCCGAGGGTCTGACCACCCCCGACGAGGTCTCCTATGTGGTAGAAAACGAGATCAGCTATACCGAGGACTACACCGATATCTGCGGCAGTGTTGTCAGCGCGGTCGAGTATATCCATACGAAGAACCGCACCAACAGCGAGGTCATCAATCTGGTTGTCATCACCGACGGCAAGACCGACCTCGGAGACGCCTCCGCGGGCTCGATCCTCTCCGGCGCGCAGAGAGCCGAGTCGATCATCACCACCTCTCCCGAGATCATCCTGCACACCATGTGCTTCGGAGGTCACTGGGAGGAAAATACCTATAACGCACTCAAAAAGGGCACGGGTATCAACGAGGATATCGACGAGGGCGGCTCGACGCAGGCGGCGGCTGTCGCGGGCAGCAAAATGGCGAATATGATAGATTCTCTTTATACCTTCTCGCTTGACTTCGACTGGAACTACGAATACGCGCGTGAGGATATCGACCTGAGAGTACAGGTTACCGATAATCCCTCGAGCGGTCTTGAACTGTTCACGGTAGAGAACGTCGCGAACCTCGAGCATATCGCCGACGCGGACGGTACCGAGGAAAACAACGCTCCGATCATTGAGCTGTCTACGAACGCTCCCGATGACTCCTCCGCTCCCGACGAGGCGGATCCCTCTGTCTCGCCGGCTGATCCGCAGGATTCTACCGAGGCGATCCTCACGATAGCGACCCAAGACGAGGCGAAAAGCCCCTTTGACAAGTTCCCGTGGCTCTTATGGGTGCTTATCGGCGCGGGCGGCGTTCTGGTGATCGCGGCGGCGGTTGTCGTCACGCTGATCATCCTCAAAAAGAAGAACGGCGGCACGCCTCCCAAGAATCCTCAGGCTGCTTCCAAGAAGAAACCGGAAGGTCCCGCGATCGTGATGAAGATGCAGATGGTACAGGGCACTTCCCCCTCTGCGTCCAAAGAGATCAAGCTGGTCGATGAAATTATCATCGGCTCCGGCGCGGACTGCGATATCATCATCAAAGATCCGTCGGTCGCCGAGCGCAACACAAGGATCTTTAAGGACGGCAGCGTCATCTATATCGAGAACATCGCGGCGGTACAGAACACCTATCTGGAGGGCATGAAGATCTTCTCACGCAACAGACTCAGATCACAGGATGAGATCTCTGTCGGAAACACCACCTTCAAACTCCTCTTTTAAAATCTTAATATAAAATATTGCCATAAGAAAACGTCCGGACACATCGTCCGGACGTTTTTCGTTTATGATCGTTTATTCATTTGGAATCGGGTTTCCGTCAAGGTCGATCAGATTCGCCTTGTATTTCTGGATCCGTGTCGCGTCAAGGACCGTTCGCATTCCGTCGCGGTCAAAATCGGAGACATACTTTTGCTTCACGCCGTACACAGGGATTCCGTACTCCGGAATTTCATCATCCGTACCAAACGCAGAGAGACTCGCCATCGCTTTTTGGATATATGTTGCGTCCATCACCGTAATAGCGTTATCGCTGTCACAATCGCCGATGAGATGGGTGATTCCCTTTGATAAGAGGTAATCCCTTATCTCCTCTTTGAATACCGGATCGCTTTCAGCCCATATGGCTTCGAGAGCATGGAAAGAATCCGTTTGCGTATCGTATACAAAGTAGCCTAAAGGAGAAGGAGCATAGTAGTTGTTGCTTAGCAGGATCATATCGTCAAATACGCCGTAACAAAAAGCGGGGGACAGTCCGAAATACATCCCTCTTACGAGAATAGCGCCCGCATCCTCTGTTGTGTATAGTTCGTGATAAATATACCACTGTTCGTCAACTTCCCAAGGATTCATCGGATAACCCGCTTCATTCAGCATCTCGACAAATCTTTGTTCTCTGTACGCTTTATCCGGCACAGGGTCGCTCTCTGTCACATCGGAATCCGCCGATGCGGAAACAGAACATACAGAGAAAACCATCGCGGCAGCGATCAGTATCGCAAACAATCTTTTCATCTTGATTCCTCCTTTTCAGTAAATGAATATCCAGTTGTCATAAAAATCTGTTCCGTCCTCGGTATAGAAATAATAATGGTAGGCGCCTTTGCTGAGAGTATAACGATTATACTCCACTGAATTATTATTCGGATCGACCTTGACTTTATGAAAGTCGTCAAACAAATCCTCGCCGCCGAGCAGATGTCCGTTCTGTTCATAGATCCTGCAATATACATATTGCTCGCCGGTGCGGATCTCATCGGAGATCGGCGCTGTTATCGGATGCCATGTGGGCGCTACCCAAGGGGGTTCGGAAGATTCTGTCGCCGGCTGAGTATGAGACTCTTCTGTCGGCTCCGGCGGTTTGGTTTCATCCTGATGCTCCGTTGCGGATTCTGTCGGTTTTGAGCTTTCTGTCGCCGTCTCCCCCTTGCCCGGTGCAGCGCTTTTTCCTTCGGTAGGTTCCTGCTCTCCCGGGGTGATCTCGGTGATCACCGTAATGATGACGATATTCCCCTCGCTGTCGGTCGACATCTGCGTCTCGACCTGCGTCGGCGGCTGAGAGGGCTTTTCGCTTTGTTCCCCGGCAGGCTCGCTGCTCTTTGTCGCGGGAGCGGTCGGGCTTTCGCTTGCCGCTGTACTGACGGTAGCCTTTTGAGCAGTCGGCGGCGCGACGGAAACAACATTCTTATTTCCAAAATAGAAAAATAAGAAAATACTCAGCGCAAAAACTAACACGAAACCTGCCGCTGTCATCAAGCCGCGTGTGCGGCTAACATAAGAGACGGGCGCTTTCTTCTCAACAGTTTCAGGGATCGAGAGCGCTTTGTTCATCAGCTCATCGCTGACGGTCAGGTTTTGAAAAGTGTTAAAGTTGACTTTTTTCATTTGCTCTCACCCCCATAGATTTTTTTGAGTTTTTGTCTGCCGCGGCTGAGCAGCGTCTTGACCGTGTTCGGATTGTATCCGAGGATCGAGGCGATCTCGGCAACCTTATATCGTTCTATGTAGTAGAGATACAGCGCCTCTCGGTACTTCGGCTCCAGCCGCATCAGCGCCCACGAGATATCTCTCTCGTCGTCGGTGGAGGGAAGGGGGCTCTCCCTTACCGCGTCGAGCGTCAGATGACGGCGGTTATCGCGGAGATAGTTTTTGCACTCGTTGATGGCGACTCTGAGCAGCCACGCTTTGAGGTGTTCCTCGTCTCTGAAAGAGGGGGCAACCGTGTAGAGCTTGAGAAACACATTCTGGAAGCAGTCGTCCGCGTCGGGTGAACTGCCGGTGCGCATCAGACAGGAGGACAGGACGTTTTTCGCATACTTCTGCACAACCTGATCAAAGCTCAGTCCCGCATACAGCTTTTGCTTCATTGTCCGCCCCCTTTCACTTTATACACACTTCAGCGACGCGTTTGGTTTCAAATTTTTCTCTCACCGTAAACAAAAGAACAGCTCCCTCGCGTGAAGGGAGCCGCGAAACAAAACGGTCAAGACTGTTTCCTGTAATCATTAATTATGCATCTGTAATCATTAATTATGCATTATGAATTGAATGATTTATCATTCCTCAATCTTATACTCATCCTTGAGATATCCATTCATCACGCCGCCGATAGAATCCATAATTCCCTCGCCGCCGTCGGGCATCGCGTCGGTGGAGACACGGATATAAGATCCGTCGTCCTCCCGATACCTTACCGCCGTCACAGCGCCGTCTATAGGGGTATCGTACTTGTCGTTCCACTCGCCCAGCTTATTGTCGCGAATGATCTCATAGCACTTCTCCACCGCCTCATACGGCACCAGATAGCTCTCTGAGGTCTCGTCCTCACCGTCATACTTTGAATAGACCGTAAGCTCCGCCTGCTCGTCGGAATATTCATACAGCACCTTCTCGGTGTAGTGATCGCAGCCGTCAGTGCCGACGACCGCCGTGTAGTAGTCGACCAGCATCACCCGGTCGTCCGGATCCTCCGGATCGGGGTGATACACCATCGAATTTTCCATCCTGCACTCGAGCGTAACGTCGTGCTGCGGCATCACAAACATAATCTCATAGCCTTTTTTCTCGTTGTAGTTGAATTTAATGCTCTTGCCGTCAAGATAGAAGCTGTAGTCGGTATCGGTCGCGATCAGCTCATAATAGAGCGTAACCGTCTGACCCGCGCGGTAGCTGTCCTTCGCGTTGGAATAACAGTCCTTCTGTCCGCAGTAATCCACCTTGTATTTTGTTCCTCCGCAGCCTGATAAACCGAACATCATAACGCCTCCCAGTGTCAGAATCAATAAAATCGAAATCGCTTTTTTCCATAGATAATTCATGGTTTTCCTCCGATACGGATGCCGAACAGCCTCTCTGCGTTTTTATACATCACATTATCATAATCTTCCCCGCTCACCAACTCACGAAACTCGTGAAAGTATTCCTGATACAGCGAACGGTCGCCGGTGCGGTTATGCAGATAGGTGTCTTTGCCGTCGATCGGATTATCGGAGCCGAAGAGGATCTTCTCACTGCCCCATTTTTCAATTGCCTGCACGGTTGACTTCACCGGCACCCAAGTAGTGTCGCCGTAAAGATTCGGCAGCTTGCCGAGCAGCTCGATCGCCTGCTGATTGTCCGTGCCGAGATCCATATGTACCATCACAAAATTCAGCTCGGGGTGCTGTTTTGCAGCGTTGTAGAGGTGAATACTCATCGCCTCTTCTCTGCCGCCGGTGTGAGAAACCACAGGGAGAGCATATTCTGCGGCGATCTTATAATATGCCTTCAGCCGTTCGTCGTCGGGCGCGACCTTGGAGTGGAACGGATGCAGCTTCATCCCATAGATCACATCGCGGTTTTCTTGGATCAGACGGACGAACTCATCATCCGGCTGTTCAAAAAGAGGCTTGACCCACGGCGCAGCGCCGATCTTGTCAGGGTGTTCGCGGGCGAAGCGGATGGTCTTTTTCAATATCTCATTCTGCTTTTTGCGCAGGATCCGCGGAATCTTCCTGCCCTTGTGATCACACTCCGCGCCTTCAATATCGGACACCAGAGAGAAGTCGATACCGTACCGCTCCATCGAGTACAGCACATCCTCCTCTTTCAGATCAAAATTGATCATTTTTCCGATATGGACATGGGTATCAATAATCATCCAATCACCTCTTTTCTTTATCATACAATAAAACGGTACCGGATGCAACATAACAATGAGGAATGAGGAATGAGAAATTAGGAATTAATGGCGGGCGCTGCCCGCACCCGAATGTAGGGCGTTGCATAGGGATGTAGGGAACGATGCCCACATCGTTCCGAAAAAACAATTGTTTGACCAACGGGAGTGACCTTTTTTATATGCCGCGATAATATCAACGTTACGGCACGTTGTGGGCAACGTGCCCTACGGTGTTAAATCATCGTCCTGCCGTTTATCAAAAAAAGAGCGTTCCGCAGAACGCCCTTTTCAACATACAATTTATCCGATAACGGACGAAAGATAGTCGACAACTTCCTTCTCGGTGGTCATCGCCATCACCTTTTCCGTGACCGCGTCTGCTTCCGCCTTTGTCCACTTCGAAATGTTCTTTCTCACCTTGAGGACAGATACGGAAGATACCGAGAACTCGGTCAGACCGAAGCTCATCAACAGCGGGATCATCATCGGATTTGCCGCCGCCTCGCCGCACATACCGACAGGGATATTCTCTTTTCTGCCGTTCTCGATGATAGCTCGTATCATTCTCAGCACGGAGGGCTGGAACGGAGAGTAGAGATAAGAAACATCGGAGTTGCCTCTGTCGCACGCCATCGTGTAGCCGGTCAGGTCGTTGGTGCCGATGGAGAAGAAGTCCGCCTCCTTCGCCAGCAGATCGGCGATCACGCCGGACGCCGCGGTCTCGGTCATCACACCGACAGGGATGTTCTCGTTGAAAGCAATGCCGGAAGCGCGGAGATAATCCTTCGCTTCTTCTACCAGCGCCTTGCCCTCTCTGAGTTCATCAACAGCCGTGATCAGAGGGAACATAATGCGTACATCGCCGAACGCCGAAGCTCTGAGGATCGCTTTGATCTGCGACTTGAACATATCGCGGTTCTTCAGGCAGTAGCGGATCGCTCGGAATCCCATGAACGGATTCTCTTCTTTTTCCAGACCCAGATACGGGATCTCCTTATCGCCGCCGATATCGAGCGTACGGATGATGAGGGGCTTGCCCTTGAGGATCACGGCAGCGGCTTTATACGCCTCAAACTGCTCGTCCTCGGTCGGCAGCGCGGTGCGGTCCATAAAGAGGAACTCGGTCCTGAACAGTCCCACGCCTTCGCCGTCGGCTTCCATCGCCTTGCCGGCGTCTTTGGGAGAACCGATATTACAGCACAGCTCATATTCTTCGCCCGAAGCGGAGAGCGTGCGTCTGCCGCGGAACAGCTCGAGCTCGCGCTTCTCTCTGAGGAACGCGTCTCTGCGGGCGGTATATTCAGCGACCTCATCCGGACCGGGAGCGGTGATCACGTCGCCGTTGGTGCCGTCTACGATGACCTGCTCGCCGGAGCTGAGCTGGGACAGCGCGTTCGGTACGGACAGTACGGCGGGGATCTCCATCGCTCTCGCCAAGATCGCGGAGTGGGAGGTCTGGGAGCCGGTCTCGGTGATGATACCGACAATATTATCCTTGTTGATACCGGCGGTCATCGAGGGAGTGACCTCCTTCGCCACCAGTACGGTACCGGCGGGCGCGTCGGAAATCTTGACCTCGCTGATGCCGAGCAGGATGGACAGCAGCGCACGCTTGATATCTTTCAGATCGGAGGCGCGCTGGCGGGTCAGATCATCGTCGGTCATCGAGAAGATGTTGATAAACATATCCAGCATCTGCTCCACCGAAGCCTCGGCGCAGGTGCCCGCTCTGATCAGGTTCTCGATCTCCATGCCCATCGCGGGGTCGTTCATGATCTGGATATGACCCTCCATGATGCCGGCTTCTTTTTCTCCGGCAGATATACGAAGAGCGGCCGCCTGTTTCTTGGTCTCTTCGATAAAGGAATCCACAGCGTCCTTAAAACGCCCTATCTCAGCGTCGACGTCGTTCACGGCGTGGGGCGTATATTCGAGTTTCTTTTCTTCGATAATCAGGATTTTACCGATGCCGTAGCCCTCGGAAGCGCCTATTCCTTTCAGCATAGTTTTCACCTCTTTTAATGTGTTCAGATATAAAGACAATATCCCGCCCCGAAACCGAAGCGGGATGGATTTTCAAAGTTATTCGCCGAGACCGCTCTCGATGAGCTGTACCGCCTCAGCCAGCGCCTCGTTCTCATCGGGGCCGTCGCAGACGACCTCTACGGTCGCTCCGCACTTGATGCAGGCTGCGATGATGTTTAAAAGAGACTTCGCGTTATGATCCGCGCCGTTGTAGCGCAGAAAGATGTTAGACTGATACTTCGCCATCGCGGCGGCAAACATCGAAGCGGGTCTCATATGAAAACCCTGAGCGTTTACTAAAGTTACCTGTTTGGATACCATAATACATTCTCCTTTGTTTTTGCTTATCTATGCCGCGGAGCGGGATACGCCCCGCGGCACAATATCAGATGGGGATATTATTTCTTGATGGGTCTCTTTAAGATCGCGAGCATCAGCATACCGAGCACAGCGCCGATCGCGAGTGCCGCAATATAGAGATACCATGTGCCCTGCATGGTGGCGAATACGAACACGCCGCCGTGAGGAGCCATCAGCTTACAGCCGAAGAGCGCGGACAGAGCGCCTGCGGCAGCGGAGCCAACGATACAGGACGGGATGACCTGCAGCGGATGACCCGCAGCGTAGGGGATCGCGCCCTCAGTGATGAAGGACAGACCCATGATGTAGTTGACGGGAGCGTTTCTTCTCTCCTCGTCAGTCCAGCGGGACTTGAAGAAGGTGGTGGAAAGAGCGATCGCCAGAGGAGGTACCATACCGCCGATCATAACAGCAGCCATGATCATATAAGCGGCATCTGTCTGGAAGGACAGCATACCGGTCGCAAATACGTAAGCAGCCTTGTTGAAGGGACCGCCCATATCGATCGCCATCATACCGGCGAGCAGTGCGCACAGCGGGATGATCAGCGCTTCGTTCTCAGACATAGCAACCAGCGCGTTGTTCATCGCGTTGTTGATGATACCCATGATCGGGTTAACAGCGCACATGATCACCGCGATACCGCCCAAGCCGAGGAGCGGGAATACCAGAACGGGCTTGATACCCTCTAAGGAGCGCGGGAACTTGGAGCACATCTTCTCGATGCCGAGCATCATGTAACCGCCGGCAAAGCCTGCAAGCAAACCGCCTAAGAAGCCGGAGGGAACATCGCCGCCGGGCAGGATGAAGGTCGCGCCGGAGGTAGCTAAGAAGCCGCCTACCAAACCAACGAGCAAGCCGGGACGGTCAGCAATAGACATTGCGATAAAGCCGGCGAGGATCGGAACCATCAGGTTGAAGGCTACGCCGCCGATGGTCTTGAAGAACGCCGCGACAGCGTTCACGGAACCGAAGTCGGGAGAACCCGCGTTGCCTGCGAAGGTATCGATCAGGAATGCGATCGCGATGAAGATACCGCCTGCGACAACGAACGGGAGCATATGGGAGACGCCGTTCATCAGGTGCTTATAGACCTTTCTGCCGGCGGACTCGCCGCCTGCCGAAGCAGCGGGAGCCTTCTGATCGCTGTGGAATACCGCGACCTCTTTGTTGATGATCTTGTTGATCAGTTCCTTGGGTTTATGGATGCCGTCGGCAACCTTGGTGGAATAAACGGGCTTGCCGTCAAAGCGCGCGGTCTCAACGTTCTTATCAGCCGCAATGATGATGCCGTCACAGCCGGCGATCTCTTCAGCGGTCAGAACGTTCTTCGCACCGCCGGAGCCGTTGGTCTCAACCTTGATGGAGATACCCATCTCGTCGCCCGCCTTCTGGAGCGATTCCGCCGCCATATAGGTGTGAGCGATGCCGGTGGGGCAGGCAGTGACTGCTAAGACCTGATAGCCGTCTCTCTTCGCCTCGGGAGCCGCAGCCTCTTCGGGGAACTGCTTGGTCTCCTGCTCGTCGATGATAGCTAAGAACTCTTTCGGAGTTTTCGCCGCTTTGAGCTTCGCGGTGAAGTCCTCGTGCATCAGCATCTGCATCAAGCGAGCCAGCACCTCGAGGTGAACATCACCGTCTAATGTCGCCGCTATCATAAAGATGAGCTTGCAGGGAGCGCCGTCGGGAGACTCATAGTCTACGCCGTCCGGAACGGTAACCGCCGCGAGAGCGGGAGCCTTGACAGCTTCACTCTTCGCATGAGGGATCGCAACCTCCATACCGATCGCGGTGGTGCCCATCTCTTCACGCTTAATGATGCCCTCCTTGTAGGCTTTGGCGTCCTTGAGGTTTCCGCACTTGTCGTGCAGAGAAACCAGCTTGTCGATAGCCGCTTGTTTGTCAGCTAATTTTACGCCTAAGGCGATGCCGTCAGCCTTTAACAAATCGGTGATTCGCATAGTTTACTCTCCTTTCATTTTATTTGAATATAAACTATCTATATCAGCTGTACTTTGAAAACACGCACGTAGGAGTACAGCCTGAATCCTGAATAAAAATTTTATTTATAGGGTCTGCAGAACCTTGTCGATCATCTCTCTGGACGCAAGGCCGGGAGAGAAGGAAGTCGCCGAGCCGCACGCGGAACCGAGCTTTAAGGCGTAGTCATAGTCCTTCGTCTTGAGATAGCCCGCTAAGAAGCCCGCTACCATCGAATCACCCGCGCCGAC
This sequence comes from Ruminococcus sp., assembly GCA_017404145.1. Taxonomy (GTDB): domain Bacteria; phylum Bacillota; class Clostridia; order Oscillospirales; family Acutalibacteraceae; genus Ruminococcoides. The sequence goes on along the minus strand of JAFRCW010000017.1, from coordinate 50,722 downwards.
GGTGTTGATCGCGACGCCCTTGGCAATACCGTAGGAATGGCTCTCGCCGTTCTCATCGAGCAGATACGCGCCCTTTCTGCCTAAGGAAACGATGACGTTTCTCGCGCCCATTTCTCTGAGCTTTGCGGCGTATTTTTCTACATCCGCCTGTGTCTCTACCTCGGCGTTAAAGATCTCGGAGAGCTCCTGACGGTTGGGCTTGATGACAAAGGGATGATACTTCAGAGAATTGACCAGCAGCTTCTTGGTCGCGTCGATCACAACCATAATGTTTCTGCCCTCGATCCTCTCGAGGATCTTCTCATAGATATCGTCGGGCATAGAGCGCGGCACGGAACCCGCCAGAACCAGAATGTCGCCGCTCTGGATCCGGTCGATCTGTTCCATCAGGGTACGCAGCGCAAACTCGGGGATATCGGGACCCTGCGCGTTGATCTCCGTCTCGGCGCCCGCCTTGATCTTGATATTGATTCTCGAATTGCCTACGGGGAGCTTGATGAAATCGGTATTCACGCCCATGCTGCGGATACCCTTCTCGATCGCGTCGCCGGTGAAGCCTGCGACAAAACCCAGCGCCGTACTCTCCAGATCAAGCTCAGAGAGGATCTGGGAGACATTGATGCCTTTGCCGCCGTAGTAGTACTCTTCGGAATCGGTACGGTTGGTCACATTGAACCGCATATTGGAGAGATGTACCACATAGTCGATGGACGGACTGAATGTTACGGTATAAATCATGTCATAACCTCCTTGATGATGGTAAATTCCTTAAAACGTTCATAAGGAACATAATCGGTGATAATACAAGCATTCTTGAGAGAGGCGAAGGTGATCGGATAAATCTTTCTGAATTTGGTATGATCGGAGAGCACAAAGGTCATATAGCTGTTCTTCACCGCCGCCTCCTTGAGCTGACCCTCATCCAGCTCGGGGGTCGTGAAGCCGGCGCGCGCGTCGATGCCGTTTGTTCCCATAAACGCCTTGGTGAAGTTGAACTTTGAGAGCACTTCTATCCCGTTATGACCGACAACCGCCTCCGTCACGGGCTTGACGCGTCCGGAGATGATGTAGGTCTTGAAGCCGCCCTGCACCAGCTTTCTCGAATGGGCGACGCCGTTGGTCACATAGGTCGCCTTTTTGTTGGTCAAAAAATCGATCAGCCGATAGGTGGTGGTGCCCGCGTCGATAAATACCAGATCGCCGTCGCGGATCAAAGTGGCGGCGTAGCGCCCGATCGCGGTCTTTTCATCGCTCATCGCGGATTCTCTGCTCTCAAAGGGAATGTCCTCTACTCCCGGACCCATCTTGATGGAGGTCGCACCGCCGAACACTTTGTTGAGCTTGCCCGCTTCGGCAAGGTTGTTGAGGTCTCTGCGGATGGTGGATTCCGATGTTCTGAGCTCCGCGGAAAGCTCCGCGACAGTAACCGCGTCTCTCTCCGATAAGATGGAGAGTATCATCTCGTATCTTTCCTGAGTAAGCAACTGAATTCACCTCTGAAAACAAGCATATTTTACGGATGATGATACCTGTAGCTTCTGCTATTGTTATTATAGCAGTAAGCTTGCTCAAATTCAAGCAAAAATAATCAAACTCAATCAATTTCAGCCATTTGTGCAAAGAGTTTTGTATAGTTTTATTCAAAATGACGGAAAAATACTGGTTATTATGACAAATAAGAATGATAAATTTTGATTGAATTCTACCCGATAAAAAAGAAAGCCGTCTTTCGTCCGGGAGAGGACAAAAAACGGCAATTTCTGATTAGTATTATACGAACCTGAGCGCGCCGACAGGACAGCCTGTTTCTAAAACAGCTAAGTACTTTTGGATATAGGTAGCGCAGAGAATATTGATTTCCTGTCCGCTTTCTTCCACATCTGCCGCGAGCGCTCCCTCGTCGGAAAGACGTATCAGACTCGCCAGATGCTTTTGGATCGCGGTGGCGTCCAGCACGCTGACAGTACCGTCCGTATCCGCGTCGCCGAGATAATAGGAACGTGTAAAGCCCTGAACCGCCATAAACGCTTTTAAAGACGGCAGGGCTTTGCCGCCTGCGTCAAAGAAGGTCTGGTTATCCACAGCGCAGCCGCCGTAGTACTTGCCCGCGTCGTCGGGATCAAATTCGCCCGCATAGGATGCAGCCCAGCCGCAGCCGTACTGCTCCCAGAGCGCAGAATTACGCTCGACCTGCGCGTCATACTCATCGCCCGGGAGTCCGGTGGTATCGCCGACCGAGATCCACGCGCCCTCCCAGTAGAAAACGCCCAGTCCTTTGGCGTCAGAAACATTGTTGACAGCGTTCATCACCGCTCTGATTTCTTCTGCCTGCCCCTGCGGGGTGAAATCCCAGAGAAGATCATCGCCCGTGGAGTTGTTCCACTGATTCACGGTGTTGGGATGACCGTCCGAGTCCGCAAGGGTATAGGGATAGGATGTCTCCGCGACCATCGTAAGCTTTCCGTATTCCTGAGCGGCGTAGCTGAGTACCTCGTTAAGATTCGTCAGGCTGCCGTGCCAGAACGGATAGTAGGAGGCGGCAAAGACGTCATAGTCAACGCTGTATTCATCAAGACAATCTGCGTACCACTTCATTGTATCGGTGCGGTCGGGGTTGGTGAAGTGGATCGCGACCAAAATATTCCGGTCAAACGCTCTCACCGCTCTGCTGCCGGCTTGGAAAAGCTTCGCCATATCGGCAAAGTCAGATACGCCTGCTATGCCGGAGGTCGTCTCGTTGCCGATCTGTACCATCCCGATATCGGCGCCCGCGTCACGGATATCTTTGAGAGAGCTGAAAGTGAAGTCGTAGAGCGCGTCTTCTTTCTCCTTAACGGAACCGTTCTCCCACGCCTTGGGAGCCTTCTGTTTCGAAGGATCCGCCCAGAAGTCGGAATAGTGGAAGTCGACCAGCAGCTTCATCCCGTACTTTGCGGCTCTCCTGCCGATTTCGCAAGCGGTATTGACGTCACAGCTTCCGCCGCCGTAGCCTCTGCCCTCTTCGTCATAGGGATCGTTCCACACCCTGACGCGGATATAGTTGACGCCGTTTTGGGCAAGGAGCTTCAGCAGGTCGGTCTCTCTGCCCTTTTCGTCAAAATATTTGACCCCTGCGTTTTCCAGTGAGATCAAAGAGGAAACGTCCATTCCCCGGATAAAATCCTCGCGCTGAAAGTCGATGCTTTCTATCGTGATATCTCCCGCTGTGATCTGCTTTGCCGAAGCGCAAACCGCCGCGCTGAATAGCAGCGGCAGACACAGCAGAAGAGAAAGCGCGATCCTGAACGCTTTCTTCTTCATCATCCCTTCACCATATTCTCGCCAATTTCATACGGCACGGGAATATGCGCCAGATACTTCTGGATATAGGTTGCGTCGGTGATGTCGAGAATATCCTGTGTGACGTCGCCGCAGTGAGCGATCCTGCCGGTTTCATCCGTAATAATATTGGCTAGCTTCTTCTGAATCGTCGTCGCATCCAGCACGGAGATCTTGCCGTCGTTGTCCGCGTCGCCGAGAATCAGCGGATAGTCCGTGACCTTGTAATTAGGGGTCTTGATGTTGATCAAACTACCCATGATCATAAAGTTCGCCGCCTTATAGCTGTTGACGGTGACGAGCAGACTGCTTGCATCGGCGAAGGCATAGCCGTCCTTGCAGGAAACGTTGATATCGGCATAGTACTCGTGCCCATACTCAAATTTCTCAGGCTCGAGACCCGTCTCAGCATCATACCAGAATGCGCTCTGCACATAATAATTCACAGTCGGATCAGCGAACGCAAAAGCGCCGTAAGCCGGATTATATGTATCTCCGACACAGGGCAGAACAAGCAGCGTCTCGATCTGCTTGACGGCAGTATAGCGGAACACCGCGTAGATCTTGAACAGCGGGCTGTCCGGACGGGTGAAGCTCCACGGATTATCGGTGCTGTAGGTATAGCCCATGCTGTTTCGAAATTCGACAAAGGTATATCCCTCGTCCGCCTTTGCGGAAAGATGAACCGTCGGGAAATAGGTCTGAGAAAACTTTTCGATCAGATGGGTACCTTGGTCCTCTCCCAGCGACACCGTGCCGCCGACGCCTTCGTTGCCGTTCGTATCACAGACAATGATCTCCAGCTCGTCGCAGTCGATCCACTGCGCGACAAGCTCCGTGTTGCCGGTGATGTTGACATACTCGCCGGGATTTCCGAGATCCCAGCGATCAAACGACTTTCCTCTGGGCGGTGTGAAGTCGGGCCACGGCAGCTTAAAGGGCGTTCCCTGTTCCGCTGTCATGGAATCCATCTCACCCTCACCCCCGTTCGGGTTGAATGTCACGGTGTAAGATTCGGGACCACCCGCGTGAGCAGAGATCACGCTCAGCGGGATCATCGCCGACAACATCAGGACGGCTAACAGTACGCTGATGGTTCTTTTGGTTTTCATTTTGGTTGCCTCCCTTTCAGAGAATACTATTTCACTCTCATAGTATCATAACGCAAATTCATTTACAATAAAAGTTACACGATTGTTCCAAGATAATCGTAAGGGAGGGCTTCCACACCCTCCCTTAGCGTTGATATTAACGCAGTGTTCAGGGCAGGGATGGAACCCCGCCCCTACATTAATTCCTAATTCCTCATTCCTGATTCCTATTTCCCCTTTTTCTTCTCAATCAGCCGATCCGCGAAATGATAGAGCAAATGGAACACAGCGGTAAACACCACAGCGAAGATGATACACATCCATATCGCGTTCGCCGTAAGCGGCACAAGACTGAAAAAGCTGCCGAAGAACAAGAACGCGATCAGCAGTCCCACCGTACTGAGAAACAGCATCGCGCCTCTGAGCAGGTTCATCGGGAAGGACAGCCTGACGATCAGCATCAGACCGATCATCGAAGTGATATACACCGCGATCGTGGAGATCTCCTCCTGTGAAACAGAGAACACGCCCGACAGCGACGCAGTCAGGATGATGTTCGCCGCGACGCACAAGGCGGCGGGAGCCGCGCGGGAAATAATATTAAAAGTAAAGTTGCCTCTGACGATATTTTTGTTCGGCTGCAGCGCCAGCACAAAGGACGGAAATCCCACCGTCAGCGCGCCGATCAGGGAGAGCTGGATCGGCTGGAACGGGTAGGCGAGCGCAGAAAACACGAAGAACACCGAAAGAATCACCGAATAAATTGTCTTGACCAAATACAGCGAGGAGCTTCGCTCGATGTTGTTGATGGTTCTTCTTCCCTCGGCGACCACATCCGGCATCGCGGCGAAGTCGTTGTCCACCAGCACCAGCTGAGAGACGTTGCGCGCCGCTTCGCTGCCCGCCGCCATCGCAACGGAGCAGTCCGCTTCTTTTAACGCCAGCACATCGTTGACGCCGTCGCCGGTCATCGCGACCTTGTGACCGCGCGCTTTGAGCGCTAAGATGAGCTTCTTCTTCTGGGCGGGAGTGACTCTGCCGAACACATTACAGCGTTCTGCCGCCTCGCCCAGCTCGTCATCCGTCTTAACCGTTGTCATATCAACAGCGTTCTCGGCGCCTGCGATACCGCAGTCGAGCGCGATCCTTTTCACCGTATCGACGCTGTCGCCGGAGATGACCTTCAGCGTCACGCCCTGTTCCTTGAAGTAGCTGACAGTCTCCTGCACATTCTCTCTGAGCTGATCCTTGAGGAATAAAAGCGCCATCGGCTCGAGATCGTCGGGCAGAATCCCGCGCTGTACTCTCTTGGAGGATGACGCCAGCGCGATCACTCTCACGGTCTCGGTGATACAGTTGATCCTGTCATACACCGCCTTGTATTTTTCTTTATCAGAAAATACAAACTCTGCTGCGCCGATAATATAGCTTTTTGAGTCAGCAAAATTGCCTCCCGACCACTTTGTCTCGGAGGAAAACGGCACAAAGCTCTCGCACCCGATGATGTCATATGCCTTGGTATCCTCCGCGATCGCCTTTAGGGTAGCGTTCTGATCCTCGCTCGCCGCGGCAACAGAGGCAAGAGCGGTCTTGATCTCCTCCGTCTTTGCACCGAAGGAATAGATATCATAGACATTCATCTTCTCGGCGGTCAGGGTACCGGTCTTGTCCAGACACAGCACATCCACGCGCGCCAGGGTCTCGATACAGTACATCTCGTTGATAAGGACTTTTTTGCGGGCGAGACGGATGACCGACACCGCCAGAACGGTACTGGTGAGCAGAACCATCCCGCTCGGGATCATTCCGACCAGCGCTCCGACGGTCGAGACAACAGACGCGTTCAACTCCATTTGGTGAACGAAGAACTTCATCACAAAGAGCAGGATGCCCAAGGGGAAGATGATCGCGGAACACAGCTTGATGATGAAGCGGAACGACCTCAGGATCTGAGAATCATTCTTCTTGATATACTTCGCTTCGTTATTCAGTTTAGCGGCGTAGCTGTCCGCGCCGACGCGGATCACACGGCAGCAGACCGATCCCGCGGCGATGAAGCTGCCGGAGAGCAGCTCATCCCCCTCATGCTTTTCGATCAGATCGGACTCACCGGTCAAAAGACTTTCGTTCGCCTGACATTCGCCCGAGACTACCGTACAGTCGGCGGGCACCTGATTGCCGCGCGAAAGCAGGATGATATCATCCAGCACCAGCTCGTCCTTGTTCAGCTCAATAACCTCGCCCGAACGGATCACCTTCTGCTTGGTCTGCGTCAGGATCGTAAGCCTGTCCACGCTTCTTTTGGAGCGGATCTCCTGCACGATACCGATGACAGTGTTGATCAGTACCACAAAAATGAACAGCAGATTCTTGTAGGAGCCGACCGACAGCAGGAGAACGAACAAAATCACATTGATCAGGTTGAACACCGTGCAGATATTATCGCGGAAAATCCGCTTGACCGACTTCGTCCGGACAGTAGAAGCGGCGTTGACCTTTCCTTCGTTGACACGCTGCCGCACTTCTTCTGCGGACAGTCCCTTGAACGGGAAAATTTCCTTATCCATAACAACCTCAAATTCGACAAATAATCTATAATTATCATACTACAAAGCACGCCGCTTGTCCAGCAAAACCGCTATCGTTTAAGAAAACCGAACACAATAGGTTCATTCCTCATCGACTACGACAAAAATCCTCCCCAAATAGGGGAGGACAGCGTCAGTTCGGCAGAGGCAGGAGGTCAAAGCCGTATTCATCCAGCAGGTTATTCGTTTCGATCACGCTCATTTTTCTGTCAAGCGCAAAGATGAATACCGCGTCTCTGCCGTTGCGGGTATACAGCTCGGCGTTGGAGCTTTTTTTCAGCAGAACATTCGCTTCCTCGAAAGTAAGCTCCAAGCCGAAGCAAAGCATGATCAGTTTATCTCTCTCGGGCTTTTTACGGTCGCCGTTGATAATATTATAGGCGTAGTTGCCGAGCATAGAGCGTCTTACTACCTCGCTCTTTTTCAGATTCTTCTGGTTGATATAGAACTCTATCAGTTCCTTGAGAGAGTCAAAAAGCAGTTCCGAGGTGTTTTCCTTGAAAAAATCCTCAATATTCTTTTTCGATTTCAGGCTTTTTAAAAGCTCATCGGTCGTCTTATTCATTTTATCCTCCTGAAAAATATGAAATTTTATCGGTTCGTCTTGTATTTTGTCTGAATTTATATTAACATAAAAAACAGAAAACGCAACCATCAACCTTTTTCAACCGGCGGGAACACTATGGATATTCGGGAAAAATTCAATCTGTGGCAAATCGAAGAGGTCAGGAAGCTTTCAAACGAGCTCACCATTGTCAGAAATATCCTTACGGGACAGCTGATGATCAAAAGAATCGCTCTCCCCGACGCATTAGAGACAATGCGGACACTTGCTTCTTTCAGTCATCCCAACCTGATGCGTATCTACGACGCGGATCTCATCGGGGACAAGTGCGTCTGTCTGTGCGAATACATCGAAGGCGTTACCCTGAAAAACGCTGTTGAAACCCGCGGCGTCTACGCCGAAAACGACGCCAAAACGATCATCATCTCGATCTGCTCTGGTCTTTGTGTTCTCCATCAGCATGGAATCATCCATCGGGATATCAATCCCTCCAACGTTATGATCACCACCGCAGGCACGGTCAAAATCATTGACTACGACATCGTCAGGACCGTCAAGGAAGAAAAGAGCAAAGATACCGATATCCTCGGCACGGTCGGCTACACCTCTCCGGAGCAGTTCGGTTTTCAGCAAACCGACCGGCGGGCGGATATTTACTCCTGCGGCGCGCTGCTCAACTATCTGTTGACCGGCAGCATTCCCTCTGAAAAGCTTTATGCGGGAGCCCTTCGCCCTGTTATAGAAAGATGTATCGAGATCGATCCCGACGCACGCTACGACAGCGCGGAGCATCTCAAAGCCGTCCTGCAAAACGACAGAAGATACATCCTCCGACACAAACGGGACGAGATCGAAGAGCTTAGGGTGCGTCCGATCCCCGGCTTTCGCTCCAAGCACGTTTTCCCGAAGATCCTGACGGTGTTCGGAATCGTCATATACGTTCTGGCTTTGCTGATCTATTTGATTGCGCTGCTGAGTCCCATCTCGTACGGTTATCAATACACAGCGCCTGTCATACTGGCTCATGTATTTATGATGTTCGAAGTCTTCGGATTTTTCACCCTGTTCCCCTATCTGCTCTATGGCGACGTCGGAAAATACACCAGAGTGTTCACAAAGGATCTTCGCGGCAGGCGTATCGTCAAAGGTCTTTTCGGAACGCTGAGTCTGATACTGGGCGTCGTGACCTTTATCGTTATGATCAGCCTGTATAACGCGGGTTATCTGCATTTCTAGCGTTAAACCCACCGTATTCCTTTGATAGCTGTATTATATCATAATAAAATCAACAAAGTTATGCTGACAGCATAACAAATACGAAAAAAACCGTGTATCATTATAGATGTACACGGTGATTTTTTATTCATAGAATAATTACCAAAAATAGAAAGGATGAAAATTATGAGTAAAACAAAAAAAATAATAATCGCACTTATAGTCTTTTGCCTGACAACAGTGCTTGCCGCATGTCAAAGCAATACCTCATCAGAAATCACTACAACCAGCGACTCTGATGCTTCGACAATTGAGAAAAGCACGGAAAATGATTCGGACAACGATGATTTTCTTCCTGCGTTCGACAAAACCGTAACCATTGAAGAAACCACCCTCTATGACCAAAACAATATTAAAATCACTGCTACTGAGCTTATTTATAACAGCTACTCAGTAGAATTATCGCTGAGAATAGAAAACCTCAGCGACAAAAATTACACCGTTCATGCAGGTACCATTTCTTGCAGTGAAAACGCTGTTAATGGCTATATGCTTAGTGATGGATATCTTAATTGTGAAGTTGCTGCGGAAAATACAGAAGAAGATACAATGTCCTTTTCATACAGTGAAATGACAATCCTCGGCATTAACAAAATTGCTCAAATACAGGTTGGCTTTGAAATATCGGACGATGATTCCGATTCTTTCCGCTCCGGTCCTGTTTTAATCAACACCTCTGCGGCAGCAAGCTATGACATAGATGAGGATACCTATCTCAAAGCCGTACAAAACAAAAGCGTTCAAACAGCAGTTGGATATTCTCTCGACTATTTCTCAGACGAGAAGATATATTCGGAAAGTAACGTTGAGATACTCTCAGAAGCTTTGATTGTCAACAAAGACTCCGACCAAAGCCTGATATTGGAATTTGTCAATCATAATCCGGGATCGCTCAGAATCCGCCTTTACGGATTAGGTGTCAACGGACTGACAGTCTATTCCTCCGCTGTAGAATCCGAAACGATTTCCGCGGATAAAAAATGCCTGCTCGGAATCAATTTGGACAACTATCTCAAAGAGTACAAAGATGCTTTTGATATTGATGATCTCAGTTCAGTTTCATTTAGCATAGAGATGTTTAACTCTGATAATATGAAGGTTGCCGAAACAGAAAATATCACTGTGAAACTCTCCGACAACGCGAGCAGTTTCGGAAATGACGGAAAAGAGGTGTTTAGCACCGGTAATATCCGTCTCGTTTATATTGGCGCGAAAGACGATAGCAATAACAGCGAAATGGTTAGTTTCAGCAGCACTCATCTTCTCTTCCTTGCAGAAAACAATTCTTCAGAAGCAATCAAAATTCAATTAGGGGAATCAGAAGAACTTTTTCAACAGGTCACTGTTAATGACAAAGCATATATCTTTATGTTATCAGCAAAAGAGGTTTCTGCGGGTGAATCTGCAGTTCTTGATCTTGAACTGTCCTCCTTTGAAAACGAATCCGGTATCATCAGCGCTGATGCGATTAAGTCCATCAAACTTGATGTCGCAATCAAAGATACAAAGTCTAATATCATCTCTCAATCCACAATCACAATCGAACAATAAATCTTTTCCCCTGCATTTTTAACCGAAAAACTAATTTCGACATTATATATCCTTCATACGATATGATTTCACTAGTAAGCCCTTTCGTAAACTGAAGCTCTCCCGGCGGTTTATAAACTGTCGGGAGAATTTTTTTCCTGCCGCAGAATGCCGTATAGGGAAAACGAAAAGAAAAGGGAGGTGAATATACGTAAATAGTTTCACCCCCCTTGTTAACATACGCCGCATAGAGTTGTAGGGCAAGGCGCCACGGCTTGCCGGTTGCGGTAGCGTTTTGATATGATCGGTCATTTCATACAGGAGTAGAAATGAACCGACATATCCAAGAACCGATATTGATAATAGCAACGTTTCGGCACGATGAGGGCATCGTGCCCTACGGATGATGTTTGTACGCAGACGAAAAAGGTTTCTGTTTTTCTAAGTTTCCGGCGGGAGCAAGCCCCCTCCCTACCACTCTATACGACGCCCTTTACATTTCATACTTCATAATCAAGCGAGGGCAGAGCCCGCCCACAGCTCTTCACTTATCGTTTATCATTTAACATCCATCATTTTTACTCTGCGCTCTACGCCCTGCAACTCTATACAGCGCCTCAAAAACTGTCAAAAATTGCTATCAATATCCGACAAATGAAAACACATAATATTACTGCGGCTCAAAAAGCCGCGGCGAACTCAAACGCCCTTTTCTCCTTTGCGGCAGACGCCGCGGGAAAGCGGCGTCTGTGTCGCCCCGTCGGACAGCAAGTCTGTCACAAACCAAAGTAAGAGGGTTGTATTTATAATTCTCTGAAAGAAGAAAAAGGAGAACCAACAATGGCTAACAAGTCCAACATCGCTGTTCCCGAGGCTAGAGAGGCTCTCGAGCGCTTCAAGATGGAAGCTGCTTCTGACGTAGGCTTTCAATCACATCTCGAAAAATTAAAAAGTCAGATTTTATGCGGGTTTTGAAGATCACAAAAAATGCCATAGTAGGCGTTCAAACACATCAAACAATCAAAAAAACACAAAAATCTGTTTACTTAACTTCAAAAAATACATAAAAGTAAAGCTGAAAAGAGCTGATTTTGCATAGAAGCAAAGTCAGCTCTTTTAATGTTGAAGGAGGAAATATGATAATAGGTTTAAATCTTGACCGTGAGTTAGACAGCGGACATCCCGAAGAATTAAGCGAATACGAATGGTCTTATCTATACTCTTCTGTCCCATCAGAATATGATTGCCAATTCTGCCGTCACTTTCACGGCGTTAGTGAGGATGGTGCTAAAATATGTGATCTGTATCATTGTCCATATATGGAGCGGATTTATGATGTTAAGGAGTATGAAGATGATAGCTATGATTGATAATAAAAAAGAATCATAGAATCGGTAACGATACCTTAATACGCATCGCTTCTTGTATAGAAGGTTGAACGTCCGCCGCCGTGTCGGACGATAACGCCTTCCGAAATCAGTTTTTTTAGAGCATTTTCAACGGACGCCTTTCCGATTGTAGGACAAAGCTCCATTATCTCGCTTTTCGTAAACTTACCGATTTTATATCCGACAGCTCTGCGGACAATTTCCGTAGAGCTTAATTTTTCGCTGACAATTTGCACTCTATCCTCAAAATCACGATAGGCAGCCAGAATTGTTCGAAGTAGATATTTTATGAACGGTGACGGGTCTTCTGATCCTTCGTTCCAGCCTTTCTGGCATTCCTCAAGAGCGTCATAATACAGCCCTTTGTTTTTGGCGATTTTACTTTCCAGAGAGATATATCTGCCGACAACATAACCTGTTCTATATAAAAGCAAGGTAGTCAGCAGTCTGCTCATTCTTCCGTTTCCGTCATTGAAAGGGTGTATGCAAAGAAAATCGTGGATGAAAGTAGGAATGAGGATCAGCGAATCAATTTCTTTTGTATCAACAACTCGGTTAAAGCTATCACAAATAGCGTCAACAGCGCTCGGCGTTTCAAACGGAGCAACAGGTGTAAAGATCACAAAGCTGTTTCCGGCAGCGTCTGTTGCGCTGATATAGTTCTGTGTATTCTTGAATGTACCGCCGATGCTTTTCTCGGAATACTTGTATAAATCTCTGTGGAGTTGAAGGATATAATTTGTTCTTATAGGGATGTACTCATAGTTTTCGTGGATCGTGTTAAGAACATCTCTGTATCCCATTATTTCCTTTTCATCGCGGTTTTTTGGGGTGGTCTTGTCGGCAAAAAGCTGTTTTAATCTTGTGTTAGTGGTACGAATACCCTCTATTTCATTGGACGCTTCCGTGCTTTGCACCATAGCGATTTCAACCAACTTTTCAAGTTCATTGGGCTTTTGCTTCAAATAAAGCTCTTGCCTGCCCTTGCACTCGTGAATTTGAGCGACAAGACCGAGAATCTCGTTATCCCAAGACCTGTTTTTTAGTTTTGTGTAGTCGAATTCTCTCATAATAATCGCCTCACTACCATTATTAATGCCTAAATTATAGAACAAATTAGGCGAATAGTCAACCCGCTTAGGGAATAAATCTATCCATTATTATTGCGTGATTTCAATGCAATATAACATTTTTGATTTCTACTAACATTTTGTTTTTCATCTTTCATCTCCTTTCAACGGTGAGCCGAGAGCTTGTCTTTCGGCTCGCCTACATACCGAGAAAACGCATACTTTATATATCGTGCCTTTCCATATATAATGAAAGCGTAAGGAGGTAGTGCATTATGAAAAGCCCCAAATACCATTTATACCTGACAGGTAATGAATATACTCAGATCATCAACGCTCTTGTTGAGCTGAAAAACGAGCTTATCAGCGAAGGCAGATATACCGACGCGGTTGACGAGCTGTTAATCAAATTCAGCAAGGCGAGGACAAAGAATCTCAAAGTCGTATATACAAACTGATTTATAAGCTGTCTGTTTTCATAACAGGCAGTTTTTTTATGCCCATTTTTAGATAGCAGCACCATAAAAAAGTCATACATAGCTGCTATTACAGTTGGGAGCTATGAATCTAACGAAAGGAGGTATAACGATGCCAAACTGTAAAACAATAGCCGTTTGCAATCAGAAAGGCGGCGTAGGTAAAACTACCACCACAATGAATTTAGGCATAGGCTTGGCTATGCAGGGTAAAAAGGTACTCCTTGTTGACTGTGATCCGCAAGGAGATTTAACAACCTGTCTTGGATGGCAGAGAGTTGACGAGATACCGATAACCCTCGCTACCAAAATGCACGAGATTATCAGCGACGAAGCAACAGACGCTTCAAGCGGTATTCTCCACCACAGCGAAGGTGTTGACCTGATTCCGTCCAATACGGATTTAGAGGGCTTGGAAATGTATCTTGTTACGGCAATGAGCCGCGAGAACATTCTGAAAAGCTATCTGAATAAGGTAAAGTCCGGCTATGACTATGTTCTGATTGATTGCAGACCGTCACTCGGTATGCTGACCTTAAATGCTTTAACTGCTGCGGACAGCGTAGTTATTCCCGTACAGGCTCAGTATTTGCCTGCAAGGGCGATGACACAGCTCCTTCGGACAGTTTCAAAGGTAAAGGCGCATACTAATCCTAATTTGTCGATAGACGGCATTTTGCTCACTCTCGTCGATAACAGGACAAACCTTGCCAAAAGCACCACAGAAGCGATATATGAAAACTTCGGAAGTGCTGTCAGAATTTTCAAGACAAAAATCCCTATCGCCGTAAAAGCGGCAGAAGTATCTTCCAAAGGCAAGAGTATTTACGCTTATGAAGCAAACAGCAAGGCGGCGCTGGCATATTCCGCTTTCACTAAGGAGGTGCTTAACGATGCCAAAAAGAAAGAGCGACTTCGATCTTCCGAAGTACGATGACCTTTTCTCTACGCAGGAGGAGCGCGACGAAGCGAAGCTCGACAAGATCAGGGACATTCCTCTGGAACTGATTGACGATTTCCCCGACCATCCTTTTCACGTTCGTGATGACGAGGATATGCAACAGCTTGTCGATAGCATCAAATCGCGCGGTGTTTTAACTCCTGCTGTCCTTCGTGAAAAGGAGGACGGGAGATATGAGCTTGTCAGCGGACACAGACGGAAACGCGCCTGTGAGCTTGCAGGTCTTTCCACTCTCCGCAGCGAGATTAAAGATTTGTCGCGTGATGAAGCTATCATCTATATGGTTGAGAGCAATTTTCAGCGTTCTTCCATTCTGCCGAGCGAAAAAGCATTTTCGTATAAAATGCGACTTGAAGCTATGAAGCGACAGGCAGGCAGACCGAAGAAAGAAAATGTGACACCAGTGGTGTCAGAATTTGAACGGTTGCGCAGCAACGAAGAATTAGGCGAACAAGTTGGAGAAAGCAGAGAGCAAATCCGCCGCTATATCCGCTTAACTCACCTTATCCCTGAATTGTTGGATTTAGTGGACGAGGGCAGCATCAAAATGCGCCCTGCCGTTGAGTTGTCATATCTTGATTACGATTACCAGAAAGATGTATTGGAAGAAATCGAGGTGACACAATCTACTCCGTCACACGCGCAGACCATTCGTATGCGAAAAATGCAGGACGAGGGAACTCTGAACACTCTGGTAATCAGAGATATTATGTCAGAGGAAAAGCCCAATCAAAAGGAACGCATTATACTCCGAGGCGAGAAGATTCGCAAGCTCATTCCGAAAGCTGTTCCGTTAGAACAGACGGAGGATTTTATCTGCAAGGCTGTTGAACACTATAACAAGTTTCTCAGCAAAAAGCGGTCAGAGCGTGACAGCAGATAGGCGGAGTAATTTTTTTGAAAATTCCCCTTTCCCACACCCTAACCCCTTGACTGTCGGTTACTCTCCGAAAAGAAAGATAATATCTATTTAATCTAATCTATCTAATAAATTAAACTCTTTCTTAAAGGCGAGAACAGACAGCGCAAACACACAATTTCAATCACACGGGCGGTTTTTCCGTCCGATTTTTCATGGAGGTTATTACGATGAAGAAAGTAATCCACAAGAGTTTTTTCAAAAGAGGAACGGCTATTCTGCTGGCTCTGGTCTGTCTGATTTCAGCAATTTGCCTTGTTCCCATCAACGCGGCTTCAAGAGAGGTCACCATCACCTTTGACTACGCCTACGACACAGGCGGCAACATCATCGGCTTTGTGCAGTACACGGAACACGACGGCTATGTTGTCGGCACAGCCGGTGAAGAACTGTGTACCATTCAGGCAGACGGCGACGATGCCTATTGCATCGAACCCGGTCATTCGCTCTACTCAGGCAATACGCTGACAACCGATGCTTCTGCGGCTTGGAACGCTCTGTCAAAGGCTCAGAAGAAGGCGGTCAACCTCGCCCTTCTTTTCGGAAAGTCCGGCAACGGCGCTGATTTGGGTGGAACGGAAGGTCAGAAGTGGATCGCAACACAGCTTGTCGTGTGGGAATTCTGCACGGGATGCCGCGACGCTTCAACCTTTAAGCTCAAGAACTCAAAGTTTATTGATGGTATCACGGCTGGCGGCAGCAACCCCGGCGTAAAGTCCAACTACAACAAGATTATCGCTAAGCTCAACGATTACAACGTGATTCCGAGCTTTGCCTACGAAACTCAGGCTAACGCAAAGAGCCACGTTAATGACTTGAAATACAGCAACGGCAAGTACACCCTTACCCTGACCGACAGCAACGGTATCTTATCCGACTATGCCTTCAAAAAGACCGGCGATGTGTCTGTTTCGATTTCAGACAACAAAATTACCCTGACATCCTCAAAGGCTGTGAATGACACGGTTGTTTTCAGCGCAGAGAAGAAAATGCCGAAAGTCACGGGTACGCTCATTGCCTGCGGCGCGTCCTCAAAGCAGGATGTTGTGACAGGCGTTCAGTCTGATACAGAAACTAAAACCGCATATTTTGCCGTAAAGACTTCGGCAGGCAGCTTGAAACTCATTAAGACTTCCGATGATGGAATTGTCAGCGGTATCAGCTTCAACATTACCGGACCGAACAATTACAGCAAGACCGCAAAGACCAATGCGGACGGTGAATTTCAGCTCAATGACCTCGTTCCGGGAACCTACACGGTAACAGAGGTCACAGAGGACAGATACGAAACACAAAAGGCTCAGAAGGTGACTGTTGAAAGCGGAAAGACAGCCAGCGTAAAATTCAGCAATGTTTTGAGGCGCGGCGATCTTCAGGTCGTGAAGTCCTCGGAAGATGATTTTGTCGAGGGCGTTAAATTCCACCTTTACGGTACTTCTCTTTCGGGGGCAAAGGTAGATGAATATGCTGTTACTGATAATACTGGTACTGCTAATTTCAAAAATATCTTGGTGAGCGGCGATACACCCTATACGCTCGAAGAAGTTGACACAGCTATCCGATACGTTGTTCCGAAATCACAGACCGCCCCTATCACTTGGGATAAGGTGACAAACAGAGAATTTACCAATATCCTCAAAAAGTTTACCGTAACCGTTGAAAAGACCGATGCCGAAACGAAGAAGGCACAGGGCGACGCCACTCTTGCAGGCGCAAAGTATGGTATCTATGACGGCGACAAGCTGATTGATACCTACACAACCGATAAGAACGGAAAGTTTACAACAAAGGAATATGTTTGCGGCGATAATTGGACAATCAGAGAGATTGAGCCGAGCGAGGGCTACTTTCTCAACGAAACCGTTTACAATGTCGGCGCAGAAGCAAAGAACTATACCATTGAGCATAATCCCATCTCTATCGGCGTTACCGAACAGGTCATCAAGGGCGATATTGAAATCGTCAAGCATTGCGATGACGGACAGACTAAAATTGAAACACCCGAAGAAGGAGCCACATTTCAGCTCTGGCTCAAAAGCGCAGGGAGTTTTGACAAAGCAAAGGACAGCGAGCGCGACACCCTTGTCTGCGACGATAAAGGCTACGCAAAATCAAAGAAGCTGCCCTACGGCACTTATACCGTCCATCAGACCGTCGGCTGGGAAGGCAGAGATAAAATCGCCGACTTCGACGTATTCGTTTGTGACAGCTCCAAGCCGTACAGCTATATCATCAATGATAAGATTTTTGAATCCTATCTCAAGGTGGTTAAGGTGGATGCTGAATCAGGAAAAGCCATCCCCTACGAAGGAGCCGGATTCCAGATTTATGACTCCGATAATACTCTGATCACGATGGCGGTTCCTTACCCGTCCAATCTCACTATCGACACCTTCTACACCAACAGCGAGGGCTACCTGATTACTCCCGAAATGCTTGTTTACGGCAAGGGCTATAAGCTCGTAGAGGTTCAGGCTCCCTACGGATATGTTCTCGACGATACACCCATCTACTTTGATATTACCGAAGAAAACGCCACACAGGAAGGCGCACTCACTCTCACAAAGGTTGAAAAGAAGAATCAGGCTCAGAAGGGCAAGATTATCGTTACCAAAGAGGGCGAGACTTTTGTCGGCGTGAATGTCAGCGGTGACGAAACACCCATTTATCAGCCTGTTTTCGAGATCACTAAGCAGAAAGGCGCGGTTTACTCCATCACAGCCGCCAAGGATATTATTACTCCCGACGGAACCGTCAGAGTAAAGAAAGGCACGGTTGTCGATACCGTTACCACAGGCGATAAGGGTACAGCAACAAGCAAAGCACTCTATCTCGGAAAATACTCCGTTAAGGAGGTCAAGGCTCCCGATGGTATGGTCATCAGCGACGAGGTTCACACGGTTGAGCTGACCTATGCAGGACAGGAGGTTTCTGTGACTGACACAGCAACCTCATTCTATAACGAAAGGCAGAAAGCCGAGATTACGCTTGCAAAGGTAATCGAAAAGAACGAAACCTTTGACATTGGCGATAACGGTGAAATCCTTAATATCACTTTCGGGCTGTTTGCAGCCGAGGATATTACCGCAGCCAACGGCGATAAGATTCCCACAGACGGTTTAATTGAGATCATTGCCGTTGATGAAAACGGCAACGCCACATTCACTTCTGATATTCCCTTTGGCAAGTATTATGTCAAGGAGCTTGCGACAGACGAGCATTATATCCTGAGTGACGAACGCCATGAATTTGAGTTTGTTTACGGCGGTCAGACCGTACAGACGGTTGATATTGATGTGAGCAATGGCGAGCCTTTTGAAAACAAGCTGATTTACGGCTCTGTATCCGGTAAGAAGATTGACGAAAACGGCGAAGCTCTCGGCGGCGCGGTTATCGGGCTTTTCAAGACCGATGATGCAGAATTCACAAAGGAAAACGCAACCTTGACAACTGAAACAGCCGAGGACGGCAGCTTCAGCTTTGCCGAAATCCCTTACGGCACTTGGTATATCCGTGAAATCGAACAGCCCACAGGCTTTGTCCTGAATGATACCGTATATCCCGTTACAATCAGCGAGAACGGCGATGAAGTCGCAATCGAAATCATTAACGAGAATATTCGCGGCAACATCAAGACAACAAAGGTTGATGCCGACTATCCCGAAAATAAGCTGACAGGCGCGGTATTTGAAATTTATTCCGATACCAATGAGGACGAAAAGCTCGATAAGGATGATACGCTGATTGGTGAGCTGAAAGAATCCGACTTAGGTATTTATGAGATGAACGACCTTGTTTACGGTCATTATCTTGTAAAGGAAAAGAATGCGCCTGACGGTTTTATCCTTGACGAGAACACCTATCCCGTATTTGTCGAAACCGACGGCAAGACCTATGAGGTTGAGAACGAGGCAGGCAAAGGCTTCTTGAATGAAGCGATGAAAGGCTCGCTCAAAATCATCAAGACTTCCTCTGACAAGAAGGTTGAGGGCATTTCCTTCCGTATCACAGGAGAAAATGGCTTTGACCAGACCGTTAAGACCGATAAAAACGGCGAAATCTTGATTGAAGGCTTACGCATCGGAAAATACCTTGTTTCCGAGGTCAACAACGAAGCGTCCGCAGGTTATCTGCTCCCCGATGATGAAACTGTTGAGATCGAGTACGGCAAGACCGCGACGGTCAAGATGCACAACGAGAAAATCGACGTTCCGCAGACAGGCGACTTCCGTATTCCCAACAGATTTTGGCTCGCGCTCGGCAGCGTTTCAGCCGCAGGCATCGCCGCCAGTGCTGTACTTCTTCTGAGAAAGAAAAAGAAGAACAGCAAGACGGCAGAATAAAAGTCTGTACGATTTCAGAATAGCTCTTGAACTTTGGGGAACATTATGATAGAATAAATCAACGAAATGTTCCCCAAAGGAGAGAGCGCTGTGAATAACAACTATCCTCAAATACAAGAGCTGCTCCATCAGAGAGCCGATTTTCAGGCAAGGCTGAATCTGCTCCCCTATGACGGCAATCCCGAAGTCAAAGACCGTGACGGTAAAAAGTATCTTTATATCCGTAAGCGCGTCGGCAGCAGACTCACCTCTACCTATGTCGGCGATTATTCCGACGAGCTGTATCAGTTGCTCCTTAGAAACGCTCGTGAAGCAAGAGAGCTGAGAAAGAATATCCGAAGATTAGATAAGGAGCTTGCTCTGCTTGGTTACTCGGATTCAGAGCTGTCAGAAAGAGTAATGCTGAATCTTGACTTTGCCAGAGCCAATATGAAGTCCAATATCTACGATCAGGCTGTGTTGGAAGGTGTAGCGACTACCTTTCCACAGACAGAGGATATTATCGAAAACGGCAAGGTCAACGGAATGTCGGCTACTGATGTGCAGAAAATCCTCAATCTGAAACACTCTTGGGAGTTTATTCTGGATAAGGATGTCATCAGTTATCCATCTGATTATTCTATCCTTTGCCATATAGCAAAGCTCGTCAACGAGGGCTTTTATCAGGACGGAGGACGGATTCGCGGCGTACCTGTTACCATAGGCGGCACAAGCTATGTTCCGCCGCTTCCCATTGAAAGCGTCGTTAAGGAAAGCATCGAAGCGATATTGGAAGAATCGCTCCCGTCGGACGAGAAAGCGATTACGCTTTGCCTTTACTGTATGAAGGCGCAGATATTTAACGACGGCAATAAGAGAGCGTCCGTTATCTTCGCCAATCACTATATGATTTCACAGGGAGCCGGTATGATTATCATTCCCGAAAAGGAAGTCCCTGAATTCAAGCGATTGTTGGTAGCCTACTATGAGGATAAAGACAATGGCGAAATGATGGAGTTTATGAAAGCTAAGTGTATCAAAACCTTTTAATTTTTAGGGAACATTATTGATTGTAAATATCAAAAAAGTTCCCCAACAGATTTTAAACCGAAAAGCAAATGTCAGACCGTTCATTCAAAAGATGGGCGGTCTTTTCTTTTGCCCAAAACTTAAAACAAGGAGGCGGCATAATGAAAGTTATTATCGCTATTGTGCTTCTTGTCTTTATCATCGCAGGATTCATCTTCTTGCAGATTAAGAACAAGAAAAAATGAACACATCGGAGGGTGGCAGAAATGCCGTCCTCACCTGATTTTAAGGGGGCTTTATATGAGCAAACTTAAAACAATCGAAAGCCGAGTGTTAGAGGTGCTGCGTGATGAAAGAAAAACGCGCGACGATGATATGCTCCTATATTTTATGGTCTGTCAGCGCTGTTTCTATGATTCACACGGAATGAGGGATATTTCATTTAACGAGTTTATCCATAATTTCCGTGATCTTGGCTGTCCCAACTTTGAAAGCGTCAGACGAACAAGACAGATGGTTCAATCACGCTATCCCGAACTCGGTTGCAGCCCCAAAGCCCGACGCGCAAGGAGCCGAGGGCGAAAGGCTTATGAAAAATATGCAAAGGAGGCGGCGAAAAATGGCGAAGGATGAATTATTCAAGCCGAATTTTCAGCAAAAATCCAAAACCTTAAGGCTGCTTTTTGACAAAGGCATTACAGACGAAAAAGCTCTGTTGGCTTTATCAACAATGCAGATTCTACAGATAGCGACCAACTATCAGGAGGCGTTTATCATTTCGGAATTACAGGTGAATTCCAAATCAAACAAACTCTATTCATATCTTGGAGGAAACACGAATGAACAACAAAGCGAAGTATCCTGATTTTTTTGATCAGAGATGTATCATCTGGACGAATATCAATCTATTCAACGGCTTTGACTATGAAGAACTCAGAGGACATTGTTGTGTCTGTCAGGACACACAGATCGTTCGCGCGCTGAACGTGAATAACGACGCGCTCGAAGAAATCCGTGAGATTATGGATATCGAGGTAGATCAGCCCATTATCTCGCTTGATATGCACTACGATATGGATAATGAAGCGACGAGCGATTACTATGTACCCCCGTACTGCAATCTCCGCTATTGCTTCGGTTTCAGCGGTAACGGCTTGAAGGAATGGTATGTTGACGAGGAAAACGACCTCAGATCATACGAGGTTACCGATGAGGATAGCTGTTTCAGCCTATATCGTATGCTCAAACCGTCCCTGACTCCGCGCGACGTACAGAACTTCAAGCAAGAAATCATTGCAGGAAATATAGATTGGACGATGGTTGAAAAATACACGGATTCTATCGGAGAGAAAGTAGTTTCCGCTATTTTTAGTGACGAAGGCGACGAGGTCGGCGAAAATGAGTGATACTGAATTCCCTGCTGTAATGATGAAGCCGGAGGAAGTGCTTTACACTTATAGCAATTGTCAAGACATTTCTATGCGGACAGGTTTAATCGGTTATCTTCGCGCCGATATGGGAAGAAACGGTAATGAATTTTGGTCAACTTGGAATGATTTTCGTAGTGACTTAAAAACGTCTGAATTCAAAAGTGAATTTGATGACGTTATCAATTCACAAATGGAAAAAGGCGGTTTTCTGTCCAACCGTGATTCACTGTCTAATTTCTGTTATGACAGAAACAAAGCCTTAAAGTTTGGAGAGCGTTTCGGTGCAGGCAGAGATTATGGCGTGAGAATTAACACACAAAACTATGCTTATCTGATGAGGCTGAATCCAAACAGGGGCGAATACAACCTATATTGTTACTGTTACAAAAAGGATTTGCTGGACAGTCATCTTGCAAAAGCTAAGCGAGGTATTTGCTTTTGCGATGCCGCATACAAAGAGATTTTTCGTCTTGAGGACGGAGATCGGATTAGAATTGTCCAATCCGATTATTCTAAATACGATAGAACGTGCCGATATATTGATGATTATCATTTTGAATCTAATAACCGTGTTTTCCATATTCACGAATTTGCCGATTGCGGCGAACGGTTTGGATGGCACGAGATTATCCCTTTACGCGCGTCGCTGCCCGACAAATACTATTTTTTCTTGCAGACCGAAAACAAGATTGGCATTGTCAACAAAGGCGAACAGGGATACACCGAATACAAATTTAGTAAAGGCACTCCCGAAGAAAATCGCTGGCTTGCTGATGAGATGAACAAGAAGCTCGGCATCACAAAAGCACAGGCTGAGGCTATGATTGCAGGCTCAATGTTTGGATGGCAAACTCCGGCTGCCGATCCGAAAAACTATGATGAAAATGGGCAGGCTATCAAACCGAAGCACAAAGACAGAGAAAGGTAGATTTGAGTATGGCAAAAAGAAAGTTTGAAATCATATCGGAAATGTTCGATAGAGTTTCAACCGAAGTGACTTCCTCGCCCGATAGTTGGAGGTCGTTTCTTAATTCTGCCTGCCGTAACTTCAAGCTCCGTTATGATGAACAAATCTTGGTTTACGCTCAAAAACCCGAAGCGACAGCCGTTCTCCCGATAGAACGCTGGAATCAAACCTTTGGCAGATGGGTAAACCGAGGTGCAAAAGGAATCGCCGTCTTTGAAATGTTAGGCGGCGATTCTCAGCGATTAGTACACTATTTTGATATTTCCGATACACACGCTGGCGAAAATTCAAGACCTGTTCCGATATGGAATATGCGCTCCGAATATGAGAGCGAGGTCATTGATACTCTTGAAAATACCTTTGGCTGGCTGAACAGCAAGGACGATATTGAACAGGCAATCATCAGCGCGGCGGACAACGCCGTTGAGGATAACACGCCCGATTATATCAGCGACTTAATAAGAACCGTTGATGACAGCTTCCTTGAAGGCTTGGGAGAGGATGCTGTGGATGTTATGTACCGTCAGCTTGTAAAAAACAGCGTAGCCTATATGATGATGGCGCGGCTCGGTATCAACGCCGATTTGCATTTTGATGACGATGATTTCCGTGATATTATCAATTTCAATACCAAAGCAACCGCAAACGCTATCGGCTTTGCGACAAGCGATATAGCCGAAATGGGACTTACTGAGGTTTCCAGAACGATTATAGCCCTGTCACGGCAAAATCGCATAATTGCAGAAAATCGGAATACGGAATATACTAATGACACAAGAAATTCAGAAAGGAGTTTTGACAATGGCAGAACTGACTTACACGATGCAGGGCGATTATCTTCTGCCCGACCTGACGCTCCCCGAACAGCCGAGGGTAACGCTGGGACATTACGCTCAGATGAGGAAGAATTACCTCAAGAATCATCACAAGCTGATCTACTTCAACTATCTGACCAGCGGAACGCTGACCGCACATCTGGCGGACGTGGAGGCTCAGGCGACAGCGTTGGAGGAGAGCATCGTGAAGAAGATGGCTCAGAACGAAAGCGTGACCGAGAAGCTGAAAGCGGAAGATCCGATGAAGTGGACGCGCCTGATGAACAATCTCAGGAACTCGGCGCAGGAGATCGTCAGAGAACAGGTGATATTCGTATAAGCGAACAGGAGCAGGCTCAGTCAGATGACGAGCCTGCTTTTGAATATGACTTTTATCAATCGCTTTCCGATGATGACAAACAGAGGTTATCGCGCGGAGAGCCTATTCATTTTGACCGCAGAAATGAGGACAGAAGCAAAGACTTTTTAGGCGGTGATGATGATATTAAGGCTATCCTGTTATCTACTCCCCACCTAAAGGCTTCACTAACGGAAATCGCCGCCTATTTTGAAACCGTCAGAGATACCGATAAGCAGGTAGAATTCCTCAAAGGTATTTTCAATAACGATTATACCGAAGTAATCATCCCCGACGGCAGAAGAATGGGATATAAGACCTTTACCAATGTTCTTCATTTATGGGAGGGCAGTTTTCTAAGCAGGACAAAAGAAGGTTATTATGCTTGGGGCGTAATCGCAGGATATTTTGACGGTATGAGATTGCTCGGTGAACTCAGAGAAACCGTCAAGCCTTTACCCTCACAGGAACAGCAGGGCTTACTCTTAGCAGACGCTTTTGAAGATAGAGCGCCTGCATTTGTTTTTACTCAGGAAATTATCGACGAGATTTTAACGAGCCGAGGCAGCGGAGTTGAACAAGGAAAATTCCGGATTTACGAGCAATTTCAAAAATCCTTATCGCAAAAGGATAATATATCATTTCTGAAAAATGAATACGGTTGGGGCGGCGTTTATCCTATTCTTACCGGAACAGGCATAAACGAACAGCACGACGGCAAGGGTATTCATTTGAGCAGAGGTTTTGGCGACGATGCTCCCAAATTGCTTTTGAAATGGAATCAGGTTGAAAAGCGTATCCGTGAGCTGATACAGCTTGATCGCTATCTCAGCCCGAAAGAAAAGGAATACTATCCCACTTGGCTTGACAGGCAGGAGCAGCTCAGAGCCGAACGTGCGGCTGAAAAGGCAGTCCGTGAAGCCCTATATACGCCGCCGAGCCGCAAGCGTGAGCTTATTCCGACGGAGTATGAATACCGCTATTCGCTCGGCGCAAAGGTGTATATCGGTTCAAGCGAGTATGAAATCGTTTCTTTTGACGAAAACCGTGTAATGCTTTTTGACAGCAACTTCCCGTTGATCAATACGGAAATGTCAAGAGCTGAGTTTGACACGAAGGTTAGAGAGAACCCGATGAACGACCATCTTCGTGTAGCAGTACAACCCGAAAAAGAAACCGAGAGCGCAGAGCGTGATTACAGCAAATACACGCCTGTTATGCAGGAGTATTTTAAGCTGAAGGACGAAAATCCTGATGCAATTATCCTGTTCCAAATAGGTGCGTTCTTTGAAGCTATGGGCGAGCAGGATGCTCAGACGGTTTCGCAGGCTCTCGGCTTGCACATCACAACTCGGATGATCGCGGACGATGAAGGTATCGTGATGTGCGGTTTTCCGTCAAGCCGACTTGAAACCAATATGAATATGCTCCTTGACCGAGGACACAGAGTTGGTATTTCAGCGATTGAAGAAAACGGCAGCCGCAAGTTTGTTACGGTACTTCCCAACCGAGAGCGCGAGACGGTTCAGTCCGAGCCTGTCGGCAGAATTGACTACCTGAAAACAGACGGTACGGTTGAAACCGTCATAGAATATACCGATTCCGCAATGCTTGAAAGGGACATCAAGGCTGAAAGCGCAGATAAAGTCAGTATGGCGGTCTATCTGTATAAGGATAGCGACGGTAATGTAATGCCGCACGACTTTATAAACAGCCTGCCTAACCCCTTGCAGCGCTTTGAGATAGTCGATAAGCCTGAGCCGCAATCAGAGTACGATATTCTGATGAAAAAGGCGGAGGAGCTTGTCGCCTACTATATGGATGCAGAATTCGGCGAGGATGAAGTCTATGCCTTTCCGGAAGATTTATCCGAAATCAATCTCGCATACACGACCACAGAGGACGAAAAACACGAAATTACAGCCGACCTCAATCTGGTCGATTTTCGTATTCAGACAAAGGTTGACGGTCAGGTTGTCCGTACAGAGCAGTATTCCTCTTTGCAGGATATTGTTGAGAACGGCTTGGAAGGTTTGCTCTTTGATGACCTCGTTTATGTTTCCGATGAGGAGCTTGCGCCGTTCTATGCCGAACACGACGAGCTTGACGATGTTGATCCCGCCGTTATCCGTCAGCAGCTTGCGGATTCAGGTATCGTAAACGGTCAGGTTGTTGATGAAGATAAGCTGAACAACGATTCTTTCATTCAACAGGTATATGTTGATGCAGAGGATGCGGCGCGTGAACAGGAACAATCCGAAGAAGAACCGCAGCTCCGTTCTATCACGCTGGATTTGACCGCACCCGAACAGGACGGCGCAAACAGCGATTTACTCGGAAAACGGTTAAGGCTTGATGACCGTGATTTCAAGATTATCAAGGTCAACACCTACGGCGACGTCAGCTTGGAGGATCTCACCTTTAAGAGCGCGACGGGATACCCGATTGTGCGTATCGAGAAGGTTGATTTTGTGCGCCGTGCTTTGGAGCAGCAGGAACAAGAACAGGAGAAGGCAATCACTCCTGCTTGGGAGCGGCAGCCGAGAGCAAAGGCGCAGACCTTTGACCTTCATCCCGATGTTCCGATGGCTGACCGTCACACCTTTGACCTCAAAGCCTTTGAGCTGGAGGAAGTCGGCAAAAAGGCGCGTTTTCGCAGGAATGTTGAAGCTATCCGCGTTCTGAAAGAATGTGAGTTTGACAACCGTTTTGCCACACCAGAAGAACAACAAGTCCTTGCACAGTATGTCGGTTGGGGTGGTATTCCCGAAGCGTTTGACGAGAACAACACCGCTTGGTCAGATGAGTTTTTCGAGCTAAGCGGCTTACTCTCTCCCGAAGAATATTCCTCGGCAAGAGAAAGTACCCTGACCGCGTTCTATACGCCGCCTGTTGTTATCTCCGCTATCTATAAGACAATGGTTCAGATGGGATTCCGTGAGGGTAACATCTTAGAGCCTTCGTGTGGTATCGGTAACTTTATCGGTATGCTCCCTGAATCAATGGAGAACAGCCGCGTTTACGGTGTTGAGATTGATAGGATTTCCGCAGGCATAGCGCAGCAGCTTTATCAGCGATCATCTATTGCTCCGCAGCCTTTTGAACAAGCAGAAATCCCCGACAGCTTCTTCGATGCGGTTGTCGGCAATGTTCCGTTTGGCGACTTCAGAGTGTCGGATAAACGGTACGACAAGCACCATTTCCTGATCCACGACTACTTCTTTGCAAAGTCACTTGATAAGCTCCGTCCGGGCGGCGTGATGGCGCTTGTTACCTCAAAGGGTACGATGGACAAAGAAAGTCCTGCCGTGAGAAAGTATATCGCACAGCGCGCGGAGCTTCTCGGAGCTATCCGTTTGCCGAACAACACCTTTAAGGGTAACGCCGGAACAGAGGTCGTTTCCGATATTCTTATTCTCCAAAAGCGTGACCGTATCATTGACATTGAACCGGATTGGGTACACCTGAATACCGATGAAAACGGCATTAAGATGAACAGCTACTTTGTTGAGCATCCCGATATGATTCTCGGTGAAATGAAGATGGTATCGGGACGGTTCAAGCCGGAATCCACCTGCATACCGTATGAAAATACTGACCTTGAATCCTTGCTCGACGAAGCTATTTCCAATATTCACGGTGAGATTGCAGACTATGAGCTTGACGATGATTTAGAGGAAGAAGATAACTCTATTCCTGCCGATCCGACTGTCAGGAACTTCTCTTACACGCTCTATGACGGCAAAATCTATTTCAGAGAGAACAGCCGAATGGTTCCTGTTGAAGCGTCCGCGACAGCAGAAAACCGTATCAAGGGCTTGATTGAGATAAGGGATTCTGTCCGCCGTTTGCTTGAACTGCAAACAGAAGATTATCCCGACAGCGAAATCAAAGCCGAACAGCAACGCCTTAACAGGCTGTATGATGATTATACGGATAAGTACGGTCTTATCAACAGCAGAGGCAACAGTATGGCGTTCTCTCAGGACAGCTCCTATTCTCTCCTGACCGCGCTTGAGGTTCTTGATGATGAGGGTAATCTGGAGCGTAAAGCGGATATGTTCTTCAAGCGTACCGTTAAACCGCACACGCCCGTTACCTCGGTAGATACCGCGTCGGAGGCTCTTGCCGTATCTATGGCTGAGAAAGCTCAAATAGATATGGAATATATGGAGCAGCTCACAGGCAAATCCGAAAAAGAGATTTTCGACGAGCTGAAAGGCGTTATCTTCCTCAATCCTCACTATGAAAACGGCGATAATGCCGATATAAAATATCTGATGGCGGACGAGTATTTGTCAGGTAATGTCCGTGAAAAGCTGAGAGTTGCGCGTAAATCCGCTATGCTTTTCCCCGAAGATTACACAGTTAATGTGCAGGCTTTGGAAAAGGTACAGCCAAAGGATTTGACAGCCAGCGAGATAGCCGTCAGGCTCGGCGCAACTTGGCTGCCTGTTGATGTCGTTGAAAAGTTTATGCACGAATTCTTTGATACACCCTACTATACCCGATACAAAATGAAAGTGCATTTTTCCGAGTACACGGGAGAATGGAGTATCGAGAATAAGTCCGGCGACAAAAGCAATGTCAAGGCGAACAGCACCTACGGCACAGGCAGAATCAACGGTTATAAGATTTTAGAGGAAACGCTTAACCTCAAAGATGTCCGTATTTTTGATTACGTTGAGGACGAGTTTGGTAAGCGTAAAGCTGTCCTAAACAAAAAGGAAACTGCCATCGCTCAATCCAAACAGGAGCTTATCAAACAGGGCTTTCAGGATTGGATATGGTCTGATCCTAAACGCCGTGAACGCCTGTGCAGGCTCTACAACGAAAAATTCAACAGCACCCGTCCCCGTGAGTACGACGGAAGTCATATTGTTTTTTCGGGAATGAACCCCGAAATTGAACTGAGAACCCATCAGAGAAACGCTGTCGCACACATCCTATACGGCGGTAATACGCTCCTTGCACACGCGGTAGGAGCTGGGAAGAGTGCGACACGTTCGTAACTGAAAAGGTTACGCACAAGTCAGCTATAAAATGAAACGAAATTGAAAGGAGTTCGTTAAAAAGACTTGGAGAACTGATATTCCGATAGGTGGAATGAAGGGGTAACGCCCTGAAACGCCTACCTTACAAACTGCGATATGCGGTAATTCTATGTAACAAGAATTACGGTATAAAGCTCGCCAAAGTCGGCAGAAGTACACCCAAACAGTAAGGCTGTGGAAAGTGTTCCAGAGGTGGAATATGTGTATGATATGCCGGAGGTCTATAAACTACCTATGGTTAGAATGTCAATATTGACTGACGAAATCCCGAATGTACGGGTCTAAAAGGCGCAGGAGCAGAAATGTTCCTTTCCGAATACGGAAGTATGTGAGGATAAGTAAGAATTTTTACTATGAAAGTCCTTGTGATATGAACGGTATCACCCAGCATACAGGCTCAGAGGGACACCTACGGGTAGATATGTATAGATAGGAATATCGGAACGTGGAAAGGCTAAAACACGGAGTCAGTTACAGACTATGAAGTGGTGAATTGGAAAATACAACCGTATATAACAATTCTTTATTTAGCTGAGAGAGGTGGCACAGTACCTATGAAGCTGTAGAAATACAGCAGAGGGATAGCCACCAGTCGATGATAATGTATAAATTGAAAACTACGTTAATTCAAAGGTTCGAGTATGACTAAGAAAAGCGAAATCCTAAACAGGAGAGTATCTGACTTTGGCAAACAGAACACGACCCCTAAAGAAACAAAAAATCCGCAACTCTGAATATTACGATATGCAGGCTGTGTTTGATGAACTGTATGCAAAGAGTAATGAGGGTGGTTATTTCAAGAATTTAGTTGAAATAATCAAAGCACCTGAAAATATCAAACTGGCATATAGAAATATCAGAAAGAACAGCGGCAGTAAAACAGCAGGTGTGGATAACAAGACCATCAGCGATTTGAATAAGTGGAAAGAAAGTGCGTTAATATCCCACGTCCAGAAAAAGCTGGATTGGTATATCCCAAACGCAGTCCGCAGAGTAGAAATACCGAAAAGCAACGGTAAAACCCGACCTTTAGGAATACCTACCATTATGGACAGACTTATTCAGCAATGTATTTTACAGGTGTTAGAGCCTATCTGTGAAGCAAAGTTTTTCAAGAGAAGCAACGGTTTTCGCCCTAATCACAGTGCGGAAAACGCTATTGCTCAGGCTGAAAGAATGATACAAAATATCGGCTGTCATTATGTAATAGACATTGATATTAAATCATTCTTTGATAATGTCAATCACGGAAAACTGCTGAAACAGATGTGGACGCTTGGTATCAGGGATAAAAAACTGCTTTCTATCATTTCAGCCATGCTTAAAGCAGAAGTGGCAGGAATAGGCTTTCCCGAAAAAGGTACGCCGCAAGGCGGAATAATCTCCCCGTTGCTATCTAACATTGTCCTTAATGAACTGGATTGGTGGATAGTCAGTCAGTGGGAAGAAATACCAACCAAAAAGAACTATGTTCATAGAATATATGCTAACGGAACACCTGACAAGAGCGGTCTAATTCAGTCTTTGAGAAACTATACCGCTCTAAAAGAGTGCTATGTCGTAAGATATGCAGATGATTTCAAAATATTTTGCAAGAAATATTCTGATGCGGTTAAATTGTTTGCCGCAACAAAGAAATGGCTGTGGGAACGATTAGGATTGGAAATCAGCCCTGAGAAGTCCAAAATTGTTAATCTGAAACGCCATTACTCTGAGTTTTTAGGTTTTAAGCTGAAAGTAAGGATAAAAGGCAAAAAGAATAACGGACAGCCCAAATATGTAATCGAAGCGCATATCAAGGATAATGCACTAATCAAAATTCGTGATAAAAGTAAGCAGATAATCGGGGATTTGCGTAAAACGTATGACCCGAATATGGAATACCGATTGATACAGAAGTACAACTCGTATATTATCGGTATTCACAATTATTACTGTATTGCTACTCACGTCAATATTGATATACACAGAATCGCTTTTGATGTCAAAAAGAGCCTTTACAACAGACTAAAACACAGAATTACCAAAACAGGTAACATTACCAACAGATATATAAAATCCAAATATGGAAAAAGTCGTGAGGTACGATATATCAACGAACACGCTATTGTACCGATTGCTTATGTTCAGCACAGAGTACCAATGGATAAAAAGTTGAAAATCAATAAGTACACACCGCAAGGCAGAGCAGAAATTCACAAGAATTTAGGCAATGTAGATATGTCGGTATTGTATCACTTGATGAACAATCCCTGTGGCACAGAAAGTATTGAATACAACGACAATAGAATTTCTATGTATGTCGCACAAGCAGGAAAATGTGCAGTATCAAGCGTATTCCTTGAAGCAAAACAGGTTGACTGTCACCATAAAACGCCTAAATGTTACGGCGGTGATGACAGCTATCAAAACCTGATTATTGTATCTGACAAAATCCATATTCTAATTCATTCCAGTAATGAGAGAACGATTAAGAAATATCTTGGTATGTTAAAGCTGAATAAAAGGCAAATGAGTAAACTCAACAAATTAAGAGCGCAGGCACAAATGCCAGCACTACAATATGAGGTTTAATCTGTTTGAAACGTAGATTTTTATAAAGATTATCACCGATGGAAAGCCGTGTGACGGGAAACTGTCACGCACGGTTTGGAGCGGGGGAAAAACTGGAGATAACATCAAAGGTTTACCTATCGCTATCGTTCGAGATGGTCGCGGCGGCGATGGAATCCAAGAGGCTTGGTCTTTGTACCAAGTCTTTATTTGTTGTGCCGAATCATCTTACCGAACAATGGGCGGCGGAGTTTTTGCAACTCTATCCTGCGGCGAATGTTTTGGTCGCTACCAAAAAGGATTTTGAAACCAAAAACCGCAAACGCTTCTGCGGCAGGATCGCCACAGGTGACTACGACGCTATCATTATCGGTCACTCTCAATTTGAGAAAATCCCGATGAGTGTAGAGCGACAGAAAGCGATTTTGGAACAGCAGCTTGAAGAAATCACCAACGGTATCCTTGAAATGAAAGAAAACCGAGGCGAGCGTTTTTCAATCAAGCAGCTTGAAAAATTCAAAAAAGGCATACAGGCAAAGCTGAAAAAGCTCAACGACCAGAGCCGAAAAGATGATGTTGTTACCTTTGAGGAATTAGGTGTTGACCGTCTGTTTATCGACGAAAGCCATTACTACAAAAACCTCTTTTTATTCACGAAAATGCGTAATGTCGGCGGCATCGCTCAGACCGAAGCGCAGAAGTCAAGCGACCTTTTTATGAAGTGTCGTTACCTCGACGAGCTGACAGGCGGCAGAGGTTCAGTGTTCGCAACAGGTACACCTATTTCAAATTCTATGGTAGAGTTATATACCATTCAGCGATATTTGCAGTATGAAACGCTCCAAAGGAACGGCTTGCAGCACTTCGATAGCTGGGCATCTACCTTTGGAGAAACAATCACGGCGGTTGAACTGACACCCGAAGGCACAGGCTATCGTGCTAAAACGCGGTTCGCTAAATTCTATAATCTGCCTGAGTTAATGGCGATGTTCAAAGAGGTTGCCGATATTCAGACAGCCGATATGCTGAATCTTCCCACTCCCGAAGCTCATTTCCATAATGTAGCTGTAAAGCCGTCCGACTTCCAAAAGGATATGGTTGAGGAGCTTGGAAAACGAGCCGAAAAGATACGCGGAGGAATGGTTGACGCGAGCGTAGATAATATGCTTAAAATCACCAACGACGGACGAAAGCTCGCGCTCGATCAGCGTATGCTCAATCCGATGTTACCCGATTTTGAAGGCAGCAAGGTAAACGCCTGCGTAGATAATGTCTATCAGATTTGGCAGGACAACGCCGAAAAGAAAAGCACACAGCTTGTGTTCTGTGACCTCTCAACGCCTAAGTCCGACGCTGAGTTTTCTGTCTATACTGACATCAGAGCGAAGCTGATAGAACGCGGTGTCCCCGAAAGCGAGATCCGCTTTATTCACGAAGCCAATACCGAGGTACAGAAACAGGAGCTTTTCAAAAAAGTGCGGCGCGGCGAGGTCAGAGTATTGCTTGGCTCTACGCAGAAGATGGGCGCAGGCACGAATGTCCAGAATAAGCTGATAGCTTCGCACGATCTCGAATGTCCGTGGCGACCTTCTGATCTGGAGCAGCGTTCGGGAAGAATCATCCGTCAGGGCAATGAAAACAGTGACGTTCATATCTACAGATATGTAACGGAACAGACCTTTGACAGCTATTTGTATCAGCTTGTAGAGGGTAAACAGAAGTTTGCTTCACAG
The DNA here is from genome assembly GCA_017404145.1 of Ruminococcus sp. Taxonomy (GTDB): domain Bacteria; phylum Bacillota; class Clostridia; order Oscillospirales; family Acutalibacteraceae; genus Ruminococcoides. Next base: position 17,280 of record JAFRCW010000017.1, on the reverse strand, counting down.
ATTATGACCTCTAAATCTCCCGTTCGTTCTGCCGAGGATATTGATGAAACGGCTCTGTCTTACGCCGAGATTAAGATGCTCGCAACGGGCAATCCACACATCAAAGAGAAGATGGATTTGGATATTCAGGTGCAGAAGCTACGGTTATACAAGTCCAATTATCTTTCTGAAAAATACGCGCTGGAGGATAAAATTTTCAAATATTATCCGCAGGAAATCGCCCGATTAACGGCGAACGTCGAGGGCTATACCGCAGATATTGAGGTTGCAAAATCACACCCGAAAGAGGTAGCCGACAAGTTTGTCGGTATGGTAATCAACGGCTTTAACTTTACCGAAAAAGCAGAAGCCGGACAGGTGATTGTCGAAGCTTGCAAAGCGAAAACCACGCCCGAACCGACACCTCTCGGAGAGTATCGCGGCTTCAAGATGGAGCTTGCCTTTGATACCTTTGCAAGAGAATACGCCGTGAAGCTAAAAGGAAAAATCACCCATTCCGTCACGCTCGGAACCGATGTTTACGGCAACATCACCCGTATTGACAACGCCATTGATAATCTTGAAATCCGTCTGAATCAGGCGAAGGCTGACCTTGATAACATCAAAAAGCAGCTTGATACCGCAAAGGTCGAGGTCGAAAAGCCCTTTGCCCAAGAGGACGAATTGAAGCAGAAAACAGCTCGGCTCAATGAGCTGAACGCGCTGTTGAATGTTGATAAGCGCGAGAATGAGATTGTCGGCGGCGAGCCGGACGAGGGTTATAATGCACCCGAAAAGAAACGGGATAATCGAGAAAGATAACAACATTACAATGAGCGCCTTCTGTGTATTTTGAAGCCCCTAAATTGCACTTTTGGCGCTCTTTTCTATCCAAAGAAAAGAGCGCCGATTATCGACGCTCTTTGTAATTGTTTTATTGATTTTCCGGCATTTCTTTTAGGGCATTAAGTTGATTGCGCTTTGAGTAAACAACAGACGTAATCCAGACCTCTTTTGCATTTTCTTCAACGTAGTAATAGACTATGAAATTTTTCACAGGCATTCTGCGTATTCCGTTGGTGCGCCACGGCTCAATATCTACCAGAGGAAATCTTGCGGGCATAATGTTAAGTCCTGCTATTTGCTTTTCTAAAAAACCAGACCAAGCGGTAGCTGTTTCGGGTACAAGTAATACCTTAGAAATATAGGAAATGGTTTCTTGAATCTGAAAGATGGAATACGAAGTCAATCTAACAGAGTATTCCATATTCAAATACCCTCACGAATTTTCTTGAACGCATCTTCAACAGACAGTCCGTTTCCGGCTTTTGCTTCATCGTATCCTTTTTGCATCATTGCATCAAACTGCTCGGAACTCATACTGTCGAGCGTCGGGATTCTCGGTACGGACAGAGAATACGGAATACCGCCTGTCATAATAATCTGTCTGTATAATGTATCAATCAGCACAGATACGGGTACGCCGATTTGCTCTAATACCGCTTCCGCTTGCGCCTTGATGTCCGGTTGTACTCTTGCCGTAACATTTGCTGTTTTAGTTGCCATACTATAACCTCCCAAATAAATTACAACTATAGTATAACACTTTGTATAGCTAATTGCAACACAAAAATAAAAAATTCTCATTGAAAACTTCACTATATTTATATCAAACAATTCAGTAAAAAGGGACTGATCATATGCCGTATGTCAGCTCAGATGATATTCTCGAAGCAAGAAAAATGGATTTGCTGACCTATTTGAAGAACTACGAACCGCAGGAGCTTGTCAGATTTTCAGCGGACACCTACACCACAAAAAGCCACGACAGCCTTAAAATTTCCAACGGAAAATGGATGTGGTGGTCACGGGGTATCGGGGGCTATACTGCCCTCGATTACCTCGTAAAAGTCCGTGAAATGTCGTTTATTAAGGCGGTGGAAGCTATCATAGGCAGGAGTGCTATACAGCCGCCTGTCTATGAAAAGCCAAAGGAAAACACGCCGAGGGCTTTGCTTTTGCCGCCGAAAAGCGGCACGGAAAACGCTATTACCTCTTACCTTTGCGGCAGAGGAATTGACCGCGAGATACTGAAAAGCTGTATTGACAGCGGCTTGATTTTTGAAAGTTTGCCGTACCACAATGTTGTTTTCGTCGGCTTTGACGAAGGTAAAAAGCCGAGATACGCATCGTTCCGCGCGGCAAATAATAAGCGGATTTTGGGCGATTGCACAGGCAGCGACAAGCGTTATTCGTTTCAGATTGCAAGCGGTCAGAGCAATTCTGTTCACATTTTTGAGTGTCCGATTGACCTCTTATCCTACGCGACTTTACTGAAAATGAAAGGTTATGATTACACCAAAATCAACCTTGTTTCACTTGCAGGTGTTTATTCTCCTGCTAAAAACATTTACGAAAGCAAGGTGCCTGTTGCGCTCCAAAAGTATCTTGAACGGTATCCCGAAACGCAGAGGATCGTCATTCATTTTGACAATGACAGGACAGGTGTTTTAGCTGCCGAGGCGCTGAAAATCCTGCTTCAAGGCAAGTATAAGGTCGTTGATGCTCCGCCGCCGAAGGGCAAGGACTTCAACGATTTTCTTTGTATTGAGAAGAATATTCATCAAAACAAAACATTCACAAGGAGAGAAACACGCGAATGAATATCAATATCTATCAGATTGATACAGAACGGGACAGCAAAAGAATTTGCTTTTTCGGGCTTGATGAAATCAAAAAGCTGACGAAAAGCGATATGCTGGACTGCACCATTTACGATAAACTTTTCAGCGGTGAAGTGGACTGCAATAACCTTGAAGATGTTTACCGTATGTTCAATACTGACCGTCCAAAGGGCTACACAGGTAGATCTCTTTCCGTTTCCGATGTCGTGGAGATTACGGACGGCGAAAGCAAAGGTTTTTACTTTTGCGACAACATCGGCTTTGAAAAAATCGACTTTGACAACACTTACTGCAAAGATTTAACAGCGAGAGAATCAATCTCCGTGCTGTTTATCCAACCCGAAAAGAAACCGAGAATGGTTGAAATACCCGACACGCTGGAAGCAATGCAGAAACTTGTCGGCGGCGATATTGAGGAGTATTTTCCCTTTAAGGATGAGGTCGCTATCGTGTGCAGAGCCGACGGAAAAATGTACGGCTTACCTCCGAACAGAGCGATTTACGCCGAAGAATCCGAAAAGGAAGTACCAACTTACGCAGAGCTGAAACGGATATTTCGTGCGGCTGAGAGAGTAGGAATACATCTCACGGCACACATCACATTTACGGCTGACAGCTTTGATAAAGAGTATTCTGAGCAGTCACGAACGTATGAAGTGAGCAGCGACAACAAGGCTTATTGGAGCAAACACCTCGGCTTATCCGTTTTCGGATCGTGCCTTGACGGAACCGATCAGCGTGTCAATCTTGATGCGTATATGGCAGAAGAACACGGCGGCGCGGACGGATGGAAAGTTGAAAAATGCGTTTTGGTAACTTCCGAAAAGGATATTTCCGATATAATCGTCGGCGATTTCTTTATCGTAAAAGCACCCGTTGACTCTGACAGATACCAGAGTTTACCGAAGAATTTAGAGAAAAAATACTCTGAAAAATTCAAATATCCCGAAAGGTTTTACCGTCAGAACGGCGAGATAAAAGTCCGTCAAATCAAACCGAAGGAGCGTTCAGACGCTCGATAATTTGCGAAAAACTATCGAAGCAAGAAATCCATGTCACATCTAAACAAGCAGACTGTTTTTACTCCTACTCGGTAAAAACAGTAAAGGCTTGTTAGGGACACCCTAATACCCGATAAAGGAAGGTGATACACAATGCGGAGAACGGTCAAGAAACAGTATTGGCTAACGCAGGACGAGGACGCGGAGCTGAAAAAGAAAGCCAAAGCGACCTGTCTGACAGAGGCGGCGCTGACAAGATTTCTGATAAACGGTTTTGTCCCAAAGCAAAAGCCCGACGAAAAGGTCGAGGAGTTTTTGCGCCAGCTCATTATGCTCGGCAATAATCTTGACAGGCTGCTTACCAAAGCATACTCCCTCAACTATATCGACACGCCGCTTCTGCAAAAGGAAATCCAGAAATGGAATCAGTTTCAGCTTGCGGTAGAGAAAGAGTTTCTCTGCCCTGAAAAGAGTGATCTGTTTGGCAACAAGTAAATTGTGGGCGGTGCGATACAACCTCAAAAAAGTCATTGACTATGCCGCTAATCCTGATAAAACTTTCAACCCTAAGTTTTCCGACGAGCAGTATCAGGCTCTTGCCGATGTACTGACCTACGCAGAGGACGAGGAGAAAACCGAACAACAGTTTTTTGTTCAGGGCATCAACTGCAATCCGTCGATTGCCCGTGAGCAGTTTGTTGAGGTTAAGGAGAGGTTCGGAAAGATCGACGGCATACAAGCCTATCACGGTTATCTCAGCTTTAAGGAGCAGGATATTACACCCGAACAGGCACAGGCGATTGGTATGGAGTTTGCACAGAGAGTTTGGGGCAAACGATTTCAGGTGGTAGTCACCACGCACCTAAATACTCAGCATCTTCATTGCCATTTTGTGATTAACAGTATTTCTTGTGTTGACGGAAAACGATTGCAGAACGAAGAAAAAGCTTGGTTTAAGTTTCGCCATATCGCCGATGAGATTTGTCAGGAACACGGCTTGTACTACAACCCGAATCCGAGAAGAAAGGTCATAACAGAGTACCATCAAACGCAGCTTGAAAGAGCCGGTATGCCGACACGCTATTCTTTACTGCGTGAAGCGATTGACACGGCGATTGAGCATAGCGGCAGCTTAAAGGAATTTGAGAAGAATCTTCAAAAGCTCGGCTATCAGTATCAGCTCAGCGAGAGCCGCAAGTATTGGACGGTTACGCCTGTTGGCAGAAAAAAGCCTATCCGACTTATCAACCTCGGTGAGAACTATTCCAACGCTGCTATCCGTCAAAGGATTCTTGAAAACAACAGCCGTATTGACCTCAAACCGTTCCATCCGCAAACGGTTGTCCTCCGTCAGTATCACTTGCCTACACGGGAGGATAAAATCAAAAAGCGCGGCGGTTTATACGGTATGTATCTTTACTACTGTTACCGCCTCGGTTACTTGCCGAAATACAAAATAAAACAAAACACAGCTCGGCTCCATTATCTTCTGAGAGAGGATTTGATGAAGCTGGATAAGCTGACCGCAGAAACAACGCTGCTTGGCAGAGAGAACATTCAATCTGTCGAGCAGCTTGTTATATATAAAGGTTCAGTCGAGAATGAAATCAAGACCTTGACCGAGGAACGAACGCTCTTACGAAAGCGACAGAGGACTAAGGCTTTTGAGAGTGAAAAGTCCGAGATTAGGGATAAGATTTTTTCTCTTACTGATAAATTATTTAAGCTCCGCAATGAGCTTCGCCTTTGCGATGATATTCTGGAGAGGTCGGGAGAAATCCAACAAAACCTCGAACAAGTCATAGCAGAGGAAGAAAAATCAAAACGAAAGGAGGCGCGCAGTTATGACCAATGGCGGTGATGCTGCCGAACAGGTTGTCAGACTATCGCTTGAAGGCTTTGAAGTCGCGGCGAAGCTGTCAGGCTCGGCGGCAAAAGAGGTTGCTCTGTTGCTCATTTCTGTCTTAAAACAGGAACACAAAACCAAAGGCAAGGCTCGGCTTACCAATATGATTAAGTCCGGCAAGGAGCTAAAGGTTTTTTCTATTCCTCAAAAGGATTTGAAAAAGTTTGTGCAGCAGGCAAAACGGTACGGCGTTTTATACAATGTTCTCAGGGACAGGAACAGCAATTCCGATAACGCTCCTGTTGATATTATTGCTCGTGCCGAGGACGCGTCCAAAATTCAGCGTATCGTTGACCGCTTTGAGCTTGGCAAGGTCGATAAAGCATCTATTGTTTCTGAAGCTGAGAAGGATATAGCCGACAGAAAAGAAGCCGAAATCGAGCGCCCTGTCAAGACGAAGGGACAGCTTATCGTTGAAGAAGCTATGGGCAAGAAAAACAAGGAGCAGCGAAGCCACTCAAACCCCAAAGCAGCCAAAACGGACAAAAGCCCTCCGTCAAGGCGTTCCTCAGATCGGAAATCAACGCGCTCTGATAAGGGTAAAGCGAAACAGCCTGACAAGCCTTCCGTCCGAGAAGAACTTGAACGGATCAAGGCTCAGTCAGACAAGAGCAAAGGAGCAGAACGCAAGGTTCCCGAAAAGAAAGCGGAGAAAAAAGCTCCGTCAAAAAACGGTCAGACTAAGCACAAGCAGCCTAAACCGAAAAAGAAAAAATCAAAGGAGAGATAAATCTTTATGACGAAAGATTTTACTGCCAAGAAAAATAACCGTCAGAATAATCAGCGCGAAGAACTCAGTCCGCAGGAATGGGCTGAGAAAAAGCAGCTCGAAAAAGAAGCGCTGTATCAGCAGATTGACAGCACAGCCGAGGAGATTTCCGAGAATCCCGATAAGCTCAAGGGCTTTCTCGATTTGCAGGCGCGTATGGACAGATATTCGTCCGCCAACGCCCTGCTTATTTACAGCCAGCTCCCCGAAGCGACAAGACTCAAGGACTTCACGGGCTGGGGCGAGGATAATGTGCGCGTCAAGAAGGGCGCAAAGAGCATTTCCATTCTGGAGCCTGTCGAGTACACCAAGCAGGACGGCTCTACGGGTATTTCCTACAAGGTCAAGAAAATGTTTGATGTTTCGCAGACCAACGGCAAGAAGCAGCCTGCGCCTACCCTCAACCGTAATCCCGAAGAAGTAGTAGCGGTTATGATTGATACCTCGCCCGTAGAGGTTGAGGTTATCGACGAAATGCCGCAGCCGGGTATGGGCGCGTTCTATAAGAACGAGGATCAAACGCTCTATATTCAGCGCGGCTTCGGCGACGCCGTTAAGCTGTGTCAGAATGTTGCACAGGAGCTTGCCTTTGCACAGCTCTCTATGGAAAACGACAGCTACAACCGCAGAGAGATGGGCTTCAAGGCGGTGTGCGTCGGCTATATGGTCTGCAAGAAGCTCGGTATTGATACCAAGAGCTTTGCAATCAACCGTATGCCTGCCGATTGGAAGGATATGGACGCGAAGGCTGTTCGCTCCGAGCTGTCGCAGATGCGTTCCGCTTTGGGCGAAATCCATTCCCGTGTTTCCGACGAGATTTACCGTCAGAAGCAGGAGCGTTCCAAAGACCGCGAGAGATAAACGGAGGTGCTTTCTGTGAAAGAGCCTCATTTCCATCTCTACCTCGATGATGATGAGCATAGTATCATCCTTCGTTCCCTTAATACGCTGAAAACAGAGCTTATCGAGAACGGCATCACAACCGACGCGGTGGATGATCTGATAGTAAAGGTAGGTCACGCGCCGCAGAAAAAGCTCAAGGTAGTTGAAAAGAGCGTAAACGATGCGAGGTAACGATAAAAAGACAATTCTGATTTTATCGGTAATAGGTATCGTCCCCGTCGTATGGCTTGCGCTGTGTATTGCGCCATACACACAGGGCGGTCTTGTTGAGATGGTATCCTCTTTATCGAAAGTATTTGAAAACCCGTTGAATATCCGTTTGTGTGAGGACAGCTTAAAAACTGTCCTCATTTTTCTTGCGGCTTATGTCGTAGGTATCGGGATTTACCTTTCCACAAGGAAGAATTACCGTCGTGGCGAAGAACACGGCTCCGCAAAATGGGGCGAGGCTGACAAGGTAAACAAGAAATATCGTCAGCGCAATGAGTTTAAGAACAAGCTGATGACACAGAATGTGCGTATCGGCTTGAATGCCAAAAAGCACAGGCGCAACCTTAACACTCTGGTATGCGGCGGCTCCGGTGCCGGTAAAACCCGATTTTATTGCAAACCCAACCTGATGCAATGTAATACCTCGTTTGTTATCCTCGATCCGAAAGGTGAGATTCTGAGAGATACGGGCAACTTGCTTGAAGCAAATGGCTATGAGATTCGAGTGCTTGATTTGCTCAATATGGAGCGCAGCCATTGCTACAATCCGTTTGTGTATATCAATGATGATAACGATATTCAAAAGCTGGTGACGAACCTTTTTAAAGCAACTACGCCGAAAGGCTCGCAGAGCAACGATCCCTTTTGGGACACATCCGCTTCAATGCTGTTGACCGCCCTGATGTGTTATCTTCATCACGAAGCGCCTGTTGAAGAACAAAATTTCCCTATGGTTATGGAAATGCTCAGAGCAGGCGCGATTGAGGACGAAGAAAGCAACGATGATACGCCGCTTGATATTCTGTTTCATCGGCTTGAATGCCGTAACCCCGAACACATCGCGGTCAAGTATTATAAAGGCTATCACTCAGGTTCGGCGAAAACCCTGAAATCCATTCAGATCACGCTGATTGCAAGGCTTGAAAAATTCAATCTTGACAGCGTAGCCGCGCTGACCGCAACCGACGAGATGGATTTATCTATGTTGGGACAGAAAAAGACTGCTTTGTTTGCGCTTATTCCCGACAATGATTCAAGCTTCAATTTCTTGGTATCCATTCTTTATACGCAGTTGTTTCAACAGCTTTTCCACGACGCCGACTTTGTTTACAAGGGAGCTTTGCCTGTTCCCGTTCACTTCCTGATGGACGAATTTGCGAATGTTTCGCTGCCTGATGATTTTGACAAAGACCTTGCTACAATGCGCTCGCGCGGAGTATCGGTCAGTATCATCTTGCAGAACTTGGCACAGCTCAAGGCGCTGTTTGAAAAGCAATGGGAAAGTATCGTCGGCAACTGCGACGAATTTCTGTATCTCGGCGGCAACGAGCAGAGTACGCACAAATATGTATCCGAAATGCTCGGCAAGGAAACGATTGACACCAACACCTACGGCAAGAGTACCGGACACAGCGGTAACTATTCAACGAATTATCAGATTGTCGGCAGAGAGCTGATGACACCCGATGAGGTCAGATTGCTCGACAACGACTATGCAATCCTCTTTATCAGAGGAGAACGTCCCGTAAAGGACTTGAAGTACGATATATTAAAGCATCCCAATGTTGACCTGACAGCCGACGGCAGCGGAGGATTCTACCGTCACGGCGAGGTTAAAGATGATGTCGCATCTATTCAGCTTGAGAGCTTTGATGTATCTTGGCTTGAAAAAGCCGAAACCTTTGAAACAAGCTATGAACTCAAATCGAGTGAAGAGCTTGAAGAAGAATTTTTTAATGAACAGGAGTAATTTACAATGAGATATTCTGAAAAGAAATCCAACCGTTTACCGATGAAGGGCAAGGTCAAAACAGGCTTTCGTACCTACTGCGCCGTTGTGGTTGCAGTTATGCTTGCCGTATGCTGCTTTACAGTTACGGCGTTTGCAGCAGATAGCAACGGAGCCTTGACCGCTATCAACAACCTTTCCACCTTTATCTTCGGACTGATCAGAGCAATCGGTCTTATTCTGACAGGCTTCGGTGTCGTGCAGATTGGTCTTTCGCTCAAATCACACGATCCGTCGCAGAGAGCTAACGGTTTCTTAACCCTTGCAGGCGGCGTTATTATCACCTTTGCAAAGGAAATCCTTAACCTCATTATCGGCTCTTAAACAGACAAGAGGTATGGCTGCTTCTGCGGCCATACCTCAATTTCAAAAGGAGGTGCTTTAATGTCCGATAATTGGGTAGTAGGCAACCTACAAAACGCGCTCGACACTTGGAACGCCAAAGTGACCGAGCTGTGGTCGCTCATACTGACCGATCCAAAAAACTTTAAGGGCGGCGGTATCTGGACGGCTATCTCAAATGTCAATACCGCTATGCAGGCTATCGGCACTGGATTGTTAGTCCTTTTCTTTGTAATAGGTGTTGTGAAAACCTGTGGTAGCTTTGCAGAGGTCAAAAAGCCCGAACACGCTGTAAAGCTATTTGTCCGCTTTGTCTTGGCGAAATCTTTGATTACAAGCGGGATGGAATTGATGACAACTCTGTTTGGAATCGTCCAAAGTATCATCGCTCAAATTATGACCTCGGCAGGAGTGGCTTCGGCTACAGATACGGTATTGCCTGATGAAATGGTAACAGCGATTGAAAACTGCGGCTTTTGGGAGAGCATACCGCTATGGGCGGTCACGCTGATTGGCGGACTGTTTATCACGGTAATGTCTTTCATTATGATTATGTCGGTTTACGGCAGATTCTTTAAACTGTATATGTACACGGCTATCGCTCCCATCCCGTTGTCCACCTTTGCAGGCGAGCCGACGCAGAATGTCGGTAAGAGCTTTCTCAAAAGCTACTGCGCTGTATGCTTGGAGGGTGCAGTTATCGTATTAGCCTGCATTATCTTCTCGCTGTTTGTATCATCGCCGCCTGTTGTGGCAGAGGACGCTTCTGCCGTAACAATGGTATGGGCATATATCGGCGAGCTGTTATTCAATATGCTTGTGCTTGTCGGTACAGTCAAAATGTCAGACAGAATCATCCGTGAAATGATGGGGTTGTAGTTAAAACTTGGGTGTAAATGCACCTAAGTTTCAAGTCACTATCATTCTTCGCTGATGTTTTTGAGCTAAACAAACTAAAATTGGAGGTAATATTTTGGAAGTAAAAATAAACAGAGAAATCCGTGAGTACACAGAGGCTGTATTCTTTGGTCTGTCGCTTAGGCAGATCATTTTTTCTGCCTGTGCGCTTGCGGTAGCGGTAGCGGGTTTCTTCCTTTTGAAGCCTTTGTTGGGTACAGAAACGACCTCTTGGATCTGTATTCTCGCAGCAGCTCCGTTCGCGGCGCTGGGCTTTGTGAAGTACAACGGTATGACCGCAGAACAGTTTGTAATTGCTTGGTTTAAGTCAGAGTTTTTAATTCCGAAGAAGCTGACGTTTCGCTCTACCAACACCTACTATGAGATTATGAAGCCGAGCATTGAGAAAAAGCAAAAGGAGGCAAAAAGCCGATGATCAAGACACTTCGCAACATCTTCAGGCAGGACAAGGAAAGATTTGTTGTGCCGAAGGGTGTTCAGGATGTTATTCCGATTACTGCCATTTATGACGATGGTATTTTCCGCGTCGGTAAAGACAAGTTTACAAAAACGTTCAAGTTTACCGACATCAACTATGCCGTTGCGAGCCGTGAGGATAAGGAAGAAATGTTTCTTGCTTATTCCGAACTGCTCAACAGCTTTGACAGCGGCGCGACAACAAAGGTCACTATCAACAATCGCAGACTGAATCATGTGGACTTTGAGCGCTCTATCCTTATCCCTCTCAGGGGCGATGAGCTTGATGTTTACCGTAAGGAATACAACGAAATGCTGCTTGAAAAGGCGACAAGCTCAAATTCAATGGTGCAGGACAAATATATTACGGTATCTGTCTGCAAGAAGAATATTGAGGACGCGCGCAACTACTTCAACCGCATCGGTAATGATTTCAGAACCATTTTGAAAAAGCTCGGCAGTCAATGCGTAGAGCTTGACGCGACGGAGCGATTGCGTGTTATTCACGACTTCTACCGCGTCGGCGAGGAAAGTGCGTTCCATTTCAACATCAAGGAAAACCGCAAGAAGGGACACAGCTTCAAGGACTATATCTGCCCCGATACAATGGAATTCAAAAAGGACTATTTCAAAATCGGCGACAGATACGGCAGAGTTATGTTCCTGCGTGATTACGCTTCTTATATCAAGGATAGTATGATTTCCGAGATCACGGAGCTGAACCGCAATATGATGATGTCAATCGACGTTATCCCTGTTCCTACGGATGAAGCTGTCCGTGAAGCCGAGAGCCGTTTGCTCGGTGTCGAAACCAATATCACGAATTGGCAGCGCAGGCAGAACTCCAATAATAACTTCTCCGCAACCGTTCCCTATGATATGGAACAGCAGAGAACCGAGATGAAGGAATTTCTCGACGATTTGACAACGCGCGACCAGCGTATGATGTTCGCTGTTCTGACATTGGTACACACGGCGGACACCAAAGAGCAGCTCGACAACGATACCGACGAACTTCTCACGACAGCGCGAAAGCACTTGTGTCAGTTTGCTGTTTTGAAGTATCAGCAGATGGACGGTCTGAATACCGCGCTCCCGTTCGGCGTTCGCAAGATTGATTCATTACGAACTCTCACAACCGAATCTCTTTCTGTTCTGATGCCGTTCCGCGCGGAAGAAGTATTCCACGAAAAGGGTATTTACTACGGTCAGAATGTTGTATCGAAGAATATGATTATCGCTAACCGTAAGCAGCTCCTTAACGGCAACGCCTTTGTTCTCGGCGTTTCGGGTGGCGGTAAATCGTTCTTTGCCAAGAGTGATATTACCAATCTGCGGCTTGCAACCAATGCGGATATTATCATCATTGATCCTGAGAGAGAGTACGGTGCGCTTGTCCGCGCGATGGGCGGCGAGGTTATCAATCTTTCGGCTACCTCTGAAAACCATATCAACGCTATGGATATGTCGAAGGACTACGGCGAGGACGGAAACCCGATCACCCTCAAATCGGAATTCCTTATGTCGCTGTGCGAGCAGTTTGTTCCCATCGGCGCGAAGGAGAAGTCCATCATTGACCGTTGTACGGCTAATGTTTATCGAACCTATCTGCAAAACAACTACACGGGCAAGGTGCCGACCTTAAAGGATTTCCGTGAGGAACTGTTAAGACAGCCTGAGCCGGAGGCTCACGATATTGCGCTTGATATTGAGCTGTATATTGAAGGCTCAATGAACACCTTTGCAAAGGAAACAAATGTTGATACAGAAAACAGCCTGATTTGCTACGATATTCTCGACCTCGGCAAGCACCTGATGTCGTTCGGTATGTTGGTTGTTATGGACAGTATCCTCAACCGCATTACCGAGAACAGAGCAAAGGGCAAGGAAACCTATATCTTTATCGACGAGATCTATCTGCTGTTCCAGCACGAATACTCCGCAAACTTCCTGTTCACCCTCTGGAAGCGCGTCCGAAAGTACGGCGCGGTTGCGACGGGTATCACACAGAACGTCGAAGATTTGTTACAGAGCCATACTGCCCGTACTATGCTTGCGAACTCTGAGTTTATCGTTATGCTTAATCAGGCATCGACAGACAGAGATGAGCTTGCACACTTGCTAAACATTTCCGAGCTGCAGCTTTCCTATATCACGAACTCCGAAGCAGGACACGGCTTGATTAAGGTCGGCAGCGCGCTTGTTCCGTTTGCAAATAAATTCCCCAAAGATACTAAGCTCTACCGTTTGATGAGTACCAAGCCGGGCGAATCATCGGTAGCATAGAAAGGATAGTCACTATGAGTAAAAAACTGTTAATCGCTATGATCGCGCTGCTTGTCGCTGTATGCGGCGTTAGCACCTATATCCACATCAAGAACAAGAATGAATCCGAGGAAAACAAGAAAACCTATGAAACCGTAGCCGCAGAAGTCGCGGCTACGGCAGACAGCGTAGCACCGACAGCAACCGAAGCACCTATCAATCCCTATACCGACGCCACTCAAAACAGCAGCTCCGGTAACTACGGCGGCAATCAGAGCTATACAACAACTATGACCTCTGCCAACAATTCCGATATGGTCGGCTGGGTAAAGATTGACGGAACTAACATCAACTATCCCGTAATGCAGACAAAGGAGAATCCCGATTACTACCTCGATCACGATTTCTATAAGAACAATTCCGTTTACGGCTGTCCGTATGTTCAGGCAAATTGTGATGTCAGCACTCCTTCCGACAATGTTATCATCTACGCCCACCATATGAACGACGGCTCGATGTTCGCCAATCTGGAGCTATTCAGGAGCAAGGATTTCTGGTCGTCCCATAAGACAATCAGCTTTGATACGCTCGATAAGGAAGCCAACTATGACATCCTTGCCGTTTTTGCAATTCCTGTTGACGAGAGCGACAAAAACACATTTAAGTTTTATGAGTTTGTCAACTCCTATGATCCCGACCACTTCTCCACCTTTGTTGCAAAGTGCAAGGCGTTGTCTTTCTATGAAACAGGTGTGTCGGCAAAGTACGGCGATAAGCTCTTAACGCTCGCAACCTGTGAATACACACACGATAACGGCAGGCTTGTAGTTGTGGCGAAAAGGAAGTAGGCGATTAAATGCCTGATATAAAAACAAGGGATACGGTCAAAGGCACGATCCGAACGCTTGATAGAGCGAAGGTTGCTTCTGCCCGAATGAAATCAGCTTATGTTCAGACAAAGGACAAGGCTGAACATTCCGTTGAAGCCGAGGAGCATAACGCGACTGAATACGCTTCTGACAGAATGGAATCCGGTACAAAGCGCACAGCGGAAGAAACCGTCCATCAGACCCAAAAAGCCGTCAAAAAAGGTGCTGATAAGGTCAAGGACAAGGTCGAGCGCAAGATTGAGGACAAAGTAAAAAACAAAGTTGAGAATACTACAAAAGATACTGCACAGCGGGCTTCTAAGGATATTGCGAAAAAGTCCGCTGAAAAATCTGCCAGAACTACAAACAGCGCAGGACGTAAAAGTATTCGTACCGTTGAACAGACCGCTTCTAAATCCATCAAACAATCGGCTCGCTCCGCAGGCAAATCTACTATTAAGACAGCTCAGAAAGGTACTGTAAAAACGGCTAAGACTTCCGTAAAGACAGCTCAAAAAACCTCAAAGGCTGCTATCAAAACCTCTAAGCAAGCCGCCAAAGCTGCACAGAAAACGGCAAAGGCGACGGCGAAGGCGGCGCAGAAAGCGGCACAGGCGGCGAAAGCGGCCGCCAAAGCCGCAGTTAAGGCAGCTAAAGCAGCCGTACAGCTCCTTATCAAAATTATAAAGGCAATCATAGCCGCGATAAAGGCACTCGCATCAGCTATTGCCGCAGGCGGCTGGGTAGCGGTTGTTGTTATCATCGTTATCTGTCTGATTGCCTTGATTCTCTGCTCAGTTTTCGGTGTGTTTGCTTCAGGTGAGGATTCCGGCACAGGTATCACAATGCGGACGGCTGTCGAAGAAATCAACGCAGAATACACGCAGAAGATTGAGGATATTAAAGACAGCCACACCTATGACAAGCTCGAAACGTCCGGCACACGCGCAGCTTGGAAAGAGGTTATCGCAGTTTATGCTGTATGGAAGAATATGGCTGACACCAATCCTGCCAATCCCGATGAGCCTGTTGAGGTTGCCACGATGGACGAGGGCAAGAAAGAAGATCTCCGCAAGCTGTTTTGGGAAATGAACTCAGTTGAATCCCGTACAGAGAAGAAAACCGAGAAAGAGCTTGTCGAGGTCACGGAGAACGGCAAAAAGGTCAAGAAAGAAAAGAATGTTACCAAAACCTACTTGTATATCACGACCACGCACCTCGATCTTGAAACGATGATGGATAAAAAGAGCTTTACTGCCGACCAAAAGAAAATGTGTCGTGCGCTTCTGGAGGACAAAAACAATGTCCTATGGCTTGATGTGCTGCACGGCATATCCGGCGGAGCGAACAGCGATATTGTCGCGGTAGCACAGGAGCAGCTCGGCAATGTCGGCGGTCAGCCCTATTGGTCTTGGTACGGCTTTAGCTCTCGCGTCGAGTGGTGCTGCTGTTTTGTATCTTGGTGTGCCAACGAATGCGGCTATATCGAGGATGGAATCATCCCGAAGTATTCTGTTGTCGATGACGGCGCGGATTGGTTCAAAGCCAAAGGACAATGGCTCGACGGCGACGAGGAACCGCAGGCAGGAATGATAATCTTCTTCGATTGGGAGTATGACGGCTTAGACGGAGGCGGCGATCATACAGGCATCGTCGAAAAGGTCGAAGGTGGCAGAGTTTACACCATTGAAGGCAATTCAAGCGACGCCTGTCAGGAGAACTCATATCCCATAGGTTATTATGAGATAAAGGGCTACGGCGCTCCGGCATACTAAAACAAAAAAGATACCGTCCGTTTGGGCGGTATCGGATACATAACTGTGAAAGGAGCTTGTTGAAATGATAGGCAAAAGAATCAGATTTATTCGTAAACAGAGAGGTGTGACGATGAAATACTTAGGTGTAGCGGTAGGCTTGCCTGAGAACAGCGCGGATATTCGCATCTCGCAATATGAAAGCGGAACAAGAACGCCAAAGGCTGAATTGCTATCAAGAATCGCAAATATACTTGATGTATCTCCCGATGCTCTCGCTGTCCCCGATCTCGACAGTATAGCCGGAGTAATGCACACCTTGTTTATTATTGAGGATTTGTACCGATTCAGATTTGTGTTGATAGACAGCGAATCCGCCGAGTTGAATAACGCCCTCAAAGAATGGCAAAGGAAATTTGAGAGCTATTCTAAAGGCGAAATCAGTAAAGAACAATATGATAATTGGAGATACCATTTCAAATAGAAAACGCCGCCCAAATGGACGGCATACATAACTCATTTTATTTGCTGTTGTTCATAGCGTTAATCATTTGTTGAACAGCAGCTTTTTGTTCGGGATTCAGGTTGACCCAACCGTCGAACAGCTCCTTTAACTCAGGTGTCATTTCAACCATATCTCCCTCGGCGAAGAATTGAGAGAGCGTAATTCCAAATCCCTTGCATATTGCTTGCAAAGTGTTGATAGACGGTACTGTATTTCTCTTAAAGACATTGGCTAAAGTGGTATGCGATAAGCCTGATAATTCTGCCATTTTGTAGGTTGTTAAACCGCGTTCGTCTAACATCTTTCTTAATCTCTCGTTTACGTCCATATCGCTATCACCATCCTTAGTTATATTGTACTAAAAAGTTTGGCAATATAATATGAAATAATTGTTTCAAAAATATAGCCAAAGTTGGTTATAGTGTGTTATAATAGTATGGAGGTGTCGTATGGATGGTAATAGAATAAAAGCCTGTTGCGGCTTTGGGTATAGGGAAGTATATGAGAATATAACGGAGCAGCTCGATAAGGCTGTGCTTGAAGCAGCCGAGCAAGGCTGTATCATCTTCTACACGGGCGCGATGGGACGGTTTGACAGCTTGTTTTCTTCTTCTGTCCGAAAAGCAAAGAGAAGCTATCCTAATATCAAGCTGATATGCGTCAAGCCGTATATGACGAAAGAAATCAACGAAAACGGTGAGTATCTTTACACGCTTTATGACGATATTATCATCCCTACCGAGCTTGCGGACATTCACCCTAAATCCGCTATACCAAAGCGAAATCGCTTGTTGGTCGATTGGAGCGATGTTGTGATTGGATATATAAAAAGGCAATACGGCGGAGCCTATACCGCGCTGAAATATGCAAGTTCCAAAAAGAAAGAGGTCATTATTCTGAAAGTATGATCCTTTCAACTGTTTCGCTAAG
>JAFRCW010000016.1 GCA_017404145.1 Ruminococcus sp. | reverse complement strand
TGTTAACCGCAGGGTCGTTGGTTCGAGTCCAACTTGGGGAGCCAAAAGAATACTCACTATCAACAGTTGGTGTTGATGACGCAGGGGGTCCACCCGTTCCCATCCCGAACACGGAAGTTAAGCCCTGTAGTGCCGAAGATACTTGGCTGGCGACGGCCCGGGAAGATAGGAAGATGCCAACATTAGATAGTGAGTATTCTCTTTTTGTTTATTCCTATGCTGATCTCGAGAATTGTTATGATGATTTTTATTCTGTGTTAGTGTGAAAAGTTTTGAAAAGCGGATTTAAAGGATATAACGAATACTGCAAAAAGGTTAAATACATATTGAATCCGTTTATTTGGTGAATTGATTTGAAAGATGGGAGGATTATACGGTGGACAAAATAAAAGTGCTTCGCGCAACCGAAACATGGCAGTGCGCGGGCGCGTATTCCGTCAGAATAGAAGGAATGAACCGTCAGCATCATATCTCACTGCGAGAAGAATTTGACGAGCTTGATGGAGCGGACTGCAAATATATTGTTCTTTTGGATGATGAGTATCCGGTAGCGACGTGTCGATTTTATGAATTGGACAGTCAGAGTGTGTTATTGGGGCGTGTCGTTGTTCTTCCCGAATATCGCGGAAAACATCTCGGCAGCAAGGCGATACTGGAAGCAGAGAAATGGATCAAAGAACTCGGATACAGTGAAGTAAGAATCGACAGCCGCGTGGTTGCGGTCGGTTTTTATGAGAAACTCGGCTATTCCCGTCTCAATGACGAGGTGATCAAAAGCTGGAGCTTTGACTGTATCAGAATGATGAAACTGCTTTGACCATATTTGTATTGATTTTTCATTGAAAATATGATACGTTTTATGTGATAAATGTTTTAAGAGGTGTTGTTATGAAAAAATTCAACAAGCTCGTGAAAAACAAAACAGCCGTATTTGTGCTTGCGGCATTATCTGCGGGAATCCTATGCGCTTTGGTGGTTTGCTATTTTGTCTTTGTCAATATCGGGTTGATCGTAAATTTTTTATCCGTTGTCGCCAAGGTGCTTTCTCCGATCATTATCGGTTTGATTATGGCATATATTATTGATCCTGTAGCCAAGTTTTTTGAAAATAAAGTATTCGGCAAGATGAAAAAAGAGAAGCCGCGCCGTCTGATTTCGACAGTGATTGCTTTGGTGCTGGTGCTGTCTCTTCTGGCTGTTTTCATCGGAATGCTGATTCCGTCACTGATCAGCAGCATTTCCATGTTAATTGATAACGCCGACACCTATTACGCTTCTGTTGAATCGCTTGTTGAAAAGATCAATTCTCTGGGCTTTGGATTACATATCGATCTATCCGCGATTGAAACTTCTGTTAAGAATTGGCTGGGGAATCTTGTCAACAATCTGACAGAGAATATTATGTCGATTCTCGATACCACAAAGGATATCGGCGCGTTAGTTGTCAATATCGTTATCGGCTTGATTCTTGCTGTTTATATTCTGTTCAGCAAACAGTATATGCTCTCAGGATTGAAGAGACTGCGCAAGGCAATTTATACTCCGAAAAAGTATGAAAGCAGTACGCGCTTCTGGAAACGCTGTCACGATATTTTTACACAGTATATCGGTTGTAATGTGATTGATGCGATGATTATCGGTGTCGCCAACGCGATCTTTATGCTGATTCTCGGTATGCCGTATGTTCCTCTGGTTTCGTTTGTCGTCGGCATAGCAAATCTGATTCCGACGTTCGGTCCGATTATCGGCGGCGCGGTCGGCGCGCTTGTACTGGTGCTGGTAAAGCCATCCTACGCATTGTGGTTCCTTATTTTTACCGTTGGATTGCAGATTTTAGACGCTTATTTGATCAAGCCGAAGCTCTTCTCAAGTTCGTTCGGAATCGCGGCGGTATGGACACTGATTTCTATTACGATCGGCGGCAATCTATTTGGTATCGTCGGCGTATTGTTAGCGATTCCGGTTGCGGCGATTATTTCGTTTATTTACGATGAGCGTTTTGTTCCTTGGCTGCAGAAGAAAAGCGAGGCGCGGGCGAAAAGAATGGCGGAATCGGCAGAGGCTGTTTCGGAAGATACCGATCAACCGACTGATGAAACAGAGATCGAATGATTGATTATATTTAAGAATTCAAAGGAGTATTTGATATGCTGGCAGTTGGAACCATAGCCCCGGAATTTTCTTTGCCCGATCAAAACGGTGAGATGAAATCGCTCTCGGATTTTAGAGGACAGAAAGTCATTCTGTATTTTTATCCCAAAGATATGACCTCGGGCTGTACCAAGCAGGCTTGCGCGTTCTCGGAGCTGTATCCTCAGTTCAGGGAGAAGGGCGCTGTTGTCTTGGGCGTCAGCAAGGATTCTGTTGCTTCACATAAACGCTTTGAAGAAAAGCACGGTTTGCCGTTTATACTTTTATCCGATACAGAGAAAACCGTGATTCAGGCGTATGACGTCTGGAAAGAGAAAAAGCTCTACGGAAAGGTAAGTATGGGCGTGGTCCGCACTACCTACCTGATCGACGAGGACGGCGTCATTGTCAAAGCCTTTGATAAGGTCAAGGCGGCGGAGAATCCCGCGCAGATGCTCGGAGAATTATCATAGTTCAACAAGAAGGCAGTACGATGAAAGATTTCGTAATCAGCAGTCAGTCTGATTTGACGGACTTGATTGAAGAATTCGGTTTTATGCCGTTTTTCGCTAACTCCATAGACGGCTTTTCCATCGAGGAACATATCGATCCGGCGTGCTGGTATCACAGTGATACGGATACATGGCCGGCGTGGGAGTGGAAGGGTCCTGTTATCAGAGAGATGAACTGCGCCTACGGAAAGTTCTTTGAGAAAAAAGCCTGCTATATCAGTAAAAAGTGGTTTCCGGATTTTGCGAATTATCGCCGTGACGGATATGATTTTGACGCAAGATGGGATGATGAACTGGCTCCTCGTCAGGATAAAAGGCTGTATGATTTGATTGAGCCGAACGCGCCGATCCTTTCAAAAGAGCTCAAGAAGCTCGGTGATTACCGCAAGGGCGGCGTCAAAGGCTTTGACACGAGTATCAACCGCCTGCAGGCGCAGGGTTATGTGCTGATCAGCGATTTCGTATATATGAAGAATAAGCGCGGTGAGACATACGGATGGGGCGTAGCGGAGTATTCTACACCGGAATCCTTTATGGGTAAAAGCTTTACGGATACGGTCTATCGGCGTTCACCAGAAGAATCTTACGAAAGATTACTGGAGCATTTCTGCCGTCTGTTTCCCGATGAGGATCTATTAACAATAAAAAGATTTATCAAGTAAATCACTGCGCCTGACAATTTTGTCGGGCGTTTTCATATTTGACGTTGTATGAAAACAAACTTTATGATATAATAACAAAAAATAAAAATCCGCTTTTACCAAGGGAGGAAATCACTGTGAGAATGTATGACATTATATTAAAAAAGCGTAACGGTAACGCATTGTCAAAGGAAGAGATCGAGTTTTTTATCAACGGTTATGTGAAAGGAGAAATCCCCGATTATCAGGCGGCGGCGCTGTGTATGGCAGTCTACTTTCAAGGGATGAATGAGGAAGAGACAGTCGCGCTGACGTATGCGATGGCTCAGTCCGGTGATACGGTAGATCTGTCATTGTTCCAAAATCTTTCGGTCGACAAACATTCTACAGGCGGAGTAGGCGATAAAACTACCCTGATCGTCGCTCCGATCGTTGCGTCATTGGGCGGCAAGGTGGCGAAGATGTCCGGCAGAGGGCTGGGACATACCGGCGGCACAGTAGATAAGCTGGAGTCCATTCCACATTTGAAAGTGACAATGGAGCGTGAAGATTTCCTCCGACAGGTGGAGGAGATCGGCATCGCCGTCATCGGTCAGTCAGGAAACCTTACTCCTGCCGATAAAAAGCTGTATGCACTGCGTGATGTGACCGCAACGGTTGATTCTATTCCTCTGATCACCTCAAGTATTATGAGCAAGAAGCTCGCGGCAGGGTCACACAGTATCGTATTGGACGTCAAGGTGGGCTCCGGCGCTTTTATGAAGAACTATGAGGACGCTTATACATTAGCGCAGAATATGGTTGCGATCGGAAAATCCTGCGGCAGAAAGACGTCGGCGCTGCTGACGGATATGGATTGTCCTTTAGGCAGAGCGATCGGCAACAGCTTAGAAGTGATCGAAGCGGTTGAAATCCTCAAAGGAAAAGAAAAAGGAGATCTGTATGAGGTATGCGTTGCTCTTGCGACAGAAATGGTTGTTCTTTTGAAGGACTGTACCTTTGATGAAGCAAAAAAGACGGTGATTGACGCGATCGACAGCGGGAAGGCGTACAATAAAATGCGTGAATGGGTTTCCTCTCAGGGCGGCGACGCATCTTATATAGAAGATACCACTCTTTTTGAAAAACCTATATTTGCAGTTCCTGTGACTGCTCAGGAAGATGGCTGGATTTCACATATGAACGCCGAAGCGATCGGTATCGCCTCGGTGATACTCGGCGCCGGAAGAGCCACAAAAGACGCGCCGATCGATTATTCCGCCGGCATTATCATGGAGAAAAAGACAGGAGATTATGTCCGCAGCGGCGAGGCGCTGGCAACACTCTATACTAACGATGAGTCATCAGTTGCTTCTGCCAAAGAACGGTATCTCAGCTCGCTGACATTTTCATCACAAAAACCTGAGAAAAGAACGCTGATATATGATGTGATCCGATAGGAGAGAAGAGAATGGATGTAAAGACTATTTTGAGTAAGGTGGACCACACCCTGCTTTCGCAGACGGCAACGTGGGAAGAGATCAAAACGATCTGTGACGACGCGATCACCTACGGCTGTGCGTCAGCGTGTATTCCCGCTTCCTATGTCAAGCAGGCAAAACAATATGTCGGTGAAAAACTAGCTGTCTGTACGGTGATCGGATTTCCAAACGGATATTCCACAACTTCTTCCAAGTGTTTTGAAGCTGCCGACGCGGTGAAAAACGGCGCCGATGAAATCGATATGGTGATCAATATCGGATGGCTCAAAGCTCAGCGGTATGATGATATTCTGAGTGAGATCAACGCTGTCAAAAAAGCCTGTAACGGCAGATTGCTCAAGGTGATTATCGAGACCTGTCTGCTGACCCGGGAGGAAAAAATCAAGATGTGCGATATTGTTTCCTCCTCCGACGCGGATTTTATCAAGACCTCTACCGGCTTTTCGACAGGCGGAGCAACCAAAGACGACATCCGTTTGTTTAAGGAACATATCAGAAACGGCAAAAAGATCAAAGCCGCCGGCGGTATCGCTTCTTTGGAAGATGCGGTTGAGTTTATTTCTCTGGGCGCCGATCGGCTCGGTACCAGCAGAATTGTCAAGATCATTAAATCAAAACAATGAAAACAGTTGTCATAATGCTATATAATCATATGCGAAATCCTGCAGTGACCGGTTTGGTCGCCATTGTCGGATGAGTCAGAGGCTTGTTCGGCATCGCATAAATCGAATGATGATTATTCATTTTCAGCCTGCCTTCCGGCGGGCTGATTTTTGTCGGATGAGGCAGGATATCATATAGACATTCCGTACGCTTTCTGCTATAATAATAAAAAACCAAAAGAAGGAAAATATATGAAGTTAAATGAACTGGAAGTCGGCCAATCCGCCGTGATCGTTTCCGTCGGAGGCAAGGGTGTATTGCGCCAGCATTTCCTTGATATGGGCGTTATTCCGGGGACAGAAGTGAAGTTTGTCAAACTTGCGCCGATGGGTGATCCTATGCAGCTGACGCTTCACGGTTATGAGCTGTCCATTCGTGTCGCAGACGCGCAGAATATTGAAGTCACTCCTTTGCAGAAGTCTCAGCAGAAGCCGTTACGCGCGACCGTAATCAGTGATCACCCGGGACTTGGTGAAGGCGGCAAATTTCACACAAAAGGCAGCGGCAATCCTCTTCCCGAAGGCACAACTCTGACCTACGCGCTGGTAGGCAACCAGAACAGCGGCAAGACGACGCTCTTCAACCAGCTGACGGGCTCAAATCAGCACGTCGGTAATTTCCCCGGTGTTACCGTAGACCGCAAGGACGGCTCCATCAAAGGCTACAAGAATACGCTTGTCATCGATTTGCCGGGTATCTATTCGATGTCGCCCTACAGCAGTGAAGAGATCGTATCGCGTAATTTTGTCTTGGACGAAAAACCGACCGCGATCATCAACATTGTCGACGCGACCAATATTGAGCGCAATCTCTATCTGACAATGCAGCTTTTGGAGATGGATACGCCGCTGGTTGTAGCGCTGAATATTATGGACGAACTGACAGCGAACGGCGGATCGGTTGATATCAACACCTTAGAGGCGCTGCTCGGCGTTCCGGTAGTGCCTATATCCGCCGCGAAAAATCAGGGCGTTGACGAGCTTGTCAAGCACGCGATCCATATCGCGTATTATCAAGAAAAGCCGCAGAGAAAAGATTTCTGCTCTGCGGATGATAAAGGCGGTTCCGTTCACCGCTGTCTGCACGCTGTACGGCATCTGATAGAAGATAAGGCGGCGACTGCGGATATTCCGCTTCACTTTGCGGCAAGCAAGGTGGTTGAAGGTGATCCTCTGGTGTTGGAGAAGCTCGCTTTAGAAGACAGTGAGCACGATATGCTGGAGCATATCATCCGTCAGATGGAGAAAAAAATAGGGCTTGACCGAAACGCGGCGATAGCCGATATGCGCTTTTCCTATATTCATAAGGTCTGTGAACAAACGGTCACGAAAGCGAAAGAGAGCCGTGAGCATCGCCGCAGCGCAAGGATCGATAAGATCCTGACCGGAAAGTTCACCGCTATCCCGATGTTTATTCTGATTATGGGAGCGATTTTCTGGCTGACCTTTGATGTGATCGGCGGAACACTGCAAAATCTGCTGGAAGCGGGAATTGACAGCTTGACCGCGCTGACGGCGACTGCGTTGGAAAACGCCAATGTGAATCCGATCATTACCGGTTTGATCACCAAAGGTATTTTTGTCGGATTGGGCAGTGTTTTGAGCTTCTTACCGTTGATATTGACTCTGTTTTTGTTTTTGTCTATTTTGGAGGACAGCGGATATCTGGCGCGCGTGGCGTTCTTTATGGATAAGCTGCTGAGAAAGATCGGTTTATCCGGCCGCAGTATCGTACCGATGCTGATCGGATTCGGCTGTACCGTTCCCGCGGTGATGTCGACCAGGACGCTCCCCAGTGAGCGAGACCGTAAAATGACGATCCTGCTTACCCCCTTTATGAGCTGTACGGCAAAACTGCCGATCTATGCGTTTTTTATCAGTGCTTTCTTCAGAGCATATGGCTGGGCGGTATATCTCGGATTATACCTGCTTGGCATCTTGATGGGAATTCTAGTAGCATTTTTATATAAGAAAACTTTATTCAAAGGCGAAGCGGTTCCTTTTGTGATGGAGCTTCCTAACTATCGCTTGCCCGGTGTGAAGAACGTGGTAAGACTGCTCTGGGAAAAAGCGAAGGACTTTCTCCAGCGTGCGTTTACAGTCATCTTTATCTCCACTATCATCGTGTGGTTTTTACAGAACTTTAATCTGCATTTCAATCTGGCGGAGAATTCCGGAGATAGTATCTTGGCGCAGTTTGCCGGTTTGATCGCACCCGTATTTGTTCCGCTCGGTTTGGGTGATTGGAAGATCGTTACCTCATTGATCACCGGTGTTATGGCGAAGGAAAGCGTTGTTTCCACCATGAAGATCCTTTACGGCGGCGGTATTGAGACAGCGATGACTACACTGACAGCAATTTCGGTACTGGTGTTCAGTCTGCTTTATACGCCGTGTGTTGCGGCGATCGCTTCGGTAAAGCGTGAACTCGGACGCAGATGGGCGGCGGGAGTTGTCGCATGGCAGTGTGTGGTCGCTTATGTTGTTACATTCCTGATCCATATGGTATGTTTACTATTCACAGCGGGAGGATAAATAGATGAATATGATTGATATCATCCTGATTTCTGTGATTGTTGTTTTGGCGGTTGCGGCTGTCGTTGTGATCGTGATCAGTAAACGAAAGGGAAGAGGGTGCTCCTGCAGCTGTGAAGCCTGCGGTTATCCGTGTCAGAGAAGGGTATCCGATTCCGACAAAGCTATTTCAGATAAGCAGAATGTATGATCCTTCTGTCCAATTTGAAACTATTATAAAGGAGAATCGTTTATGAAAAGATTTCTTGCGTTATTACTGGTTGTTTTAATTGTTATTTCTCTGGCGTCCTGTTCCTCCGGGACAAGCGAGCCGCAGAAGAACGATTATGAGTTATCAACAGAGGTAAAAGACGAGACTGTTATTGACGGCGTAATGACCGAAATCGGCGGAAACGACGCTGTTTTGGAGAGAACCACAGCCTCGTGGCTGGATACCTGCGTGCTGTATGAAGTAAATATCAGACAGTTTACCGAGGAAGGAACCTTCTCGGCATTTGAGAATCATCTCGACAGACTTAAGCAGATGGGGATCAACACCCTGTGGCTGATGCCGATTCATCCGATCAGCGAGATCGAGAGAAAAGGGACGCTTGGTTCTTACTATGCCGTAAAGGACTATATGGACGTCAATCCGGAGTTCGGCACAATGGAGGAGTTTCAGCATCTTGTCGATAAAGCGCACAGTATGGGATTTAAAGTGACTTTAGACTGGGTCGCCAATCATACCGGATGGGACAACGCATGGATCACCGAACACGACGATTGGTATGTTCATGACGCAAGCGGCAAGATCGAATCTCCCTATGACTGGACAGATGTTGCACAGCTCGATTATACCAACTATGAGATGCGCGCCGAGATGATCAAGTGTATGCAGTATTGGGTAGAGGACATCGGTATCGACGGCTTTCGCTGTGATCACGCAGTCGGTGTGCCCGCAACCTTCTGGAACGCCGCTGTGTACAAGCTCAAATCTATCAACAGCGAGATTATGATGCTCGCCGAAGCATCCGCCGCGGAGAGCCTGACGACATACGCTTTTGATTGCTGTTATAATGATCCGCTGTACGGTCAGATGCTGATGGTCAAGGGCGGAGTAGCTGTTTCCACGATCGCGGAGAGTATGGAGGTAAGCTCTCGTTATGTTGAGGGCAGCTTCCCGATGAATTATCTCGATAATCATGATAAGAATTCATATAACGGCAGTATCGTTGAGCGATTCGGCGATACCTATGAGCCGCTGCTTGCGCTTTCGTTTATCACTCCCGGACTTCCTTTGATCTATACCTCCGATGAGGAAGGCTATGACCACGAGATCGAATTCTTTGAGAAGGACGCTGTTAAGTGGGACGAAAAGCCAAAGTATCACGATCTGATTGCCTCTTTATCGAAGCTGAAGGCGGAGAATGCAGCGCTGGCGTCAACCAATACGCAAATGACCGTTTTGGAAACAAGTGATTCCAAGGTGTTCGCTTTCTCCCGGACAAGCGGCGACAACACCGTGGTTTATATCAGTAATCTGTATTATGAACCCGTCAAAGACGTCAAGGTCAGTTTGGATTTTGAGAAAGCGAAATGTCTGCTGCATGATGACGGTTCTTCATTGGATACACAAGAAACTGAAGTAAGCGCTATGGATTTTGAGAAGAAGGATTATCAGCCCTATGAGTTTTATATTCTGATTGTTAAATCATAAGCAAACAGGATGAATGGAAAAAAAATAAAGGAGAGAATATGATGTCAAAAATCGGTGAGTTTTTAAAAGAAGCCGGCGTATTTTTCTTAGCGACAGCAGACGGCAATCAGCCAAAGCTGCGTCCTTTGGGCGCCTTCTTGGAAGAAGACGGAAAAGTGATTTTCGGCGTTGGAGAGTTTAAGAATGTCTATCGTCAGTTGGCAGCAAATCCGTTGGCGGAGATCGTCGCCTGCAAGAAGGACGGTCACTGGCTGAGATATACCGGCAGAGCTGTATTTGAAACAGACGATAAGTATGCCGAAGAAATGATTCAAAGATTCGGGCTTGACGCGATTTATAATGAACAGACCGGAAATATTCTGAAAACCTTCCATCTGGAGGATGCGACCGCAGTGGATATCCCCGTGATGGGAGCGGGAGAAAGCTTCCTCTGATGAATGTACTTAAAGAGAAAACTCAGCCATCCTTTGTTTTGGATGACTGAGTTTTTTAGTTTTCTTTCGGCCGCATTTTTTCAGTATTTACCGTTTCACGGACGGTATACGGTTTCATATTGCTCAGAGTCATATAGATTCTTCCGATATACTCTCCCGTAAACCCAACAGCAAGTAAAATCAATCCGCCGAGAAAAAGCAGAAGGACTGTCTCGGCAGAATATCCTGCGTATATCTGCGGCGTAAAAATTTTTATCAGTAATTTGATGATGCCCATAATGATGCCGACAAGAGAAATCAAAAATCCGCCGGACATCATAAACCGCAGAGGCGTTACAGAAAAACTGGTATAACAGTTGAGCCATAGTTTCCAAAGCTTTCTCAGGGTATAGCTTGATTTTCCCGACGCTCTTTCCCGATGCGGCATTTCTATTTCGGCAGCTTTATCAGAGATGCTGTTTAAATAAGCTCCCATAGACGGGAAAGGACTGTTATAATCACGAAAAGCGTCCATCGCGAATCGACTGACAGCAAAGAAGCTGGAAATATGGATTCCTTTCGGTTTGATCCCGTTGATTTCGGAAAGCTTGGAATGGATACGGCTGGTCATTCTTTTGAATAAAGAATGCTTCTTATTCTTGAAATACGCGTATACGATGTCATATCCTTCAAAGATCTTATCAGCCAGCTGAAAGATCCCGTTCGCGGGATGCTGTCCGTCGTCATCCATAAATACCATCACACTTCCGTCGGCATAGGGGATAGCAGCCATCTTTGCGGACGTCTGACCAAAGTTTTTGGATAAATTCAGACCTATGATTTTGTGGTTGCTTTGACAGAGCCGCTTGATTACCGAAAAAGTGTCATCCATCGGATAATCATTGATCAGGATGATCTGATAGTCGTACCGATCCTGTTGTTCGAATGAATGAATGATATCATTGACGACAGCTTCGATGGTATCGGATGATTTGTAGCAAGGTATTGCTACCGAAATAGTGATCACAAAACCTGCTCCTTTGAGATAGTTTACAGAATATGAGCCTGCGGATATTGGTCAATTTGGTTTGTAGTCAGCTGTGCGATTTTGCGTGCATCGATAACATTGATCACAGGGCTGGAAGAGGAACGAAACATTCCGGTACCGAAGTATCGGTCATCAACGGTAAGGATCGTTCCGCTGACATAATCGTTGATGACTTTTGAGTTCCATACCGTAGGAAAGCGTTTTTGTTCCATAAACGGCTGCAAAATCATATGTTGAATATCGCCGCTGACAAAAAGCTGTTCCCACTTTTCATCGGATGTTAACGGTCCGGCATAGACAGACTCGCTTTTGCCGAGGCAGTGATGCTTGAGGATGTAGCGGTCTTTGTGGGTTCTTGCATCCTCCCAGATTTCTGTATGAAATCCCGGCAGATAGGTAGTCACCGTATGCTGCTTCAAAAACTCGGCGTCGTCTTTTGCCAGACATTTATGAAGGAACTGCTCATCAGAAAACAAAGCGAAAAAACGTTTGTCATGCAAGAGGAATATAGAGCGAAAATCATTATATATATGTAGTTTCGCTAATGTAGATAAGGTTTTCAACGAGAAGGATAACAGGTCTTTTTGGTTTAACGCACTGACTACAAACGCATCTTCCAGTTGATCAAGATGATTCTCCACCTCGTTGGCTTTAAGAATGAGGGCTTTCATACCAAGCTTCTGATAAAATGGAACGTACAGCTTGATAGAATCGGATTTATCCGCGCTTTTTAGTACAACCAGACGCTTTTTTCCTTGGGGTAGCTTCGCCATATAAGCGAGAAGTTCCTCAAAATACGGTTTTATCTGTTTGATTCCGGATTCGGCGGCAAAAACCTTAGCGGCATATTCCGTGAAGAACGAGAGAAAGTATCCGTTCCCGAAAAAGCGTGAGGTGATTTCACACAGACGCAGAGAATGATCAGAACAAATCAGATAGTCGGGCCGGTATGTCCCTGCATGAAAAGGCTGATCTGTTACATAGGAGAGAATTTCCAGCGCCTTCTCATCAAAAGGAATCTTGTCAAGATAATCTTTATAGTGGATCGCGTAGTAGCAACAGCATTGATAAAGAATTGTGGATAGCTTTTTCAGCTCAAAATCTCTTTCTTCTGAAACCAGCATCGGAACATTATGCATCCACGAGCGATAATAGGGGACATATACTTTGTTTGCGTCAAAAAAGATTTGTTCATACGGACTCAGTTCAACAGCGTTCAGATAATGTCTTTTTATCCAGAAGCTCATATCTTTTCCGTAAATCAGCTTTTCCTTTTCGATGTGCATAGGATTCCTGCCTTAATTATGACTCTTTAGAAAACAGCTTAGACTGATATCCGAGACATTGGAACCCGTTTTGGTTGATGATCGGAATCAATTCTTGTCCGATATGGAGCTGTTTTCTGACCCAGTAGCATATACTGACGGACATTCCGATGCTGTCGGTATATTCCATCATCTTACGGATATTGTCAATGCTCAGCGCTCTGTCGGGAGCGGTTCTGCCGCGCTGTTTTTTATGATCCGCGTTTTGCGGCATGATATAATCCTCATACAGCGCGCGTTCCAGATTTTTATCAAAATAGCCGAGTATCTGACCGAGCATAATCAGATTTTCCATACAGGCGGTAAGGAATTCCGGCTTATAGTTGATGATTCCGGCATCTTTCAGCATATCAAAGAATGACTTGATATGCTCAGGTGTGAGATAGGGAGTAAAAATAGGCTGAACCAGCGCAGAATTCGCCTGTATGCCGTTTTCCTGACACAGCCTGACGGCGGCAAGTCTTTCGCTGATAGGAGCCGCGTACGGTTCCAGAATGTCTCTGAAGTCATCAGGCATAATGGATACGGAAACATTATACTGCATTTTATCCTTCAGCTGTTTGAACAAGTCGAGAATCGTTTCGCCTTCATACTCGCACAAAAGATGTTTTGCTCCGGCTTTTGACGCAATAAACAGGCGTGCGTTAGAGTCGGGATATTCCTCATAATGACGGATGAATTCTTTGAGTATTTTGTGAGCGATACCGGTTCTCAGGGTAGGCTCCTGCAGCGCTTCTGTTTTCGGAGAGAAATAGTAGTAATGATTCCAGTTCTTTCCTCTGCTGATCTCAGTGATTTGTCGCTCGATATCTTTTTTGGAGGAAGGATCGGTCTCAATCGCTTTTGCCAGCTGACGGAGCAGTTCATCTTTTTTTCTGATATCTTCCGCAGTGATCTCCTTGGTGGGAGTGCTGTTCATCTCTTTGAGCAGATAGCGGACATAGAGATGGTAGTTCTGATAAGCAACAAGCTGCTGTTCGTGAACGCCGTCGGTTACCAGACAGTACTGACAGCCGACGTTGCAGCCCTTTACGGGATTGAGCTCAAAGGTCAGGGTAGGACATCTGCCGGTGTAGTTGTGGATCTCTGTTTCTACCTCTTGAGGAACAATATCTTCCAGCACCAGCTTTTGAATCGGTATTACCGTGTGATTCTCATAACGATCCATAAAGATTTTGGAACCCGCTTCGAGTTTCGCGTATGTTTCATCTGACGCGTTTACTTTCACGCCTAAACGATTAAGATATTCCTTGTTCACAACAACAGGCTGAAACCCTTTCAATGAATAAACATCGGTATCATGCTGATAAAAATTTTCAAATTCCATTTTACTCATTTGTATTCCCTCATTTCAGATAAAAGTCATTTATGTCGAAAAAGGCACAAGATAGACTGATTCTTAACAAGAATAACACAATATATCGTAAAAGTCAATGCGAAGAATAGCGAATCAAGTCAAAAAAGGGTTTCGAAACACGCCTGTCATTCAAACGAAAAAGCCGTCCTTTGGACGGCTTTCTGATACGATATTTCATTTACGGCTGAGGACCTTTACTTACCGTTACGGTGACTTCACTGCCCACGGGAAGCGTTGCGCCGGGATCGGTGTAGGAGATCACATTCCCCTCGGGTACTTCATCGCTGTATTCTTCAACAATAGTACATTTCAGTCCAAGTACTGTGAGAAGATTCTCCGCTTCACTGCCGGTCAGTACGCTCATGCTGGGGACCATCACGCCCTTGCCGAGACTGATGACCACCTTGACTTCTTCGCCCTTTTGAAGCGTTTCTCCGGCTTTGGTATCCATTTTATCAATGTAACCCTCCGGAGTTTCCTTGGAGTATCTTTCTCTGGAGACCTTCATTGTCAGACCGGCGTCGGAAATCACGCTTTCGGCTTCTTCCTGAGACATTCCCACGACGTCGGGAACGGTTACTTCTGATTTTCCGCAGCCGGAAAGCATCGTGACCGATATCATCAGAGAGAGAATCAAACATACGCTGACGATAAGATAAATTTTTGACGGGTACTTTATTTTCATATGATCACTCCTTTATTATATTTTAAATATATTGTCATTCAGTGTCAATAGTTTTTTTGGTTTCCGGGATATTCTTTTTGACATTACATATAATTTATCGGATAAGACTTTTCTTATCATAACGAGTATGTTATAATAATACAAATTTGATCCTGAGAAAACGGAGAGATCTTATGGCGAAAGCTGTTTTGACAGAATATACCTTTCAAACTGAATATCCGGTTGATAGTCCTGTCAGGATCGCTCATTTATCCGATATCCATTCCCGTAAGGCGGACGACATTTTGTCGATGCTTGAAGCTGTTTCACCCGATATGATTGTGATAACCGGTGATACACTGGAGCGCTATGATAATCGTCCTCAGTACGATTATTATGCAGATGACCGTTTCCATCCCGTGAAATGGGCGATTATTCACGCGATTCATTATACCAACCATCTTCTGACGCTGTTTGCTCCGCAGGATAAGAAAGCGTCTACCAAGTACGCGTATGATATTTTGTCAAGAATCAAAAAAATTGCACCCGTTTATATGAGCTTGGGAAATCATGAGCAGAAGCTGATGAAAAAAGACTATCAATTCTTACAACACACAGGTATCACGCTTTTGGATAATACTTATCAACACGTGACGGTTAACGGCTTTTCCGCTTTACTCGGAGGAATGTCATCGTGGGATTATGAAGAATTCTTTGATGATTTCACACATCAAAAAGGGTTTAAGATTCTGTTGTGTCATCATCCCGAACGCTTTGAGCCGCTGATCAAGGATACGGATATTGATCTGACTCTTTCGGGACATACCCACGGAGGACAGGTGAGAATAGGGAAGAAGGGGAGAGGCTTCTTCGTTCCGGGACAGGGCATTTTCGGAAGATACGCTCACGGCAGGTTCTTTGACGGCAGGCTGATCGTATCGGCGGGCTGCGCGAATACGGTAGCGTTTCCTCGCCTGTTTAACCCGCGCGAGTTAGTGGTAATCAACATAAAGGGAGATAATAATGAATGAGTTTGATATTACTGCCGCTCCTTTAGAGATAGAGAGGAAGTTTTTGATCGCTTACCCCGATATTGCTGTTCTGCAAAAGCAGGAGGGCTATCATCTGATCCATATTGAGCAGACATATCTGAATAAAGATAACGGATCAGCAGGCGGCAGGATCCGTCGGATCACCGATGATGAATCTGTAAAGTTTATCTATACCTGTAAACAAAAGATCACTGAAATCACTCGCTATGAGTACGAGAAAGAAATATCTTCTGATGAATATGATGCATTAATACAGCAAAAGCAGGCAGGTTCATCAACTATCATCAAAGACAGACATATCTTTCGCTATGGGCAGCTTACCTATGAACTGGATATCTATGAGTTCTGGCAAGATAAAGCGACGCTGGAAGCAGAAGTAGACAGCGAGAATACCGTTATTCCGATTCCTCCGTTTATCACACTGATCAAAGAAGTGACATTTGACAGCCGATATAACAATTCGAGATTGGCGTATAACCTGGGAGAAATAGAATAAATGATTGTATAACAAAACGAACCCCCGAGAGGAGAACTTCCTTTCGGGGGTCAAATACTTATTTGATATCTTTTGAGAGTATGTAAGTTGTTTTTCTGACGATACGGTTGTTTTTCCTTCGGAACATATTTTGCAGCATCGCATAGTATGCGCCCGGGGTTCTCAGACTGGAGAAGGATATCGCGTCAATACCCGATTCGGACAGCAGCCAGTCAGCGACATGCACGCAGTTCGTATTGATGCCGAAATATCTTCTGAAAGGACCGGTGACAACTGTATATACCTTTCCGCCGACGTCACGGACAATATTGCTGGCGGAATCAGTCAACTCACTGCCGTCTTTTCCTTCTGCGATTGCTTTTTCGTAGTTGCTTTCGAACGGTTCACAGTAGGAGAGAAGCTCGTCAATCCGTTTCTGTACCGCTTCGTATTGCTTATCGGAAAGCGCTGCACCGAAACCGATGACGTATTTCTTCTGATAATCCAAGCAGTATTTCAGATAAGGGTTTTTCGGAACATCGATGACAGTACCCTGAGAAACAAAGCCGCCGAACTTGTCTTTGCTGGAATCATAGGTACCGTAGGAAATGATCTTGTCCTTCATAGCGATATCCACATGACCGAATTTGTTGGTGCCTTGAGTAGTCAGGTGGACCATAATTTCCAGATTTACTTCATCAAACTGAGCGCCTTCTTTTTCTTCAACGATGACGCCGTTGGTGATTTTACCGTCCTCCAGCTTTTTGTTGATACTCTTGATGGTGTTAGCGGGTTTTACCGCATTGATGAGATTCGGCAAAGCATAGTGGGTGCGTCTTTTGAGCCGTTCCTCATCCAAATCGGTGCGTGAAATAATCGCAAAAAAGTCGACCAGCATCGTAATACCGTAGATCATCAGATAAACGCTTACAACGATGATCAGAATGGAAAAGTTTTCGATAGGATGCGTTACCAGAAAGAGACCGAACACCAAACAGATCAGCGCCGAGAAACCGTTTCTGAGCTTACCCTTATATCTGTTGGCGATACAGTTGATGCAGATCATCAAACGCATAATGCCCAGCAGCAGAGAAACTGCTCCGATTACAATGCTCGGAATCACGGAAATATTATCAAGATTATAGCTGATATATGTTAGGATGCACGCGCCGGTCCAGCTGATAGAAAGCGTCAGAAAACCGTTCATCAGTTTATCCAGTATGAAATTCTGGATGGATCTTACAATACCGTAAACAAGCAGTACACCGGTAACGATAAAATCAAGCGCGATCTGGATGAATTCTTTCGGAAGGAATAAAATCAGTATTCCTAAGGCGATGATTCCAATCGCAGAAAGCAACGTCAGCCACGGCATTTGATGTTTTACTTTTTTTACTTCCATTTGGTTTCCTCCGAGATCATTAGCAAGCTTTAAAAATTTTGTTTAAGAAATTATAGAAGCAAAGTCTCCAGAAATAGAAATCATGCTCATAACCCTCAACGACGTCGGTTTGATTTTTGATACCTTCCTTGTTGAATGCGTCGCGGTAGGCGACGGTCACATCGATTCCGTATTCATCGTTGGTTCCGACTGCCATATAGAGGTAATACGGCTGAATCTGAGGAACGGGAAACTTATCAAATATCGCTTCATTCAGATATTCTTCTTCATAGAAGTCGGTTGGGATCACGCCGGGATCTGCAGCATAGCTTGCGACATAGCCGAATTTTTCCGGATGCTGAAAATAGGTCATCAGCGCTTCTGTTCCTCCGTGAGAAACACCAGCCAGCGCGGTATTCTCTCTGCCGGTCTTGACATAGAACGCCTCTTCGATTTCCGGCATCAGATCATAGATGATATCATCCCACACCTTATCGTAGATATATCTGAGCTCTTCATCAGTCTTACTGTCTTTATCCGAGAGCTTATCGGTATACATATCCACGTTCACAATAATCATCGGTACGGTAAGTCCCTGTTTGAGCATATTTCCGTACACCAACTGCAGATATGAGTCCGGTTCGATCTGATCCGTGTGAGAGCCGTCCCATCCGTGAATCACATACATCACGGGATATTCTTCATCATCACCGTATCCCGGAGGGAGCAGAATGTTGCAGTACTTTTTATCTCCCGCAGCGTCGGAATCATACTCATAGTTTTCGATGATTTTGCCGTAGTCGGTATCACTATGTTTTTCCAGTATATCTGATCCGATATCATAATTGTTTTCGATTGCGTACGGATCAAAGACCGGAGAGTCCTCCGCAGGAAGAGCTTGTGAAGCGGCAACGGTCTGCTCTGTATTCGAGTCGGTTTCTGCAGAAGCGGTATATATCGTCGATGCTTCGGTAGGCTCTTCTGTTTTGATTGCCTCAGACGGCGTCGCTTCTGATCTTGTCGATACACTGTCACGCGTAGCGGAAAGCTCGTCTGACGCGGCGGCTGTACAGGCGCTCAGCGTCAGTACAACAAGCATAAAACACATCAGTAACGCTAATATTTTTCTCATAAAAACCTTCTTATCATAAAACAAGACATTTTTCTTTTAATTATAATATAATATGACACAAATATCAATTAAAAAACCGTAACAAAATGTTGACGAACTGATATCCATATTGATTTTCTTTCCGATCAATGCTATCATATATATGTACTATACATCATTGATATGTGATGCTGTCGTTTTGATGCAGAATATTAGACAAAGGGGTGATAAGCTTGGAAAAAAAGAAAAGGATTCGTTCCTTGATTCTGATTTTGCTGATCATTCTTTTTGCAGGCGTGCTCGCTTTTTCCGCTTATCAGGCTCTTTCTATCTATATTCCGCAGAAAAGAGAGCAGGATCGTTTTTCCGAGCTAAGAGAGTTGGTACACGGCGTTCCGTCGGAAACGCAAACGGACAGTAACGGGAATCCTGTTCCGGCTTCCGATGAGGAAGAAAAGCTGGATCTGATCACGCTGACGGTCTATAACGATGAAGCCGTCGCTTGGCTGCGTGTTCCCGATACAAAAATCGATTATCCTGTGATGAAATCGTCCGACGACGATCCGGAGTTTTATCTTCACCGTGATTTTGACCGGAGTTATTCCTTTTCCGGCTGCTTGTTTTTGGGGCAATACTGTGATACCGAGTCAGATGTTTTCGTGATCTACGGTCATAATATGAACAACGGATCCATGTTCGGTGAGCTGGATTACTACGCTGATCCGAATTACGCCTTATCACATCAGGATATGATTCTTGATACCTTAACCGAGCAACGGATTTATCGTGTTTTTGCCGCTTTTCAGACGCAGGTTTATGACGAAGATGACGATGTATACAAGTATTATAACAGCGTAGGTGAATTTGACGAGAGCGGTTACAGAGAGGTGCTGAATAATATACAGTCGCTCTCCGTGATCGATATCGGGAATGTGCCGGACTATCCTGCTCAGCTGATGCTGTTGTCCACCTGTGCTTATCATACCGAAGAAGGCAGATTTGTCGTTGCGGCTTACAGAATACAGTAAAAATTAAAAACAAACGAGGGATTATCATAACACGCAGTTGATAATCCCTCGCCTATAACAAAAGGTGCAGTCCGCTTGGAACTGCACCTTAATTATTGATTGTTTTTCCCGTTGAATGGGGAAGTGTTAATTACTGCTTTCTCTTTCTGTAGTATACCAGAACTGCTGCAGCGGATACAGCTGCTAAGAGCAGGAGAACAGCAAACCAAACGGTAGAACCGGTCTTCACAACATTAGCGTTGGGAGTAGTGGATTCATTGTTGGTAGATGTGCCGCCGCCTGTGGTAGAAGGAGCGTTAGTAGGAGCTACAGTAGCGTCAGTGCTGACTTCTGTATCAGGAACGGTAGTAGGTGCGTCTGTGGGAGCATCAGTCGGAGCATCTGTGGGCGCATCGGTAGGAGCGTCAGTCGGAGCGTCAGTGGGCGCATCGGTAGGAGCGTCAGTCGGAGCGTCGGTAGGAGCATCTGTGGGCGCGT
>JAFRCW010000015.1 GCA_017404145.1 Ruminococcus sp. | reverse complement strand
GATGATGATGATGTCTTTTGTGAGAAGCGATATACTCATCTTCGTCTTCATCCGCTCCTGCCCTCTGCGCTTCTTTGGCACGCGCTCTGGCGGCCTTTTCACGCTTGCGGGAATTCTTGATGCTTGACTTATAGCTCTCCTTAGGAATTACGAAATCATCCTCCGAATCGACTTCCTTGACCGAACGGGACTGCTTTGAGCGCTTCTGGATGCTTTTTTGTTTTTCCTTATAGGTCTGTGTAGGGAATACATACGCGTTGTTTTCGGATTCGGCTTTTACGGGTTCTGTATACTCTTCTTCCAGATCCTGTATTTCCTCATCCGTCACAGCGCCCGTCGTCAACTCATTCTCTTCTTTGTTCATCAACCTTCACCCCCTGTACCAGATATCTTGTGTTGCCGCCGCCGTTGGAACAGGTCGACAGCGTCAGGATCCTGTCTTCGGTCGTCAGCTCCACGCCCGGTCTGATATTGCAGTTATAGGAGCGCGGCTCCAAGGTAGAATCAAGATATTCTCTGAAAACATCCTCATCCATCATATTGTAGGAATTGAGAATATGTCTGTCGTCAAAGGTATACGCGGCATAGATAAAGTAGGTGATCACCTTATCCTGCGTAAAAATGAAGATCGTATTGTTCTCGTTAAAGAAGTTGATATCCTCAAAGTTATGCAGAGAGGCAAACATCGAGCCGTTGAGCATATTATGACCGTACAGCACCGTCACGGGATCGTCAAAACGGGTCGAGTTCTGCGTCTCGGAGTAGATGCTTCCCGAAAACTGATATTCTCTGTAGATATTGTGGTCCAGATAGAAAGTATCGTCGCCGTCCAGAATGCTCTGTACCACGGGATAATCCACCGCGGTGTTGGGAATATAGATCCACGCGTAGATATCATGGTTGATCTCCATCAGCTCGTCAAAGGAAAGCGTCGTGTTCTCCTCCTGTCCCGACATCTCATATCCGAAGGGCTTAAGCTCGGTCGCCGGCTGCGCTGCCGTCTCGGTCGAGACGGTTTCTTCCTGTGCCGGCGCCGCTGTCGCTTCGGTTTCCGAAGAAACGGTGGCGTACGGGATCTCAGGGCTGTCCTTGAGCGTCATATAGAGGAATATGGCGCACGCCGCTATAATAAGAAGTGATACGATCAATACCGCGATCCATATGAGTTTTTTGTTTTTCATATGCTTCCTTCCTCTGTTACAAATTCAAGAAAAATACAAATACATAGTTATTATACATCAATCAAATTTTTCTGTCAACAAATCCCCGTCATTTGATCGTTTCGCTCTGTTCAATATATACACAAAAGAGGAACCGCTTTTGTAAGGTTTTCATAAAACTGCAATTGTGTTCGGAATGGTACTTTATTTGTGCGCTGATTTATGGTAAAATAAATACATCTATTTGTGGTGTTTCTCACCGATTCCAAGAAGGAGGAAGCTCTATGAAGAAAGTACTATCCATCATTCTCTGCGCGGTGATCATTGTCTCCGCGGTCTGCGTTGCGGCAGGCGTTGTCACCTCGGCGGCAGCCGCTTCTCTCAACTACAACTTTGTCGGCAGTCACGCCAAAGACAAGGGCTGGGCGCAGGGTGATATCATCGTCACCGCGGGTCCCGATACCGGCGGTACCTACTACCTCTACTGGGCGGACGATACCAAAGCGCTTGACGGCTTTGACTATATCGCCAAGCTCAGTGTTTCTGCAAACGGCTCCGCAAAATTCACGATGCCGCAGTATACCGCTATTCCCGCCGACGCTACCAAGATAGCGGGTTTCCTGTCGACAAGCGAGCCCTCTGACAAAGCGGTCTCTCAGGCAAAGGCAGTCTATGATATTCCCGCGGACAAGCGTATCGGTCAGAAATCTTCCGAAAAGCTCTATTCCTTTGCCTCCTACTCTGACTTTCATATTTCCGAAGGCAGCTACGGTCTGACCAATTATCCCTATGACAACGAACACGAGCTTGCCGCATGGAATGTCGCCGCGGCGAGAAATGTCGACTTCGTTGTTACCACCGGAGACCATATCAACAACCAGCGCGAGGATGAAAAGGGCGGCAACAATCCTTATGCCGCGGCGGAATGGAGAACCTACCTGAAGAACCTCGCGAACTCCAACTACACCGGTCCCGTCTATGAAGCGATCGGCAACCATGAGCTGTGGAACTATGACACTGAATCCGACTATAAAAACAAGGACTGGAAAACCGGCTCCAAGGCGTTCGTCACCGCTACCGGTCTTGACTCTTCCACAGCCTCTGTCAACTCCGGCAACGCGTACTATGAGATCACCGAGCCCACCACCGGCGATCATTTCCTCTTTATGTCGCTCGAGGGCGGTTTCTACACCGACCGTGTGGATGAATTCTCCACCGCACAGCTGACTTGGCTCGAAAACAAGCTCAAGGCGTATCAGAATGACGGTCACAACATCTTCATTCTGGAACACAGCAACTTCTACAAATGGGGATCCGGCGACCAGCTCAACAAACCGATCTATGACATCCCTCTGAAGGATTCCAACACCTCTACCGTCAAGCTGAAAAACCTTCTTCAGACCTATAAGACCCCCATCTTCCTGTCAGGCCATACCCACTTCAAGTTCTCCTTACAGCTCAACTATTCCGATAACAACGGCACCTCCGCCACGATGATTCACAACTCTTCCGTCGGCGCTGTCAGAGATATCCAGGGCGGCACCACCAGAGTCAACGACAAGAGCCTGCAAAACACCGAGGGCTATATTGTAGAGGTATATAACGGCGCGACGATCTTCCACGGCATTAATCTGTACTATGATAAGATTATTCCTACCGCCACTTATATCGTAGAGACCGCGGGAGAGATGTCCTCTCCCACAGAGGCTCCTACCGATCCGCCGACAGAACCTGAGCCTGTGACAGAACCTCCGACAGAGCCGGAGCCTGTCACCGATCCTCCTACAGAGGCTCCCACCAGAGCACCGGCAACCGCGCCGCCTCTTATCTGGGGAGACGCCGATCTTGACGGAGTCCTCTCCGTCATCGACGCAACCTATATCCAGAAGCATCTTGCCTCTATCATCAAGCTCGATCCGGATCAGCTGTTCCTTGCTATGGTCGACGGCACCAACAAAATCAATATCATCGACGCGACCCTGATTCAGAAGCGTCTCGCTTCCGTCATCAGCATCTTCCCGATAGAAGAAGAACTCGCTTCTTCCGGAGCGGATTATGAGATCGTTGAAGAAGGCGCTGTGGTTGAACTCGAAGAAGCCGCAGGCGATCTCAATACCCTGAGGACGCAGGCGAACACCGCCCTCACCAAATACTACGCGCTCGCATCTTATGACCAGTATCAGGCGCTGAAGAAAGCGTATAAGGAAAACGCGAACTATGATACGCTCTATGCGGCATACAACAGCTTTAACTCTGCGGTGACCTCCTTCTACAGCTCCCAGATCACCATCTACTTCAACAACAACAAAAACTGGTCGAACGTCTACGCATATTGTTGGGACGGTAGCGCTAAAAACGCCAGCTGGCCCGGTCAGAAGTGTACCAAGTCCGGCAACCAGTACAAGATCACTGTCGAGCGCGGCAAATACGTCAATATCATCTTCAACAACAGCTCTGACCAGCAGACGATCGATCTGCCGCTGTTTGATATCCCCAATATAAAGTATACTCCCAACAGCAGCTCTTCTCCCTATAAGGTCAAATACGAGTAATCATCTGAATCATACCACAAAAAACCGCTTCCGAAATCCGGAAGCGGTTTTCTTATGTGATATGAATTATCTGACTTATACTAATATTCAATAAAAGACTTAAAATAGATATTAGCGGAAAATTTTGCATAGCGCGGCGGAGATCGCAGGCAGGCTGGCGCCTGTCAAGACCGACAACAAAGCTATGCGGAATTTTACGCAATAGATATTAAAGGGTTTTATTGAATATTAGTATTATACGATGCGGATGTTCAAGGTGTCGGTGCCGGAGGTGGGAACCGTCTTGTTGGAGCTGATGATGATGACGATATCGCCTTTTTCCACGATACCTGTTTCGAGCGCCTTCTCGACCGCCTGCTCAGTGATCTCGTCGGTGTGCTGTTTTTCTTCGCCCAATACAGCGGTAATGCCCCAGTTCAG
Source organism: Ruminococcus sp. (assembly GCA_017404145.1). Lineage (GTDB taxonomy): Bacteria > Bacillota > Clostridia > Oscillospirales > Acutalibacteraceae > Ruminococcoides. Next base: position 12,720 of record JAFRCW010000015.1, on the reverse strand, counting down.
ACAGAGCCGCTTGCAGACTCTGTCGGAGGTCACGACCGCAATGATCGGACAGGTGGGACGGTAGTGCGCCATCGCGCGCGCGACCGCGCCGGTCTTAGACTCCGCGATGATCGCCTTCGCGCCGATGTTCTCGGCAACGCGCTTGGCGGCGGCGCAGATATTCTCCCGAAATCCCTCTATCTTGCCTTCCATCAGCTCCTGTCCGCGCAGATCCATCAGATTGACATTTTTCTCGGCTTCGGAACAGATATCTCTGAGCGCCTCGACAGACTCCACCGGATACATACCCGCGGCGGACTCGCCGGAAAGCATTACGGCGGAGGTGCCGTCATATACCGCGTTCGCAACGTCACTGATCTCCGCTCTGGTGGGACGGATGTTGGTCGTCATACTCTCGAGCATCTGGGTAGCGGTGATGACGTATTTGCCGGAAAGCACACACTTTCGGATGATCATCTTCTGAATCTCGGGCAGCTTGATGAACGGGATCTCCACGCCCATGTCGCCTCTGGCGACCATCACGCCGTTAGACTCCTTGATGATGCGGTCGATATCATCCACACCGCTCTGATTCTCTATCTTAGAGATGATCTCAACGTCCTCATAGCCTAAGGAGTCGATATAGTCTCGAAGCTTGATGACGTCGTCCGCGGAACGCACAAAGGAAGCGGCGATCACGTTGACGCCCTGCTTGAGACCGAACTCGATATCCGCGCGGTCAACAGCGGAGATATACGGCATATTGATGTGATAGCCCGGTATGTTGATGCTCTTGCGGTTAGAGAGCCTGCCGCCCTTTTTCACCTTACAGGTGATCGCCTCGCTCGATACGCTGACTACCTCGACAGCGATCTTGCCGTCGTCGATCAGGATAGTCCTGCCGATGCTCTGGGGATCGTTGTGGAAAATGTTGATCAGCTTCGGATAAGAGAGACTGACGCCCTCGTCGTCTCCTCTGCCGGGCTCGGCGAAAAGCTGATACTCCTGTCCGTCGGAAAGCTCCACATAGCCGTCCTCGAAGGTGCCGACACGGATCTCGGGACCCTTGGTGTCCAGCAGCAGCGCGACATTCTTGCCCGAAATCGCAATCGCCTTTTTGACACGGTTGAAACGCTTGGTCATCGCGTCATACTCGCCGTGCGACATATTGAAACGCGCGACGTTCATTCCCGCGTTGATCATCTTGACCAGAATGTCCACATCATCACAGGCGGGACCCATCGTACAAACTATCTTGGTATTCCTCATAATATCCACCCTTCTTCCGTCAATTGACAGAGGTATACTGATACATCTATATCATACCACAAACGATTCCGGAAGAAAAGAAGATTTTTCTGTTCATTTTGTAGAATTCTCAAGGGGTTTTCTGTGAGAATTTACAAGAACGATCCCTGCCGCAATCAAAGCGACGCTCAAAAGATACATCGGGTCGAAGATTTCCCGCTCGCCCAGTATCACAAACGACCAGAACGCGCCGGTAACCGGGATCATCAGGTTGAAGATCAGGATCTGACCCGCCTCGTTATATACCAGAAGCGCCGTCCAGATCAAAAACGCCGCCGCGGAAACAAAAGCAAGATATAAAACAAACAGCATACTTTTCAGGTTTATCGCCATATTGCCGCCCAAAATCAGAGCAAACACCGCTAACAGGACGCCGCCGAACAACAGCTGATAAGCGGTCGTCTCAAAAACCTTTCCCTGTGATATTTTCTTCCCGATGAAGCCGCCTGCGGTGTTAAGCAGGGCTGCGATCATCACAAAGCCCTCTCCCATCAGCGCAAACGACGCGTCCAGAGAAGAAAAATTCACCACAGCGATCCCGGCGAACCCAAGAACGATACCGATGATTTTCCATAGGGAGAGCTTTTCGTTCCTGAAAAACAGCGGCGCGAACAGCACCGAGAGAAACGCCGACAGCGCCGTGAGAACAGAGGTCTTGGTGGCGGAGGTGTTGGCGACGCCGATATAGTTGAAGAGGTACATCAGTCCCGTCTGGACCGCGCCGTAGAGCAATACCCAGCCCCACTTTTTTGGCTCGACAACAGGAAACCTTTTTCGGATGATAAAGGCGACGGCGAACACCATCAGTCCCGATAAAATAAATCTGACGCCCGCAAACATCAGCTTGTCGCCGACAGAAGAAACCGACAGCTCTCTGTAGGCGAGCTTGATCACGGGATACGCCGATCCCCACAGCAGAGTACAGAGAAACGCCAGACTCATCGCTATCCATTTTTTAGAAAGATATTTTTGCATATATGCACCTATTGTAGTGAAGGGTGAATGGTGAATGATGAAGGGTTGCGGGCGGACGCTGTCCGCACCTGATTCCTATTTGGTTCGATGTGGGCATCGAACCCTACGGCTTTATGAAATGTTGATTTCGGTCGTAGGGCACGATGCCTCCTCTCAGCGAGGACAGCCCACTTCTCTGGGCTTCGCCCATCTCCCCTGACAGAGGAGTTTCATCGTGCCGTTATCAATCGTCCGAGCGAAGCAAGTATCTACAACTCTTCACTCTTAACCCTTCACTTTTCATTCAAAAAAAGTCCCTCTCTTCCGAGAGGGCTCTTTCATTACTTGATTGCTGCTTTATAAATCTCTTTGATCTGGTCGGCGTTGGACGAGATGATCATCGAAACATACAGACCGTCCTGCTCCACGGAGCAGTTCTGGATAATTTCCGCCTGCTCGGGGTTATAGGTGATATTCTGCGCGAGCTTGGTATCATAGCGGAGCTGTAAAGCGTCCTTGATTCTTCCCGCGGCAGCATCGTCTGTCGCCTTGATCATAATGATCTCTTCCTGATCCACACCGGTGGAGTTGATGCATCCGGCAAAGTCGTCCACATCTTCCGCCGCGATACCGTAGTACTTATCGAGCTGATCGGTAGTGGTCAGCACCAGCATATCTTTAAGCTCAACCTGCTTGGTGATGTCGTCGTATACGGAGGAAAGCTTTTTACCGCCGCCGCAAGCGCAAAGAACGGTGGATAAGATAATCACTGCTGCTAAAATAATGGCTAATTTCTTCATAATCAATCTCCTGTTCCTGTTTTTATATGTTTAGATTATTAAAAGCCTGATAAATTATACATTATTCTTAAGGAATTCCACCCATTTTTCACACGCGTCGGTGGTGAAGTGGATACCCATACCGTCCGGATCGGAGCAGTATTCATAGGGCAGATCTCCGTTCTCATCGGCGATAACGCTGTAAAAATCAAGGAACTTATAACCGTCTCCCTGAGATTCGACATACTCCTTGAGCATTCCGTTAAAGATACGGATGTTCTCGTTGTTGAGCGTTTCTCTCTGCATAGAAGAAAGCATCGGAGTCGTGGACTCGATATAGATGAACGCGTCGGGACCTTTCGCTCTGACTTTTTCGATCAGCGACTTCGCCTGGTCAAAAGCGCCCTCTACGCCGTAGTTGCCGATATCGTTCATTCCCAGCGTGATCATGACCTTATTCGCGCCGGTGACGGGGATAACATCCTCTACCAAATGGACCTCGCCGTGATAGACGGGATGTACCGCGTTCTCATCGTCGATATCCCACTGGGAGTTTCCGTAGCCCAGAGAGCCCGCGCAGTAGAACATCGCGTCGCCTAAAGCGTCGGGATCGTTATCACAGTAGTATTCCAGCATAACGGTAACGCTGTCGCCGACGATCGCCATATCGTTGAACCACGACGCGTCCACGGGATGGACGATATCCGCTTCTGTCGGAGCTTCGGTCTCGATGACCGTTTCCGTAGCGGCAGGCTCGTCGAGCGTTGCTTTTCCGAAGTCATATTTGGTTGTACAGCTCGCTACCGTCAGCAAGATGATTGCCACACACAAGGTAATCAGCGTGATCTGAATCTTCCTGGGCAGCTTTAATATGCTTTTCGTATCAATCACCCCTTATCAGATTTGAATGACACAATTTCTTCCCATATTAATCCATTTTAATACTATATACAGTATTTTACAAAATTCGAGTCCATAAGTCAAGAGATAATTCATAATTCATAATGCATAATTCATAATTAGCGGTCATCCGCTTTGCAAAACAAAAAGGAAGAACCCTGAAGTTCTCCCTTTATCTCTCGTTATCAGATTTACTTTCCGGAGCAATTCATTATGCATTATGAATTTTTACGTTCTGTTCTCCATCGTCACGTAGTCCGTCTCCTTACACACGCTGATGTAGGCGGGACGGATGATACGGTTGACATTTAAGAGCTCTTCGATACGGTGCGCGCTCCAGCCGGTGATCCTCGCTACCGCGAACAGCGGGGTATACAGCTCCTTAGGCAGACCGAGCATATTATACACAAAGCCCGAGTAAAAGTCGACGTTCGCCGATACACCCTTGTACATCTTTCTCTTAGAAGCGATGACCTGCGGCGCAAGACGCTCGATACGTGAATACAGACCGTATTCATCGGTCATCCCCTTTTCCTGAGCGAGCTGTTCGACAAAGCCCTTGAACACCCTCGCTCTGGGATCGGAGATCGAATAAACCGCGTGACCGATACCGTAGATCAGTCCGGACTTGTCATAAGCCTCTTTGTTCAGGATCTTTAAGAGATATGCCGCGATCTCTTCTTCGTCCGTCCAGTCGCTGACGTTGGCTTTGATCTCGCGCATCATTCCCATGACTCTGAGATTTGCGCCGCCGTGCTTCGGACCTTTTAAGGAACACAGCGCCGCCGCGATCGCGGAATAGGTATCGGTACCCGAGGAGGTAACCACACAGGTGGTAAAGGTGGAGTTGTTGCCGCCGCCGTGCTCCGCGTGAAGCACCAGCGCCAGATCCAGCACCTTCGCTTCTAAGGCGGTGAACTGTCTGTCGGCTCGAAGCGTCCTCAACAGCATCTCTGCGGTAGGCTCGTTATGCTCGGGGTTATGGATATACAGGCTGTCTCCCTTAATATAGTGGTTATACGCCTGATAGGAATAGACCGATAACAGCGGGAACAGCGAGATGAGCTTGAGGCACTGTCTGAGTACGTTATCGATCGACAGGTTCATCACATCGTCATCATAGGAAGCTAAGGTCAGCACCGCCTTCGCCAGCGAGTTCATCATATCCTTGGAGGGCGCTTTCAGAATGACGTCGCGGACAAAATACTTCGGCAGCTTGCGGCTTTCGGACAGAAGCTCCATAAAGTCATCAAGCTCCTCTTTTGTCGGAAGCTTGGAGAACAGCAGCAGATAGGCGACCTCTTCAAAGCCGTAGCGTCCGTCGGAGATACAGCCGCGGATAATATCCTCCACGTTGACCCCGCGGTAGAACAGCTTGCCGTCGGTAGGCACAGGCTCACCGTTGACGATCTTGTTCTGCCGGATCTCGGAAACATCCGTCAGCCCCGTGAGAACGCCGCGTCCCTTGATATCGCGAAGTCCGATATTGACGTTGTACTGAGAATAAAGCTCCTTGTTGATTTCACCCTGCTCAATACATCTTTCGGAGAGTTCCTTGATTCTGTAGTCGGTTGTGTTGATCTGTGCCATAAACTCACTTCCTTTATAATGGGTTGGTTCTTCTGAGAGGCTTTAGCCCTGTGAGAATCCCCTGAAACAAGTTGTCAGCTGTCAGTTCTCGGTTGTCGGTTGAAATCGCCGATCGGTAGGATGATAAACAGCTGTGTACAACACCCCAAAAACCAAAAACCGATAACTGCTAACCGGTAACCATATTATTATACCTTATTTTTTTCTTTTAGTCAAATAAACATTCTGAAAACCCGTTTGATACAGATATTTCTTTGCTTTTTCACGAACTTTCCACTGTCCGTTCATAAATTGTTCATATTTTCAACAAGCCCGAAACACATTCGTACTTTATGATATAGCCATAACAACAAAAGACGCACAACCCACACCAAAGGAGGCGCTGAACATGGCTTTTACCTACATCTTCAAAAGAGTCGAAAAAAAATACATCCTTACGGAAAAGCAGTACAACTTCATCAGAGAGCATATCGACAGCAGAATGAGCATAGACCAATACGGCGAGACGGTCATCAACAACATCTACTTTGACAACGAGCTGGATGAGCTGATCGAAACCTCCCTGGAAAAGCCCGTATATAAAGAGAAGCTGAGACTCAGAGTCTACGGCAAGGCGGACGAAAACGCGACCTCGTTCTTCGAGATCAAGAAGAAGTTCCAAGGCGTTGTCTATAAGAGAAGGATCTCCCTTCCCTTAAAAGACGCTTATGACTATCTTGAAACCGGCAAGCTTCCGCAGACCGGCGGCAACATTCCCTCAGAGATCGACTATATGATCCGCCGCTACCGTCTTTCTCCCAAAGCCTACATCGGCTACAGAAGGATCGCGATGGTCGATAACGAAGATCCCGAGCTGCGGATCACCTTCGACACCGACGTGATCTCCCGCTATGACGATATCTCTATGGAGACAGGACTCACCGGTCACAGGGTACTCCCCGAAAAGACCTACCTGATGGAAATCAAGATCCCCGGCGCAATGCCGCTGTGGCTCGCGCGGATCCTGAGTGAAGGAGAAATCTACTCCAACTCCTTCTCCAAATTCGGAAACGCACATATCCAGCATAAATTTATGGTACAACATCAATATAAGGAGGCAGTATAATATGATTTTTGAAAGTATTTTATCCACCGATTCTCTGACTCTGGTTCAGGGGCTTATCTGTACAGGCTCAGCGCTTGTGCTGGGTATTATATCCTCACTGGTTTACCGTTATAAGAGCTACTGCTCCAAGAACTTCGCCGTGACGCTGGCGCTCTTGCCGCCTATCGTTACGATGCTGATCATTATGGTCAACGGCAACCTCGGTACCGGTATCGCAGTAGTCGGCGTGTTCTCCTTGGTGCGCTTCCGCTCTCAGCCGGGCAACTCCAGAGAGATCCTTGCGATCATGCTCAGTATGGCGATCGGACTTGCGGCAGGCACCGGATATGTCACCTTCGCGGCGTTCGGCACGGTGCTGGTATGCGTCATCTGGCTGATCCTCTTCGCCAGTCCTTTCGCCAAAAATACCCAGAAGGAGCTGAAGATCGATATCCCCGAAAATCTCGACTATGAAGGTCTTTTTGACGATATCTTCAAAGAGTACACTACAAAACAGGAGCTCCACACCGTTAAGACCGTCCAGATGGGCAGCGTCTATGAGCTCAAGTATTATATCACCGTCAAGGGAAATAAGAGCGAGAAAGAATTTATCGACGCGCTCAGAGCCAGAAACGGCAACCTCCCCGTATCCTGCGGCAGGATGTCCTCGACGGGAGAACTATAATACAATGAGGAATTGTTTGGTTCCCGGTTGTCAGCTGTTGTTTCAACAGTAACTAATAACTAACAACTAATAACTAACCACTAATCACTAATCACTAACCACTATTTTGGTTTTCATAAAGAACTTCCTTTTCATACGAGTAAGAGCAGGGAAATCCTCCCTGCTCTTGTTCGTTTTATATGTATGCTTTTTAGCTCCCTTTGGTAAAGGGAGCTGTCACCGAACGGTGACTGAGGGATTGTACAAATTGATCGACCGCAGGGAGAAACCTTTTATAATAAGGTTGGTCGCTTTGCTCCATTGATACAATCCCTCCGAGCTCGCAGGAGCGAGCCCACTTCCCTTTCCCAAAGGGAGGCTATCCCACGTCCTACGGCACAACGGTCAAGACCCTCCCCTACCGTATTTCTTAAGATATCACACATTGAATCGGAACAGCACCACGTCGCCGTCCTTCATCACATATTCCTTACCCTCGGAACGGACTAAGCCTTTTTCCTTTGCCTCCGCCATCGAACCGCAGGCGATCAGATCGTCAAAGGCGATGACCTCGGCGCGGATGAAGCCGCGTTCAAAATCGGAATGGATCTTGCCCGCCGCCTGAGGCGCTTTGGTGCCTTTCTTGATCGTCCACGCGCGTACCTCGGGCTTGCCCGCGGTCAGATAGGAGATCAGCCCGAGCAGGCTGTAGCACTCGTTGATCAGTCGGTCGAGACCGCTCTGCTCCAGACCCATATCGGAGAGGAACAGTTCCTTCTCCTCTTTTTCCATCTCGACGATCTCCGCCTCCAGCTCTGCGCAGATCGGCAAAACGCCCGCATGCTGCTCGGCGGCAAGCACTTTCACCGCTTTGAGACGTTCGTTGGACTCGATCCCGTTCGAGAAATCATCCTCGCTCATATTCGCGGCGAAGATGATCGGCTTGTTCGTCAAAAGAGCAACCTCGGACAGGAGCTTCTTCTCCTCGTCGTCGCACTCGACCGCGCGGGCGGGCTTGCCCTCGTTGAGGACGTCCATCACTCTTTTGAAGAACTCCACCTCGGCAAGATACTTCTTATCACCCTTGACCATCTTCTGCGCCTTGTCGATACGGCGCTGAACCATTTCCACATCGGAGAGGATCAGCTCGAGATCGATCGTCTCGATATCTCGAAGCGGATCGACAGAGCCTTCCACATGGATGATATCGTCGTTATCAAAACAGCGCACCACGTGAACGATGGCGTCGCACTCGCGGATATTCGAAAGAAACTTGTTGCCCAGTCCCTCGCCCTTAGACGCGCCCTTGACCAGACCCGCGATATCGACGAACTCGATGGTAGCGGGGGTATACTTGTCGGGATGATACATTTCAGCAAGCTTGTCAAGCCGCTTGTCGGGAACGTTGACCACGCCGATGTTCGGCTCGATGGTACAGAACGGATAGTTCGCGGACTGAGCGCCCGCGTTCGTGATCGCGTTGAAGAGAGTTGATTTGCCGACGTTCGGAAGTCCGACGATGCCTAACTTCATTTTTTCATACATCTCCTTTATTTATGGGGTTTCTAAGGTTTTCAGACTTTGATTTACGCCATTTCTACGCCATTTTGTCTGAAAACAGGGGTATTCAAGGCTGAGCCATTCGCCGCCAGATCGACGGATTCAAACTGCTTTATCGCCTTAGTCATTGAATCATCAGTTACATGAACATAAGTGTCCATCGTCGTCTGTATGCTTGCGTGACCTAACAGCTTCTGCAACACCTTCGGTTGCATACCGCTTTCAATCGCCCTTGTAGCATAAGTGTGTCTAAGCGTGTGCATACAGAACGGTGGTATATTTGCTGTTTCGCAGAGTTTATATAGGTGGGTATCATAAGAGCTGTTCTTTGCAGGCATACCCGTCCGAAAGTTGATAAAGACCAAATCGCTCAAAGTCAATGAGGAAGTCTGTCCCGTCTTTCTGTCGGTGAATACAAGCGTCTGTGACAGCTCCTCGGACAGCTTTTGATTCTTTCGCTTCTCTTTCAGCTCCAAGAGCATATTATACGCCCTGTTAGTCAGAGGGATTGTTCGGTAGCTCGTTGAAGATTTTGGAGGTCCTGCTCGCCATACTTTTTGCTTATGCCTGAATTCAAGTGTCTTATTGACCGTCAGCGTGTGATTATCCCAGTCGATAGCGTCCCACGTCAAGCCTATCATTTCGCCTGTTCTCAGTCCTGTTTCGAGGATAAAGGCATATTGATAGTAATTGTGTGAGTTCTTAGCCGTTTCAAGGAATCGCTGTTGTTCTTCAATACTCAATACCCTGTGATCGCTTGCCGCCCTGACAGGCTTCGTATATCTCACGCCGTCCATCGGGTGCTTTGAAATCACATCATTCATCACAGCAGACCGAAACATCGTCCCCATCGCTATGTAAGTCTGCCTGATCGTCGAGCCTGCATAATCATCAAGCATATCATTCAGCACCTTTTTACAGTGCATAGGCTTGACATCGGATATACACATCCTGCCAATAATCGGCTGAACATTTCGCTCGTATCGCTCCTTGTAGTTTCTGCGAGTATTCGGGGATAAGTCAACAATGATATTGTTGTACCAATACTCAAACCAAGTATCTACGGTAGCTGTCGAGGTCAGACCGACTGTGCCGTGTGAATCCTCATATTTCGCATCTGCGAGCCAGTTTCTTGCTTCGGGTAAAGTATCAAAGTATTTTTCAATCCGCTTGCCGCTTATTGAAACATATCTTGCTGAATACTTCTTGTCCTTACGCTGTGACAGACCTTTGCCTATTTCTCTGCCTCTTAGGTCTTTGCCCATGTATCATAGCTCCTTTCTGAGAGAAAGAGAGAAAAGAGCCTTACATGCTTCGTTATTATAACACGAAAGCTCTTTCCTCTCAATAGTTAATTGAAAATTATTTGTTCATCAGTATTCAGATTACTAACTGATTGCTGATAAACTTCTCAAACTCCTTACGCTTCACCAGCTTTTTCGTGCCGACAAACAGCACAAACGGACAATTAGGCTTGCGGAGAAAAGCACCGATCTTATTGATCCCGATGTTAGAATATGCTGCAGCTTCTCTTGGAGAAAGTGTTACTTTCTGATATGCTGGGATTATAATTTCATTATTAGTCATATTCTACCTCCTGCAATTAAAAGACAACATCGTCATCTTCGTCGGAATCATTATTCAAGTCTGTATTACCTCCATTGCCTCCAATAGCTCCATTATCAAGCTCGACAGAGGGGGATGCAGGTGGAGGCAACGCGATACCTTACTTAATCACACACAGACCTATCACATCATTCAAGGCAAGTGCCTGATACATTTAATATATACTTTCAAACCGTTACAACTGCAAAAGGATTATTGCCATATTCTTCGGCATTACCGTGAGGCGCACGGTATGACGAGAGAGCAACTGAGCACGGCGACAGGGATCCCGGTTGGGAAAATCCAAGATTATGAATGTAACAATATGGCGCTGCATTATGAATCCGCAAGTATAATCGCCGACGCTTTAAACATCAAAAGCGCATTACTCTTGGATGAATATACTGAGTTTTGCAAGCCCGGATATGGTAAGCGTATCCGAACTATCCGAATTCAAAGCGGCTTAACGCAGGAGCAGTTTTCGGAAAGGTTAGGCATTACCCGCTCCAATGAAAGCACATGGGAGGATGAATTAAATAACCGTCGCCCAAGCCGTAAGAGCTATCGGAAAATCAAAAGAATGGCGATCGAAGCCGGTTTGGATGTCAAAAAGCTGATAGATGACCCTGATACCTATACGGATGAATATGCTGTCTTTATCGAGCGCGATTGCGGAAAGAAGATACGGCAGATCCGATTAGCGTATGGCGTTGTGACAAAGGTGTTCGCAGAAAAGATCGGTTGTGATTGGCAAACGCTCGAACATTGGGAAATCGACCGTGCAAAGCCTCTGCGCAAATACTATGAACCAATCAAGCAAGCGGCGCGAGAAGTCGGAATCGACTTGGATATGCTCAATGTTGAACCCGATTACTTCGTCAGCGATTATCAAGGCTTTATCCAAGCTGATTGCGGCAGGAAGATCAAAAGCATCCGCATAGCTTGCGGCTGCGGCTTAAATCAATTTGGCAGGATACTCGGCTGTACGGGAGAAGCAGTCGCCAGGTGGGAGAAAAACATTTGTGTTCCCGAACTGAAATACTATAAGCAGATTGAACAAGCGGCAAACGATAACGGCCTTTCCATCAAAAGCCTGAATGAAACCCCCGTGCCGATCAAGGATGAATACAAGGAATTCTGCGAAAGTGAGTTCGGAGAGGTCGTGAAAGCCATCCGACGCAACTATCATATGAAGCAAATAGATTTTGGACGCATGATCGGTGTGTCACTAAGCACAATAGGAAATTGGGAGACGCGGCGTGTGATCCCCGACAGGGAACACTTCGCCAAGCTGAAAGAAATCGCGGCGAGAAAAGGAGTAAACTTTTATGACGCATGAAGAACAACGTATCTGGTTGATCAAAGAACTGCAAAAGGATCGTTCCCAACTCAGCCATTACAGAATCCCGAATGATGAGCAGGGGCAGAAGGATCTGCTTCGCGGATTGATGAATATTTGGATGCCGAAGCCCATCAGCGAGGAGTACCTGAGAATTGAAAGCGAATATCTCAGAGCTGAAAACGAAGCAAAAGGTATCACAAAAATATCAGACCTCACCCCTGTTGAAAAAGACCTTTACTTATGGCAGGGCGACATCACAACGCTCTCCTGCGACGCGGTTGTAAACGCCGCCAACGCCCAGCTTTTGGGCTGTTTCAGGGTCTTACATTCATGCATCGACAACTGCTTGCATAGCGCTGCCGGGTTATCTTTGAGATACCGGTGCTTTGAAATCATGAGCGAGCAGGGGCACGAGGAGCCGACGGGTCAGGCGAAGATCACCCCCGCCTACAACCTGCCGTGCAAATATGTCTTGCACACGGTCGGGCCGATCGTCAGCGGCAGGCTCACCGAGGAACACTGTGATCTGCTCAAAAGCTGTTACCTCTCCTGCTTGAAGCTCGCAGAAGAAAACGGCTGTAAAAGTATAGCGTTCTGCTGTATCTCCACAGGCGTGTTCGGATTCCCGCAGCATAAGGCAGCTGAGATCGCCGTATCAACAGTAAAAGACTACAAAAAAACAACAAGCAGCGATATCAAGGTCATCTTCAATGTGTTTAAGGATGATGACTTGATGATTTATCGCAACTTGTTGAATTGCTGATTTTTGTAAAGAAACGGTGATACTGTGACTAACATTTTTGTTTAGCTTCAAGTGCAATTATCAAACAGCCTTATTAAATGAAAAATGGCTTAAACACTGACTTTCTGAGTAACCGTCAAATAAACGACCGTATTGAACTCCGCCCGGTGAATGTGAGAAAATATAAGCAAAAACGAAGCGTGCGATTGTAGT
>JAFRCW010000014.1 GCA_017404145.1 Ruminococcus sp. | reverse complement strand
CTGCGTGACATTCAAAGAGCTGTTCTTTTGGGGTAAGGGGAAGTGTACGGTTTTTTCAACATTTTTCCACATAACTGCTGCAAAAAAGAGGGCGCTGTGAAGTCGGAAGCTTTTAGCTTCGTTTCTTCACAGCGCCTTTTTTATGAATCCGAGTGACTGGAGTCGAACCAGCGGCCTCTTGAACCCCATTCAAGCGCGCTACCAAACTGCGCCACACCCGGACCTAGCAAAAGTTATTTTAACACAAACAATTCAATAATGCAAGTATATTTTAAAATTTCTTATGGATTCGATTTATTTACTGCCTAACAACGAACAGATCCCGCTGTGAAACCGGCAGCGGGATCTGCATTTTTCTATGATTGGGTGATTCCCATTTTATCCGCGTTTTTGTTGAGCAAAAGACACATCGGGATACCGAGCACCATCAGCACGACGAGTTCTCCGAGAGCGACACAGCCGCCGGATACCAAAAATCCCGTCATCGTGAAGCCGGTGTCAAGAAAGAAGATCGCGATTTCGAGTCCGACGATGATACCGTTGAAGATCGCGGGCATCAACAGCGCCAAGAAAGGAATCTTCTTGATGCGGACATTTCTCAGCAGATACATGGTGACAGCGGCGAGCAGAGAAGCGAGCGAGCCGAAGATCATATCGTAGAATCCGAGTCCCGCCGTAACGGAGCTGATGTTCGCGAGAACACAGCCGATGGTCAGCCCCGGGATTGCCGCGGGGGTGTAGATCGCCAGCACCGTGAGCACCTCGGCAACGCGAAACTGGATCGCCGCCGACGCCGTGCCGGGAAAGAGCAGATTCTGACCGACGGTGAGCACTGCGTACATCGCCGCGATGACAGCTGCCTGTGTCAAAAAAATGAGTTTTTTGTTTTTCATATTCAATTTTCTCCCTTAGTTTTGATTTAGGCGTCGGCAGACGGTAGATTTGCCGCGCCAAGTCAGGATGGTTTCGAACTGACTGAGAGCCATTGTATCACAGAAAGGAAGAGAGGTCAAGAGTTTTTATTTTGGATCAGTATAAATAAAATGCGCAAAAAACAGCAAGAAGGGCGCGCCCGTCAGGGTACGCCCTTCCTGCTTTAGGATTTTTGAAATTAACATGAAAAAGTAGTGGATAGCAAATTCGTGTTACGCAGTTCTCGCATCGCCGAGCAGGTTCAGTCTGAAGAGCTTGCTCTCGTCGCTTCTGTTCTCACAGAAGATCTGCGCGTGGGTAATCTTACCGCCTTCAATCACTCGCGTGAGTCCTACGAGTTGAGAGAGTTTGGATTTAAGATTGAGTTTGTCGCCCTCGTGGGTGACCAGAAATACGTTGCCTTCACAGCTGTCCAGAACGTTCAGAAACTCTGATACGTTAATGTCGTTCAGACTGAAGATAGGCGTCATCATAGCATTTCCTCCTAACATACTGATTTTCGTGCCGCCATTTACCATTTGGCGATTCCTAAAAGTTGTGAGGAGTTTGGTTTCTGTTTTTTCATTGACTCCAGAGTCAGGCGGGAATCACCTGACACTAGATATTATATCCCGTTTTTCGTAAATGTCAACAATTGGAGATACCGTCCTTTGTGCAAGGTGCGCAAAAAGTGATGGTTTTTAATTCGATATTAGAAAAATAAATGTATAATCGGTACATTCAAAATGCGAAAATGAAATAATCTTGTAACCTGTTTCGTAAAACTTCCCACAAGTTTAAACAGATCGCGGATTTTACTGTGAAAAATAGATGAATTTCATAATTCTTCTATGGTAGCAAAGATGAAAAAAGGTGTGATATAATAGAAAACAAGCGGGGTTTGAGCCCTAAAATTCAAAAATCGGAGGAACCTATGTTAAACGAAAAATACGCGCACTTAAAAAGCGGAACCGATATCAGAGGCGTCGCAACAGACGGCGTAGAGGGCGATATCGTCAACCTGACCGACGATGTGATCGCTGAGATGACCTACGGCTACGTGCTGTGGGTGGAGAAGAAAAAAGGGAAAACTTCCGATAAGCTTACCGTAGCGGTCGGCAGAGACGTCCGCATCTCCGGCGAGCGGATCGCGTCCGTGGTGATTGAGACGCTGCTCTCCTGCGGCGTGAAGGTCTATGACTGCGGGCTGTCCTCGACCCCCTCGATGTTTATGACCACCGTGGATTTCGGCTGTGACGCGTCGGTGATGATCACCGCGTCCCACCATCCGTTCAACCGCAACGGTCTGAAGTTCTTTGTCAGAGAGGGCGGTCTTGATCATCAGGATATCATCGATATCTTAGAGCACGCCCAGAACGGCGACAAGCCCGAGAGCACCGAGCGAGGTACTGTCGAGCAGGTCGACTATATGTCCCACTACGCCGAGCATCTGTGCAATATCATCAAAAAAGAAGTGAACGCAGAGGACTATGATCATCCGCTGAAGGGATTTCATATCGTTGTCGACGCGGGCAACGGCGCGGGTGGTTTCTATGAGTCCAAGGTGCTGAGAGTCTTAGGCGCGGATACGACAGGTTCACGCTTTTTAGATCCCGACGGTATGTTCCCCAACCATATCCCGAACCCCGAGGATCCCGGCGCGATGGCGTCGATCTGTGAGGCGGTGCTTCAGAATAAAGCCGATCTCGGCGTGATCTTCGACACCGACGTGGACCGCGGCGGCGCGGTGGATCACAACGGCAAGGAGATCAACCGCAACCGTCTGGTGGCGCTCTCCTCTTATCTTGCCTTAGAGGGCAACGAGGGCGGCACGGTCGTGACCGACTCTATCACCTCGACCGGCGTAAAGGACTATTTAGAGAACGTCCTCGGCGCGAAGCACTACCGCTATATCCGCGGCTACCGCAACATCATCAACAAAGCGATCGAATTAAACGAACAGGGCATCAACTGTCCCATCGCCTCCGAGACCTCCGGACACGTCGCGATGCGCGAGAACTACTTCCTCGACGACGGCGCGTATCTCTGCACCAAGATCATCATCAAGATGGCACAGCTCAAAAAAGAGGGCAAGGAGTTGGAGAGCCTTGTTGCTTCCTTGAAAGAACCGGTGGAAGCGATCGAGCTGCGCTTCAAGATTACCGAGAAGGATTTCAAGACCGCGGGTCTGAAAGTGATC
This sequence comes from Ruminococcus sp., assembly GCA_017404145.1. Lineage (GTDB taxonomy): Bacteria > Bacillota > Clostridia > Oscillospirales > Acutalibacteraceae > Ruminococcoides. The sequence continues at coordinate 31,628 of JAFRCW010000014.1, read as the reverse complement.
GACAACCTGACTCAGTATGCCGAGGAGCATAAGGACTGGCATATCGCGCCCGACTCCCGCGAGGGGATCCGCGTCAGCTTTGACAAGGATAACGGCGACGGATGGTTTTTGCTCCGTCTTTCCGTACACGATCCGATCCTGCCGCTGAACATCGAGTCCGACTCCGCGGGCGGCGTGGAGATCATTAAGGAAAAAGTCATATCTTTCCTCCAAACGCAGCAGGGCATAGAGGTATCATAACTTAATTAGGAATTAGAAAAGAGGAATTAGGAATTATCATTGTGAGATGTAATCCTTGCCGTCACGATGCGACATTTTCTTTCCTTTCTTATCCTTGTCGTAAACCCGCATAAAACCTGCGTTGCAACCGCCGGTTGCCTAATTGACAACACGAATTTCTTGCGCAACCGGCGCTCATTTGCTATGATGATCTCACCAAACAAGGAGGGACGAATATGAATATCGAAATTGCCAACAGGCTCTATGAATACAGAAAGAATATGGGACTGACCCAGGAGGAGCTTGCCGAGAAGATCGGCGTATCCCGCCAGGCGGTCTCCAAGTGGGAGAGATCCGAAGTCTCGCCCGACACCGACAACCTGATCGAGCTGTCCAAGATCTACGGCGTCACGCTTGACGAGTTATTAAAAGGAAAAGATGAGAGCGCCGATACCGAACCGCAGCCGGAAGAAGTCGAGACGGAAGAACCCGCCTCGGAAGAAGCGGTCCACGTTCACGCCGAAAGCGGCACGGACAAGGTGGATATCGGCTTCAAAGGTATCCATATCAACTCAAAGGACGGCACCAAGGTCAGCATCGACAAAAACGGCATCTTTGTTTCCGAAAACGGCGAACAGCATGTCTATACCGATGTTGACGGCCACATCCACAAGAGCGAGAAGATCATCGAGAAAGAGCTGGAGCATAAACACAACTTCTGGATGATGTTTCCCTTTCCGTTTATCGCGATCGCCGCGTATCTGGCGTTCGGCTTTTTGAACATCTGCGGCGGCTGGGCATACGGCTGGATCGTTTTTTTCACGGTGCCGCTTTATTATACGCTGGTGGACGCGATCCAAAAGAGAAACGCTTCTCATTTTGCTTATCCTGTGCTGGTGGTGATGGCATTTCTGATCCTCGGACTGTTTTACGGATTATGGCATCCCGCGTGGGTACTGTTTCTGACGGTGCCGATTTATTACATCATCACCGAAGCGATCAACAAAAGCAAAAGAAATAAAAACCAATAGCAGTATGAAAGCGGCGGGAGCGATCCCGCCGTTTTTCAGCAAAAAATGTAGATTTAATTTTCTCATACAGCACTAACGATTAAAAAATTGACATAATTATTGACAAAGCGTGATATTACTAATAATATGTGTGTAAGGTATTTATTCCTACGCAAAATCAATAGGAGGAAACACGATGGTTTTAGAAAAAGTGAAGGTTATCCTTGCCGAACAGTTCGACGTAGAAGAAGACGCTATCACGCTGGAAACCGATATGCAGGACGATTTAGGCGCCGATTCTCTTGACGTTGTTGATCTTCTGATGTCTATCGAAGACGAGTTTGAGATCGAGATCCCCGACGAGGAGATCGAGAACATCCGCACAGTAGGAGAGCTTGTCAACTACATCGAAACAAACACCTGATTCATCCTCGAAGAAGCGCGGCTTAGGCTGCGCTTTATTTTTTACCTAATAAAGCGGTCGTTCCAAGGATAAAACTGTGAGAAATACCGCTTGCAAAACGGATTGCATCTATGTATAATATATAGAAGTGTAAATTCAATTTCCAACTTCGGAGGGTTAATGATATGGCGAAGGATAAAAAAATGGTCGAGGCGATCACGAGCCGCGACGAGGATTTTGCAAAATGGTATACCGATATCGTGAAAAAGGCAGAGCTGGTTGACTATTCCGGCGTGAAGGGCTGTATGGTGATCCGTCCCTACGGCTTCGCGATCTGGGAGAATATGAGAAATGATATGGACCGCCGCTTTAAGGAGACGGGACACGAGAACGTCTATATGCCGATGTTCATCCCCGAGAGCCTGCTCCAGAAGGAGAAGGATCACGTTGAGGGCTTCGCGCCCGAGTGTGCGTGGGTGACGGTCGGCGGATCGGAAAAGCTCAGCGAGCGCCTTTGCGTCCGTCCGACCTCCGAGACCCTGTTCTGTGAGCATTACGCGAAGGTGATCAACACCTACCGCGATCTGCCCAAGCTCTACAACCAGTGGTGTTCTGTTGTCCGCTGGGAGAAGACCACCCGTCCTTTCCTGAGAACCTCCGAGTTCTTGTGGCAGGAGGGTCACACGATGCACGAGATCGCCGAAGAAGCGATCGAAGAGACCCGCAGGATGCTGCAGGTATATATTGACTTCTACAAGGAGACTCTTGCGATCCCTGCCGTTTTCGGCAAGAAGACCGATAAAGAGAAGTTTGCGGGCGCGGAAGAGACCTACACAATCGAGCCGATGATGCATAACGGCGTCGCTTTGCAGGGCGGTACCTCCCACTACTTCGGCGACGGCTTTGCGAAGAGCTTTGACATCACCTATACCGGCAGAGACAACAAGCTCCACTACCCCCATCAGACCTCGTGGGGTACCTCTACCCGTATGATTGGCGCGCTGATCATGGTACATTCCGATGACGACGGCTTAGTACTGCCCCCGAAGGTTGCTCCGATCCAAGTAGTGATCCTGCCTATCGCCCAGCACAAGGAGGGCGTTCTGGACAAGGCGAACGAGGTATACGAGAACCTCAGGAAGCGTTTCAGAACAAAACTCGACGACTCCGATCAGTCTCCGGGATGGAAGTTTGCCCAGTATGAGATGAAGGGCGTGCCTTTAAGACTCGAGCTCGGTCCCAAGGATATCGAGAAAAACCAGTGCGTGCTGGTCAGACGCGACACCAGAGAGAAGATCTTCACTTCCCTCGACGGCGTGGAAGAGACCATCGAGAAGCTGCTCGAGACCATCCACGAGGATATGTACAACCGCGCTTTGGAAAACACTAAAGCAAAAACGCACGTTGCGCTGACCCATGAGGAGTTCCTCGAGACAGCGAAGAACAAGCCCGGCTTCATCAAGGCGATGTGGTGCGGCGACTCTGCCTGTGAGGATCAGCTCAAGGACGAGACCGGTGGCGTCAAGTCCAGATGTATCCCCTTCGAGGAGGAACGCCTCAGTGATGTTTGCGTATGCTGCGGACGTCCCGCAAAGCATATGGTCTATTGGGGGAAACAATATTAAAATGAGGAATTAGGATTTGGGTGAGGGCGGAGCCCTCCCGCAGTTCTTATTTCTTAGTTCTTATCTCTTAGTTTATAAAGAAAGGAGCGGTCGATATGCCGATTAAAATTCCCAACGATCTGCCGGCGACAAAAATCTTAGAAAGTGAGAATATATTCGTGATGCCCGAGACCCGGGCGACCACACAGGATATACGGCCGCTGAAGATCGTCATTCTCAACCTCATGCCCACCAAGGTGGCGACCGAGACCCAGCTTTTGCGCCTGCTCGGCAACTCTCCCTTACAGGTGGATATCGAGCTGCTTAAGATGGCGAGCCATCACTCGAAGAACACCAGTGAGGAACACCTGACCAAGTTCTACAAGACCTTTGACGAGATCCGGGACGAGCGGTTTGACGGTATGATCGTCACCGGCGCGCCGGTAGAGCTGCTGGAGTTTGAAGAGGTCGACTACTGGGACGAGCTGTGTTCCGTTTTCAACTGGGCGAAGAAGCACGTTTACTCGACGATGTTCATCTGCTGGGGCGCGCAGGCGGGACTGTACTACCGCTATGGGATAGAGAAGCATAATCTCCAAAAAAAGCTCTTCGGCATCTTTAACCACAAGATCGTCAACAACAAGCATCCCCTGATGCGCGGCTTTGACGACTTCTTCTTGATCCCTCATTCCCGCTATACGGGCGTCAGATCGGAGGATATCGAGAAGCAGGAAGAGCTGATCATCCTCGCGACCTCCAAGGCGGCGGGCGCGGCGATCGTCTGCTCCAAGAACGGCAGAGAGTTCTATCTCTTCGGTCACTGCGAGTATGACTACGATACACTCGCGAAGGAGTATTACCGCGACGTTAAGAAGGGGCTGAAAATCGACATCCCCTACAACTACTTTCCCGACAACAACGTCAACCGCAAGCCCGTGATGACATGGAAAAGCCACGCCTCCCTGCTCTTTATGAACTGGCTCAACTACTACCTCTATCAGCAGACCCCCTATGATCTGGAGGAGCTTAAAAGGATGTATGAGCAGGATTGACCACAACAGAGCCTTGTGTTGAAATCTCCTTAATCAGAATAGCAGCTATAGGGGAAGATCTTGCCTTTCCCGATGTCAATGATATATAGGATTTCTGCTGAGCGGGAGGGTCAAGACCCTCCCCTACAATAGAATCCAACTTATTAAACAATTCCTCCCAAGGAGTATCATTCTTGGGAGGATTTTTTTGAACCGAATACCTCTCTCATCCGTATATATAGTGAAAGCTTTCATCGGAGGTCGACCATGAAAAAGCCTATAGAAAAATATATCAGTGAGTATAGCTTAGCGCTGACCAAGCTGTGTATCTCTCTGACTGATCGGCGGGAGGACGCGGAAGATCTGTTTCAGACTACGTGGGAGAAAGCAATCCGGAATATTAGAAGGTATGATGCCGAAAAGCCTTTTGAAAAATGGCTGTTTGCGATCTGTGTGAATACATACCGTGACAAAGTGCGCCGTTATGAGCGTGGGAAGATATGGAAGTTTCCTTCTGCGGAAGAACAGGAGAAGGTGATTATATCCATCCCGTCCGAGGAGAAAGACGCCGACACTTCTATTGTTCTGAAGGACGCTGTCAAAAAGCTGACGCCGCCTTTGAGAGAAGCGATCGTTCTCTACTACTATCGAGGCTACAGCGTTTTGGAACTGGCAGAATTACTGAACATTCCCGAAGGCACGGTCAAGTCACGCTTGAGTACGGCGCGAAAGCAACTCAGAAAGGAGCTAAGCGAATATGAATGAAGAAAGATTTGATAGGATGATGAAGGCGTATTGTGATCCCGAGGCAGAAGCGTTTTCTTATCGGGAAAGAACAAGCCGCAGGATAGGTATCAAGTCTATGATTGCGGCGGCGCTGGTACTGGTGATGATCTCGGCGATGATGATTCCCGCGTTTTTTTCGAATCGCCACAGCTTTGTGCTGGAGGTTTCCGCGGCGGAGAACCGGCTTCTTGATAGTGCGTCGGGCAAGGTTTATTCCGAGATCACGATGTATGATATGAACGGGAACTTTCTTGACCGCTATTATACGATGGAAGCGGAAATGCTGATCGACGGCGACGATATCGAGGATGTGAGCTTCCGTTCGCTCAACGGCTTCGGAAGGTTTTGCGTCTGGTATGATTCCGACTCTGAAAACATCGGCGACGACTGGGGGATGTGGTATGACTCTGGCGGGGAGGAAGATCCCTTCTATCTCGGGAGACCGGACAAATTCGGGCTGAGCGAGTATTATGCGAAATCGGATCTGGATCATACGGCGGATTGGAGTAAGCAGTATCGGTATCATATCTCCTATGTCGCGACTGGTGACGACGGATATTTCCTGCAGCCCGAGGATATCTGCGGCGAGCGGGACGATATCATCGAAATTACCGTCACATTTTCCGACGGCGATATACTGACCAAGCGGTTGAGCGTCACCTATCCGGATGGTGTGATGGCAGTACACGAGATCGACTAACAAAAGGCGTCCTCCCAAGGATTTTCTTGGGAGGATTTTCTTTTCCTTTATTCTTTGATACTACTTTTTTTATGCGGGAGAATATGCTATAATCAAAAATAACATGCTTTTCGGATAATCAATAGAAAAGGAGTTTTACTATGAAAAAACTATTATCCCTGCTTCTGGCGCTGACGCTGGTATTCTCCGTGTGTTCCTTTGCGGCGTTTGCCGACGGCGGCGACCCCGAGGATTCGGGAGAGCCCGGTCCCGAGTACGGCGACTTTGTTTCGCTGATGTATACGAACGAAGACGGCACCCCCGCGTATCAGGTTGATCCCGAATGGGGCGCGGTGCTGATTCAGCAGCAGGTGATCTATGACCGCTTCTCCGATAAGGCGGAAGAGATCGAGGGTGTGACATATTATCCCGCGACTTCCACACTGGTGATCGACAACCTGCAGGCGGCTGACAGGATCCTCCATGCCGGTTTTATGCTTGATACCTTGAACCTCTGTGTCAGAGGCGACTGTTCTCTCGGCAGGATCGAGGGAGAAGGTTCGAGTCTTCATATCTACGGCACGGGCAGTCTGACCGTCAACGAGAACCTGCTTTACGATACTGCGGTCGATCTGAATTCCCAGGGGAAAGATATCTCGCTGAGCTTCGGTACGGATGTGACAGCGACCCTTTACGCCGGCGACGACAACCGTATCGGCTCGGCTGTGATCATCAACGCCAAGGGCGAGACGCCCGCGGATCGGATCACCTTTGACGGCGTACACAACGGCGCTCTCTCTGAGGGCTATAACGAGAGAGAAGAATCGCTGTGGCTGGAGGGTTACCGCAAGGTTTATGAAGAACCCAGAGCCTATCTCGGCGATCGCCTGATCAGCAAATCCGATCCCGACGGCTTTTATGTCGGACAGCAGTTTGCCGAGGCGGAGGGTGACGAGGGCATCATCATCAGAAAGCTCGTTTATGTCGAGAGTCTGGGCGGTTATCTGCCCGATCCGAGCTTCTCCGAGGATATCTATGAGACGCTTTACGGAACCAGTATGTATATGGACGAGTTCGAGAGCGAGGACTGTGACTACAGCTTCGCGTACGACGGGGACGGCGATACGATCCCTGTCTACAATCCGTTTTGGTTCAGCGGATATGCTTATTTGCCCGTGGTGACAGACGGCAAGGGAAACTTTTATGTTACCTCATCGGTATATGATCCCGAAACCGGTACGTCCGCCAATGTGTACGGAACGTATGAGGAAATCGACGGGATGGACGGACTCTGTCTTTTCAAACCGGCAGAGGGAGTCTCCGGCGAAGGTTTCGAGTATGTATACGACGACGGCGGTCAGGTGTGTCTGACAGGTTTCGTTTTGGAAGAACCCGAAAATATTTCCCGCCTTGCCGAGAAGGTTACCTGTGCTTCGGATCCCGACGGCTTATATGCTTATACCGGAAGATGGGATCCCGAGAGGGGAGAGTATCACGCTGTTGTGAGATTCCTCTATGACGAAGCGTGCGGCATCTATGTGGACGACGATTCGTTTGAAGAGGTTATCGTAGAGGATGAGAGCTTCTTTGACAGCGGCGATTATCAGAGGGTCAAGGATGAATGGGGTTATCCCCTGTGCTATGAATATAACGGCTTCCGCGTTGACCGCGTCAGCGGACCCGGCTATCAGGACGAAGAAGGCAACCGCTATATGGTCGAGAGATTCTATGACGGAGAGAAGGAAGAGATCCACATATATTCCTATGAGCCGATTTCTGTTTCTGAGGATCGGTACCTGTTTACCGAAGCGGATCATGTAGATCCTGACAAGCTGACAGTCGTGGAAGAGCTTGTCCCCGTGAAGGATGAGAAAAATTTTGTCCTGAAAGCGGATGATGGCGTATTCGTCTACAACGGCAGACAGACCGGAGATACCTTCAGCATCAGCGGCAAGGTGATCACATACTTAAAGGAGCGCGGCGATCACGCCGAGGTAAAGCTCTACCGCGCAGGAGAGGAGGAGCCTCTTGCTTCTCAGGTGATGGATAGCTGCGAGGCGCCATACCTTTTTGAAGGGCTTACCGCCGGCAGCTATGTGCTGAGTGTCGACAAGGCGTACCACGTTTCCCGCAGCTTTGAGGTAACGCTCTCCGCCGATACGGCGCTGGAGCTGAAGATCAATCCGCTGGGTGATTTCACGCTTGACGGCAAGGTCAATATCAGAGACGTCAACGCGGCGTATAATCATGTGAAAGGGAATCCGACAGTGACCGACGAATATGCGATCAAATGCGGCGACGTCGCAAGACACGACAATCAGGTCAACATACGAGACGTGAACACCTTGTACAATCATGTAAAGGGAAATACGTCGATCTATCAATAATGAAATACACATTCAAACAGCCTGCCTTTTCATTCAAAAGGCAGGCTGTTGATTGTTATCAGAGACTACAGCAGCATCATTCTGAGCTTTGAGAGGATTTTCTTTTCTTTCCGCGAGATCTGAACCTGTGTGGTGGAGAGCAGGGCGGCAGTTTTTGACTGTGTGTTTTGCTCAAAGTACCGCAGCCGGACGATGTTTTGTTCTTCTTCACTGAGCCTTTTGATCGCCTGAGTCAGCGCGAGGTGTTCAATAAGCTCTTCCTCTCCGGAGGGGACGGGGATATCCGGCGCGCCGCCCTCTTGTGTACAGTCCGAAAGCGAGAGCGGGGGAGAAGAGGCGCACAGCGCGTCGGACGCTTTGTATTCGTCTACGCCGAGAAGCTTTGCGAGCGTTTTGACGGTGATGGGAACGCCGTGTTCTTTTTGGTATTCCTCACTGATCCTTTTTGCCTTTTGTGACAGATCCTTCAGAGAGCGTGAGACCTTGACCGCGCCGCCCTCGCGAAACAGCGCTCTTATCTCTCCTAAGATCACCGGCACGGCATAGGTGGAGAACCGAAAGCCGAGCGTCGGATCGTAACGGTCTGCCGCTTTGATCATCCCGAGCGTTCCCGCGGAGATCAGTTCTTCGTATTCGACGCCCTTGTCCCGAAAGCGGTTTGCGCAGGCGCGGACAAGCCCGAGATTCTCTTCTATCCGTTCATTTCTTGTCATCGGGGAGTTTGTCGATGAATTTTTCCAGCGTGACGACGGTACCCTTGCCCTTTTGAGAGCGTACCCGCACCCTGTCCATAAAGCTCTGCATCACCGCAAAGCCCAAGCCGGCTCTCTCGTCCGAAGAGGTGGTAAAGAGCGGTTCCATCGCCTGTTTTATGTTTTCGATCCCGACGCCTGAGTCGCGGATCCGGATGATCACTTTATTGGTATCGGTGATTTTCGCGTCTATGTATACGACGCCGGTCGTATCGGGATAGGCGTGTACGATACAGTTGGTGACCGCTTCCGATACCGCCGTCCTGACATCGGACAGCTCTGTTACCGTCGGGTCAAGGGGCAAAAGAAAGGACGACACCGCCGCCCGCGCGAACGCCTCGTTGACCGATCGGGAGAGAAAGCTGAGCTTCATATGATTTTGTATATTCATTTTAGCACCCCCAGCTTGTCCAGTCCCGAGAGGGAAAAGACCTTGTTGATTTGCTTGGGGATATTGACGACCTCCAGCCGTCCGCCCAAGAGAGAGATACAGCGCTGTCTGCCCATCACCAGCCCCACGCCCGAGCTGTCCATAAAGCTGACCGCCTTAAAGTCGAGCCGCAAAACTTTCGGACGCAGATTCTCGCACTTTGCGTCGATCTCACTGCGGATCTTCGGCGCGATATGATGATCGATCTCGCCGTACAGTCCTGCCGTGAGGATATCGTTTTTGTAAGACATATCTACCATAATGATCACCTGTTTGAAGTTGTCGGTTCCCGATTGTCGGTTCTCAGTTCTTATTTCTTCTTTCTTAGTTCTTAGTTAAAAAGAGCGTCCGACCCTATGATACAGGATCGGACGCGAAAAATTCGTCATATTCTGTTGTCGTCAGATTTCTTCGGGAAGGGAGAGAATGTAAGGTCTGATCTCTCCCGCGAGATAGAGCGAGCCGCAGATGAATACGGTATCTTGATAAGACAGCGCTTTGTCGACTGCTTCAGAAGGATTTCTGACGGTTTCTATCTCCCGCGCCAATCCTTTGCATCGCTGTGCTAAGATCTCCGCGTCAAGGGCGCGGGGATTTTTGATATCCGTGGTGATAATGCGCTTGAACAGCCCTCTGAGCAGATACAGCGCCTCAGAGTCCTTGTCGGCGAGCATCCCGATGATCAGCGTCTTGCCGATCCCGCCGTAGTACTTTCTGACCGCATTGACAAACGCCTCCAGACCGTTTTTGTTATGCGCGCCGTCGAGGATGACCGCGGGCTTATCTCTGAGCTTTTCAAACCGCGCGGGGTGAATCACTGCCATAAGCCCGTCGCGGATCTGCTGTGCGGTGATATGCGCGTGCCTGAGCCGGAGGAGATTGAGCGCTTTGATGACTGCGAGCGTACACTGTAAGTTTTCTATCTGATGTTCGCCGACCAGCGGCAGAAACATCTTCTCGCCTTGGTATTCGAAGTAAGCGCCGCGCTTGTTCAGCTGAGGTTGATGCAGGACGATATCCTGCGCGAGAAACAGCGTGTTATGCTTTTCTTCCGTGGTTTTTCGGATCACTGACGCCGCTTCTTCTTTCTGCGCGGCGGTGACAGTGATGCCGTTCTCTTTGATGATGCCGCACTTTTGCTCTGCGATCTTCTCGATCGTATCGCCGAGGACCGCGGTGTGGTCAAGGTCGATTCTGGTGATGACGGAGCATAGCGGCCGTTCGATCACGTTGGTAGAGTCCAGCAGTCCGCCCATTCCCGTTTCGCACACGACAAAGTCGCAGTTCTGCTGACGGAAGATATAGAAGGCGATCACGGTCAGAAATTCAAACTCCGTGATGACGATCCCCTGATCGTTGAGCTCTTTGAGATAGGGCATATAGTATTCCACCGCGCTGATCAGCGTCTGTCTGCCGGCGGGGGAGTTGTTGATCTGGATCCTCTCGCGAAACTCGGTGATATAGGGCGAGATAAACAGACCTGTCTTGTATCCCGCTTTCTGCAGGATATGCGAGAGCATCACACAGACGGAACCTTTGCCGTTGGTACCGGCGACGTGGATGAACTTTCCGCGCGTGATCTCCGGCGTATAGGAGAAGAGCTTCTCAACTCTGTCAAGTCCCGGGCGCGAACCGAATTTGTCAAGAGAGTGGATGAAATTAAGAGTATCTTGGTAGGTCATATAAGCTTCCTGTATATATCATTTTTCTTGATTTTAGAGATGGCGGCGGCTTCTTTTGCCGCGTCGGTGGGACGCATCCCATTTTCGATCAGCTTCTGCGCGTATTGTACCGCGTCGTCAAGGGTATAGGCGGATTTATCCTCCTGCTTTTTTCCCTCCAAGATGAGGACGATCTCACCCTTAACGGAACCGTCCGCATAATGCTCTGCGGCATATGCGGTAGTGGTGCGGATGATCTCCTCGTGGAGCTTGGTCAGCTCTCTGGCGATGGTGAGCTTTCTCTCGCCGAAGGTCTGATACAGGTCTTTGAGGGTATTGGGCAGCTTGTGCGGCGCTTCATAGAAGATCATCGTGCGCCTCTCGTCCAAGAGGGATTCGAGGTGATCCGCGCGGCTCTTTTTGTTGACGGAGAGAAAGCCTTCGAAGGTGAATCTCCCCGTCTCCAGCCCCGATACCGCCAAGGCGGAGATCACCGCGGAGGGACCCGGGATCACGACGGTAGGGATGTCCTTCTCCTGACACTGACGGATAAGATCCTCTCCCGGATCGGAGATACACGGCATACCCGCGTCGGTGACGACGGCGCAGTTTTCGCCTTTTAAAATCCTGTCGGTGATGACCTCGCCCTTCTCGTGCTTGTTATGCTCAAAGTAGGAGACCAGCGGCTTTTTGATATCGAAGTGATTAAGCAGCTTGACGGTGACTCTGGTGTCCTCCGCCGCGATGAAATCCACCCCTTTTAAGGTCTCCAGCGCTCTGGGGGAGATATCGCCCAGATTCCCGATCGGCGTGCCGACCACATATAACGTTCCTGTCATAGATATTCCTCTTTATATGATCCGTAGATCGCTTTCATTTCTTTTGAGAAGCCGCCTTTGTCATCCTCGATAAACAGCACCGGCTCAACGGTTAAGAAGCCCTTTTTTGACCCGCGTCTTGCTTCGAGCAGAAAGAGCTTGGGCGCCTTGTCCGACCTCTGCTGGACAAAGCGCAGGCGCTTGGGCTCGAGGTCGTATTTTCTCAGCGCCTCGGTCACATCGCACAGCCGCTCGGGTCTTAAGCACAGACAGAACCTTCCCGCAAACTGTAAGAGCTGTGACGCTGCTTTACAGACGTCGTCGACGGTGCAGTCCGTCTCATGACGGGCGGTCGTTTTTGACTCGTCGGGATTCTTCAGTCCCGTTCCCTCGGGCTTGTAGGGCGGGTTGCAGGTAACCAAGGTGAAATATCCGAACGGCAGCTTCCCTTTGAGATCTCTGAGATCGGCGCAGATCGGGGTAATGCTTCTGACCCTTGCGATCCCGTTTTCAAGGTTAAGAGAGATACTGTCTTGAAGAAGAGATACCGCGTCTTTTTGAAGCTCTACCGCCGCGATTTCTTTGGGGGTGTTCTCTCTTGTCCACAACAGCGGGATCGTGCCGCAGCCCGCGCCGAGATCTATAGCCTTGTCGGATGTCTTTGCGTTCGCGAAGTGCGCGAGCAGGATGGTGTCGGTGGTAAAATGATGCTGATCGGATACATAGATCCTGACGCCGTTTCCGAGCGGTTCGATTTTGTTCACAGACATCCCTCCGGATTAGTGGTTAGTGAATAGTGGTTGGTGATTAGTGGTTAGTGAATAGTGATTAGTGGTTGGTGATTAGTGATTAGGGGTCTGCGGGCGGCTAACCGACCGCTGACCGCTGTAAACTATTCTATCACAAACACAGACGGATGTAAACCGACAAAAAGAAAAGGCTTTCGGATGATCCGAAAGCCTCTCGGTTAGAAAAATTATTCGGCTGCGGGAGCTCCAACGGGGCAAACATCAGCGCAAGCGCCGCACTCGATACACTCATCAGCATTGATGACATAAGAAGCGTCGCCCTCAGAGATCGCGCTTACCGGACACTCGTCAGCGCAAGCGCCGCAGGAAATGCAGTCTTCAGAAATCTTATAAGCCATAATGGTACCTCCTTATTAAAGTTCAACTGTATTATAGCATATATTTTGAAAAAAGCAATATCATCCGGTCGGATTTCCAAAAAAATTGCCGAAAAGATATAGTTTAAGAGAACCGATCCTTTGCAAAATTTTTTCTCCATCCTAACGCGATGAAGGGATAACGCCGATCAGCTGATAAATATCCGTTCGTGTTTTCTGATCAAAGTAATCTTTCAGATCCAGAAACGCTTTCCATTTCGGAATTGTCATATCATTAAAGCCCCTGCGCATTACCACATCAACAAGACGCTTTTCGATATAGGTTGCGCCGTTTTGCAGGGCGAGCGCATCGCAGAGTTGGATCAGCCTGTCATAGTCATCATATTCGATTTTGTTAAGAAATATGATGATAAAATCAGTCTCTTTTGCTGTACAATCGTTTTGTCCGTTATAGGAGCGAATATCTTTATAAGGGAATGAGTGCGTCAGACAAATTCGGGCGCAATCATCATAGCCGAGAGAATTCATATAATTGCAGCCGTCAATAATATGCCGCATATCCGTTACACCCTCACGTCTGCCGATATCGTGGAGCAAGCCGAGAATATAGGCGGTATCAGCATCAAGATCATCGCAATGCTCTGCGATCGCTTTTGCGCAAAGGGCAGCGGTCTTACTGTGACCGATCCAGTTGCCGGGGTTGCGCAATTCTGCTTCGTTTAATCGTTTTTCTGCTTCAATAATCGTTGGTAATTTCATATTACACCAAAAGTTTTAATAACTCGTTTAGATTATAAATTATGTAATCAGGCTGTTCTATAGGTTTCTTTGGCTTGGATAGTCCTCCAAACCCTTGTTTGATCCACACAGTTGTCATTCCGATTTCGTTAGCGGGAATAATATCATTATCAATCCTGTCACCGACCATTACTGCTTCTTCGGGTTTGCAATTTGCACGCTTAAGCGCAATTTGGAATATTCTCAAATCAGGCTTTGCCACACCTTCTTCCGCAGATGCAACAACAAGGTCAATGTATCTGAGCAAACCGAGTTTCTCTAAGCGTTCCTCGCTGCCCGAGTTCTGATTTGCAATAATGCCGATTTGGTAACGCTTACTTAACTCTCGTAATACTTCTTCGGATTCAGGATAGACGTATTCGTCCTCGCTGTTCCAAGGAGCCGTTTTCAAGCCGTATGCTTCCAGCGCCTTGTTGTAACCTCTTTGATTGTATTTTGATATCTCCACTATTTTATTGTAAAAATCACCATAAGTGACATTTGTGCCTGCGATAGTTCTTTCAATTCTTTTTCGATAGGCTATGCTCTCGTCAACAAGCGTTGAGCCGATATCAAAGAAAATCCATTTGATGTGATTCATTTTATCCTCATTCATTATTCGCTAACCAATTTATTTGTACCTACAAAAAAACGCTGAGAATGCTCAGCGTCTCTGTTTTGTGATCATTCCAAGTCTTTGAACTCTTCCAGTTCTTTCTTGTTGACCTTGATATAGCCGTCTTTGACAAGCTTTACCTGTCTGACCTTATAGGTCTGGGGAGCGGCGGCGTCGGGGGTGTTGTCGAGCTTGACCTTCAAGGTCTGGGAGAGCAGGTTGGTCTCTACCACCAGACCTCTGCCCTCGGGAGTCTTGACGATCGCGCCTACCTTTGGGGTGCGCTTTAAGAGATCGACATAGGCGTCCTGCTCGTATTTTAAACAGCACATCAGTCTGCCGCAGGTGCCGGAGATCTTGGTGGGAGAGAGGGAGAGACCCTGATCCTTCGCCATCTTGATGGATACAGGCTGGAACTCGCCTAAGAAGCTGTTGCAGCAGAAGGGTCTGCCGCATACGCCGAGGCCCCCGAGCATCTTCGACTCGTCTCTGACGCCGATCTGTCTGAGTTCGATCCTCGTCCTGAAGACGGAGGCGAGGTCCTTGACCAGCGAGCGGAAGTCCACTCTGCCGTCGGCGGTGAAATAGAAGATGATCTTCGAATTGTCAAAGGTGTATTCCACGTCGACGAGCTTCATCTCGAGCTCGTGCTCTGAGACCTTCTGTTCAAAGATCTTCTGCGCGTCTTTTTCCTTCTTCGCGTTTTCTTCGATCCGTCTGAGATCGTCCTTGGTGGCGACTCTGAGCATCTTCTTCAACGGATGCACGATCTCCTCGTCGGGTACTTCGCGGTTTTCGGTGGCGACGGTGCCGCACTCGACGCCCCTTGCGGTCTCTACGATCACGCGGTCGTTTAATGAGAGCTTCTGACCGACGGGGTCAAAGTAGTATATTTTTCCGACTTCTTTAAATCTGACTCCTATTACTTCTGCCATAGGATCCTCCTGTACTGTGAGCTCAGCCATGTGGTGAGCAGTGTCATATTGATATTGGTCTGAGATTTGCGAACGGCGTCGTCCGTGATCTCGAGCATTTTGAGTATTTCATCTTTCTGCAGTTTTTTAGAGAGCAGCAGCGCGTTTTCATCTTCGGTGTCAACGCCGCATAAAAAGCCCAGAGCAAGCCTGAGACTTTCTGTCAGGCACAGCATCGTCGGGGCAAACTTCTCCTTGTTGTCCTTAACGGAGAGCGGCGTGAGCGCCTTGAGCAGATCCGCTTCATAGAGCGAGACGATCCCTTGGATGATCTCGTCGGCGGTCTGCCTTGCGAAATCGTCAACGCCTTCCTCACCCTTGAGCGTGATCAGCTGGGCGCGTGAACGCACGGTAGACAGAAGCGCCGAGGACTTTTTCACCGTAAAGACGAACAGGATGCTCTGCGGCGGTTCCTCGATCAGCTTAAGCATCGCGTTCTGGGTGATAGGAGGTATCGTTTTATCCGCGTCAAAGAACAGAAAGACGCGGGTGTTCGCCTCGTTGGGGATGATGCTTGCCTGACGCCCGATCTCACGCGAGGTTTCCATATTGATCTGTCTGAGCTTGCCCGACAGCTCGGGAACATAGACGTCGGGATGGATCAGAGACAGCGCCTTGTGACAGGCGGCGCACCTCATACAGGGGCGGTGATCCTCCCTGCATACCGCGTAGGCGCAGAGAAACAGCGCGGCGTCTCTTCGCGTTTTTTCATCATCGGATTCGATGATGACTGTGTGGGCGAGCCTGCCGCTTTGAAGAACGGCAAGCAGGGTGTTTTTTGTGTTTTCCGATATGGAGAAATCCATTTGCTCGCCGTCCTTTCCCTTCGATGCTGACATCAAACTTTATTATAACATATTTTTTATAAAAAATCTACTGAAATATTCGGACGGATTTATTTGCCGTCGAGATAAACGATGTTCGGCAGCACCTGTCCGTCCTTGACCTCGATCAGAGCATAGGAGCCTCTGTATCCCGAGGTCGCGCCCGGGTTGATGTAGTATATGCCGTCGATATATTCGTTCATCGGGCTGTGGGTATGACCGAACAGCACGACATCGATGTTGTTCTCCTTTGCCGCGTACATCAGGCGGCTTAGCCCGAACTTGACGTTATATTTGTGTCCGTGGGTGACGAAGAATCGCACGCCCTCGGCGGTGAAGATCTCATAGTCGGGCAGAAAAGCGTCAAAGTCGCAGTTGCCTCTGACATTGACATAGCGAAACTGAGGGAAGTCCGCCATCAAATCTTCGATGGACTCCTGCGAGTCGCCGCAGTGCACCACGATCTGAGCGTCCGGATGCCGCTCCAGGATCGCTCTGGGATTGCGCAGCATTCCGTGGTTGTCGGACAAAACGATGATTTTCATAGGAACCTCCTGTCATAAAAAAGGGATTTCTGCATAAGATATAAAGCAGTACTATTTTAAAATGAGGTGAAACAATGGCGGATAACGCACAGATGGAGAGAATGCTGCAGGCGCTGTCCCTGCGGCTGGATACCCCCGTCGCAGATATCCGGTCCGCGCTGGAGGGCGGCTCTCTGCAAAAGCTCATTTCCAAGATGGACAAAAAGCAGTCGGATCAGATCGAAGCGATCTTAAACGATGAACAAAAGGCGAAGCAGTTCCTCTCTACGCCTCAGGCGCAGGCGATCATGAAAAAGCTGATGGGCTGATATGGCAGAGGATCTCAGCGCAAAAATCAGCAAGCTGCTCTCCGATCCCGAGAGTATGAAGGAGATCAGTGAGCTTGCTTCGATGCTCGGCGAAAAGGAGCCGGGCATACATAAGGAGGAGCCAAAGCCGGATATCAGCTCTTTGCTCGGCGCGGAAAATATGGGGACCTTGATGAAGATCGCGCCGATGCTCGGGTCGCTGAGCCGTGAGGACGACACCACCAGACTCTTAAAAGCGATCCGACCTTTCCTGAGCGAGGAGAGAAAGAAAAAACTCGATGAAGCGGAGAAGATGCTCAAGATGATGAAGCTGCTGCCGCTGCTGAAAGACTTCCCGATATTATAGGTGATGACGATGCCGCAAAGCACAATGGAACAAGAAGCGCTCGAACGCGTCAGAAGGATGTACGGCGGCTTTGATATAAGAAAGCCCGCTCCCCCAAAACCGGAGCCGAAACCTGTAAAAGAAGAGAAACCGTCCGAATGTGAACAGCCTCCTGCGGAAAAGAACCTGCTCGATGAACTGCTCAAGGATAACGAACGCAGTCTGATCCTCTTACTTCTTCTGGTGCTCTACAGCGAGAAGGCGGACGCGTCGCTTCTGCTCGCTCTGATGTACCTGATTCTCTGATTGAAATTACCGGAAAAATATGGTACAATGTCTATCAAATTATTATATCACATTTTCGGGATAATGAAAAGAGAAATTTCAGGAGTAAGGTATGGAAATGAACGAAACCGCCGAGAAGGTCACCAGAGCCCTCTTGGTCAGCGTAGATACGGGAGAATATGACGCAGAAAGCTCACTCTCTGAACTGTTTGAATTGACTCAGAGCGCGGGCGCGAAGCCTGTCGCGTCCATCAGTCAAAAGCTCTCCCATCTCGAGCCCGGCACCTGTGTCGGTTCGGGCAAGCTCGAGGAAATCAAAGAGTTCTGCGAGAGAGAGGAGATCGATCTGATCATCTTCGACTTAGAGCTCTCTCCGGTCCAGATCAGGAACATTGAAAGTTTCACGGACGTCAGAGTGATCGACCGTACCATGCTGATCCTTGACATCTTTGCCCTGCGAGCGAAAAGCAGAGAGGGTAAGCTGCAGGTCGAGCTGGCACAGCTGAAATATATGATGCCCCGACTGACCGGCAAGGGCGTTGAGATGTCGAGACTCGGCGGCGGTATCGGCACCCGCGGCCCCGGTGAGACAAAATTAGAGACAGACCGCCGCCACATCAAGCGCAGGATGGAAACGCTCAAAGCAGAGCTCAAAGAAGTCGAACAGCGCCGCGCCCAGCACCGCAAAAGAAGAGAAAAGGACGGCGTCATCACTGTCGCGATCGTCGGCTATACCAACGCGGGCAAGTCGACTTTGCTCAACTTCCTGACCGATGCGGGGGTACTTTCCGAGGACAAGCTGTTCGCTACTCTTGACCCGACCTCGCGTTCGCTGAAACTGCCCAACGGCGTGTCGGTGATGCTGATCGACACCGTCGGACTGGTCAGGCGACTGCCGCATCATCTGGTAGAAGCGTTCAAGTCTACGCTCGAAGAAGCGGTAGAAGCGGATATCATCCTCAACGTCTGCGACATCAGCAGCGAAGAATCCCGCCTGCACTTGGAGGTGACGAGTGAACTGCTCTCCTCTCTCGGCGCAGAGGATAAGCCGATCATTCCCGTGCTGAATAAATGCGATATCGCCAAGGAGCCGTATTTTCCGGTCTCCGGCGCGGTGAGGATCAGCGCGAAAACCGGCGAGGGAGTCGACGATCTGCTGAGAGTGATCGAGGAGAATCTTCCGAAGAAGCTTAAAAGGGTCGAGCTGCTCCTGCCCTTTGACAGGGCGGGACTGATCGCGGAGATCCGCAAGACCGCCGTGCTCCACAGCGAGGAGTATACCGGCGAGGGGATCAAAGCAGAGGCGACCGTCGACGAGAGAATGTACCATAAGATCAGGGAATACGTTCTGTAGGGAACGATGCCCATATCGTTCCGAGTGCAGAGTGCAGGGTGTATAGTGAATTAGGAATGAGGAATGAGGAATGAGGAATTAAGGATAACAACTAACAACCAACAACTAACCACTAACAACTGCCCTGCGGTTGCTTTTTGGCTTTGTTTGTGGTACAATAACAGTTGGTAAATTATGACAGAGTGAGGGCGTTTTATGGACGTCAGAGTCAACGATGAATTAGTGATGAAAAAGCCGCATCCCTGCGGGAACAACCGCTTTCTTTTGACAAGGGTCGGGATGGACTTCAAGATCCGATGCCTAAAGTGCGGCAGAGAAGTCATGGTCCCGCGAAAAAAGGCGGAGAAGAATATCAAGACGGTGTTCAGGGATGGGGAGAAGATTGATTGCAATTAGGAATTAGGAATGAGGAATTAGGAATTGTTTCCTATTGTCATTCAGAGGGAGCACCGCGACCGAAGAATCCCCTTGTCGATACTACCGGTTTCTATGAGAAGGGGATTGCCACGCCCCCTGAAGGGGCTCGCAATGACATTTGACAACCAAAGGATAAACTATGTTTGACAGATTAGAGATATTTTCAAAAAGATATGAGGAGCTTGAGAAGAGGATGTACCAGCCCGACGTGGTGTCTGATCCCGAGACTTACCGCAAGGTGATGCAGGAGTATTCCTCTTTAGAGCCTATCGTCAAAAAATACAGAGAATATAAAGCCGCGAAGGAAACAGTCGAGGAGTCTCTTTCGATCCTTTCCGACGGCACTTCCGACGAGGAGATCAGGGAGCTTGCCTCCATAGAGCTCGAGGACGCAAAAGCGGCTTTGCCTGCTCTGGAGGAGGAACTAAAAATCCTCCTGCTCCCGAAGGATCCGAACGACGGGCGCAACGTCATCGTTGAGATCCGCTCCGGCACCGGCGGCGAGGAGAGCTCGCTGTTCGCCTATGATCTGTTCCGTATGTACTCGATGTACTGTGAGAAGCGCGGCTTCAAGCTGGAGATCATCAACGAGAACGAGACAGGGCTCGGCGGACTCAAAGAAGTGTCCTTTCTTGTCGCGGGACAGGGAGCGTATTCCCGCTTCAAGTTCGAGTCAGGTACTCACCGTGTCCAGCGCGTGCCCCAGACCGAGAGCTCCGGCAGGATCCATACCTCGGCGGCTACCGTAGCGGTACTCCCCGAAGCGGACGACGTAGAGGTGGATATCAACCCCAACGACCTCGAGATCGACACCTTCCGTTCCTCCGGCGCGGGCGGTCAGCATATCAACAAAACATCCTCCGCGATCCGCATCACGCACAAGCCTACGGGTATGGTGGTGGAATGTCAGGACGAGAGATCGCAGTATAAGAACAAGGACAAGGCGATGAAGGTGTTAAAATCCCGCCTCCTGAAAATGGAGCAGGATAAGCAGAATGCATCCATCGCTTCCGACAGAAAGGCGCAGGTCGGCTCGGGCGACCGCTCAGAGAAGATCCGCACCTATAACTTCCCCCAGTCGCGCGTGACCGATCACCGTATCGGACTGACGCTGTATAAGCTCGAGGATATCTTAAACGGCGAGATCGACGAGATCATCGACGCGCTCGTTACCGCGCAGAGGGCGGAGCAGCTGAAAGAAAACATTAACCAGTCATAAACGTATATTGAATGAGGAATTGTCATTGCGAGGGCTTTAGCCCATGGCAATCCCCTTCTCCTTAATAACGTTTTATAAAGGATTATTGATACACACAGTAGTAAGAGGAAGGGGATTCCCACGTCGGGCTGCGCCCTCCTCGGAATGACCATCAGGAACTGAAATATGAACACACAACTTCTCTCCTCAACCGAAAAAGACATCGACACAGCCGCCGACATCATCCGTCTGGGCGGCTTGGTCGCGATGCCTACGGAGACTGTCTACGGACTTGCCGCAGACGCTCTAAACGGCGAGAGCGTGAAGAAGATCTTCAAGGCGAAGGGCAGACCCGCCGATAACCCTCTGATCGTCCATATCGCCCATTTGGAAGATATCGAAAGACTGGAACTGACAAAAAACTTCCCCGAAAAGGCGAAAAAGCTCGCCGAAGCGTTCTGGCCGGGACCGCTGACGATTATCGTCGAAAAGGGAGAGACGATCCCCGACGAGGTCAGCGCGGGACTTTCCACTGTCGCGATCCGGATGCCTTCCCACCCCGTGGCGAGAAAGCTGATCGAGAGATCCGGCTGCGCGCTCGCGGCGCCTTCGGCGAACTCTTCGGGGCTTCCCAGCCCGACCACGGCGCAGCATGTGCTGGATGACCTATCGGGAAAGATCGACGCGGTGATCGACGGCGGCAGCTGTTCTGTCGGCGTCGAAAGTACCGTAATGACCTTGGCGGGCGATACTCCGAAAATCCTGCGCCCGGGCTTTATCACCAAGGAGCAGATCGAAGAGGTCATCGGCGCGATCGAGATCGACAAGGCGGTGCTTCATCATATCGAGAACAACGAGAAAGCCGCCTCCCCCGGGATGAAGTATCAGCACTATTCTCCGCGGGTGAGTGTGGTGCTGGTCAGAGCGGACGAGAATCACTATATCAACTTCGTCAACCGCAGCCAGAGCAGGTTTCACAATATCGCCGCGCTATGCTATGACGAAGACATCGAGCGGATCGACGCGCCTTATGTTTCCCTCGGCGCGAAGAAGGATCTCGCGACACAGGCAAAAAAGCTGTTTGACGCGCTGCGCGCGGTGGATGAGATCGAAGGCGTAGAGGTTGTCTACGCGCACTGTCCCAAGGCGCAGGGCGTAGGAATGGCTCTCTACAACCGCCTGATCCGCGCGGCGGCGTTCGAGGTGGTGGATATCCCCTCCCTGAAGATCATCGGGCTGACGGGTCAGACCGGCGCGGGAAAGAGCGAGGTCTCGAAGATTCTGAAAGACAGCGGAATGAAGATCATCGACGCGGATCGCGCGGCGCGCCTTGCGGTTGAAGATCCCCGCGTACTGCAGAAGCTCACCGAGGCGTTCTCAGAGGAGATCCTGCTCCCCGACGGTACCCTTGACAGGAAGAAAACCGCCCGGATCGCTTTTTCCACTGAGGAGAACACCAAAAAACTCAACGCGGTCACCCACCCGAAGATCATCGAGATCATGCTGGAGGAGGCGAGGGAAGCCTCCGACACCGGCGTATCGTTCGCGGTATTCGACGCGCCCCAGCTGTTTGAGGCGGGAGCGGACGTCTACTGTGACTGTATCATTTCCGTACTCAGCGACGAGAAGCTGAGACTGAATCGTATTATGGAGCGTGATTCTCTGACTCAGCAAGAGGCGAGAAGCCGGATGAACGTACAGTTTTCAGAAGATTTCTTCCGCGCGAATTCCGACTTTTTCATTTATAACAACGACGGACTGGACGCTTTACAAGAGCAGGTCAATATGGTGATAGAGGTGCTCAATGACGGAGTATTATGAGGAGAGACGGGGCAGAGGCCACGGCGGCTGCGGCTTTGTCCTAACCCTGATACTGGTGCTTCTGGTGATCGGCGGGGTCTTGTTCTTCACGACGAATCTGTTCGCGGGATACAAGAACAAGGTGCTGGAGAACTTCTATCCGCAGAAGTACAGCGAATATGTGTCAAAGTACTCTGCGGAGTTCGGCGTGGACGAAGCGCTTGTCTACTCTGTGATACGCTGTGAGAGCGGTTTCCGTGAAGAGGTCGAGTCTCAGGCGGGCGCGATCGGACTGATGCAGCTGATGCCCGAGACCTTTTCATGGCTGCAGATGCACAAGGACGGCGAAGAGACCTACTCCGCCTCCGATCTCTTGAATCCCGAGATCAACATCGAGTACGGCACCTATTATCTGTCTTGGCTGATACAGAAATACGGCGTGGAGAATACCGCTGTCGCCGCCTACAACGCGGGCGTGACCAATGTGGACAGCTGGCTGTCCGATCCCGCGTATTCCTCCAACTCAAAAACGCTGTCATCCATTCCGTATCACGAGACAAAGGAATACGTCGATAAGGTGGAGAACACCAAGAAGATGTACAAGGAGATTTATTATTCAGCTAAAAGCTAGGAATCAATGTCAGTTCCCGGTTCCCGGTTGTTAGTTGTTGGTTGTGATCTTTGATCAGCACAGAATTGAAATAGCCGTGCGCAGCACCCAATTAACTAGGAACTAGGAACCAGAAACTAGGAACTGTGGGCGGGTGTCGCCCGCATCCAATTCACATACAATAACATTCACATATACAGGAGGTACAAAATGAGTGAATCAAAAGCAAAAGAACTGAGAAAGAATCTGATGATGAAGGAGAGAAAGGGCGCGGCGTCCTTCTCCGAGCAGGAGATGAAAGAGGCGTATGACTTCGCCGAGGGCTACAAGAAGTTTCTCGACTTCTCGAGAACCGAGCGCGAGGCGGTCACCTATACCAAGAAGCTCGCCGAGGAACGCGGCTTTACCGAGTATGATCCCGAAAAGTCCTATCAGCCCGGCGACCGTTTCTATGTGATCAACCGCGGTAAGGACATCGGTCTGGTCGTTGTCGGCAAGAACGGCACCAAAAACGGCGTGAAGTTAGCGATCGCCCATATTGACTCTCCCAGAGTAGACTTAAAGCCCAACCCTCTCTATGAGGACAGCTCGATGGCGCTCTTCAAGACCCACTACTACGGCGGCATCAAAAAATATCAGTGGACCGCGATCCCGCTGGGTCTCCACGGCAGAGTGGTGAAATTAGACGGATCTGCGGTAGATATCCGCGTCGGCGACGATGAAAAAGACGAGTGCTTCCTGATCACCGATCTGCTCCCGCATCTGGACAAGGAGCAGGCGACCAAGACGATGAGCAAAGCTTTCACCGGCGAGGATCTCAACATCCTGATCGGCTCCGTGCCGCTGGATGATTCCGACGAGAAGGAGCTTGTCGCCTTAAACGTGATGAAGATTTTGAATGAACGCTACGGCATTGTCGAGAACGATTTTCTCTCCGCGGAGCTGACGTTCTGCCCCGCGTACAAGACCAGAGACATCGGCTTTGACCGTTCGATGATCGGCGGCTACGGTCACGACGACAAGTGCTGCGCCTATCCCGCGGTGATCGCTGCGCTGGATACCGAGATCCCCGAGTCCACCGTGATCACCTTCCTGACCGATAAAGAAGAGATCGGCTCGGAGGGCAACACCGGTATGCAGTCCGACTTCCTCCGCTATTTCATCTATGATCTCGCGAAGGCGGACGGCGTTGAGGGCTATCACGTTCTGTCCAAGTCCAAGTGCCTTTCCGCGGACGTCAATGCAGCCTATGATCCGACCTTTAGTTCCGCGTATGAGCCGAAGAACGCGAGCTTTATGAACGAGGGCGTTGTGATCTCTAAGTACACCGGTCACGGCGGCAAGTACGACACCTCCGACGCGTCCGCTGAGTTTATGGGCGAGATCCGCGCGATGCTGGAGAAGAACAACGTCAAGTGGCAGATCGGCGAGCTCGGCAAAGTTGACGTCGGCGGCGGCGGCACCATCGCGAAGTACGTTGCCAATATGAACGTGGACGTCGTAGATCTCGGCGTAGCGGTCTTATGTATGCACGCGCCGTTTGAGGTCATCTCCAAGCCCGACCTCTATATGGCGTACAAGGCGTTCTACGGCTTGTTCAACTGAGAAATTTAACCGTAGGGTACGAAGCCCACTTCGTGCCGAAACATTGATATTACCGAAACGATAATAACAAGGATACTCGTTTCACTCGAACAATTGATGAGGAAACGATGAAAGGCATCGTTTTCTACGACTCTATGCGACGTCCTTTCATTCGGGAAGGTCAAGACCTTCCCCTACAGTGCTATAGGCGTGTTACCGCAGTTTTTTGGAGGCGGATGTATAATGGCTTCAAGCAAAGATTATCTGAACTATGTGCTCGAACAGCTCTCACCGCTCGAGGATATCTCCTATCGCGCGATGATGGGCGAGTATGTG
Organism: Ruminococcus sp.; assembly: GCA_017404145.1. Classification (GTDB taxonomy): domain Bacteria; phylum Bacillota; class Clostridia; order Oscillospirales; family Acutalibacteraceae; genus Ruminococcoides. The sequence goes on along the minus strand of JAFRCW010000014.1, from coordinate 6,769 downwards.
CTCTATTATCAGGGCAAGGTGTTCGGTGGCATCTATGACGACCGCCTGTTGATCAAGCCGACCAAGAGCGCTGTCGAAATGATCGGCGAGCCCGAATACCAGCTGCCCTATGAGGGCGGAAAAGAGATGCTTCTCGCCGACGTAGACGACAGAGAGCTTCTGTGCCGGATCGTTGACGCGATGGTCGACGAGCTCCCCGCCCCGAAGAAAAGGAGAAAGTGATGGATATCTGGGAGAAGCTGTATGAAGCGGCAAAAGAGGAGTATCATCCCGAAGATGTTTCTCCTTTTGTCTATGCGCATCACGTCGTGTGCGCCTTGGAGGCGGAAAACGGCGCGATCTTCACCGGCTTTTGTATCGAGGGCTGCTGTGGTGTGATGAACCTCTGCGCCGAGCGTGTTGCGGCTCTCAGGATGTATGCCGACAGCGGTCAGACAAGAGTGAAACGGCTGATCGCCTTTCGCGACAATGCGCCGTCAAAGTCCGATCCCTCCGCTTCTGGGATGCCCTGCGGCGCGTGTCGGGAGTTCTTCCTCCAGCTTGACAAAAAGAACGCGGATATGGAGATCATGCTCGATTATCAGACCCGTCAGACAGTGTTGTTAAAAGACCTGATGCCCAACTGGTGGGGGGATGAGAGGTATGAAAATGAGGAATCAGGAATGAGGAATTAGGAATCGTTTGGTTCCCGGTTGTCGGTTGTCGGTTTTTGAAGGAAACATTTATGTAATACCGTAGGGCACGAAGCCCACTTCGTGCCGAAACGTTGATATTACCGAAACGATAAAAACAAGGATACTCGCTTCACTCGAACAATTGACGGCGAAACGATGAAGGGCATCGTTTTCTACGACTCTATGCGACGTTTTAATGATACCGTAGGGTACGGTCTTGACCGTACCGCCGTAGGGCAAGGCGCCCTCGACTTGCCGAAACGTCGATAGTATCACAACGATAAAAACAAGGATACTCGTTTCACTCGAACAATTGACAGCGGAACGATGAAGGGCATCGTTTTCTACGACTCTATGCGACGTCCTTACATTCGGGAAGGTCAAGACCTTCCCCTACAGTGTTATGTTGAAACGTGGAAAAGGCAGCGGCATTTGTCGTTGTCTTTTCTTTTTTTATCATATCATTTCATTGTTTTTTTCGTTATCATTGTTGTTGTCTTTGTCTTTACATTTTACCTTTGGCTTTGTCGTTGTCGTTTTCTTTCTTTTGTATGCAAATGCATTTTTTGATAAATAGAAAAAGATCCCGCCTGATGATTCAGACGGGATCGTTTTTTGTCTGTCACATTGGTTCCCGGTTGAATGGGTGCTGCGCACGGCTATTGTCATCTGTGCTTTCAGTGGTTTCAACCAACAACCAACAACCAATAACCGGGAACTATTTTATTTCTTTCTGTCCTCATAGTCCTCGGCGATCGGGCGGCTCCATTCTCTCTTGACGCGTCCCTTAGACCGAACGGAGCTGACCGCGTCCGCAACGGCGGCGTAAAGTACCCCGGTGCCTTTTGTGTCGGCGTGATAGTTGACGGAGCGGTCCTCGCTGATGCCGAAGTGTCTCGCGGTCTCTACTGCGTCGATGTTCGCGCCGATGAAGAGGAATTCCCAGTTGTCCTTTTCCTTGTGCTGTTCGATCAGCTTCTTGACTTCATCGGAGCTGAATTTCTTGCTCGCGTTCTCGAGACCGTCGGTAGTGATGACGAACATCGTGTGGGCGGGAACGTCCTCCTCGCGCTGATATCGGTGGATCTGTTCGATGTGTTTGACGGACTTGCCGATCGCGTCGATCAGGGCGGTACAGCCGCGCACCTGATAGTCCTTATCGGTGAGTGTGCGGATCTCAGAAAGCCTGACCCTGTCGTGGAGAAGAAAGTATTCGTGATCGAAGAGTACGGTGGTGACGAAGCATTCGCCGTCTTCCTTCTTCTGCTTCTCAATCAGCGAGTTGAAGCCGCCGATGGTGTCGGACTCCAGTCCCGCCATAGAGCCGGAACGGTCTAAGATAAATACCAGTTCTGTGATGTTGTTTTTGTTTGTCATAATAAAATCCTCCTTGAGATAATGTAGTTGGTAGGTTTCTTTACCTTACGATCACATTATATCTCGGGAGGATTCTCTTTTGGTCGCCTATGAAGCGACAAATTGTTGAACTGTATGGCAAGGCGCTCTCGCCTTGCCATACGGTGTTGCATCAATATTTCGCGACAACCGACAACCGGGAACCGGATAATTCCTAATTCCTCATTCCAAATTCCTAATTCAAAAGGGGTTGATCGAATTCATACAGCGCTTCGTTGATCGTTATGATATCGTATTTTTCGTGGATGATGAAGTATTCGACGATGATATCGAACTTTGAGCTGTGGGAGAGGGCGAAGCCTGCTTTTCGGAGCAGGTCTGTTGTTTCGTCGAGATCAAGCTCCAGAGCGATCGCAAAGCTCAGCACGGTGGACTTGGAGGGGCGATATCCGCTGTTGGAGCGGATCTTGGAGAAGAGCTTTCTGTCGATATGCGCCTTTTTGTAGCACTCGGCGTCGGTCATCCCTTTCTCGTCGATCAGCCGCAGAAGACATTCGGAGAAGCTCTCGTCGATCTGAGCTACCGCGTCGCGAATGGAAGAGGTGCGGCTGACAGGGGCGGCGCTTTCCTCCTGCGCCAGAGGAGAACAGGGTAGGGCAAAGCCGCCTCCGGGAAACCTTAATTTTCTCTTGGGAGCCGCGAAGGCAGGAATCAGCGGTTCATAGGTCCGGTCGATGTATTTTTGGATATCGATATGAAGCATTTTGTTTAGCATCGTATCACCTCGATATCAGGATAACATATTTTTTGCTGTGGCGCAATATCACATTGAACATTATAACGCGGGGTGTTAATCTCTCCGCAGAGTGTATAATGACAGCTTTGCAAAGAGCTGTAGGGCAAGGCGCCCTCGACTTGCCGAAACATTGATATTAACTCTTTATTAGTTATGGGAGATGTAGGTTAAGTCCTGCTCCTGTATAAAACGTTTAATATAGTCAAAGCGCTACTGCGACCGGCAAGTCGAGGGCGCCTTGCCCTACGGTTGATGTGATTTGCAGCCGAAAACCGCATTGAATATCAACCTCTCGGCGGGAGCAAGCCTCCGCCCTACGTTTCATTATTGATGTTTTACGACAGCGGTTAACGGGATGTAATTGCTATGTTTCGATACGGTCAAGACCGTCCCCTACGTTGCATTATACTCCGTACTTAACTTTGATTCGTTCCAGCTTTTGTCCCATCGGTCTCGCGAGAAAGAACAGAAAGACGAAGTTCGAGACCGCATAGATAACGGTGTAGGGAATCGCCGAGACCAGCGCCGCAAGATACAGCTCCCAAGAGAAGCTGCCGTTGTACCACAGCACGGTCCAGATATCCATGACGAATGAGAAGAACACGCCCGAGAGCACACCGTAGAGCAGAAGAGCCCAACGGTGTTTTTTCAGCGGCTGCGCGAGATATCCCGCGAAGAGTCCGATCAGTCCCCACGCGAGCATCTGGAAGGGCGTCCAAGGTCCCTGACCGAAGTAGATGTTCGAGATCAGCGCCGAGAGCGATCCGACCAGAAAGCCGGATTCCGCTCCCAGGTAGACTGCCGCGATCACCGTCAGCGCCGTCACGGGCTTGAACACGGGGATGAACCTGCCGACTACCGTCAGCGCGACAAAGATCGCCGTGAGCACCATTCTGCGCGAGCCGATCTTCTTCTCTTCGATCCCGGTATAAAACAGCAGGAGAGAGAGTACGGCAACGCCTAAGGAGATGATGAGATAACGCTCTGCGGAGAACACCAGCGCGCCGATTGCTACCAGCGCAGGGATCAGCAAGAGCGGGATCATATAGCGCAAAGTGGTTCTGAGGCTGTTGTTTTTGATGACCGTCATAGGATGTTCCTCCTGTTCTTCTCACACAGGAGCGCGGCGTCCGAGAGGGTGACCGCCTTGTCATAGTATCCCCTTGTGATTTTGGATACGCAGGTGGTATAGAACTGTCCCTCAGAGAACAGCTCCCGCGGGATGTCGGTACAGACAAGCTCGCCTTGGAACAAGAGCGCGCAGCGGTCGGCGATCTCGGTGGAGAATTCGACGTCGTGAGTGACGATGATAACGGTCATTCCCTCTTTTTTCAGGCTTCTGATAACGTCCTTCAGCTTCTCCTTGGCGTAAGGGTCGAGTCCCTTTGTCGGCTCGTCGAGCAGAAGGAGCTTCGGATGATTCGATAGCACCTTTGCGAGCGCGACCAGCTGCTGTTCGCCGCCCGAGAGATCGTAGGGATGGATATGTAACAGAGGGGAGAGGTCAAAGGGCAGATCGGACAGCTCCGCCTTTGCGTCTTTGAGCTCTTCCTCTACGGTGTTTTTCAGGAATACGGTGGTAACGTCCTGCGGCAGGAGAGAAAGACAGGATTGATAGAGCGATTGGTTCTTGTAGCTTTTGAAATCCCTGCCGAAGATTTTTACTTTGCCCGCGTAGGGCTTTCTCAGTCCTGCGAGGACACTGAGCGCGGTGGTTTTTCCCGAGGCGTTGGGGCCTAAGATACAGAAGATTTCGGTTTCTTTAATATCCAGCGTGAGTCCTCTCAGCACGTCCAGTGCGTTTCTCTCATAGCGGAAGAACACGTTTTTCATCTCGACAGCGGGGTGATCGGAAATGCTTTTTGCGGGCGTATCAAGGGAGCGTACGGTATTGTCAAAATGCTTTCTGATATATTCTCTGCCCTGTGTAACGCTCAGAGGAATGTCTCCTGTCCTGCCGGTCTGCGCCCACAGACGCGAGGCGGCGGGCAGATAGTAAAAGAGGGGAGAAGACGTTTCAATTTTCAAAAGAGAAGCGGCGGGAGTGTCAAGCGATAGGAGCTTCCCCTGATCCAGTATCATCAGCCGGTCGGACAGCTCGATGACGTCCTCGAGACGGTGTTCCGTGAGGATCACGGTCACGCCCAGTTCCCGATTAAGTCTCTTGACCACCGAGAGGAAGCTCTTTGCCGCGACGGGATCGAGCTGTGCGGTCGGCTCGTCGAGCAGCAGGATCTGCGGCTCTGCCGCCGCGACAGACGCGAGCGAGAGAAGCTGTTTTTGTCCTCCCGAAAGCTCTGCGGTTTTTTGTTCAAAGTAAGCGTCGATCCCGAAGAACGAAGCGACCTCTGCGACCCTTCTTCGGATGACGTTCTGCGGCAGTCCGAGGCTTTCGAGTCCGAAGGAGAGCTCGTGCCACACCTTGTCGGTGACGATCTGCCCATCGGGATCTTGGGCGACATAGCCGATTTTTGCGGCGGATTCTCTGTCAGAGATTTGATCCGTCGGCTGTCCGTGAAAGAGGATATTCCCCGACAGCTCCCCTTTGGGAGAGAGTTGGGGTTTGAGGAGTCTCAGCAGGGTGGTTTTTCCGGAGCCGGTCGCGCCCGCAAGGGTGAGGAACTCGCCCTCATGTACCGAAAAGGAGAGATCGCGCAGAGCGTATTTTTCTGTATTGGGATAAGAAAAACTCAGATCCTTGACGTCAAAAATCGCCATCTCAGCACCTCCTGTAGATGAATGATGACCGGCAGCGCCGCCAGAAGTAAAAAAGAACAAAGTCCGATAGTGGTCCATACGGAGCTTTGGTAGGTGATTGCGGGATAAAACCGGAAATCAGCGACACAGACCGCTGCTGCAGACAGCCCGCCGAGCGCGACAGAGAGGGCGAGCAGAATAATATCCGACGGCAGGATCCTGTACCGGGAATAAAAGGTTCTGCGTCCGGTACCCCAGCCGCGCGCCTCCATGCTCTCCGCGGTGATGATGCCGCCCTCGAGCGCCCAGGTGATCAGGATATCGGTGACTCGGAGTCTGCCCTTGATGCTGTCGACGATGTTGCCGTCTTTGTACAGCCCCAGCGCCTTTTGCGTGTCGCTGATTTTATGGTACTGTTCCTTGAACAAAGGGATGAACCGCAGGGACATTGTCAGTACCACGGCGAGTTTTTTACTAAGACGCGAGAACAGGTACATCAGCTTGTCCGAGGTCATCATATGTGAGAAACAGCGAAACCAGTAGAGCGCCGCCGTCAGCGACGCCGCGGCATTCAGTCCGTAGAGAAGCGCCTCCATCGTGATGGGGCTGTTGTTAAAGTAGAACAGCACCGTCTCGCCGCTTTTGGAGAAAAGGGGATTGATCAGCGTCAGGATCAGAAAGAGGATCAGCGAGAAGATGTGCGCGCGGTACGCTCTCTTGGGTCTTATTAGGGTGAAAAAGACGACCGAGCCGATCAGCGACAGCGCGGACACCGCGGGATGCTGTGAGAACATCGTTACAAAAATCACCGCAAAAAAGTACAGGAATACTGCCGCGGGATGATAGCTGTTCAGTTTTCGCATATTCTCACACCCTTTCTGTTTCCGGTTGTCGGTTGTTGGTTGTTAGTTGAGAATACTGATGAGTATATATTATAATAACCGTGCGCAGCACCCGATCAACTAGGAACTTGGAACCGGGAACCGGGAACCAATGTCAGTTGTCGGTTGTTGGTTGTTGGTTGTTGATGAGAAAACCTTCTACAAATGGGTGAGGGTGAAACCCTCCCATAACTCTTCACTCTTCACTCTGCACCCTGCACTCTGCACTCTGCACCCTGCACTCTTCACCCTGCACCCTGCACTCTGCACCCTGCACTCTGCAACCTGCACGCTGCACCCTGCACACTGTACCCTGCACTCTGCACCCTGCACTCTGCACTCTGCACCCTGCACCCTGCACTCTG
>JAFRCW010000013.1 GCA_017404145.1 Ruminococcus sp. | reverse complement strand
TCTTCCTTGCTTTGGTGTATAATTGATTTCGGTGTTATTGTTCACAAACTTATTATACCACAACAGGCACATAACCGTCTATGCTTTCGGTTATGTGCCTGTCTGTTTTTTGGGGGACTGTTTTTTCACAGCCCCTTTTTTGTGACTTTGAATTAGAGGCGAACCGGCGGACTCTTGAAAGCCCGTTAAGAAAACAGTCCGGAGGGCACTTTACATAAAGAAGGTGCTCCTCCGGTAGCTTTTGATATTTTAATTATTGCGGTATAGCATTTTGCTATGCCGTTTTTTGCTGTCTGCGTTTTGCCATGTGCTTTTGAAAGTTAATCTCCTTTTACAGACCTTGCAGTTTGTTTGGTGACGGGCGCTTCGGTGATGCTCGCCCGTATGTATGCTTTCATCATAAACGGTAATGTCAAACAAACTGTGTTTACTGTGAAAAACGCTTATCAGATTTACATTATTTTGCGAATAAAGAAATATAAGTCGAGCTTAATTCTAAATAAGAACAATAGCAGCTCGCTTATTGTTATTATTAACAAGTATTTACGGCTGTATTTTTTAAATTGTTATGCAAAAGAGAGAAATCTTTGAAATTCTTATTTTCACCCCGCTTTTGTTAAACATTTGTTGGACGCGATATGATATCATTATGAAAGAGTATGTCAATAAACAGGTGATTTGATTAGGAAAAGAAAAACTGTTTGAGTCGATGCGTCCGGGTAAGGCGCTGGCTGTGATGGCGATCCCGACAATCGCGAGTCAACTGATCATACTGATCTATAATCTGGCGGACACATGGTTCATCGGGCGAACCAATAATCCTTATATGATCGGCGCTTCCTCGCTGGCGCTGATTGCCTGTCTGGTTTTTTATAAGGTCAACAGCGCATTCAAATAAAGGATGAAAGATCACGATCGTAATTCCTTGTCAACCATTCAATAATGAGAGGTGGAACCAAAATGAAAAAATATTATCCTTATGGATGATCATGATACTTGTGCTGATTGTCACAGGCTGTTCGGCGAACAGCAGCCAACCATCGAACGATGATAACAAACAGCCCGGCGTCCTTCAAACCGGTTTTGACGCGGATGAATATTATGCGCGTCTTCAGAGCTGCGTGGATCAGATTCGCGAAAAAACAGATTTCGTCCCCGATATCGCTCTGGTATTAGGCAGCGGATTGGGTGATTACGCGGATAGCGTAAAGATTATTTCGGAGATTCCCTACAGCGATATCGACGGGTTTCCGGTGTCGACGGTATCGGGTCACGACGGGACGCTGATCTTTTGTGAAATCGAAGGAAAAAGGTCGCCGTGATGAACGGCAGGGTACATTATTACGAAGGCTATGATATCCACGAGGTCGTACTGCCTCTGCGGGTGATCCATCTGCTGGGCGCCGAGACGGTGATTCTCACCAATGCTGTCGGCGCAATCAACGAGGATTACAGCGTAGGCGATTTCGTCACTATTGTGGATTATATTTCGAGCTTTGTGCCGTCTCCGCTGGTGGGAGAAAACATCGACGAACTCGGCGACCGCTTTATCGATATGACAAAAGCGTACGACGAAGAGCTCAACGCCATTGTCCAAAATGTCGCAGAGCAGAACAATATCCCGATCCACAAAGGTGTGATGTTACAGGTTACCGGACCGCAGTATGAATCGCCGACGGAGATCAAGATGTATCGCAGTCTCGGCGCAGATACAGTCGGCATGAGTACGGTGGTTGAGACGATCGCCGCAAGACATATGGGAATGCGCGTTTGCGCGATCAGCTGCATCACCAATCTGGCGGCGGGGATGCAGGAAAAGATTTCTCACGATGAAGTGAAAAGCTCCTCCAACGATTCCTCAAAGAGCTTTGCCCTGCTGGTCAGCGGACTGCTCGCTCAAATGTAAGCTTTTATTATCAGCTAAGGAGATAACGATGAGTCTGAATCATTCTATCCATCTTAACAGTATCAAAAACGCCCGCGAGCTGGGCGGCTATATCACCGCCGACGGCAGAAGGATCAAGAACGGGGTATTACTGAGGACGGCATATCTGAACGGTATTTCCGATGAGGACGTTCGTCAGCTGAGAGAAGTTTATCGGGTACAGCATATCATCGACTTCCGTATGGAGATGGAAATGGTCGGAACCGAGGATCCGACGATCGGCGGCGCTCGGTATCATCACCTGAATGTGATTGATCCGTCGACCTTCCCGGATCGGGAAGATGAGGATGTTGACGTCGGCGCATTGGGTCTTGCCCAATCGGTGGCGATGTCAGAGCAGATCGGAGCGTTTGACGGCAGAATGTATATAGGATTTCTTTCAAACTCGTCCGGCAGACAAGCCTACGCCGATTTCTTCCGCATCCTGCTGTCTGCCGACCCCGACCGCGCCGTGCTTTGGCACTGTACGAGCGGCAAGGACAGAACCGGACTCGCGGCTATGCTTTTGCTCTCGGCTTTGGGCGTCGACGAAGAGGTTGTTATTGAAGATTATATGCTCACCAATACATACAACGCGAAAAGGATCGAGAAAGCAAGACAGATGTTAAAGGAACAAGGCTTTGATGACGCCTTTATCGAAAAAGCAATTCTTGTCCTCGACGCGATCAGTGAACGTACGATGCGAACCGCGATCGCGTATCTGAAAAAGGAATACGGTTCCGTTGTCGGCTATATCCGCGACGGGCTGAAAATAAATCAAGAAGAAATTGATTCTCTAAAAGAAAAATACTTGATCAAATCATTGCAAGGAGAGATATGATGAAAAGAATCATTGCTATCATATTGGCTCTGGTGATGCTTTTCGGCTGTGCCGTGACCGCACACGCCGCTCCGAAAACAGATAAGGCAGCACGCACCATGATGATGAATGTCTGCGGCGCCGATCCGGAATCGGGAATCGGTATGGCTGCCTATAATTTGAAGCAAATTTTAGGCGCGGCGTTCAGCCGGGATGAAAACGTCAGGTTCACCATTATGACGGGCGGCTCAAAGACATGGCATATGGACAGTGAATTGCCGTACGATCCCGCGACCGGCGAAGCTCCTGACGGAGTCAGCACCGAGTACAATCAGATCCGGGAAGCGTTTGGCGCCGATGAAGAAAATGAAGATTACCGCGGTAAGACGGTACTGGTTGACGGAGACGGCATCAGCGGCGACGCGGACGGCGACGGCAAGGTGACCGTTCTTGACGCTGCCTGTATTCAGAAGAATCTCGCGAACATAGAGACTTCTTCCTTCAACGAGAACGCCGCCGATGTGGACCGTGACGGCAAGGTAACGATCCTTGACGCTACCAATATCCAGAAGTATCTGGCTTCTTTGCCCTGCTCCGACGGGATCGGAGAACCGATCAAAAAGGAGATGGAGCATAAGCTGGTCAGCCGTTTACAGGCCTTTCGGTGGAACTATGATGCACAGGACTGGGATATCTCATATACCTCGACCTTTGAATATGAAAACGCATATCCCGTTCTGATCGATACTCTTGAAAGCTACGAAGGCGCCGAGCACACACAGAAGACCTTTGAATATACCTTTGACGGCGATCTTCCTCTGACAAGCACGATAACGGATACTGCCCAAAGCACCGTAACAACGACTGAGTATAAAAACGGAAAAGTATATAACAGACGGTTGGATAGTATCGGTTCAACAAGCTGGATGACAGAAAAATATCAGTACGGTCACGATGACGACTACTTCACACTGGTGCTTCATGAGGGATTTGTAGATAACCTCGGGTATATGCCCAATGAGTGGAAGGAAGAAGCGGATTCGATATCGGTAACGACTGAAAACGGCTTGTTGAAGCAATCTGTCAACACCGGCATTTATGCCAAATGGTTAGAGGGTGAGGAGAAAGAATGGATCAGATTCAGAGGCGTTTATACCATCAATTATGACGCCGACGGTATCGCAAGCCTGAGGACGGCGAATTATTCGGATATCGGTTATGATCCGCAGTATCGATATGAAGTCGTCAAAAAGAACGGTAAGATCACCGAGATCATCAAATACAATTACAACACATACGAAGGCGGATGGATAGCCGCCGAAAAGTATCTATTTGACTATACCGATATCGAGATCAGTCCGGCGCGCTATTCGCTGATGATCAACGATTTTATCACGGAACACGGCGGTAACTATTATCTGTTCAATTGGTATTGATTCCTTTCGGTATATAAAAAGCGCTCCGGCAGGCACTCCCTTTATATTCACAAATAAGAGACCGCATCCGAGAGGGATGCGGTTTTTTATGCCTGTCACCTTGATAAAAACTGCCCCGATTTTGTTGCAAAATCGGGGCAGTATGTTTTGATGATACTTATATCTGACAAAACCGTTCAGCTGATCGGGATCACTTCGCCGATCGCGTAAGGAATATCGATATGCGCAAGCCACTTCTGGATGTTAGTGGCGTCTAGTACGGAGATCGCGGTATCGCCGTCGACGTTTGCCGCCTTATCGTTAAAATACGGCACTTTGATGGTCGCAAGCGTCTTCTGGATCGTTGTCGCGTCAAGGACAGAAACCTTTCCGTCGCCGTCCGCGTCGCCGAGCAGGACCTCGATGCTCTCTTCTGTAACGGTTTCGGACTTTTCTTCTGCGCTGACGCCGCTGTAGCTCTGCGCGCCGTCAGTTGCGCTGAAGGTGATGTCGTTCTTCTTCGGGATACCGGTTACGGTGAAGGTATCGGCATAGGCGTCGCCCTCATTCAGATATACGGGAGTGATGCTGACGTCGGTCAATCCGTCGATCGTTACGGTATCCGCCGTAACGGTATCGGGCTTCATATACTTGCTGAAGGTCAGGGTGTATGTGCCGGTGTGTTCGGTTTTCTCCACTGTCATAACAGGGTGGGTGGTGTTGTCTACCAGGCTGAAGTTAAGACCGAGTTTTTCGGGAGGAATGTCAAATTCCTCGCTGGTCTGGGTCTCGTAGCCTTCCTTTGAGATCTTTACCCTGAATCTTCCTTCGTCGGTGAGCCACGCGTAGGCGCCTTCAGCGTTAGTCAGGATGGGATTCTCCTGCTCAAAGTCTTCGGCGTTCCACGCTTCCCACTCGCCGGTCTCATCATTCAATTTTTCAATAGTCGCGGTCGCGCCGGCGACCGGGTTGCCCTCGACCGCCTCATAGACGATACCGGACGGGTCGATGATGTTGCACTGTCTGCCGTCATTCTCGGCGTTGCGGTTGAGCATATCCGCCTTATCGTCGGGGAAGACGACGTTGCCGTAGTCGTCGATGGCGTAGCCGTGGTGGGTGGTTCTGAACAGGTTATCGTTCTTGTTGCCCCACTGCCATAACGCTTTGAGACCGCCGACAGTCGCGTCGGAGGGAATCTGATTCCACTTGCCCGTTACGCCGTGGAGGAACATTTTTCCGACGGTGCCCGCGACCGTGCCGCCGGGATCGCCGACGTCGCCGTGGACCTTGCCGTCGCTGTCATAGTAGTATGCTTCTCCCGAAGCCGCGAGGTCGCTGCTGCCGGAGGACGCAAGAGTCGGATAATAGTGCGAACGGTAGGTGTCCTTGCGCTCGCCGTAATAGTAGAAGAGGTTTAAAGCGCCGGGCATATAGTACTGTGTGAAGTCAAACTCGTGAGAATTGCAGTCAAAGTAGCCCTCGCCGATCCAGTAGTCGGTCGCGGCGTCGTAGTAGAGCTGCATAAACTTCCAGTCGTCGCCCTTGTGGCTCATCAGAACCATCTCGGAGATGTACTCATCATTGTCGAGCCGGATCATAAACTGATACATCCCGCGGGGATTGATGATAAAGTGCGGGCTCGAGCCGTTGTTGAAAATGCCCGTGATATCATGGACAGCGGTGTCGTGAGCGTTCTCGTACGCGGCAATGCTGTCCGGTCCGACCGGCGCGTAGAACTTTGTGATGTTCGCTATTTCAAACGCCTTGGTCACCTTAACGGCGCCGGGGAGATAGGTAACGCTGACGGGATCGCTTCTGACGCCGTTCGACTCCGTCCAGACCTCAAACAGATCCTCCTCTGCCGCAAAGTCTCCTTCGGCGAGGATATCCAGCGGATCGGAGGTATATTTGCCGGTGTAGCTGTTCGGGGTGACGGTGTAGCTGACGGTATTTTCCGCTTCGCCGTCGGCGTTCAGATGATCGATATGGATCGTAACGTCCTCGTCGGGCGTTACGGTGTAGCCCCATACGGTGACGCTCTCGTCCGCCGTAGCGGAGGGGGCGAAAGCCGAGAGCTTGGAGTCGGTGAACTGCACCTCGCCCAGCGACTGATTGAACCAGTTGCGATAGTACCGGAACATCACGCTGGCGGTCACACTCTTGTTCGCGGCGCCCGTGTTGTTCAGATATGCCGAGAACCGCAGCACACCGGTTGGCTGACCGCCTTCGATTTCAATGTATACATCTCTGCCCGGAGTATAATTTTCCCCATATGCCTCGTTGATCGCGTCAGTATCGAGGTAGAAGCCTTCCGCCGAAAACGACGAGGGGATCACCTCGAACCCGGCGGGGATATTCAGGATCAGCCTGCTCATATTGACTTCCTCTTTCCAGTCGTCGCGGATATCATACCGCACGGTGAAGTGGACGAGGGTATGATCCGTGCCGATGGTGGAGGTCGCCTCAATACCGGTGTTCTCAAATTCAAAGACGCGGAATCTCTGATCCCTGAACTTCGGACAGTTCTCAAAGGAGTTGGCGTAGAAGCTCGGCTGCTCTGCGGCAGAGTTCAATGTGGTAAAGCTCAAACAGCCCTTGAACGCGCTGTCGCCGATGGCGGTCAGCTCGTCGGAGCACTCAACCTCGAGCAGGTCCTTACAGCCGTTGAAGGCTCCGCCGGGGATGGATGTGATCGAATCGGGCAGCTTCTGATAGCACAGTCCCGATCCGGCAAAAACACCGTATTCCATAGAGGTAACGGTATCGGGGATGATCACATTCTGCAGCACGTCGCAGTCGGAGAAGCAAGAAAGCGGCAGCCTTGTGATACCCGTGCCGATCTCAACGGCATAGAGGTTGTCACAGTCGGAAAAAGCGTATTGACCGAGTGACGTCACATTATCGGGGATCACGACCGACTCGAGATTCGTGTCAGAGAAGCAGCGGTCGCCGATCTTGGTGACTGTAGCGGGAATCGTGATCTCGGTGAGCTTTTCTGCTCCGTTGAACAGGCTCCTGGGCAGCTCGGTGATCCCGTCGGCAAAGGTAACGTCGGTGATACCGGAAAACCGGAACGGATTGCTCACAGAGGTCAGAGATATCGGAATATAGACCGAGCTAAACACGGCGCCGCGGAAAGCGTCGTCGCCGATCTTCTGCAAGCCCTCGTGCAGGGTGCAGGTCGAAAGAGCGGAATCAAGATAAAACGCACTGGCGCAGATCTCCTCGACATTCGAGGGGATATCGATCTCCTCGAGCGCGGTACAGCCCATAAAAGCCTTGCTCTCAATCGTTTTGAGCGTAGCGGGGAAGGTCACGTCGGTAAGATTTGTGCAGTATTCAAACGCCATCTCTGACACCGTCTCCACACCCTCGGGGATATCGATGCTCTCGATACCGGATTGATAGAACATACCGGTCAGAATGGTCGTCGCGCCTTCGGCGAAACGGACGGTCTTGAGATTATCGCATCCGTCGAACGGGAAGCTGCCCTTGGTGACGGAGGCGGGAATCGTGATTTCCGTCAGTCCGGATCTTGCGAAGGCGTAGTTGCCTAAGTTAGAGAGTCCCTCGTGCAGGGTAACGCTCGTCAGATTAGAGCAGTTATTGAAAACGTCATAGCCCAGTTCGGTAACGGTAGCGGGGATATCAACCGCGGTCAATCCTTTACAACCGGCGAAAGCATAGTCGGGAAGCTTTGAAACGCCCGATCCGATCGTAACTAAAGAGAGATTCTTGCACTGATAAAATGTATTTTTTCCCAGTTCGGTCACGTTATCGGGGATCACGATCGACTCCAATGACGCCATACTGGCAAAAGCGTCTTTTCCGATCGCGGTCACTGTTGAGGGGATCTGAACGGTAGAGAGCGTATTGCACTCCTCAAACATATCGTCGGGGATAGCGGTGATCCCTTCGCCGAAAGTCACGCCGAGCAGACTGCTCGCCTGAGCGAAAGGCTCGTCCGATTTGGTAACGGTCGTCGGGATATAGACGCTTGTTACCGCTGTGCCCGCTAAGAAGTGGTAGCCCATTTTCTCGAGACCTTCGTGGAGAACGATCACGGAGAGCGCCGTACAGGAGCCAAAGGCGTAGTCGCCGGTCGTCTTGACATTAGCAGGAATATCGATAGCGGTCAGGCTCTTACATCCGTTAAAAGCGTAGCTGCCAATATCGGTGACGGTAGAGGAGAAGTAGACCTCCTCAATGCTGACGCATTTTTGGAACGCGTAGCTGCCGACCGTAGTGATGCCTTCGGAAAACATCAGCTTTTTGATCTGATCATTGTTTTCAAAAGCACGGCTGCCGATCTGGGTGACGGGAACCGCCGCCCCCAGATAAGCGGGCACGGTGAGTTCTTCTTCGGCGCCGCTGTACTTCGTGATCTGAGCGGTGCCGTCGTCGAGCACGACAAAGCTGTAATCGCCGTCCTGATAAGTCTCGACGGCAGATATTTTCACAACAAAAAAATCCCCGATGACAACCATACTCAAAAGTATCGTCAGCGCGAGCGCCGTCGATATGGTTTTTATCAGGAATTTCTTTGCAGGATGATGGTGTTGATTCAGCATAGTTATCCTCCTTGGTATTCGCAATTGATAATTCGTGCTAAAAAAACGATTCAATTGTGGATATTCGCTAACAGATATATGATATCACGTTGTGATTCTATTTGCAACAATAGAATACATCAACAAAAAAGGGAGGCGTCACCGCAACAGCGCGCCTCCCTTAAATATGTTTTTCTTATGTCAGGATGATCTCTTCCTCTTTGATCAGCATACCGCCGTCATAATACTTTAGTGTCAGGCGGTCGCCGTCAACAGGAGAAAAGCGCTCGGTGATGAATACGCCGCCGTCCTCAGACAGGATGTCTTCTCCCGCGACCGGCCGTGCCTCTGCTCCGTTCGCGTCAAACACGCTGAGGGTGATCTCTGCGGGATCATATGATTCATCTTTCGACACGTGATAGGTCACCGTCAGATCCGTTCTGCCGCTGCGGATCTCGGTCGCGCCCAGCGCGGGAACCTCCTCGCTGAGATAACTCATTACCGCTTCCGCGCTTTTGGAAGAACCGCCCGCGCTGCCTGTCTTAGCGCCGTCGTCAGGGGCTTCTTCTTCCAATACAACGATATCATCCGCCGCGCCGGCATCCGCTGTTCGCGAAGTCATATCAACATTTTTCGTCTGTAAGAGAAAGATCACCAATCCCGCCGCTAAGATGACCACCGCAAAGCTCGCCGCGAACGATATGATCCTGCCGGCGGAAAAGCGAGTGATCTTCTGCTGTTTTGCGTTTTTGATCGCCGCATCCACCACCGAGTCATCGACGGTGATACGGCTGTATACTTCTTTAATCTGATTCATAGTCGTCCTCCGAAAGTAGATTTTTCAGCAGCTCCCTGCCGCGGGAGAGCCGCGAGCGGACGGTAGAGGGAGAAGCGGACGTCATCTTCGCGATTTCCTCGGTCTTGTAGCCCTCATAATAATGAAGATAGAGCGCGGTGGAGTACTTCTCGTCGAGACTCATCAAAGAGAGAAACAGTTCCTTCTTCTCCAAATCGTCAGAGAACGCCTCGCCGACCCATTCTCCTAAGGAAGAGGTATCGCATCTGCGGTTTTTACGGAAAATACGCTTTGCCTCGTTCTGGGCGACACGGATCAGCCACGCCTTGATGTGCTCCTCCCCACTGAGCTTGTGAGAGCTTTTATAAAAGCGGATCAGAGTGTTCTGGAGCGCGTCTTCACTGTCCTCTTTGTTTTTGAGGATGTTCAGCGCTACCCGGAATATCGTGTCACTGTAGCGCCGCGCATAGCTCTCAAACTCGCTGTCCGTCATGTTCTCACCGTCCTTTTCGCTGATACTGATTCCTGATCCGTCAGTATTGAAAACGTTTTCATCTATAATACCCCGAAGGAGTGAAAATTGTTGCGTTCTGTATCATCAAACGAAGAATCCCCTTGTGATTGCTGTCGGTTTCGGTGAATTTTGAAACTAACAGTAATGACAGGGGGATTGCCACGCCCTAAAGGGCTCGCAATGACAAAATACCGAATTTAGCTCATTAGTCCGTTCGCATATTTATACGCGATGACCTTCTCACATTTGGAGGTCAGGATATCCTTGCTGATCGTGCCGTCGTTGACTGCCGCGAGGATATCCGTATACGCGGTCTCGTAATCCTTGACGATCATCATATCGTTGCCCGCGAGGATCGCCTGCACCGCTGTCTTGTGACCGTCGGAATAATCGGAATAATCCGTCTCGTCAAGGGTGTCGGTAATGATCACGCCGGTAAAGCCCATTTCTTCTCTGAGCACCGAATGGATCGTCGAAGACAGCGCCGCCGTGTGACCGGAATCCATATTCTGTACGACCACGTTCGAAACCATCACAAAGTGAGCGCCCGCGTTGATGCCGGTCTTGAAGGGTTTGGAGTCGTTATCCATGATCGTCTTTGCGTCACGGGTATCGACGACGATGCTGTCGGTGGTATCGGGAATGGTGCCGTAACCGGGAAAATGCTTCAAGGCGACGGAAACGCCCTTGCCCTGAGAGGTCTTGGTCACATAGTCCGCGTATGCCGAAACGGTGTTCGGATCGGAGGACAGAGAGCGGGAGTACATGATCTGGTTATAGTCCTCGGGCATATCCACCACAGGAGCCAGATTAAGGTTGAAGCCCATCGAAGCAAGCGTTTCTGCCTTTTCGTTTTCTGCGGTCTTGACCGCATCCATACCGCCGGATTCATAGTAGTTTCTCGGAGAACTCCATCCCATCTGCGGGAAGGTGGTATTGTAGCCGCCCTCTTCGCGTACCGCACAGATCGGCGCGATCTTCGCCGCCTCTTTCACGGAGCTGACGAAATCTTTCACCTCGCCCTCTCCCATATCATAGAAGTTTGAATCGGTAAACAAGAAGCCGCCCAGAGAATAGCGGGTGATATCCGTCTTGGCGTCGTCCGTATCGGAGCATACGCCCAGGAGAAGCTGACCCACCATCTGCTCGGTGGAAAGATTCTGGACATAGTCCTTGGCGTTCTGCTCATAGGCTGAGAAGATACCGCCCGCAGAAGCGGTCTGCGAAAGATTTTCCGCCTCGGTAGCCGCCTCTTCCTGCTCCTGCTGTGTCTCTGCAGTTGCCGCCTCGGCATCCGCCAGCGCCTTTTCCGCCTGCATAATCCCTAAATAGTGATACAGAGAGTAGCCGAACGCTCCTCCCGCGAGGAGTATCAATATCGTAGAAATGATGATAAACTTTTTCATAACAGTCCTCCACATCATGGGGCTGACCCAAAATACATTTCCATCATACCACAACATATCGTGTTTTTCAACATTATTTGACAAGAAAATCGGGATTCCTTCTCCGGATCAGAAATCGATTGACAAAATCCCGCTTTTGCGGTACGATAAACACGTTTTGGAGTGGTATTATGAAGAAAAACAGAATTCTTTCCGCGGCGGCGCTGCTGCTGGCGGCAATGATCTGGGGCGTCGCCTTTGTCGCGCAGGACAAAGCGAGCGAGACCTTAGGCTCGTTCACCATCAACGCTTCTCGCTCGCTGATCGCATCCGCCGTCTTAGTTCCCTTGGCGCTGGTACTCAGAAAAAAGCAGGGCAAGCCGTACTTTGAACCGACAAAAACCGACAGAAGCAATCTGATCAAAGCAGGATTATTATGCGGACTTTTCCTGTGTATATCCGTCAACCTGCAGCAGTTTGCCATCTCGATGTATCCTCCCGAAGCGGCGGTCTCGGGCAGAGCGGGATTTATCACCGCATTATACATCGTCTTTGTCCCGATCTTCGGACTTTTCCTGAAAAAGAAGCCGAGCCTGATGATCGTCATCGCCGTACTGCTCGCGACAGTCGGACTCTACTTTCTGTGTCTTTCGGGCGGAATCGACGCGCTCTATACCGGCGACATCCTGATGACGCTGTGCGGGATGTCCTTCGCGGTACAGATCCTCTGTGTGGATCATTATATCGACCGTGTAGATCCCATCAAGCTGTCCTCTCTGCAGTTTTTCGTCTGCGGTATTCTGTCGTCGATCCTGATGCTGATTTTTGAGGGCTTTGACTATGAGGCTTTGCTTAATAGCTGGGCGCCGATCCTGTATCTGGCGGTGCTGTCCAGCGGCGTCGGCTACACGCTGCAGATCGTCGGACAGAAATACTCCGACTCCCCTACCGTCTCCTCCATCCTGATGAGTATGGAATCGGTCTTTGCCGCCTTGGGCGGAGCGATCATTGCCTCAGAACAGCTCAAGGGCAGGGAGATCCTCGGCTGTGCGATCATGTTCGCCGCAATCATCATCGCGCAGATACCGAAACGAGTGAAGAGTGAAAGGTGAAGGGTGAAGGGTGAAGAATTATGGTTACTCACTTCGCTCGAACATATAAAGAATAACATATAGAAAAAGCTGGAGCTTCATATAGAAACTCCAGCTTTACAATTTGCACTATAGGAATCAGGTGCGGACAGCGTCCGCCCGCAACCATTCACCATTCACCTTTCATCATTCACCAAATCAATCGGGTGAGGGCAGAGCCCTCCCGCAGTTCTTATTTCTTATTTCTTCGTTCTTATTTCTTCGTGTAGAACACATCCAGCATCAGCTCTAAGACCGATTGGTCGGAGGGATAAAACTCCGCGTGTTCGCCCGCTTTCATTTCGCCGTCAATGCTCCTGTACTCAATCCCGGAGGAATCGGAAATCAGCGACAGGGCGGATGACGCCAGATAGGTCATCTGCGGCACCGTCAGCGAAGTTTCGGAGTTTGCCCGGATCGTATTGTACAGATCGGGCACAACGGAGATATCCGCTCTTGCGGCAGGGATCGCAGAATCCAGAAACGCCTGAATATACTGGATCTGGCGCGCCATTCTGTCGTTGTTGGATTCGAGCTCGGACATATCTCTGGAGCGAACGTATCTTTCCGCTTCTTTGCCGAACAGAGTAACGCTTTCGCCTTCCTGTATGACGGAACCGTCGATCGGAGAGGTAAAGGTCATCGTCGGCGTCAGCGTCACGCCGCCGATCGCGTCGTTGAGTGTCACAAGAGCGTCCATATCCATCGCAAAGTAATTCTTAAAAGGCATACCGAAGAACAGCTTGGAAAGCGCCGCGGTGGTATTCTCTGCGCCGTTCTTGCCGTCTCCCGCAAAGGAATAGGCATAGGACAGCTGCATTACTTCCGTATCAATAAAGCTGCCCTCTGCGGAATACACGTCGATATCGGTCATCGTATCTCTGGAGACAGAAATCATACTGACGCGGCCGCTATTTGAATCGATCGCCATAATATAGATCGCGTCGCTCATCATCGCGTTGTCTTCCTCGATATTCTGATCAACGCCGATCATCACTACGGAAGCCACCTTTTCGTTGAGCTCATAGGTGTCTCCGTTGTAGTGGATCACCTTTCCTTCGTTGAGAACCTCCACTTCATCGGAGACGACTTCTGCGCTGTCCTCGGGAATAACGATCTCAATTTCCTCATAGTTGTGCATCTGGCTTTCGCCGATCTGCCGCAGAATCAAAAAGGTCGCTCCGGAAACGATCACGATACCCAGAATCACTGCCAAAACGATCAAAACAATCCTTACCGCAAGGCTTTTTCTTCTTCTCTTGCTCCGATGTCTTTTTCTGGAAGGCGTTTTGAACACATAGCCGTCCATCGCCTCTGCTTTTGCCTCACCGGTATTGTTATTTTTGGTTTTGCCGGAATGCATGGAAGAATCGTGATGATGGTGGTGATGGTGG
>JAFRCW010000012.1 GCA_017404145.1 Ruminococcus sp. | reverse complement strand
CTATTACCGGATCAGATATTTCTAACAAATCTGAAATAAATACTGGAAATCTTCCTTGCTTTGGTGTATAATTGATTTCGGTGTTATTGTTCACAAACTTATTATACCACAACAGGCACATAACCGTCTATGCTTTCGGTTGTGTGCCTGTCTGTTTTTTGGGGGACTGTTTTTTCACAGCCCCTTTTTTCAATGGATTATTCAGCGGGTGAGAAGCTGTCTTTGCCTACGCCGCAGAGAGGACACTCGTAGTCATCGGGAAGATCCTCAAAAGCTACGCCGTCGTTCTCCTCGGGGTCGTAAACATATCCGCATACGTCACAGATGTACTTCATAATTGTTCTCCTTTTTTGATTTTATAGTGGGCGGGATGTCCGCCAAAAGTTGATAGAATTGCAGGGATTGGGAACGATGTGGGCATCGTTCCCTACGGTTTCATTATGAATTATGCATTATGAATTATGAATTGCATTAACCGATCGGTTCAAAGTCGGCAACGCCGTGCTTGCACAACGGGCAGATGAAGTCATCGGGGATATCTTCGCCTTCATAAATGTAGCCGCAGATCTTGCAGACCCAGCCCTTCTTGCCCTCAACAGCGGGCTTCGGCTTGACATAGTTCTGGTAGTAGGTATAGGTCATCGTCTCAACGTCGGTGATCACACGCGCCTCAGCAACGGTGCAGATGAACATCGTATGGGTGTCGAGATCGACTTCACTCTCCACCTTCAGCGACATAAAGGAGTTGATGTATTTGCCTAAGAACGCAACGCCGTTATCGGAACGCAGGAAATCCTCTCCCGCGAGCTTGTCCGCGTCTCTGCCGGACCGGAAGCCATAACGCTCGAATACGGAGAACGGAGCCTCGGTGGACAGACAGTTGACGTTCATCATACCGGTCTTTTTCACCATATCGTGGGTGAGGTTATTTTTGTTGATGCAGACTGCGATGCGGTTGGGCGTGTTGGTGACCTGAGAAACGGTGTTGACGATACAGCCGTTATCCTTATCGCCGTCCTTCGCGGTCACGACATACAGACCGTATCCGATCTTGAACAGCGCGGTGAGGTCGTTCTTGTCGGCGGTCTCGTCCTGCTTGGCAAGATAATCCTTGGTCAGTTCTAAGGCGAGCGCATCGATCTCTTCAAGGTTCTTGTCGTTGACAGCGGACTTGATATGAACGTTATTTTCTGTATAAGAAATATTCTTGCAGCCCTCGAGCATCTTTCTCATGGTTTTCTCCGCCATAGGAGCCCATGAACCGTTCTCGATAAAGCCGACGTGTCTGTTCTGGAAGTTGCGCTCGGTGAGGTGATGGATGAACTCTTTCATAAACGGGAAGATATCCGCGTTGTAGGTAGTGGTGGCGAGAACGATCTTGCCGTAACGGAACGCGTCCTCCACACACTCCGCCATATCCTCACGAGCAAGGTCGTTGACGACGACCTTGGGACAGCCGTTGGCGCGCAGCTTGTCGGCGAGCAGCTCGACCGCCTTCTTGGTGTTGCCGTAAACAGAGGTATAAGCGATCATAATACCGTCGGTCTCAACGCCGTAGGACGACCAAGTGTTATAGAGATTGAGATAATAACCGAGGTTCTCGGTCAATACAGGACCGTGCAGAGGACAGATGATCTGAATATCCAGACCTGCCGCCTTTTTGAGAACCGCCTGTACCTGAGCGCCGTATTTTCCGACGATACCGATGTAATAGCGTCTTGCTTCACATGCCCAGTCTTCTTCTACATCCAGAGCCCCGAACTTGCCGAAGCCGTCAGCAGCAAAGAGAACCTTATCGGTAGAATCATAGGTCATCAGCACCTCGGGCCAGTGAACCATCGGCGCGCCGACAAAGTTGAGGGTGTGCTTGCCAAGCGTCAGCTGATCGCCTTCCTTGACGACGATCCTCCTGTCCTCATACTGGGTTCCGAAGAAGTTGCCCATCATCACAAACGCTTTCTGAGAGGATACGATCGTAGCCTTGGGATATTCTTTCAGGAAATTGTCAATATTAGCGGAGTGATCGGGCTCCATATGCTGAACCATCAGGTAGTCGGGCTGTCTGTCGCCCAAGATGTTCTTGATGTTTGCGATCCACTGAGAACCGAAACGGCGGTCAACGGTGTCCATTACGCAAACCTTTTCATCCATAATGACATAGGAATTGTACGCCATACCGTTAGGCACAATATACTGACCTTCAAACAGATCTACATCATGGTCGTTTACGCCGACATACTTGATATCGTTGGTGATCTTCATAATTTCATCTCCTAAAGTTATTTGCGCAGAAAACTCTGCCACACATTAGAAATAGTATATCGAATTTTTACAACAATTGCAACAGTTTTTGAGAATTGTGTTGAAAAAATTGCGAATAATTGGTATAATTTTCTCGGTGATGAGATATGAGTTCAAAAAGCTGTGAATTCTGCGCATATTACAACTATAATGAATACTACGGGTGCTATGAATGTGAGGTCAATCTCGACGAGGATGATCTCGCGCGGTTTATGTCGTCCTCGATCGATAACTGCGCATATTTCAGGTTCTCTGACGATTATAAGATCGTGGAGAAACAAAATTGATTATGAAAAATGAAATATGAATTATGAAATGTAAAGGTCACTCGCTTCGTTCGAACATTTGATACAATCCCTCAGTCGCCCTACGGCGACAGCTCCCTTTCCCAAAGGGAGCCGAATGGTGCTATATGAAACAAAAACTCAAGCTGTGCTTACAGCTCTTTCTGACATTTATGAAAATCGGCGTTGTCACCTTCGGCGGCGGCTACGCGATGATCCCTATCATTGAGAATGAGATTACCGTAAAAAAGGAATGGATTTCGGGCGACGACCTGATAGAGGTAGTCGCGATCTCCGAATCTACGCCGGGACCGATCGCGATCTGCGCCGCTACCTTTATCGGATATAAGGTAGCGGGTGTATTCGGTGCGTTCTGTTCTACGGTGGGCGCCGTGCTGCCGTCCTTTGTCATCATCTACCTGATTTCTCTTTTCCTCAGACAGTTTGAGGAGATCAAGGTGATACAGTACGCGTTCCTCGGTATCCGCGCGGGCGTGCTGGCGCTGCTGGTCAAAGCAGTTATTTCTATGTTCAAGAAATCGCCTAAGAATATTGTCGCGTATCTCATCATGGCGCTGTCGTTCGCGGCGATCGTCATCTTCTCGGCGAATGTGATTTTCGTGATACTCGGCGCGGCGATCGTCGGACTGTGCGCCGCGTTCATCGCGAGAAAGGCAGGGAAAGATCTCGTATGACGTATCTGCTGCTTTTCTTCGAATTCTTTAAGATGGGCGCGCTGACCTTCGGCGGCGGCTACGCGATGATTCCTTTCATTGAAGAAACCGTGATCCGCAACGGCTGGATGACGATGGAAGAGCTGGTCGACTTCATCGCGGTTTCGGAATCGACGCCGGGCGCGTTTGCCGTCAATATGTCCACCTATGTCGGCTCAGAGGTCGGAGGGCTGTTCGGATCTTTCTGCGCTACGCTGGGGCTGGTTCTGCCGCCGTTTATTGTGATCCTCATTATCGCAAAGTGTTACGAGAAGTTCAAGAAGAGCTTTATCGTAAAAGGCGTGATGCTGGGGCTGAAATCAACGGTTGTCGGACTGATCGCCGCTACCGTTATCTCTGTCGGCGCTTCGGTACTGATCCCGCAGGGATTGGATTTTTCTATGATCGTATCCTCCGCCCTGACAACCGCGAACTTCTGGTTCTCTCTGGGCGTTTTTGCAGTAATGCTGTTTTTGCTGTTATACAAAAAGCTCAACCCGATCCTGATCATCGGGATCTCGGCGGCGCTGGGGATCGTAGCGGGATACACGGGTCTGATCACTGTATAATGTTACAATATTTTAACCTGTTTTTGTGTGTTTTCTGTTGCAATTTTCATAATGCTTTGCTAAAATAGTTTTGGGAAAATGATCCTGAAACTATTTTATTAAGGAGAGTAGAAAATGGTAAAAAAGTTTTTTGCTGAATTCATCGGCACGTTCGTGCTGGTACTGTTCGCTTGCGGAGCAGCGGTTGTAACCGGCTGCAGCTCTGATCCGGTCAGCATCGGTTATATCCTGACCGCTTTGGCGTTTGGTCTGGTTATCGTCGCGATGGCGTATTCCATCGGCAACGTATCCGGCTGCCACATCAATCCCGCTGTTTCTCTGGGCGTTCTGCTCACAGGCGGTATGAACATCAAAGAATTCTTCGTTTATATTATCGCTCAGTTCGCGGGCGCTACCGCGGGCGCGGCTGTCTTAGGCTTCTTGACCGGCGACTTCTCCAGCCTCGGTCAGAACGGTCTGTTCAACGGCGACATCGTGAAATCTCTGATCATCGAAGTGATCCTCACCTGCGTATTCGTTCTCGTCATCCTCGGCGTTACCTCCAAGAAAAAATATGAGAAATGCGCCGGTCTCGTGATCGGTTTCACACTGACACTGGTACATATCTTCGGCATCCACTTCACCGGCACCTCCGTCAACCCCGCGCGTTCCTTCGGCCCCGCTATCTTCGCAGGCGGCGACGCTCTGTCCTCTCTGTGGGTCTTCATCTTAGCTCCCTTAGTAGGCGGCGCTCTTGCGGCAGGTATCTACACACTGGTGATCAAGACAAAGAAAGACGCGGAATAAAATCTCGCTGTATACAAAAAGCTCTCCTGATCGGAGAGCTTTTCTTTTTGCTTCTGAGTGATAATGATTTATCCAATTATGGAACACAGATCCGTCCAGTCACAGCCATGCGCCTGAGCGACCTTCTCGTTGGTGAGCTTGCCCAGATAGCAGTTCACGCCGGAACAAATGACGTCGTTCTTTTTGCACGCCTCTTCCAGACCGTTTGCGGCGATCTCAAGACCGTAGCGCAGGGTAGCGTTCGTTAATGCGATGGTGCTGGTTCTCGGCACAGCGCCGGGCATATTACCGACACAGTAGTGAACCACGCCATCCTCGATATATACGGGATCATCGTGAGTGGTAACACGGCTGGTCTCGCCGCAGCCTCCCTGATCGATCGCAACGTCAACAAACACGGCGCCGTTCTTCATCTCGGACAGATATTTCTTCTTGAACAGCTTCGGGGTGGAAGCGCCGGGGATCAAAACGGAGCCGATCACCAGATCGGCGTCTTTCAGCGCGCGTTCCACGTTGCTGTCGTTGCTGACGAGCGTCTGGATCTGTGAACCGAAGAGGTTATCCAGCTCTTCTAAACGCTTGAGACTGATATCAAGGATCGTCACGTTAGCGCCCATACCGACAGCGATCTTGCAGGCGTTCATACCCACCGTACCGCCGCCGAGGATCACAACATTTGCCTTGGGAGTACCGGGTACGCCTGCGAGAAGGATGCCTTCGCCGCCGAAACGCTTCTCCAGATACTTTGCGCCTTCCTGAATCGAAAGACGGCCGGCGATCTGAGACATGGGAGCCAAAAGAGGCAGAGACCGGTCTCTCTCCTGCAGGGTCTCGTATGCGACTGCCTTCACCTTACCGTTGAGCAGCGCCTCGGTCTGCTTTCTGTCTGCCGCAAGATGCAGATATGTATAGAGGATGAGTCCCTCACGGAAATACGCGTACTCTTCCTCCAGCGGTTCCTTGACCTTGACCATCATATCGACAAGATTCCATACGTCCTGAGCGTTGTCGATCAGCGAAGCGCCCGCCTCAACATACTCGGTATCAGAAAAGCCGGATCCTACACCGGCGCCCTTTTCGATATAAACATGATGTCCTGCCGCCACATAAGCAGAAACATTGTCAGGAGTCAAGCCTACGCGGAACTCGTTGTTTTTAATTTCTTTAACACATCCGATTTTCATTTTCTTACCAACCTTTCAAAATAATTGATTATATAATACCGAATCATACAGCAAATAATTTTCTGAATTAGAATTATAACAACTTTTTTCTGCAACTTCAGCCCGATAATACCAACGGCGACCTTCGCAATCGCCGTAAATCGTATTATGATTTGAGTAGCGACGACAAATAATCCTGCGTACTTTTGTCCAAGCCCTGCAGCATATCGATGATGAATGTTTCGGGCTGCGCAAAGCCGCTCTGCACCCATCCGCCAACGATCGAGAGTACGCCGTTGGAATGATAGCGGATCGCGCAGTCGACCCTGCTGTCGTTCATATCTACATCAAAGCTCTCCGACCACAAAAAGCGGTTGAGCCCCTCCACCATTTTTTGCACCTTCCAGTACAGCTCTGAGGAACAGTGAGGACTGAATATCATCTTAAAATAGATTGGGTTCTCCTTGATGTATTGAAAAACGACAGCGTAAACCTCAAAAGTCGTTTTCGCGCCGTACTCCGTGATCAGCAAACCAAGCTCGCTGAGGATCTCATTTTCGAGCCGGTCATAGATGTCGTAGATATCCAAAAAGTGCTTGTATATAGTGACGCGGTGGATATCAGCTTTCTCAGACAATTCCTGAATGGTAATATTCCTCAACTCTTTGTCACACAACAGCTCTGCGAGCGCCTTAAAGATCGCTTTGCGGGTTTTTATCGTTCTGCGGTCGGTTTTCTTATCCGCCATGTCATCACTTCCTTTTCCAACCTATATTATCATAATTATCCTGTGTTATCAAGTTTCGTTTACAATCTTTCCCCGATCTGTTAATTAGGCTACAGATCCCTGTTCAAATGTAAAATAGGCTACAGATCGGGAGTGTTTTGCATATAGGCAATGAAGATGATTTGTGTTATATTGGTGTTGCAATCAAGAAAGAGCCAAAATAAAAGCGAACGGCTCAGATTAAAATAAAGGAGTGATTACAATGACTAATACAAGAGAAAGAAAACACACGATCAAAAACAGAATCATCGCAGGGATTCTCTCCCTCGTCACCGTATTCTCTGTCGGAGCGTTTACGATAACTGGCGCGAGCGCCCTGACAAGCGATAAAGCCGATACCTCCTCGGATGTCTCAACCACCGCGATGCTGGGCGAATCTCCCGACTGGGTAACCAAGCTCGACGCCGCAAAAGACGCCGACCAGCTCTTTGTGGTAGCCGCTTACGATCAGACTACCGCATGGGTATCAATGCACGAGAAAGATAAAGACGGCAAGTGGCAGATGATCATGTCCACTCCCGGTTACATCGGTAAAAACGGTCTCGGAAAAACCAAAGAAGGCGACGGCAAGACTCCCGTCGGAACATTCAGCTTCAATGCAGCGTTCGGTATCGCCGACGACCCCGGCTGCGCTATCCCCTACACCAAGGTCGATGAAAACAACTACTGGTCGGGAGACACCCGAGACGGTATGCAGTATAACAAAATGGTCGACATCAGGAATTATCCCGATCTTAACAAGGACGATTCCGAGCACATTATCGACTACACCCGCCAGTACCAGTACTGTCTGAACATCAGCTACAACGCCGAGTGCAAGCCCGACGCAGGTTCCGCTATCTTTCTGCATTGTCTCGGGCCTAGCAAGCCCTTCACCGGCGGCTGTGTCGCGATCCCCGAAAATCAGATGAAGATCGTCATGCAGAATGTCAAGCCAAATTGTGTCGTCGTTATCGACTCCCTTGACAATTTCGGCGGAGAGTTCTGACACCGGAAGTTTCAAAGCAACACGCTTTTATTTCAATAAGCATAATAAACATCAAATGTTGAAAGGCAGCTTTCCCGATCGGAAGGCTGCCTATTTGGTGTCGTATTCAAATTGTTATCGCAGAGTCCGTTGATTCGATACGGCAACCCCTACCGCGGTTACAACTCCCTTTTAATGCTGTCGATCGCGCCTTTTTCGATGCGGCTGACCTGCGCCTGCGAGATTCCGATCTCGTCGGCAACCTCCATCTGGGTCTTGCCTTTGAAGTATCTGAGATTCAGAATCTTCTTCTCTCTGTCGGAAAGGTTTTTGATCGCTTCTTTGATGGCGATCTCATCCAGCCAGTCGCTGTCGTCGGTGGAATCCCCTACCTGATCCATCACATAGATCGCGTCTGTTCCTTCGCTGAATACGGGTTCATAGAGCGAGACCGGCTCAACGATCGCCTCTAACGCCATCACGACCTGTTCCTTATCCACGCCCATTTTTGCGGCGATCTCTTCCACAGAGGGCTCTTTCCCGTTTTTGTTGGTCAATTCCTCTTTGACCTGCATCGCGTGATACGCGGTATCTCGAAGTGATCGGGAAACACGGATCGTGTTGTTGTCTCTGAGATAGCGTCTCAACTCTCCGCACACCATCGGCACACCGTAGGTAGAAAAGCGAACATCCAGAGACGGATCGAAATTGTCGATCGCTTTGATCAGCCCGATCACGCCGACCTGAAAAAGATCGTCAAGATTCTCTCCCCTGCCGGCAAAGCGCTGGATCACAGATAAGACGAGCTTGAGATTCCCGTTGATCATTTCTTCTCTGGCTTTCCTGCGTTCCGCTTTTGATCCGTTGTGAATGGTTTGGATCAGTTTCTTCTTTTCTTCCTCTGTCAGCACCTTAAGAGAGTTGGTATTCACACCGCAGATTTCGACTTTGTTATATTGCATCAAACGCCTCCCTGTCTGCCATTATTATTGGCTGATCGGGGAGGTGTTTATACCAGAGTCCAACAAAGTTATACGGAATTAGTCGCAAACAGATGTTAAGCAGTTTTATTAGAAACCAGTATTATACATAAAGAAAAGGGGCTGTGAAAAAACAGTCCCCCAAAAAACAGACAGGCACATAACCGAAAGCATAGACGGTTATGTGCCTGTTGTGGTATAATAAGTTTGTGAACAATAACACCGAAATCAATTATACACCAAAGCAAGGAAGATT
>JAFRCW010000011.1 GCA_017404145.1 Ruminococcus sp. | reverse complement strand
AGGCTGCGTGACATTCAAAGAGCTGTTCTTTTGGGGTAAGGGGAAGTGTACGGTTTTTTCAACATTTTTCCACATAACTGCTGCAAAAAAGAGGGCGCTGTGAAGTCGGAAGCTTTTAGCTTCGTTTCTTCACAGCGCCTTCGTTTTATCTGCACAGCGCAGGGTGAGGGATTTGAAGGCGACTGTGCCGAGGATAAAGCGCGCAGTCGCTGCGATCCGAAGGTAAAAATGATTCAGTGAATCATTTTTAAGGAGAGCGCATATCTGCGACATCGTATTTGTACCTGTTCACAAACGAGATAACTATATCGTGTTAATAACACATACTCACTCTACGTCGAAGCGAAAAGCCTGTCACAATGTGGCAGGCTTTTTGATATTCTCGTATGGCTTATAGTACCTGTTTATATCGGCTCGCCGATGCCCTCAGGGCAGGGCAAGGAAGCCAGATGTTTTTGGATATAGGTTGCGTCGAGGATAGTCACCTTTGAGTCGCGGTCCACATCGGCAGCGTCCTCGTTGAAGGACTCGGTCTTGATACTCGCGAGCTTCTTCTGGATCGCGGTCGCGTCAAGGACGCTCACAATACCGTCGCCGTCCGCGTCGCCGAGCAATTGCACGCCGTAATACATATCTATCTTGCGGCTGATATCCTCCAGATCATAAAGACCGGAATAATCGATCGATTCATTCCCCTCGCCATCGGTAACGCGCTTAGTAAGGTCATAGTCGAGCTCTGCGCCGCTGTCAACATCGTTACCATCTGCGGTGATGAACTTATTATAACTCGACAGCGTATAGAAAAACGTCTCGGGGGTGTACGCGATCAAAAGCGAGCATGCGCCGCCTCCGCTTCTTTCGCCGAGGATCGGGAAGCCCGCGCCTTTTGCGAGGCAGGGAAGCAGATTGCCGCAGGAATACGAGATATTGGATGTGATAAAAGCGTATTCAAAATCATAATATACGCTCTTGTCGAGGTCGTTGATCTCCCCGTCTAAATTCAAATCGATATCATAATCGATTCTTGTGATGTTGCCTGTAAGCGTCTGAAGATTTCTGTAAGAGGTTGTATAACTGTCTTTGTCTTGGTTGGTGATCATAGCCATGATATACATAACGACTGCCGCGTTGCCGCCGCTGTTGCAGGACAGGTCTATCACAAAACGCTTGATCCCCTTTTCCTGTGCATAATCAAGAGACCATTTGAAATGATAAGCCGCCTCGTTAATAAACTTATTAAAAGCGAAAACAGCTGTATCTCCCGCAACATAGAGCTTTGACGCCGACTGGTCATCCCACGACTTTACAAGATCATAATCTTTGTATTTACCGCTTCTGAATTCCGACATATTGGTGGCTTTCTGGCTGGAGTTAAGACTGCTCATCACATATTTTACTGCATTTGCGTCACGGAAATCCTCTTCATCGAATAATCTGTTTAACTCATCATATACAGCGGTTCCGGGGGTAAGGAACGCTAAGACAGCAGGATAATGTATCGCTGTATGGCCTCCGTCGGCGAATACTTGTCCGAGATAAGCCGTTCCGAGAACATAATCAATCGTGCTTTCCGATAAAAGCAATTCTTTTGCCCGGCGGGTATCGTCGTTGTACTCGTCCAGCATTTCATCAAAGCTTTTTTCTTCGAGCATCGACGCGATTTCAGCCTGAGCGGGTCTGCCGTAAAACTTATCGACCGCGAAGCACAGGTCGTTATAAGTCAGCTCGACCAGATCCTTGCTGCGTTTTAGAGTATTATAAGGCGCAGAGTTTTGGAAATAACAGTTTCCCATCACGATATCGGCACAATGGACAAAATAAATTTCGTCATTGCAATACACCGCCGTATTATACGTCGCACTGACAAGGAGTCCGATCGACGACACAGGAAAATAGGTTTTTCCGTCATATTCGATAATATCGATTTTATAAGGCGAAAGGTCAAGGTCGAGCCCGTTTGTTTCTCCCTCGTTGACAGGCGCGTACTCCTTGAGATAAGGCACGTCCATTTCGGTACCATCCACGTTTGGCTTAGCCGAGATAAAATCCTCAAAATAATCGAAATGAAGCGTATCGTGTTGGGGGTCGATCACCATTGTTCCCTTGGGATTGGTGATCGTGTAGGTTCCGTCCGCGTTCTTTACTTCGGTCGGTTCGTCAACATAGATGTGTTTTAAGAAATCCACCGTAGAGATGAACGCCATATCGGGCATAGAGCTTTTGAACAGACATTGCGTCGTTTCGGTATCTTCCATGTTATAGATATGCGCCGTAAGGTCTTTCACAGTGATCTCGTCTCCGGCTGCATACGCAGTCATCGGAGCCGCCACGCTCAGCAGCATAACAAGCACAAGGATCACACTGACAGATGATAGTAATCTTTTCATTTTCATACCTCCGTAATAAACAGACAAGGCGTTACCGCGCCCGACAGACGAGGCAACGCCGTCATAGAGATTGTTAGGTTTCTGCCAGCATCTTCTTCGCTTTTGCGAGATAGATCAGCTCGAGAACATAAATGAATACGGTAAACAGCGCCGAAAGGCCGGACAGCCAGTTGATAACGCCTGCACCGAAAGAGGATGTATAAGCGCCGAAGCGAATCAATAAGCTGAGGGCAAAAGTGATAATGTAGGAAACGACAATCGTTGTAAGGATGTCATGACCTCTCTTGACCATATCGGGTCTGTTGCACTTCGCGGACAGATTCATCAGACCGCCGATCACGAAGATCGCAACCAGCATATTCAACACAGTGGCAATCGACGATAAAACGGTGCCCAGACCGCCGAGGAAGCCGGTCTGATTCTCAAAGAACGCGGCTACGAATGCAAACAGAGCGCTGAATACGGCACAGAGCACCGCTCTCTTGATTCCTTCCTCATCCTTTGCCGCCTGAATAAAGCCGACGATGTTCATGATCCCTGCGACCAAAAGCGCGATACCGGAAACGATCAACAAAGCGCCCGAAACGGCAAGCAGAGTTGTACCGGCGGACTCGTCGGTTTCACTCGAAGCTCCGATCAAACCCAGAATGAGTCCGGCTCCGCCGATCAAGGCGGCGATCAGTGAAATGATTTCGGCGTTAAAGATTTTTTTCACGCCTTTTGCAGCATTGGGAAATTTCATATTTTTCTCTCCTTAGAATGAAATAATTATAATAAAACGTGAAACGTTTATTACCTATAACAGATGAATATAGTCGTACTGTACAGAGCAAGGCGCTTGTTTTGCGTAACCATTACTTCTTTTTATTTCTGAGAAACAACAACCAGCCTACTGTGATCGCCACGGCAAGCGGAACGACCAGATCGATGATCGGCGAAAACTGATAGCCGATTCTTGTAATGAAGGTGGTGTAAAGGAAGTCAAGGAGCTGCCACAGGGCAAAAAACAATACTAAGAATATACAAAATGCCACATACTTGTTCTTTATCATCAAATCACCTTTTCCGATATTTGTTTTTTTCTCTCCTTTGAGTAATTATGAATAATAAAGCAGTTTCCTGTTTATTACCTGACCTTATAATTTTATCATAAATACGCCATAAGACAATAAGATGTGTCAGAGCGTGACATCTTCTTTTGGAATGGTGTTGTATTTCAAAGGCACATCCCTTATAATAGAATAAATATTGTATACTTCCATGAGAGGAAAAGCACATGAAGGATTCCTTTGCCGATACTCTGAAACAGTACAGAACTGAAAAAAAGCTGTCCCAGCAGCAGCTCGCCGATATGCTGTTTGTGGAACGCACCACGATAGCAAACTGGGAGACGGGACGGCGGATCCCCGACGCTGTTCTGCTGCTGCGGATCTCCAAATGTTTAGATATGGACATCAACATTTTATTGGAAACGATCGACAACACCGTAGAGGAACCAAACATCATTATGGTTGATGACGAGAGTATCATTCTAAAGGGCGGTATGTCGGTGATCGGTCATTTGCTTCCCAATGCTTTGGTCACAGGCTTTACTTCTCCGACAGAAGCGCTGTCATTCGCCAAATCCAACCGCGTACATTTGGCTTATATCGATATCGAAATGGGCAAGCTTAACGGGCTTGAACTGTGCCGTGAGCTGCTGAAAATCAATCCCCGCACCAACGTGATCTATCTGACCGCATATCCCGATTACGCGCTGGAGGCGTGGGATACCGGCGCCTGCGGCTTTGCCGTAAAACCCCTTTCCGCTGAACAGGCGCGAAATCACCTCACGCGGCTGAGATTTCCGATAAGGGGGCTGCAGCTGTGATGGATTGGACAACATATTTCGATTCTGTGATCGATTCAAATACCCTGCTGATCGCCGTGCTGGGAATATTGGTCGTTTTGATCCTGCGCGGCCTTGAAAACCGGTGGCGGTGGTTCTGCGTTGCTTTTTTCTCCGATATGATTTTGAAAGCCTCGGCGAGTATGATCAGCCGGTTTTCAGCTGTGTATTGGCATAATATACCGCTTCAAACAACGTGTGATTTTCTCGCCACTTTGTTTTCATCAACGATCATTCCTCTGCTGACGTTTTACATCCTTCGCTGCTGTTCGCAGGAGCCGCGCCGATCTTTCCTGTGGAAGCTGATCCTCATCCTTTGGGGATTATCCGTAGCGGCAGCCGTCGGAGATCTGCTGACACGCACGCTTTTTGCTGTTCCAATGCAGGACGGTACAGAGCATAAACGCTGGCTGATACTGGTTTATCTGCTTTTTACGGCAATCAGCCTGATCGTTTGCTTTGTCGCGGTGATCCGCAGGAGAAAGCAGCTTTCAAAATTTCAATTCATTCTCATATTGGTATATTTGCTTGCGCCTGTTTCTGTCATGCTGCTCGCGATGGAACTGATGCTGCTTGTCGATCAGGGAAAGCGGTATATCAAGCAAAAGGAAGAGCTGGCAAATCAGAGAGCAAGTCTCGCCGTGCTGCAAATGCGCCCGCACTTCATCTACAATACGATGACGAGCATCTATTATCTGATCAAGCAGAACGCGCCCAAGGCGCAGCAGGTCACCTTGGATTTTACCGATTATTTGAGAAAGAATTTCACGGCGATCGCGAAAGCGGGAACGATTCCCTTTACCGAGGAGTCGGAACATACGAGGGCTTACTTGGCGGTCGAGCAGGTACGCTTTGAAGGAAAACTTTTTGTTGAGTTCGATACGCCTTACACGAGCTTTAGACTGCCGCCGCTGACCCTGCAGCCCATCGTGGAAAACGCCGTCAAGCACGGCGTCGATCCCGACCTTGACCCGCTGTATATCACTGTTCGTACACGTGAGGATAAACAAGGAGCCGAAATAACGGTCGAGGATACAGGTCCCGGGTTCGGCTTGAATGATAATAACGAGCCGCATATTGCTTTAGGGAATATCCGCGAAAGGCTCGAAATGATGTGCAAGGGAAAAATGGAGATCGCTCCGCGCGACGGCGGCGGTACGGTGGTGACGGTATTTATCCCACAAGCACGGAGATAAACAGAATCGCATCAATATTGCGGCGTTATTATTTCTTCGTTTTTATCAAAACAATAGCTTTACCTCACTCTTGAAAGCAACTCATTTCACCTATTCATTATTGATAGCATTAGTGAAACAAGATATGATATCGGTGCTGCTTGAGCTTTCTGTGACCTTTATGTGTCCTTTGTTTTCGTGAAACAAAACGAAATCATATGAAATGCGAAAGTGCAGAAATGGCGTAAAATCCAACAAAACGGCGTATGGTGAAAGACCGTGCAACCTCTTGGGGCTAATTCAAATCCCTCACTCTACACCAACCCTTGAATTTCCCTGATTTTTTCTTGTATAAGCCATTATCGGGGTTTTCTTTTTGTCCCAATACTGCTCCGTTTCGTTTTAGTTCAAAATTTTGTTCATAATTTAGGGCTATACTCTTAAACTACAGTTTAAGGAAACCGAACACAATAGGTTTCTATGGGCAATTATTCTTTAAACAATAGCAAAAGACCTGTCACATCCGACAGGTCTTTTTAAGATATACGTTTTGGCAAATCAGTTGTCTTTATTCTCATAAAGAATATTAAAGAACTCGTCGTAGGAGGTGATCTCATAGTCCACCAGATCGCTGTCCTCGTGAGGATGATCGCCTAAGTAGCGGCAGGTGGCGATACCGGCGTTTCTGCCCCCCTGCATATCGGAGGTCAGAGAATCGCCGACCATGATCACGCGCGACTTATCAACGATCCCCAGTTTGTCGAAAATATATTCAAAATACTCCTTGGTGGGTTTTTGAAAACCGATCTCCTCAGAGATAAAAATATCGTCGATATAAGGCCGGATCCGAGAACGTCCGAGTCTGCCGCGCTGGGCGATCGTCAAACCGTTGGTGGCAAGGTAGATCTTACATTCCTCGTGCAGCTTCTTGAGAAATTCCACTGCGCCGTCGATCAAAAAACCGGCGTCGGCAAGGTTGTGGATATAGGAGTTATGAAACGCCGCGCAGTCGGGGATCCGCTCCCCCATCGCCTCAAAAAATCGCTCAAAGCGCAGAGAGGTAAGGCGGCCGCGCTGCAGCTCGCCGCGCTCCATCGCCTTCCAGCAGGCGAGATTGATCTCGCTGTAGAGCTTCAGACGCTCATCGGTGAACTCATAGCCGAACTCTTCCATCGACTCTTTCAGGGAATACGCCTCGGCTTTTTTGAAATCAAAAATCGTCTCGTCCGCGTCAAGCAGAACAATATCAAAACGCTTACGCAAAAGGAACACCTTCTTTTGTGTATATTTCTTTTCTGGAAATATTATAGTAAATCTCCGCGCCGGTTTTCTTCTCCAGCGCCGTGATAAACAAAGTGGGATTGATATTGGTAGAGGAACCTGCGGGCAGGGTGATCGAAAGCGTAACCGAGCGCTCATCCAATAGCAGTGAATACGCTCTGACATACTCCTTGAGATTGACGGTCTTGAAGCCTTTTTTCGTCTTTTTCTCCACCGGGATCTCGTCCGATTCAAGCAGTTCCGAGAACGCAGTATATAATTCTTTTGCAGAAATATCATCAGCGGTCAATACCGCCTCGTATAATGCCGCGTCGATGTCGGCGGGCTTGTACTTCGCTTCATCACACGCAAACACCCTTATCCCCTCGGGCAGGCAGACGTTGAGCATTTCGGGAATCAGCGACAGATCCATCCCGTCGTCCAGCAGGCGAAAATCCATACTCTCGCACTCGGAGGAAAAGCCCAGCGACAGCGGCAGCGCGAAGGTGATATACGCGTGCTGATTAAAACCCTCCGTACGCCAGACGTCAAGACGGCTCTTTCCCACCGCGCGGAGCATCACGCGGTTGAGGTCCAGATGGGAGATGTATTTGCACTCATCAAATTTTTTGAAGAACACTCTAACGTTTCTCATAGCATACACCTCCGCCGTATTTTGCCGCGCCGCAGCCTAAGCATTTTTCGCGGCAATTGGGAGAACTTTCGCTCCGGTATGCCTTTTCGCATTCGCTCTGCAAAAACGACTTTTTGATGCCGTAGTCGAGATGATCCCACGGCAAAAGTTCCTCAAAGCTTCTTTTGCGGTTGGCGTAAAACGCGGGATCGATCCCGCATTCTTCAAATACCTCCAGCCACTTCTGTAAAGAGAAGCAGTCGCTCCATCCGTCAAAGCGGATACCTTTCTCAAAGGCTTTGAGCATCACGGCGTTGAGCTTTCTGTCGCCGCGCGCAAACACCGCCTCTAAGAACGAAGTATCGGAGTCGTGATAGTTATAGGTGATCTTTCTAGTCGTGATCGAGGATTTCAGATGCTGCTGTTTCTTTCTCAGCTCTTCCATGGTGTCCTGCGGCTCCCACTGGAAAGGCGTGAAGGGCTTGGGAACGAACGACGACGCGGAGATCGTCACTCTCACCGACTGTCCTTTGGCGCGGTTCTCACAGGCGTAGTAGGCGTTGACCACCTTCTGACCCAGCTCTGCGATCGCCGCTACGTCGTCATAGGTCTCGGTAGGCAGACCGATCATAAAATACAGCTTGACGGTCGTATAGCCGCCCTCAAAGGCAACCGAGCAGGTGTGCATCAGCTCGCCCTCAAAAACGTTCTTGTTGATCGCGTCTCTCAGCCGCTGGGAACCCGCCTCAGGCGCGAAGGTCAGACCGGACTTGCGTACCGATTTGATCTTGTCGAGGATATCGTCTGTAAAGCCGTCCACTCTCAGCGACGGCAGTGACAGGCTGACGTTCTCCTTCTTCGACCACTCGGTGAGCTTCGTCAAAAGCGGGACGATCTGCGTATAGTCGGAAGAGCTCAGCGACGAGAGAGAAACCTCATCATAACCGGTGTTTCGGCATAATGTATGGGTCTGTTCATTAATGCAGTCCACCGACTTCTCTCTGACCGGACGGTACAGAAATCCCGCCTGGCAAAAGCGGCAGCCTCTGATACAGCCTCTGAAAATTTCTTCCACCGCGCGGTCGTGAACGATCTCGATATTCGGCACGACAAAGCGCGAGGGATAATAACACTTGTCCATATCCATCATCACGCGCTTCTCGATCTTAGCGGGAGCGCCGTCTCGCGGAGTGATCGAACGCAGGGTACCGTCGTCGTTATAATCCACCTCATAAAGCGAGGGAACATATACGCCCTTGATCTGTGAAGCGCGGCGGAGAAACTCTTCTCTCGTCGTATTCTCCTTACGGCAGACGCGGTACAGCTCCATCACTTCCAGATCGACCTCTTCCCCGTCGCCGAGGAAGAAGATGTCAATAAAATCGGTGATCGGCTCAGGGTTACAGCAGTTGGGACCTCCCGCGACAACGATATTCTTCAGACCCTTTCTGTCTTTTGAAAGGATCGGAACGTTGCCCAGAGCGAGCATATTGAGGATATTGCTGTAGGATAGCTCATACTGTAAGGTAAACCCGATAAAGTCGAAATCACACAGCGGATCGCCCGACTCTAAAGCATAGAGCGGCAGATCATGCTCGCGCATCACTTCTTCCATATCGATCCACGGAGCGAACACACGCTCGCACCAGATATAGGGAACCTCGTTGAACAGCGAGTATAATATCTTGATCCCCAGATGGGACATCCCGATCTCATAGGTATCGGGAAAACAGAACGCAAAGCGCACTTCAACGTCCTCTTTCTTTTTGATCACAGCGCCCATCTCGCCGCCGGTATAGCGGCCGGGCTTCTGGACCTTCAGCAAATATTTTTCAACTTCCTTCGGGATCATAAACTGCTCCTAATGCAAGAATAATACCGTCAGCAGATACAGCGATACCGCCAACAGCGAATAGTTATATTTCGTACGCAGCAGGACGAAGATCCCGCCGCAGAATATCGGCGTCAGTAGAACAAAGGTGAGGATTTTCACCGCTCTTTCCACCGCGATATCGGACAGTCTGCGGGACAGCCAAAGGCTCAACAGCCGCCCGCCGTCCAGACTCTCCATCGGCAGAAGATTGAAGCATCCGATCACACAGTTGGCGATACACAGCTTCTTCGAAAACGGAAAGCAGACTGCGGCAAAGAGGAAATTCGCCGTCACCCCCGCCGCCGTGATCAGAACGTTTTCTTTGACGTTCTTCGGCGGATCGGCGACGAGCTTCACATCAAACAGCCGCAGAACGACGCTTTTGACGCGACAGCGAAAGCACAGCAGCATCACAAGATGTCCGCACTCGTGCAGGATCGCCGCAAGAAAACAGCAGACCAGCCGTCCCTCTTTATCCAGCAGAAGCGCCGCGGTCATCGCCGCGACCGCCTCATAGCCGAGGACGATCTCAGTCTCTCTCAGGCGCAGCTTCATCAGCGGTAGCGGGAGACAAAATCGCCTCCCATCTCGCGGTATCTAACGCGTCTTCGGAAATCAGCGTCTTTTTCATCTCGCCGTCATACCAAGCCTTGAACTGCGTATAATAGGCGGAGCCGGTCGACTTCAGCAGAAAGAGCGACAGCGCCAACAGCAGACACAGCACAAGCTGAATCGTGATGAGCATCGGCTTATATTTTTCCTCTTTTTCCTTTCTCGGCTGTTCATCGATCGGAACGGGCTCGATCTCGTCCGCCTTCTCGATCTTCTGAGAAGCGCTGTGAAACCCCTCGTCATAGATGATTTCGTTTTTTCTTTGCTCTCTTTCGTTTTCCACACATATCACCCGATAGATTCTATGCAAAAAACGAAGAGATTATCAGTTCATTTTACTGAATTCTTTCTTCTGCAATACCACAAAGAAGATGCCCGCCACCAGCAGAGAGCCCAGCTCCGCCAGCGGGAACGCGTACCACATCGCGCTCAAGTCGATTTTTGAGAGCAGAAACGCCGCAGGCAGCAGCACCACCAGCTGTCTGGAAAAAGACATGATCATCGAATAAAAGCCGTAGCCGATCGCCTGAAACAGCGCAGAAAACATAATGCCTGCCGCGGCAAAGACAAAGGCGATACTGATGATTCTCAGCACCGGTATGCCGACCTCCATCAGAGAGCTGTTCTCAAGCGGGGTGGCGTCCGCCTCAAAGAGCGAGATAAGCCATCCGGGGGCGATCTGGAATAATAACAGACCCGCTGTCATAATAATCACTGCGATCAGCAAGCCCCATCGAAACGCCGAGAACATCCGCTTTTTGTTTCTCGCGCCGAAGTTGTAGCCGATGATCG
Source organism: Ruminococcus sp. (assembly GCA_017404145.1). Lineage (GTDB taxonomy): Bacteria > Bacillota > Clostridia > Oscillospirales > Acutalibacteraceae > Ruminococcoides. Next base: position 26,171 of record JAFRCW010000011.1, on the reverse strand, counting down.
GAGAAACGCCTTGGTTGAGTCCGAACACAGGCATAAACACAAAGCTCTGCAGCTTAAAATAGATGCCGAACGCGTTGATATTTGTCTCGGCGAGTTCGATCTCCACACCGGACATCGAGATGATCGCGTTGATACCGGAAACCATCACCGAGCCGATGCTCTGCATAATGATCGCGGGAAAGCCTACGGCGTAAATATCCCTGACAATCATCTTGTTGAACCGGAAATTTTTGAAAGAAATTTTGACCTCGTGCTGTTTCACCCGCAGGATGATCAGGATAAAGATCATCGAGCAGATCTGACCGAACACCGTCGCGACAGCCGCGCCGATCACGCCCATCTTCGGAAAGATCCATAAGCCGAAAATCAGGAGAGGATCAAAAATCAGGTTGATGACCGCGCCGAGCAGCTGGGTCAGCATCGGGATAATCATATTGCCGGTGCTCTGGAGAATCTTCTCACACATCGTTGATACCATCATTCCGAACGATACGCACAGCACAATGGAAAGATATTGTTTACCATACACCAGTATTTCCTTATCGGAGGTAAACAGAGCGATAAATCCGCCCGAAAAGACCAGTCCGATCACCACAAACAGCAGCCAGCTGAGGACGGCAAGCAGCACGCCGTGGGTCGCGGCGCAGTTCGCGTCGTCAAACTTTTTCGCGCCGAGTCTTCTCGCGATCAGTGAATTGACGCCGATCGCGGTACCGACGGCAAACGCTACCATAACCAGCTGCAGGGGAAATGCAAGCGATACCGCCGACAGCGCCTTCGGAGAATAGCGCGCGACAAAGATACTGTCCACCACATTGTACAGCGCCTGGATCAGCATCGAGAACATCGCCGGCAGCGACATACTCATAATCAGCGGGAACATCGACATGGTTCCCATCTTGTTTTCTCTTATCTCACTCAATTTCGGTCTCTCTTTTCTCTTCGGTTTTGGTATCGTTATCTGTTATATCATCGGCTTTTTCAGCCGGTCCGTTTTCAGGTACTTCAGCCGGGTCTTCCGCTGTTTCAATCGTTTCGTTCGAGGGTTCTTCTTCCGGTTCGTTTTCCGCTTCTGATCTTTCTTCGCCCTTAGCTTCACCCTCAGCTGTTTCGTCAGATTCGGCTTGTGCTTCATCATCTGTATCCATATCGCTTCGCCTGCTCTTTCGGATATCCCGAATCAGGAGCAGCAGCAGATACAGCAGAACAACTGCCGTCAGCGCGCCTGCCAGATCCAGCATCGCGTCGTTGAGCTCGGCGGATCTGCCGAAGGAGAACATCTGGATAAACTCATCGCTGACAGCGACCAGCAGTCCCGCTGCGGCGGGATAGATCAACAGCAGAATATCTTTGTCCAGCCAGACCTTCATCGTACAGAAGAGCAGGGTTCCCAACATAAAGAACTCTGTAAAATGCGCTGTCTTGCGAATCAGATACTCGGTGACGGCGGTATCGATCCCCCATGATTGGAGAAAGCGGTTGATGAAGTCCATCACAGAGCCGCTCTCGGCGGCGGAGGCGTCCGCGTCCATAGAGGACTGCCAGAAGATGAAGATGATCATCAGGATACTCAGCAAGGGAAAAACGATCCTCGCCGTCCATTTTATCGCTTTTTTCATTTTTCCCTCCGATATCGCATAATTCTACAATTACCATTTTATCACAAACTAAGAGGATGTCAAACAAAATCGGGAACTTTTTCGTCTTGACGGAAATAAGTATTGAAATACTTTCCGTTTTCGGTTATAATGCTAAGAGTATAATACAACAACTGACTAGGAGTATAGAAATGATCAAGTACTATCTGCTTACCATAGGATTCGCGATGATTCCGATTTTTGAGCTCAGAGGAGCGATCCCGGCGGCCGTATGGGGCTACCACATCAATCCTATTGTCGCCTATTTCATCGCTGTTCTCGGCAATATGATCCCCGTACCGTTTATTTATCTCTTCGCCCGCAAAGTGCTGGAATGGGGCAAGGATAAAAAGTACATCGGCAAATTCTTCAGCTTCTGTCTGAGAAAAGGCGAAAAAGCCGGCGACAAGCTCAATGCCAAAAGCGGCAAAGGTCTTTTTATTGCGCTGATGTTCTTTGTCGGTATTCCGCTGCCTGTCACGGGCGCTTGGACGGGAACCCTCGCGGCGTCTATTCTCGATATGGGCTTTAAAAAGTCTATGCTCGCGGTATTCTGCGGCGTTCTGCTCGCGGGCGTCATCGTGTCTCTGGTCGTAGCTCTCCCGCAGGCGTTCGGCTTCTTGACGTCGCTTTTCACCACAAGCGTTCCTCAGGCATAATCCGCACAATCATCTGTCCCAATTCCTAACCACCAATCACTAACCACTAACCACTAACCACCAGCCACTAACCAACAGCCACTAACCACTAATCACTAACCACTAATCACCAGCCACTAACGGAGTCAAAAATGAGTACACAAGCATTTGCCGTCATCATCGGCGGCGGGGCGGCGGGTATCGCCTGCGCCTGCAGAGCGGCGCAGCTCAATCCCGATCAAAAAATCATCCTTCTTGAAAAAGCGGACCGTGTCGGCAGAAAAATTATGATTTCCGGCAACGGACGCTGTAATATGACCAATATGACCGCCTCGGAATCGTCCTATCACGGCGAAGGCGCGCGGGATTTGGTTAATATTCTTTTTAAGAAATATAATCCTCAATATGTTCTCGACTGGTTCCATACGCTCGGACTGCTTACCGCAAAAGAGGATGACGGCAAGGTGTATCCCCGCTCCAATCACGCGTCATCCGTGCTGGACGTCCTCAGAGCAGAGCTGGACCGCCGGAATGTTGAAGTGCGCTGCAGCGTAGAGATCATGGACATCAAGCCTACCAGAACCGGCTACCAGATCACGCTGACGGACGATACGGTGTTCACACAAAAGCTGGTCATCGCCTCGGGCGGCAAGTCAGACTACGCTTATCGGGAATCCGGCTCCCAAGATCTGTTCAAAATGCTCGGGCTGAGAACCACTCACTGCGCTCCTTCCCTCTCGCCCGTTTATGTCAAATCTCCCGTGATCAAAATGCTCAAGGGAGTGAGGGCGAACGCCAAGGTCACGCTCTATCAGAAGGGTGAGAAGATTAAGGAGGAGACCGGCGAGGTACAGTTCACCGAGAACGCCCTGTCGGGCATATGTGTATTCAATCTCTCCCGCACCCCCAACCAGCGGCGCGGGTGCGAGATCGGCGTATCGCTGCTTCCCGAAATGAGCGCTGAAGAGATTCGGACATTGCTCAGCGATAGAATCAAAACGGTCAACTCCGGTGAAGCACAGAAGATCTTCACCGGAATGTTCCACAAGAATATCGGTATCGCGCTCTTGAAATCCGCAAAGCTCTCTCCGAGCGCGCCGGCGTCCTCTCTGACAGAAGAAAACGTCAAAACGCTTGCCGAGACCGTCTTTGACTGGCGGTTTGAGACGATCCCGAAGTTTGATATGAAAAACGCGCAGGTCACCGCGGGCGGCGTGAAAGTTTCCGATATTATCGCGGAGGACTTTGAGCATATCGCCCACGAAGGGCTGTACATCATCGGCGAGGCGCTGGATGTTGACGGCGACTGCGGAGGCTATAACCTGCAGTTCGCGTTCGCCTCCGCTTTATGCGCCGCTGAAAATCTCAACACAGAAGAAGTGTAATATGATCAGAATATCCGATATCAGGTTGCCGCTGAACTTCACGGACAGCGATATCAACAGAATATGCTCCAAAGAGCTCAGAATACCGGAGAGCGCGATTTTGTCGTGCTCTCTTTTCCGATTGTCGGTAGACGCGCGGCATAAAGACGACGTCCACTATGTATCGAGCGTTGACGTCAGGCTGAACGTCAGCGAACATTCCGTTGTTTCCAAGGCAAAGTCGAAAAAAGTGACTCTGTCTGAGGAATACCGCTATACTCCCCTGACGGCAAAAGACAGGAGCAAGCGTCCGCTGATCGTCGGGATGGGTCCCGCGGGACTGTTCTGCGCTCTCACGCTCGCACAGTCGGGAATTCGTCCCATTGTCATCGAGCGCGGAGCGGGCGTGGACGAGAGAAAAGAGAAAATCGATCTCTTCTGGAGCGGCGGCAGGCTCGATACCGAATGCAACGTGCAGTTCGGCGAAGGAGGCGCGGGCGCGTTCTCCGACGGCAAGCTCAACACCGGCACCAAGGATCACAGAGCACGCAAGGTGCTGATTGATTTCGTATCTCACGGCGCTCCTGAAGAAATCCTCTATGAAGCAAAGCCGCATATCGGCACCGACAGACTCCGCCCGACCATCAAAAATATACGGCAAACCCTGCTCTCTCTCGGCGCGGAAATCCACTTCAACACCAAACTCACCGATCTGAGAATCAAAGACGGCAGGATCACCGCCGCCGAGGTGGAAGAAAACGGAATAAAACGGCTGATCGAATGCAGTGAGCTCGTGCTCGCCATCGGTCACAGCGCGAGAGACACCTTCGAGATGCTTCACGGCAAGGGGATCCATACCGAGCCAAAGCCCTTTTCCGTGGGTGTCAGGATCGAACACCTCAGAGATAAAATCAACCTCTCCCAATACGGTAAAGCCGCAAAACTGCTGCCCGCCGCATCCTATAAGCAGAGCGTTCATCTGAAGGACGGCAGAGGGGTATATACCTTCTGTATGTGTCCCGGCGGTTTGGTGGTCGCGTCGCAGTCAGAACCCGATTCCGTCGTCACCAACGGAATGAGCGAATTTTCGAGAGACCGGATCAACTCCAACGCCGCTCTCTTGGTCTCGGTCAATCCCGACGATATCCCATCAGAAAAAGCCCTCAAAGGAATGTACTTCCAAAGAGAGCTGGAGAAAAAAGCCTATCTCATGGGCGGAGCAAATTATCACGCGCCCGTCTCCAGAGTGGAGGATTTCCTGAAACAACAAAAATCCGCATCTTTCGGAGAGGTTCTGCCCTCCTACCGTCCGGGAACTGCCTTCGCCGAAATGGACAGCATCTTACCCGCCTTTGTGACCGATTCGCTCAGAGAAGCTTTGCCGATGATCGACAGAAGGCTCAGAGGCTTTTCTCATCCCGACGCGATCCTGACCGCGGTAGAGTCGCGTTCCTCCTCCCCGATCCGTATCGTCAGAGACGAGAATATGCAGAGCGTCTCGCTCAAAGGCTTATACCCCTGCGGCGAAGGCGCGGGCTATGCGGGCGGCATTATCTCCGCGGCAGTAGACGGTATCAAAGCAGCGGAAAAAATCATCACATCATAAAAAGAGAATAATTATAAAAACAGAGAGAGAAAACAAACGAATGTATTCTCTCTCTTCTTATTGTTTGTTTTTTTCTCTCTGTATTGTTTCTTTATCTTTCTCTTTATTATCTTTTCCTTGTATTCTTCTTTCTCTTTGTATTCTTCTTTCTCATTATATTAGCTTGTTTCGATTGTTTTTGACAGAAAAGTCAGCAGATAAGCCAAATCTCCAAAAAGGTGCAGTGTTTTATGCAGCTTTTCAAAATGTCGTTGAGGCAGATATCGCTCACCCGATGAAACGTTGATAACAGAAGTCGGTATTGGCTGCAAACAAACACCAACCGTAGGGCAAGGCGCCCTCGACTTGCCGAAACGTTGCCATTTGATCCATATTGGTTATCGGAGATACAGGTTAAATTCTGCTCCTGTATGAAACGTCCGATATGATCAAAACGCTACTGCGACCGGCAAGTCGAGGGCGCCTTGCCCTACATTCTTGTTATCAATGTTTCATTACAGTGGTCAGCGGGATATCAACGCATCGTTTCGGCGGGAGCAAGCCCCCGCCCTACGGCTCTATGCGACGATTATGCGGTTCGATGTGGGCATCGAACCCTACGGTTCTATAAAAATGTCCTGCGGCGAAAGGGTCAAGCCCCTTTCCTACCTTTCAACATACCCTAACGCCTGTGAGAGACGCATGGCTTCTTTTTTTGTCTGCTGTATCGCGTTGAGGAATTCCTGCGCGTCCTTTCTGCGGAAGAATCCGATGGTGGTCAGCGCGTATTTCATCTGTCCCGCGCTGTCATAAACCGGCGCGGAGACCGAACGCAGACCGATCTTATACTCGCCGTCCTCAATCGAATACCCCTGCGCTTTTATTTCTTTTAAAGAATTAATCAGCTCATCGAAAGCAGCAAAGGTATGCGGCGTAAACGAAGGCATACCGGATTTTTTCAGAATGTTTTTGATGTTGGATTCACTCATAGAAGAGAGCAGCAGCTTGCCCTGAGAGGTCGCGTGCAGGGGCAGGCGCGAGCCGATCTGAGGCATAATCTGAACGCCTGCCTGAGAACGTGCGTAGTCAAACGACACCGCCGCGTCGAAGGACAGCATCGTGATGACAGCGGTCGCTCCCGTCGCTGCGGACAGCCGCTCCAGATAGGGGCGCGATACAGCAGTGATATCAAAGCCGCGCGATACGGCAGAACCGTATTCAAAGAGCTTCAGTCCGAGCGTATACGCGCCCGACGGCAGCTGACGGATCAGCCCTCTGTCGCGCATGGTCGAGAGCATCGCGTGAACGGTACTTTTCGGATAGCCGAGTCTTGCCGAGATATCAGAGAGAGAGAAGCCTGCGCTGTTCTGCGATAACAGATCCAAAATATCGATCGCTTTGGATAATGATTTGACCTTCGCCTGTTCTTCCATAAGATTCACCTCCGTTTGATTTTATCATATCCTCGACAATATTACAATCATTTTTCCGTATTGCTGTATTGTTATTCTGTATTACCGAACAATATTTCTTGTTTCCCGGTCACTTCAATGGTAAAATAGGAATGATCTGAAAAAAGGAGAAAGAAAAATGAAAAAATGGATTGCAGGACTGCTCACCGTTATCCTGATCGCCGCGCTGGCGGGCTGCGCCGCGGCTCCCGCAGATGAAAAAGAAACCTTCGTTACCGACCCCGATCCCGAAAGCGTAGAGGTTATCGTCTTTGCCGCGGCAAGTATGACCGAAACCTTAGAAGAGATCGCCGAGCTGTATAAAGACGTTGATCCGAATGTCACTCTCACCTTCAACTTTGATTCTTCCGGCACGCTTAAGACCCAGATCGAAGAAGGCGCCGTCTGCGACCTCTTCATCTCCGCCGCGCAGAAACAGATGAATCAGCTGGACGTTACGCAGGATGAAGAGAAGAACCCCGATAAGCTCGACTTTATCGATCCCGATACACGCGTCAATCTGCTCGAGAACAAGGTTGCGCTCTGTGTTCCCGAGAACAACCCCAAGAACATCAACTCTTATGACGATCTCGCAACCGCGCTGGAGGGCAACGACATTCTCTTCGCGATGGGCAACGAGGACGTTCCCGTCGGTCAGTACACCAGGAAGATTTTCGCATACTATCAGCTTGACGAAGCGGCTCTTGCCGAAAAAGGCGTGATCACCTACGGCTCCAACGTCAAGGAAGTCACCTCTCAGATCTCTGAGGGCGCAGTTGACGCGGGCGTGATCTATCAGACCGACGCGTATTCCGCAAATCTCACCATTGTTGATACCGCTACCGAGGATATGTGCGGCAAGGTCGTCTATCCCGCCGCCGTGCTGAAAAACAGCGAGTGTCCCGAAGCGGCGCAGGCGTTCCTCGACTTCCTCAAAACCGAAGAAGCCTCCAAAGTATTCGAAAAAGTCGGATTTACACCGCTTTCATAATATGGTAAAATACGAGGGAGGGCAAACCCTCCCTCGGTTCTTAGTTTTTGGTTCCTAGTTATTTAGTAATTCAATCGGGTACGGACAGAGCCCGCCCACAACTCTGCACTCTGCACTCTGCACTATTCTGTCGGGTGCGGGCAGAGCCCGCCCACTCAGTTCTTATTTCTTATTTCTTATTTCTTAGTTATTTAAGATGGATCTCTACCCTTTATTCAACTCGCTTCGGATCGCAGCGATCGCGTCCGCTGCGGTGTTCCTGCTCGGGATCGCCGCCGCCTATTATATCGCCAAGCTTCCGAAAGTCCTCAAAGGAATACTCGACGTCATCTTCACCCTGCCGCTGGTACTGCCCCCTACCGTTGTGGGTTATCTTCTGCTGCTTGTTTTAGGACCGAGAAGAGCGGTGGGGTCTTTCTTTTATGAGCAGTTCGGTATCCGGCTGACCATGAACTGGTGGTCGGCGGTGTTCGCCGTGCTGGTTGTCGTATTTCCGCTGATGTACCGCACAGCGAGAGGCGCGTTCGAGAGCTTTGATGAAAATCTTGCGAGCGCGGGCAGAACCTTGGGACTTTCCAACACCTACATTTTCTGGCGGATCCGCATTCCCTACTGCAGGCAGGGGATCATCGCGGGCGTGGTGCTGAGCTTTGCGCGCGCCTTGGGCGAATACGGCGCGACCTCGATGATCGCGGGCTATACCCCCGGCAAGACCGCTACCGTCTCCACCGCCGTCTATCAGCTGTGGAGAACCGGCAACGACGAGCTGGCGTTCAAATGGGTACTGATCAACATCGCCATCTCGGCGGCGGTACTGCTGATCATCAACCTGCTCGAAAAGAAAGAGAGGCGCATCTGATGCTGTATGTCGATATCAAAAAACGCCTCGCCTCTTTTGAGTTGAGAATTCAGTTTGAAACCGATAAAACGCCTCTCGGACTGCTCGGCGCGTCCGGCGCGGGAAAAAGCTATACGCTCAAAGCGATCGCCGGTATCGAAAGGCCAGACAGCGGAAGGATCATCTTAAACGGCAAAACGCTCTTCGACAGCGAGAAAAAGATCAACCTCCCGCCGCAAAAAAGAAAGGTAGGCTATCTTTTTCAGGACTTTGCCCTGTTCCCGAATATGACGGTATTGCAAAACATTAAGACAGGTCTGCACAGAGAAGAGAGAAAAGAAAGAGAAAAGCTCGCTATGGAACTGATTGAAAAGTTCCGTTTGGAGGGGTTGGAAAACGTCCGTCCCCAAACACTCTCCGGCGGCGAGAAACAGCGCGCGGCGCTCGCGCGGATCTTCGCGTCAAAGCCCGACGTACTCCTGCTCGACGAGCCGTTCTCTTCACTCGATACCTTTCTCAAATGGGAGCTTGAAGAAGAAATGAAACAGATCTTCGCATCGTTCTCAGGCGACGTGATCATCGTCTCCCACGAGATCGACGAGGTGTTCGAGCTGTGCGAAGAGGTCGTCAGAATCAGAGACGGCGCGGCGCAGAAAAAGATCAGCGTCAAGGATTTTTATAATATAATTCTTCAAGAGAATAAAAGCGCACGTATTTCCCTCAGCAAAGAAAAAGAAGCGCTTTTCCAATCATCCAAATCCACTAACCACTAACCGCTAACCACTAAAATGAAAGACAGATTTGAACGTACAATCGAATATCTGAGGCTGTCGGTCACCGATCTGTGCAACTATCGGTGCATCTACTGTATGAACGAGGACGGGATCCAAAAGAAAACTCACAGCGATATCCTCTCGATCGAGGAGCTGACCGAGATCGTCAGGGCGGCGCATTCTCTGAAAATCAAAAAGGTGCGTCTCACCGGAGGCGAGCCTCTGCTGCGCCGCGGGATTCTAACGCTGTGTGAGAACATCAAAGCAATCGATCCCGCAATCGAATTATCGCTGACTACCAACGGCTCGCTCCTGTATGATATGGCAAAGCCGCTGAAGGAAGCGGGAGTCGACCGCATCAATCTCAGCCTCGATACCTTAGGCCCCAACAAATTCAGAAAAATCACCCGCACGGGAGAGATCTTTGACGTAATGAACGGACTCAAAGCGGCGCAGCTTGCCGGCTTTGAACAGATCAAGATCAACGTCGTTCTGATGGGCGGCGTCAACACCGATGAGATCAAAGATTTCGCAGAGCTGACGCGCTATAACGACTACAGCGTCCGCTTCATCGAGCTGATGCCGATGAACGTCTGCAAAGGCTGGGATAAGTCCCGCTTTGTCTCCAATGAGCTGGTGCTTTCTACGCTGAAGGATTTGCAGAAGATCGGCGGCGACGGCGTGTCACGGCTCTATCGGATGAACGGCTGTAAGGGCACGATCGGGCTGATCTCTCCCATCTCACAGCTCTTCTGTTATCAGTGCAATCGGATCAGGATCACCGCCGACGGCTTTTTAAAGCCCTGTCTCCATTCCGAAGAGGAATTCCCCCTCAGAGGACTGACCGGTGACGATCTGACACAAGCGATCAAAAACGGAATTCTCGCAAAACCGCTCAAGCATAACCTTGACTGTTTTTCTACCCAAACGCCGCGGGATATGAACCGGATCGGAGGATAAGATGGAATTTTCACATTTTAACGAACAAGGCAGAGCCAAGATGGTCGACGTGACCGAAAAGGACGCGACCTTTCGTGAAGCGGTCGCCGAAGGATCCGTCATCGTCAACAAAGAGACGATGGCGCTGATCAAATCCGGCGGCGTCAAAAAAGGCGACGTCCTCACCGTCGCGCAGGTAGCGGGTATCATGGCGGCAAAGAAAACGTCGGAGATCATCCCGATGTGTCATCCGATCCCCCTTTCTTCCGTCGACATCACTTTTACAACAACCGATACCGAAATCCGTATCACAGCGGCCGCCAAATGCAAAGGCGCTACCGGCGTAGAGATGGAGGCGCTCACCGCGGTCTCCGCCGCCGCGCTGACCGTCTATGATATGTGCAAGGCGGTACAGAGAGATATCGAGATCACCGATATCCGCCTGATCAAAAAATCCGGCGGCAAAAGCGGCGTATTCATTCGGGAGGATCGTAATGGCTAAGGTTGAAGCAGTCTGTCTCAGCGAGAAAAAAGGCGTCAAAAAGCATCCTGTCCCTTTCATCGAACTGCAGGAGAACTACGGTATCTTGGGCGACGCACATGCGGGAAACTGGCACAGACAAGTAAGTCTGCTCGCAACAGAGAGCGTCGATCAGATGCGTCCTCTGCTTTTCGATCTGCAGGCGGGCGACTTTGCGGAAAACATTCTCACCTGCGGAATAACGGTCAAAGATCTGCCGATTGGGACAAGGCTCTCTGTCGGAGAAGCCATCCTCGAAATCACTCAGATCGGAAAAGAATGTCACAAGGGCTGTGAGATCCAAAAGCTCACCGGAAAGTGCGTGATGCCCACCGAGGGCGTGTTCGCAATTGTCCTTAAAGGCGGCAAAGTACAAAAAAACGATCCTATTGAGGTACTCCAATGAAGCTGATCAAAACCACCGAGGCGGTCGGGCACGTGCTGTGTCACGACCTCACCCGGATCATCCCGAACGAATACAAAGGCGCGCGATTCCGCAAAGGACATATTGTCACCGAGGAGGATATCCCCGTTCTGCTCTCTATGGGCAAGGAAAACCTCTATATCTGGGAGAAAAACGAGAATATGCTCCACGAGAACGAAGCCGCTGAAATACTCTGCCAAATCTGTCAGGGAGAGAATATCTCCCGCAGTGAGGTCAAAGAGGGAAAGATCGAGCTGTACGCTGAGATCGACGGGCTGTTCCGTGTGGAGAAAGAAAAGCTCTTTGATATCAATTCGGTCGACGAGCTGGTGATTGCCACGAGAAAATCCAATACCGTCGTTCATCAAGGCGATAAGCTTGCCGGCACACGCGTGATCCCGCTGGTGATCCGAAAAGAAAAGCTTATTGAAGCCGAGAAGATCGCAGGCGACACGCCGATCCTTTCCGTCCTCCCGTTCACCGTCAAAAAAGCCGCAGTCATCACCACCGGCAGCGAGGTGTTCTGCGGCAGGATCGAGGATAAGTTCACACCGATCCTGACAGAAAAGCTCAGATCCTACGGCATCGAGGTCGTTTCTCATCAAAAGGTTGACGATCAAACGGAACATATCAAAGAAGCGATCGAAACGGTGCGAAAAGATGTTGATATCGTCCTGTGTACGGGCGGGATGAGCGTCGATCCCGACGACAACACCCCCGGCGCGATCAAACAAAGCGGCGCGGATATCGTCACCTACGGCGCGCCCGTACTGCCCGGCGCAATGTTTCTCTTAGGATACTTCGACGACGGCACGCCCGTCTTAGGTCTGCCCGGCTGTGTGATGTACACCAAAGCCACCGTCTTCGATCTCGTGATGCCGCGGATCGCCGCGGGTATCAGACTGACCAAGCGGGATTTCGTCGAATACGGCGAGGGCGGGCTGTGTCTCGGCTGTCAAAGCTGTCATTATCCCAACTGCGGCTTCGGAAAATAGTCATATGTATCGATTCCAATATTTGAACATTCTGTAAAACCACTTGACAAACACGGGAAAAATCCCTATACTTGTTAGTAATATCAAATCAAATCAGGTGATTCTATGAAGAAAACCGTAAAAATCATCAGTATCATAACCGTAGTATCCCTGCTGCTGTGTATGTCCGTGTTCTTCGCTTCGGCTAAGACGATCACTTACATCAAAGGCGATGCAGACGGCGACGGCACGATCTCGGTGCTTGACGCTACCACGATCCAAAAAACGCTCGCCAGCCTGATTATGGATACCGACGGAATGATCACTATCCGCGGCGAAGTTGGCGGAGACACTCTGGACATCACGGACGCCACCTATATCCAGAAGTATCTCGCGCATATCGATACAGCGGTCAAGGATATCAACACCGAGGTATCCATCGAGATAGAAGATCCCACCGAACCGGCTACCGAACCGGCTACCGAAGCTCCTACACAGGATTCCACCTATCCTTATGATGAGTATGAGCTTCCGTTTATCCCCTCAAGATAATATGGTTCTTATCCCCGCTGTCTGACAGCGGGGTTGATTTTTTCACATAATTTTCATATTTCAATCACGCTGTTATCATATTGACAAGCTAGGATATAACCATACCAAACACAAGGAGGTCATCCATATGTTCAAAAAATTATTAGGTTTATCACTGGCTTTGATGATGATTCTCATTCTCGCGGCGTGCTCCGCGTCAGGAGAAACAGAAGAAACCACAGCAGAGACAACAGCAGCCACCCAAGCCGTACAGGAAACAGAAACTGTTCAAGCAGAAACCAAGGCACAAACCAATTCCGACTTTAACGCCGTTATCACCACCGCGAACGTCACTTCCACCGGCGTGATCGACGCTACCGATCTCTTCACCGAAAGAGACCTCACCCAGAACGCCGATCTTTCCGGCGCTCAAAGCTACACCGTGAAAGATAACGAAAACATCAGCATCACCCAAGAGGGCGTTTATATTCTGACCGGCTCCGCCAACAATGTGACGGTCAGCGTAGAGGTCGAGGACAACGAGAAGGTACAGATCGTGCTGGATAATGTCAGCATCACCAACTCCTCCTCCCCCGCGATCTACGTCAAGAACGCCGATAAGGTGTTCATCACCACAGCAGAGAACTCCGAAAACACCCTCTCTGTTACGGGAACATTCACGGCAGACGGCGACACCAACACCGACGCAGTCATCTTCTCCAAAGATGATCTTGTTCTCAACGGTCTGGGAAAACTGACGATCAGCTCTACCGATAACGGTATCAGCTCCAAGGACGACCTGAAGATCACCGGCGGCACGCTGAGTATCACCAGCTCCTCCGACGCGCTGGAAGCGAACGACTCCATCGCGGTTGCAGACGGCAGTATCACGATCAACTCGAAGAAGGACGGACTCCACGCGGAGAACGACGACGATAACTCCAAAGGCTATATCTACATCTGCGGCGGTACTTTCAACATTAACGCCTCTTCCGACGGCGTACAGGCGACCACCGTCGCCCAGATCGACGGCGGCGAGCTGAATATCACCGCCTCGGAGGGTATCGAAGGCACCTATGTTCAAATCAACGGCGGCGCCATCAATATCTCCGCTTCCGACGACGGCATCAACGGCTCCAACAAATCGAACGCCTACACGGTGACAGTTGAATTCAACGGCGGCTATACCACCATCGATATGGGACAGGGCGACACCGACGCGGTTGACTCCAACGGCAACCTCTACATCAACGGCGGCACCTTAGACATCACCGCGCAGTCTCCCTTCGACTATGACGGACAGGCGCAGCACAACGGCGGCACCATCATTGTCAACGGCACCGAGACCGACGAGATCACCAACCAGTTTATGGGCGGCGGAATGGGCGGAATGCAAGGCGGCCCCGGCGGTAATATGGGCGGTATGCAAGGAGGAATGGGCGGCTTCGGTCACTGATGATCGAACCTCATCCTGCCAATCACATATCACGAAAAGAGGACGAAGCATAACGCTCCGTCCTCTTTTTTGGAGAATGATACCGATTTATTCTGATTACGTTTTTTCTCCGTCAAGGGTACAAAGATTCGCCTTATATTTCTGGATACGCGTCGCGTCAAGAACCGTGACTACGCCGTCCCTGTCGGCGTCAGCGTTCTCACTCATCATCGCATAGCGGGAAACTAAGCCCGCCTTGCACTTCTGGATCTTCGTCGCGTCAAGTACGGTAACGCGGCTGTCGCCGTCCGCGTCGCCCCGGATGTTGTCCGCAGCGGTACCCCAGATTTGTTGTCCGACCTGCGACGATAAGCTCAGGTGGGAAAGATCCAGAGACCGAAACGCCTCCTCCAAGCCCTCATACTCATCAAAAAGATACAGATAGCGCAGATCGGTAAAGGTGTTTGTCTTTGCATCATACAGTCCGTAGCCGTAGATAAAGGGCGAATAACATTCACACGGCAGATAGATATGCTTATCGCATAAAATAAAATCAACAATCACATCGTTGCCGATCATTGCGAAGGAAACATAGTTGACGATCGCCCAGTCGATCTCTCCGTTCTCGTCATAGTGGTATCTGACCTCGTCGTATTTTGCGTAGGGGCTGTCGTAAACGTCAATACCGTACTGCTGCCTAAACGCCTCCGTAAACCGGCAGCCTGCGCCGACATAGCCGCTGAGAGCGGAATTAAAATTGCCCTCACTGTCACATATCACATCAACAGACCCGACGATATCATATCCGGCGATCTGCTCGATATCGACGGAATCTACCAGCGCGATCACGCCGCCGCTCATCCCCTTGACCTCAACGTGGGCAAATATCCCGCTGAAGATTTCATCAAAGATCTGATTCTCTCTTTCCTCTAAATACGCCTGATACTGTTCAAAGCTCGGCTCTCCGTCTATCGGAGGTTCGATAGGATCCGCATAGGCGATATAGACAGACATCGCGTGCCGATAGGGATATTTTTCCAGTTCTTCCTTCAGCTGAGCGGAAAGCTTATCCTCGGGACTATCCTTTTCGACGAGATCCATATACGTTATCCAATCCGGTTCGATAATGCGAACTTTCTGTGACAGCGCCTCGATCGCGTCCATCACGATCGCTGTCGTTTTTTCTTCAAATGTGACCAGATAGATCGGCGGATATCCCCGATCCGCTTTCATGAGCTGTCGGATCGATTCTACCGCGAAGTCTTTAAAAAGCGCGTCCATGTCCGCGTTAACTGTTTTCGGAATGACTAACACCTGTCCGGGAGCGGATTCCTTTGCGACATATTCTTCGCTGTAGGCGCTTCCTACCGCCGGATTGCTTCTCAGGATTTGGATCGCGCTTTCTGTTGCGCTTTTTTTCTTATCGGCAAGACGCAGGACAAAACACGAGCCGGACTGATTGTTCCCATACAGAGCGTCGCCGTTTTCGACCTCGAAGCCGGGGAGCAGATCCTTCGCTCGAACAGGTGTATCGGTCTCTTTCAGCCCGACAAGGATCCTGCCCGTGCAGACGGCGTCCGCCGAAGCGGAGATACTCAGCGCACTGAGTGTTAATATGATGACTAATATTACAGATATGATCCTTTTCATCGTCTTCCCCTCCATCCTAATCACGGAATATGATTTTCGATTCATATACTTCGAATTCTTTCGACCAAATTTCATCCCGATCTTCCGACAGAAAAGTACAGCGGTAAACGCCGTCCGAAAGGTAAAGACCGCGCTCCTCCGGATAGTAAAAAATACACCTGACGCCGTCATCGAGAGTAACGATTTCTGCCCAATGTATACGGGCATAAGGATTACTGTCTCCCAACAGGTTTCCTGCTTTATCATAGATCAGGCAATAACCGATATCAGAAGAAGAGCTGTCAGAAATGCTGTCATAATCTTTGATTGGCGGTTCATTATATGTAACCAGCAAAACATTCTCATGATCGCCGGAAGCTCCTGCAGAAAGCGGCTGATCAGCGTCGGAATGTGCAGCAGGTTGGGTTTCCTGTCCATTGCCGTTATCGGGATCGGTGTTCAGCGCAGGATCACTTGTTTCAGCCTGTTCGGCGGGAACGTCGCCGGTCACTGTCGTGATCGTGGTGATGGTGGTGATCACCGTATTGCCCTGTGCGTCGGTGGAAGCTTGAGTCTCGACCTCGGTAGGGGTATCGGTATTCTCCGAGGCGGGAGTATCGGAAGAAGCCTCCGGTTCGGTCTCACTCTTTGATTCTGTCTCTTTTACCGTCTCAGAGAACGTTGTACTCTCCGAAACGGAAGCGATCGGAACAGCACTCTTATTTCCGAAAAAGAAAAATGCAGAAATACTCAAAGCGGCAACCAGAACAAAGGAAGCGGCGATCATCGCGCTTTTGAGGGGAGATATGCGGTAGGGTCTAACTGTGTCCCGAGCGGGAACACTAAGCGCTTTTTTCATCCATCTCTCGGGGGTATGAATCTGTTTCAGCCCATTGAAATGCAGCTTATTCATTCTAATCACCTCCTAATATCTTTCTGAGTTTTTCTCTGCCTCGCTTGAGATTGGTTTTGACGGTATTTTGGTTGAGATCGAGGATTTCGGCGATCTCGCGGGTTTTGTACCGCTCGATATAGTGCAGATACAGCACCTCGCGGTATTTCGGTTCCAGGCTGAGCAGAGCGTCGGACGCGTCGAAAGCGTCGGTGTTAAGGGTCACGGTTTCTTTTTGAAACGTCTCGAGGGGAACAAGGCGGCTTTGCCTGCGCAAAAAATCGTTGCACTCGTTGACGGCGACGCGGATTAGCCACGCTTTGAGATGCTTTTCATCCTGAAAGGGACGGGAATACTGATATAATTTTAAAAAGGTATTCTGGAAACAGTCCTCGGCGTCGTGATAGCTTTTCAGCCGCATAACGCATACGCCTGTCACCGTTTGGGCATACTTCTGCACTACTTCGTCAAAGCTGAGATCCGCGTAACGCTTCGTCGCCATCGTCCGCCCCCCTTCATCAATAAAACGTTTGAGAAACCCGTTTGGTTTCAGAAAAAATAATTGATAGCATTATATAACAAAAACAGGACGCCGTAAAGCGTCCTGTCAGATGTTTCTATTTTGATTACTGGTATCTTCTGCCTACATATGCCTTTGCTTTTTTCTTCTGCACATTGTAGACGATGATAAAGGTAATGATCATCACGACGATCATCACGGCAAGCCAGATAATAAACTCGAAGTTAGTGCCGTTCGTGTTTACGCCGATAGAATCGGTCACGCCGGAGAGAGCCTTGTTGGAAAGCTCCGCGGTCTTGACCTCAACCTCGGTCTTAGCGGCAGTGGTCGGAGTCACCGGAGCGGCAGCGGCGGCAGGAGTCTGTGCCTTCGCCTCGGTCGCGGCTTCGGTCGGCTTCTGCTCGGGGTTCTTCTTCGCGTCGTCGGAGAAGAGTACCTCATAGGTCTTTTCATCGACCTCACCGGTCTTTTCTAAGTTGTTATGCCCTTGGAAACCGGTAACCGCTTCTTCAGTCATAGAACCGAAGGAACCGTCCGCGTCACCGTCAAGATAACCTAGTTCAATCAGTCTTTCCTGAACGGGAATGAGATCCTCGTCATAGTCGCCCTTCTTGAAGGTGGTAGAAGTCTCTTCCTCAGCTTCCTCCTGAGCGCCGGAGTCGGCAAGATCCTCATCCTCGGATCTCTCAACGGTCGCTTCTTCCTCATCCTCATCCTCGCCGAAACGCGGCGCGTCGTCGGAGAAGAGAACGTCCGTATCGGAACCTGCGATACCGTCTACATAAAGACCGGCAGCCTGCTGGAACTGCTTGAACGCCAGCTCGGTTCTGTCGCCGAAGTCGCCGTCGATCGCGCCCTGATAGAAGCCGAGATCAGCAAGTCTCTGCTGAAGCTTCTCAACCTTTTCGCCCTGAGAACCCTTCTTCAGCACAGAAGACTCTGTCGAAGAGGAGCTTGAGCCGGAAGAGGACGAAGACGAATCGGAGCTTGACGAAGAGGAGCTGTCGGAAGGAGTCGAGCTCGAAATACCGTTAGAATCAAAGTAGTAAGTCTCGCCGTCGATGGTACGGGAAGTAGAAGCGAGATACTGACCGTTTTCATAGTAATAGTAGTTTCCGGAGAACTTCTCCCATCCGGTTGTCGGATAGGATACGCCGGGAACCTTGAAGTACTGGGTCCAGCCGTGGCTGTAAACGCTCTCGTAACAGACGCCCCACTGGGAACCTCTCGCGTCAACCGCCATACCGCCGCCGACATAAACGCCGACATGACCGGGCTTGTACAGTCCTAAACCGTGTATATTCGGAATACCGTCGGAGAGGTATCCTCTGTAGCTGGAATTAAAGGTCTGCGCGTCGCCGACTCTGTAACCGCCGGCATAAGAGTAGATCAGACCGGAGCAGTCAACCGCGCCCGGGGTCGCGCCGCCGTATACATAACTCCACTTGGAGTAGTAGGCGTTCAGCGCCCACTCGGCAAGACCTGTACCTGTTCCCGAAGCGCCCGAGCTGATGGTGCCGATGACGCACACACCCGCGATCAGAACGACAACAAGAAGAACAGAAATAATTTTTTTCACTTTCATAAATAACCTCCAATGTTCGTGGTATCGGGTCAATACATTAATATGATTTAATATACAACCCTCTGTAGTCGGAACTTGTCGATTCTTCATTTTCGACAGCCGAGTGCCGTCGATCCCGAGCTTTAAATCTTTCAAAGAATTTTTTAAAAGAATCAAAAAAACTCGGCGTTAGATATTTCCTTCGGTAACAAAACTGTCATTATTATACCAGAGAATTATTCCAACATCAACCTTTTTTTGAAAAATATAGTTATTCTGCCATTAAAATTAAGAATTTATTCATATTTGTATACAATCTGTACAAAAATTGTTCATATTTTGGCTGGTTACAACTTGTAACCTTTTAATTTCACTGGAGAAAAAAGGGAAATTGTGTCAAAAAATGACAATTCGAATAAAGAAAAATGTTTCATTTCACTGTCCGAAATGCATTTTTTCATAAAAGAAAAATCCCGCCGGTAAGCCGACGGGATCATTCCCTTTTGATTTCTGTTTTTCCAATCACCAACCACTAACCACTAACCACTAATCACTAACCACTAACAACTATCCGACAAACATCTGACTCCAGTAATGACCGTTTTCGCAGTATCCTACTCCGATCTGTGTGAAGTTCGAGTTGAGGATATTGGTTCTGTGCGCGGTCGAGTTCATCCACGCGTCCACCACCTGCTGCGGCGTGCGGTAGCCCATCGCGATATTCTCCCCCGCGGTGCGGTAGGAGATCCCGAACGACTTCATCATATCGAACGGCGAACCGTAGGTGGGCGAAGTGTGATCAAAATAACGCTTCTCGCTCATATCCTGTGCTTTGATGTGCGCGATCTCGCACAGCTCTTCGCTGAGCGTCAGCTCCCGCACCAGATACATCGCGCGGATCTCGTTGACCAGACGGACGACCTCTTGTTCATATTCATTCGGTGTGAAGCGCTGCGGCTCTGTTGAAGACTCTGTCACGGGCGCTGTCTCCATCACATTCGCCGCTTGGGTCTCCAGCTTTGTCTCAGTGACAGCGGGAGCCCCTGTCGCTTTTTCCGCCGCAGACGGCGGGATCGTCTCCACCGGCATCGTTTCAATGACGACAGGATCGGGCGCGACGGTGATACCGCCCTCATTGACGATATCGACGTCATAACCGCAATTGCGCAAAGCGTTGATAATATTCTCACAGCTCTTTTGAGAACAGCCGTACTTGCGCAGTACATCCGACAGACTGCAGTAGGAATCAGTGTTGACATATAAGTTGAGCGCGGCGGAAGGATCCTGACATCCGTAGCCTTTCAGCACACTCACCGCGTTCTGACAGCTGCCGCCCATACAAAACCGCCGTGACGGATTATCAGCCGCAGATGCGGACACGACCGGCACACCGATCAGCAACACCAGCGACAATAATATACTTACGAATCTTTTCATAACATACCTCCTTAGTTTTGACGGGGATCATATCGAATATGTTCTCCTGAAGCTATTCTAACAAGGCGTATTCCCTGCCGCAATCCAAAAATATTGTCACTTCTTCCAAGTTCTGAGAAAAAACCGCGCTTTCTTCCGAAATCTCCCTGAAATACCGATAAATACTAAAACTCTCCTGATCGTAGAGTGGAAATTCTACCGGTGATATAGCCGGAATCTTTCCGATAGAATCCCCTCTCCCCTTTTGTAGAGTCAAAACAGCGAATGTAGATTGCTATTTCTCTCGTAATGTCATAGGATAAGACCAGCAAGCCGCACGGCGGCAAATATGTTTGAAGGTGAAAAAATGTTTCGTATCATCACAGACACATCGTCTAACTTACCGACCGATTATCTCAGACAAAATAACGTTGCGGTCATTCCGTTCTCCTATTATATCAACGGCAAGGAGTATTCCTGCGTTGACACCGAGGGCTTCGACGGCAAAAAGTTCTATAAAGCGATGCGCCTCGGCGCGAAGATCAGCACCTCTCAGATCAATCCCCAGTCGTATATCGACTTTTTCCGTCCCATACTCGAGTCGGGCGAGGACATCCTTTTTGTCTCGATGAGCTCGGGAATCTCCGGCTCCTTCCACAGCGCTCAGATGGCGAAGGACGAACTGCTCGCAGACTTCTCCGGCAGAGAAATCTTACTGTTGGACACGCTCGGCGCTTCTTTAGGTGAAGGGATCTTTGTACAAAAGGCGATCGAGATGAGAGACCGCGGACGTTCCCTCTCCACCACCCATGCGACACTCGGCAAGCTCGTCAAAAAAATGTATCAGGTGTTCACGGTAGACGATCTGAACTATCTGAAGAACACCGGCAGACTGACCGGCAGCGCCGCCGTGGTCGGCAATATGCTTCAGATCAAGCCTCTTTTAAAAGGTAACGAGGACGGACAGATCGTCAACTTTTCCAAAGCGATCGGCAGAAAACGCTCCATCGAAATGATGGCGCAAAAGTACAATATGCTCGTCGAAAAGCCCGAGGAGCAGACCGTCGGTATCGCTCACGCGGACTGTGTGGAGGACGCACAGTATCTGATCTCTCTGCTGAACAAAAAGAAGCCGCCCAAGGATATCCTCACCGTAGAATACGAGCCTGTCACCGGCTCCCATGTCGGCCCCGGCACCCTCGCGCTGTTCTTCTTCGGCGACGACAGTGTTCGGTTTAAATAATGAGGAATCAGGAATCGGGAATGAGGAATTTAGAATTGTCATTCAGAGCAAAGCGAAGAATCCCCGTATCATAAATATCGGTTACAAAGAGTCGTAGGGCGTTGCAAAGAGACGTAGGGCGGGGGCTTGCTCCCGCCGAAACGTTTCCGTTATCTGTACATCATAAGCAACGCAATTCCTGCTTCGCTTTTCAACAACATATTCACAAGCGTTGCGGCGGGAGCAAGCCCCTGCCCTACATCCCTATGAATCGTCCTGCGAGCAGCACGATCATATTCCCCTGTCAGGGGAAATGTCCGCAGCGCGGACAAAAGGAGATCTCCCCCCCGTTGGGGAGGTGTCCGAAGAACAGAAGGGCGCTGTCTCCGGCTGAGGAACTGCTGTCCTCGCCCGGAGGAGGCATCGTTCCCTACGGTATACGCAAAAAGCTTACAGCCTATCGGAAAACCCTTGACAATTGCCAAACGGTATGATAAAATTTGTTATGCTGTTTGGAGAGGTGTCCGAGTGGTTTAAGGAGCTAGTCTTGAAAACTAGTGATCCCGCAAGGGACCAAGGGTTCGAATCCCTTCCTCTCCGCCATCTCTATCAAAACAAAACACTTCACACGGAGGATTACTCAAGTGGTGAAGAGGCTCCCCTGCTAAGGGAGTAGGTCGCTAACGCGGCGCGAGGGTTCAAATCCCTTGTCCTCCGTTCATAACAAAGCCCTAAGCGGATAGCTTAGGGCTTTGTTATGAAATGAAATAAACGTTTTTACCCGAGCGCCGCTTTTGCGGCGGGAACTCGTCGTCGTTCGCTCCACTCGGTAAGAACAACAATCAGTTGTTCTTTGACCTCGTTTTGCGACTCCTCCTCTCCCCAAAATGAAAATATCATTTTGGGGACCCCATTTATCTGAGCGCGTCCGGTGGACGATTAAGGGAACCCCCAAAATCCCCAGCTTTTTGGGGAGAGGCGCAGCGGTCGAAGAAGCCGAGCAGATCCTTCTGCGAAGGCTGATTCGGGAACCGAAAGAGAGGAAATCCCTTGTCCTCCGTCAAAGTGAAAACCCTGTCGCAAGCGCGGCAGGGTTTTCACTTTGTATTATTCATTTTTCAGTCTTAAGTCTTCAGTAAAATATGACAGGCTTTTCAAAATATAGACTGAAAAACCGTATAATGAAATGTATTGACCGAATACGAGAGTTCGTATCTGTTTGCAGCTTTTGTCAAAAAAATCTATTTTTTACGGATATGTCAAAGCAAACCCCTGTCACATCGTGGCAGGGATTTCTATTTGTATTCTCCATTTGTCTCCCATTTGGCTATCCCGAAATATTGACTCTCAAATCAGAATATGCTATATTTTTATTACTGAATATCCCGCAAAGGATCCTCTGTTCCGTTTCAGAAACAAAACGTGTACTTTCGGTCATCCCCTCAATCCTGATTCCCCGCATCATTTTGAGAAAGTGATGGTATCCATATGAAGAAATTGAATAAAATCAGCTCCAATATGTCGGTCAACGTGATCGGCGTTCTGATCGGTCTGATGCTGATCTTCGGATTTATTATATGCCTCATCGGCAACAACTCCTTTGTCACCGCGTTCAAAGAGGAGTATTCTACCGTCACCTATCATATGGCTGACTCAGCGTCGATCTTCGTCAACGGCGACCATATCGACAACTATCTCAGGGGCTTTGACTCAGAAGAGGAAGAAAAGGAATACGCTCATACAAAACAGCAGCTGGATATGTGCTGTCAAAAGCTGAATGTTTCTCTGGTTTATGTGATTCAGGTCGACACCGGCGATTACGGCAGCTTTGTCTCTGTCTTTAACTGTGTGAACAACAGCGTGGATGACTCCAACTATACGGAATGGGAACTCGGCTATCAGCGCGACACCACCAACGATGAATACAGAGCGAAGTATCAGAATCTTTATCAGCACGAATCCGCCTATGAAACCGTTTTTCGGATGAATCCTCCGGGCGGTGTGCATCCGCATATTACCACGATGGTCCCTATCAAAAATGGCAGCGGCGACGTGACGGCAATCCTGTGTATGCAGCGTCCGATCAGAGAAATGGAAGAAGCCTTCAAGCCGTACATCCTGATGATCGTCTTCGGCGTTTTGATTCTGGTAGCGGCAGTCACCGTTTTTTCTGCGCTGTTCATCAGAATCAGCATTATCAAGCCTGTGGAAGCGGTCTCGAAAGAAGCGACGCGTTTTGCCGGTGAAAACGCGAAGGGCGAGCCTCTCGGCAGGATCAGCCGCTATGAGGTTCTCCAAAACCTTGCCGCCTCCATTGATCATATGGAAACGAGCATGGTACAGTATATTGATGACCTGACCGCCTTTACCGCGGAAAAAGAAAGGATCGGCGCGGAGCTTTCCATCGCCGCTACGATTCAGGAGAATTCTCTGCCGGACACTTTCCCCGCGTTCCCCGACAGAAAAGATTTTGACATTTACGCCCTGATGAATCCGGCGAAGGAGGTCGGCGGAGATTTTTACAACTATCTGCTGATCGATGACGATCATCTGGCGCTGGTGATGGCGGATGTATCCGGAAAGGGCGTTCCCGCTGCGCTGTTTATGATGGTATCGAACATCCTGATCACCAACCGCGCGCAGATGGGCGGTGATCCCGCTGAAATTCTGCGTTTTGTCAACGAGAATGTCTGCGAACACAACAAAGCGGATATGTTCGTCACGGTATGGCTGGGCATTCTGGAACTCTCCACCGGAAAACTGACCGCCGCCAACGCGGGTCACGAGGATCCGGTGATCTGCCGCAAAGGCGGAGAGTTTGAGATCTTGAAAACCAAGCACGGTTTCGTGATCGGCGGAATGCCGGGCGTGAAGTACAAGAACGATGAAATTCAGCTGAACAAAGGAGACAAGCTGTTCTTATATACCGACGGCTTGCCGGAGGCGACCGATCAAAACACACGGATGTTCACACTTGATCGGATGACAGAAGCGCTCAACCGATATAAGGACAAATCTCCGAAAGAAATCCTTGACGGCGTATCAAATGCCGTGAACAGCTTTGTCGGTGACGCGCCGCAGTTCGACGATCTGACGATGCTCTGCTTCGAGCTCAGAGACGACGATAATCAATAACAGCAAAAGGAAAGGACGGCTTTGCCGTCCTTTTTTAATGCACATATAGATCATCCCGGTCTTTTGGTACCGCAACCGACACAGAAGTTCTCATTTCCTTGAAACGGTCTACCGCAGTTAGGACATACGGCAGGCGACGCGGGTACCGGCTTGCCGCAGGAGACGCAAAACTTCGCGCCCGGCATCAGCGATCCGCCGCAGTTGGGACATAAAGGAGCTCCCGAACCCTGCGGATTGACCGCAGGGGGCTGCCCGTTCTGAGCGGAGAGCGACGCTTCATAGTCGGTGAACATTTTGAGATTCAGCTGCGCCGGCTGATTCACAACGCCGAGAAGCCTGTCGGCGTAAGAGGTCATATCCGTCGAGTGCTTTCCGATCTTTGCGCCGAACAGCTGAACCACGGTATAGTGGATCGCGACGGCGGTGCCGCCCTGATAGGGCATAAAACGAACCGAGCAGGAGCCGCCGTTCATATTATACTTGAAGGAATAGTCCAGACCGAACGAAAAGACAACGCCTTTGATATCTTCGCGGCACTGCTTGGAGAACTGCTCGTTGGCGGTTTGGAGATACGCGGAATAGACCTGCATCGGCTGACAGGGATAACAGAAGAATAAATCTTTGGTCATATTAAAACCTCCCAATGTATGATACGCCAAGTGTATCATATTCCGGCTGAGGACGCAATAGAATTTTGAAAATAATTTGACTAAACCGCTAGAATCTGTTATCATTACATTTACTGACAAAACATCGTATGGAAGGTATCACTATGTGGGAAACCATTTGGGAGCTGCTGTCTGAGACGGTCCTCGACTGTCTGAAGATGCTGCCGATCCTCTTTCTCGCTTATCTGCTGATGGAATTCATCGAAAAGAAAGCGGGAGAAAAACTGAACAAAGCCGTCGCCAAGGTCGGCTACGCGGGTCCCGCCATCGGCGGACTGCTGGGCGCCGTTCCGCAGTGCGGATTTTCGGGAGCGATCGCGGGCTTCTATGCCGCGCGGATCGTTACCTTAGGCACCCTGCTCTCGGTATTTCTCTCCACCAGCGACGAGATGCTGCCGATCCTGATCTCCGCGCGGATCCCTGTCACCGAGATTCTGAAGATTCTCGGCTTCAAGGTCGCGGGCGGTATTCTTGCAGGCTTTCTGATCGATATCGTCCTGAGGATCCTCAAAAAACAAAGGGTCGCGGATTCTCAGCATATCCACGAATTCTGCGAACAGGAGCACTGCGACTGTGAAGAGAGCGTCTGGCTCTCCGCCTTGAAGCACACCGGCAAGGTGATGCTGCTGATCTTTCTCGTATCGCTCGCGCTGAACATCGTGTTCGAGGTGTGGGGCTCTGAATTTCTGACCAATATCATCAAATCCGTTCCCGTGTTCGGTGAAGCGGTGCTGGCGCTGATCGGACTGATCCCCAACTGTTCCGCTTCGGTGCTGATCACCAACCTTTATGTGGAGAACGTGATCACCCCCGGTCAGATGATCGCGGGACTGATGGCGAACGCCGGCGTCGGACTCTTAGTGCTGTTCCGCCTCAACAAAAAAGTCAAGCAGAATCTGCTGATCACCCTGCTCTTATACGTCTGCGCCGTCGCGCTCGGACTGCTGATCGGACTGTTCTGGTAACCAAAGCTCCCAAAGCTCTCGCAAGGGAGCTTTTTTAGTGCAGAGTGCAGAGTGCAGAGT
>JAFRCW010000010.1 GCA_017404145.1 Ruminococcus sp. | reverse complement strand
GGACGCTCTCGGCACAGCCTCGCCGGTCAAGCGTGTCACCGCCTCGGTAAAGCCGTAACCTCGGATCTCCATCAGATAGTCCAGGGCGTTGATCCGTTTGCCTCGACTGTTCCAATACCAAAAGCGGCGGTTGGATACATAGACGAGGCTGTCATGCTCGCGGTGACGGTAATTCGGACCGTCACGCTTCAATACGCCGGGCTCGCAAGTCTGCAAATAGGCAAACAGATCCGCGTCCCGCGCCTGTTTGATTTGTTCGTCTGTTACATAGGTCTTTATCATCCTTCCTTATCTGAACTTGAAAATATATCCTCACGCCTTACGGCGTCGTCGGTGCATAGGATAATCGTGATTGATCTCGAATTGATAGTGATTATCCATGTTCGTAGGTGCGTTAAACAACGCTGAGAGGACATAAGCCCTTGTATTGCCGACCTTGCTGGTCGTCTCATTCAGCTCGTCTAAGACAAACTCGATATGAGATGAATCGATTTTCAGTAATTGAGACCTGACCATATCCCGTGGAAGTTTCTCCGACGAGATCACACAATAGGGATGATCCGAGATAATAGCCTCCAGCATAAGCTCAACAAGAGCGTCCAGCTTTTCGGCGCCGTAGCGCTCAACAAGAATATCGTACTCGATATTGTCCTTGATCTGCTCGCGGATCGCGCGCACGCGCGTCTTGTCTTTCTTGTCTGTTGATTTATCTTTATTTGATCTATCCGTACTTTGTATATCTTTATTTAATTGTGCGGGATTTTCCTGTTCAGGAAAGTCCTGTTCAGGAAAAACCTGATCAGGGAAAACCTGTACTGGATTTACCTGTACTGGATTTTCCCGTTTAGGTGGAAATGGCTCTGTAATGGGCTTTTGCGGTTGTTCGTGGATCGTATATTCAACCGTGCCGAGGCGACCGTTAGCCATCCTGACACGTTCACGGGTAAGATAACCCTGTTCTTCCAGCTCGCGCAATGTTGTCGAAATCGCGTCAATCCCGTCTTTACAGATATAGGCGAGACCTTTTGTGGTATAGTCCCAATCCTCAGGCAGCGAAAGCATGAGGGACATCAGACCCTTTGCTTTCAGGGACAGGCGCGGATTTCTTAAATGGTGGTTGCTCATGACAGTAAAGTCTCTTGTTTTTTCAACTCTGAAAACAGCCATGTGTTATTCTCCTTCCTTCAAAATTTTTTGATATTGATATAGTTGTAGCCGAATCTCACGATCCCTAATGCGTTCAACACTAAACAAAATCTTGTTATGTCAACGACAGCGGGATCAGCCAGATCGGAAAAAGAAAAGTGCTCCGAACCCAAATATAGGTCTTTCGCAGCACAGAATAAAGTGTATGTATCCGACGACAAATCCTTTGGCTTGATTTTTCCAAAAGATATGTCATTCATGTTGATATGGCTCCATGCAGATTTCCAGAGCCGTTCATCAGCCGTGAGAAGATACATGGCAGCTAAGAGCTTGGAATTCTCGTGATTCAACTTCAAATAACAGTTGTTAAAAACAGATTGATGTGCAGAATCGTAAAAGACCGTCGGATTGCTTTTCTTCCTTTTACAGATCCTGATGTAGTGATTGACCCTTCTAATCAACCTCTCGTGATCGATCTCAAAAGCTAAATATCTCCACACTGACGCCAGAGAAGCACATCCGCAACACACCTTCTCCGGTGTGTATTGGCACACCTTATACTTGCAGCCCGACTTCTTTTCATAATCGAGGCAGTTGACACAGCTAAAGTCTTTTTCGGTATATAGCTTTCTCCCTGTCTCTAACAGCATTTCATCCTTGTGATCATCACACAGAGCGATAAACCCGTCCAGACCGTCAGGTGCTTTTTTGACTTCACTCATAATACCCCTCCTTTCGATTCGATGTTTTTAATTGGTATTAGTCAGATTTTAATAAGAAAAAAACGTCCACTTTTCATAGTGAACGCAAAATGTCGGATTATATATAAAAAGGGCACTTCATTCCGAAAAATGAAATGCCCTTTTAAGATTTTTTGTCTTTACCTTTACAGCCCCCTTTTCTCGACAATTCTCTCGCTGATAATCAACTGTTGGAAAAGGAATTGAAAAACAGCGACAAACGCAGAAAGCCCCTTGAATACTGGCTTTTTTCCGTTTGTCATTATTATACCGTAACGGCACACCTTCGCAACGCACGCCATGCGCAGCGGCGTGGACGCCAAGACGCTTTCCGGCATCCTCGGCCACGCCAACGCCAGCTTCACGCTGGACACCTACACCCACGTCACGAGCGACATGCAGAAGAACGCCTCGGTCATCGTGGGAGATTTTATGGAAGAGCTGTTCGGAAAGGAGTTGAAACCGTGGCAAGAAAACGAAAAGCCGGAGACGGGACGCTCCGACTGAGAAAGGACGGCCGCTGGGAAGGCCGCATCGTCGTCGGCTACGACGAGAAAGGCGCGCCCATCACGAAAAGCGTCACCGCTATGTCAAAGGCGGTCTGCCAGGAGAAGCTGGAAGAACTAAAAGTGAAGTGCGGCGTCGTCACCGGCAAAGCAAAGCCGGACATGCCCTTCGGCGACTGGATCGATCTGTGGTATCAGACCTGGTCCAAGCCCGGCCTGCGCATCACGACGCAGCAGTGCTACGAGGACCGGATCTACAATCACATCATTCCACACATCGGGGAGATCCCACTGAACAAGCTGACGCAGAGCGACCTCCAGCAGTTCTACGCGGAATTGAAACGCAACGGGCGGCGCATCCGCCGCGATCTCTACGGTCCCGGTCTGTCGGATCGCATGGTGCGCTCTTGCCATACCACCTGCCGGATTGCGCTGGAAAAGGCGAAGACTGAGGGGCTGATCCGTGTCAACCCCGCCGTCGGCTACAAGCTGCCGCCGAAGAAGGCGCGGGAGATGCAGGTGCTCTCCCACGAGGAGATGCAGCGGTTCCTGATCCAGGCAAAGGAGGACGGCTTCTATGAGATGATGCTGCTGAAGCTGGCGACCGGCATGCGGCGCGGCGAGATCTGTGCGCTGCAGTGGGACGATCTGAATCTGCGCACCGGCGAGCTCCACATCCAACGGCAAGTGATTCACGTTGCAGGTGCGCTCCACGAGTCGGCGCCGAAAACGAAAAGCTCCGACCGCACCGTCATCCTGCCTCCGGCAGTGTTGGCCGTGCTGCAGGAACTGAAAGAGCGGACGGACTCGCGGTGGATGTTCCCGTCGCCGGTAAAAGAAGACGCTCCGCTGGATCCGCAGAGCGTCTATCGAAAGATGAAAAAAGTATTGGTGCGGGCGCAGTGCAAGAACATCCGCTTCCACGACCTGCGCCATACCTTCGCCACGACCGCCCTGGAGCACGGCATGGACGTGAAAACGCTCTCCGCCATCATCGGGCATATTTCTTCGGCTACGACGATTGATATTTACAGCCACATCACCGGCGCCATGCAGCAGCAGGCGGCGCAGAAGATCGAGCGCGGGATCGGCCACAGCGAGGCGTACGAGCCCCACGAGACGCTAGGGGACCAACTTCCCGCAGAGGACGGAAAACCGCCTGTACGCCCGCCGTTCGCCCCGTACAAGGGCAAGGTGCGCAAGCCCGGCACCGGCGGGATCTATGAGCTGAACGACCATCTTTATGAAAGCCGCTATTCGCCCACCAACGCCCAAGGCAAGCGCGAAGTGCATACGGTCTACGCCAAGACGAGGGAAGAATGTGAGGCGCTGCTGGAAAAGATGATCATCGAGGTGCGGGAGAGAATCAAGGACGAGAAGCGGCGGGCAAAGGTGGAAGCAAGTGAACAAAAAGCTGTGCCACAATTAACAAAGAAATACCCTCCGATATGGCGCCTCTATTCTACACCATATCGGAGGTTTACGCATATTTTGGGGCGGAATCCTATTAGAGAAAACTATTGCTTATTTGCAGCTTCGCCTTGTTCCTTAAGCATCTCTTTTATTGTTTCAATTGCTTGAGTTATGCTTTCTTCTGTTAGTCTTGTTCTTCTTCCGTTGATTATTAATTTCTTCGTTTTTGCATTGTGCAGCGCATTATAAATATAGTTTCCAACAACTCCAGAAGCAACTCCTACCGAAAATGAGATAATCAATTCTACAAATAGATTGCCGTCAAAGGAAAGGGTGCTTTTTTGTGGGAGTATTTCTGTTATACAAGATGTGTCTTCACAAGAGTGCGCATCAGAAAAAATATCTGCAATTGGCGCATTCGCATCAATCTCAGCAGAAAGATTAATTGAGATTATTTGGGGTCTATCATTTTCCACCATGGCTCCACTTCTCCTGTTCTCTTTGAATTATTAAATGCCTGGAAAATAGCTTCAATAAGCGGTGATCCATACACATTAAGCACATCCTGTAAAGATACAATTCCAACGAATCCAACCTGATCTAACAATGTTGTTCCAGTTATATTACATCTTCTTATTATTTCACGCTGAAACAAACTGCGCCGTTTTTCAAATTCTGAAGGCACTTCTCGTATTGTTTCTCCTCGTGCAAGAATCCCAACTCGCTCTTCCAGCAGTTGAAACTTATACAACCACCTTATTGCTGTAAAAACATCTTCCTTGGTATAGTTGTTATCTCTACTAATATACTCAACAACTGCATTTATTGCAAATGCATCTGCTTCGTTTTCTTTCGTTTCACTAGTTTTCGATGCAGAATTATCATCAAAATGCTTAAGCAGTATATGTGCGTATTCATGCGCAAAAATATATATTACTTGAAGATTCGTATAGCTAAGGGCAGTAGTCACTGCTTCTTCTGAATATGCGCCAACTATCGGAAGGTTTCTAACTGATAGATCATCATGACAAAATAATAAGTATGGCAAGATAAACCGTGATAAAAACTGCCGATCTATCTGTATATGTTTATGCTCAATTGTGGACAATGCGAAATTAATTAGTACCAGATTACACTGGTTTAATACCGCTCTAATTAGTGCCGGAAAGACGATAGTGTTTTTATCCTTCACTCTTGCAGATATCGTTGGTTTCATAGATAATTTAATTGGGATTGTTTCAATGATGGGATAATCATCTTTTACAGCATCAATAATAGCTAATTTGGCTATCCACAAATAATCTACTGGTAAGGAAGCATCAGAATTGATGTGCTTTATAACGTAATCTTTTGCCATGAGCAAACACGTTTCACACCACTCTTTTAGCAATTTTAGAGCATCTTCTGTATCATTCTCATTTTCACAAATGATCATAGAGGTTCTAAATCCTAAGTAATATTGCTCAAACAACTCAAATAGGTCTTGATTCTCCCTTTCAATGGATATCCATTTTCGTT
The DNA here is from genome assembly GCA_017404145.1 of Ruminococcus sp. Lineage (GTDB taxonomy): Bacteria > Bacillota > Clostridia > Oscillospirales > Acutalibacteraceae > Ruminococcoides. The sequence goes on along the minus strand of JAFRCW010000010.1, from coordinate 21,294 downwards.
GCTCACGCATATAGTCTTCGCCAATATCACTTGGGTAAAAGAAGCTATCACTATCAAAAAAAACTTTTCTTTTCATTTGTCCACTTATAACATTCTTAACAAAAGCATAACAAGAGTTTTGTTTACCAGAGAAAAACCAAGGTGCAGTTTCGAGTAAACTGCTTATCGAAGCCGCGTGTTCATAGCACAAATATGGTATGAACACGCGGCCAATGGTCCGAGTGACTGGTTTCGAACCAGCGGCCTCGTGGTCCCAAACCACGCGCTCTACCATCTGAGCTACACCCGGATATTCATTTTTCTGCTTCTGCCGTTGTGGTCAAAGATGTGGTCAAACGGCGTTTTTGGGGAATTATGCGGAAGCCATGAAGTGCCAAAACTACAGTGTTTTCAAGGCTTGCGGGGATTTCGGATTTCGACCGATCGTCGGGGGTGTTACACGCTCCCAAAGCAGGCGCGCTACCAACTGCGCTACACCCCGGTGTTTTTGAAATACACAGATCAATTTCTGCGCTACCGCTAAAGTATATCACAGTTTGGTTGAATAAGCAAGGGGTGAATTTCAGACCGGGGTCACCCTCGGGTTTCCGAGAAAAAAAGAGAAATAATCCCGCAAAGCCTCTTGTGTTTTGTCAAAAAAGAGATTATAATGTAACTGATAAAATAGGTAATCTGGAAAAGTATGTTCCGAAAAGCCTGTTACAAACGCTTCTTTCAAAGCATAGGAGGAAAAAGAAGTGCGTCTGAGGACTTCTAAAATTTTGATTGCGGTACTTACCGTCACAGCGCTTTTGTTCTGTCTTGTGATGCAAGCTTCTGCGCTGGACGATAAATATACCTTCAGCGATGTAGGGATGTCGCTGAAGATTCCCAAGACATACACCGTTGTGACCAAGGATATGGAGAGGACCGATCCGGCGTTCTCGGATGCGGGGCTTGACTATGACGAGACCATCACCGCATTTAATGCCGCCCATATCTATCTGCAGGCGTTTGAGCCTGACCGCGCCTACAAGATCACCCTGACGGTGACGTCCGATGAGAATTCCAAAAGCATCAATAACTATTCCGATCTGACCGAGCAGCAGCGAGAAGAGATCAAAAACAATTTTCTCGCCGACTCAATGTGTACTTCGGCGACCGAGCTCAAGCACGGCGGCAATATCTACTTTGATCTGACGCTGGAGAGCGAAGAATCCGGTGAGCCGCTGTACATCAACCAGTGCAACACCGTGATCAACGGACTGAATATCAACCTCACGCTCCAAAAGGGCGGAGAGACGATCCTGAGCGACGAAGCGAAGGTGCTGACGACGATCGCCAACTCCCTGAGCTTCGACAAAATCATCCTCAACAACAACGGCCCGTCCTTTGAGTGGTGGAGATTTTTGCTGTGGATCGTGATTCTTGCGGCATTATCCTTCGGCATCTCTTTTGCTTACAAGAAGTATAATCTTGCGCAGAAGAAAAAGCTTGAGGAACGCCGCCGCAGACATCATCCTTCCGCTGCGGATCCGACTGAAGAAAAAGTGAGCGCCGAAGCGCAGCCGGACGCCGGTGAAGCTCCCGCACAGCCGACCTTTGACGAGGCTCTGGGATACGAAAACGATCAGGAATATCAGTCCCGCGCGGCGACCGATCTCGAGAGCTTTGATATCAACGTTAAGGAAAAGAGCAAGGAGGGCGGCGTCAACTATTTCGAGGACAGCGGCGATTCCATTGATGACGGTACCGATTATTTCGACACTTATTTCAAGGAGCCTACCCAGACCCGCACCCCCGTAGAGCGCGCCGCGAATACCGTCGGAGCCTATATCCAGATCGCTTTTCACCACCTCGGCTTCTTCTTTAAAAACATCTTTACGGCGATAGCTAAATTTTTTAAAGGTAACAAAACAAAAAATTAGAAATCACCCCGATCCTGATAAAATCCATTCATAAATCACAAAAACCCGCCGAAATTCTACGATTTCATTGGCGGGTTTGTTATTGAATTAACAAATCATTTCATTTATAATAGTAAAGTAACCACTGATTAATTCACGCCTGACGGCTGGGCACGCAACTTGCTGGTATCTTTTCCGCCATTTTACCCAAAAATCGGTACCCATACGTCAGTATGCGAACCGATTATTTGGAAAAACTGACGAAAAATCTACTGACGCAATTTACGCACCCGAATTAATCATTGTTTACTAAAGGTGTTTTTTATATCATAAAATGAATCAGATATAAATGAAAACTTAGATGATTTTTAGGAGGAAATGAAAATGGCAAGAGTATACAATTTCTCGGCAGGTCCTTCCATGCTGCCCGAGGCGGTCCTCAAAAAAGCGGCTGACGAAATGCTCGACTATCAGGGTTCGGGTCAGTCCGTGATGGAGATGTCTCACCGTTCCAAGGTGTATGACGGCATCATCAAAGAGGCGGAGGCGCTGCTCAGAGAGATCATGAACATTCCCGACAACTATAAGGTGCTGTTTCTGCAGGGCGGCGCGTCGTCACAGTTCGCGATGATCCCGCTGAACCTGATGAACAAGTCGGGCAAGGCGGACTATGTGATCACCGGTCAGTGGGCGAAAAAAGCATATAAAGAAGCGTCCCGCTACGGCGAGGCGAACGTTGTCGCTTCTTCCGAGGATAAGACCTTCTCTTATATCCCGAAGCTCGATCCCTCGACCTTCACCAAGGACGCAGATTATTTCCACATCTGTATGAACAATACCATCTACGGTACCGTATATCATGAGCTGCCCGAGACAGGCGACGTTCCGCTGGTTGCGGATATTTCGTCCTGCATTCTGTCAAAGCCCATCGACGTTTCCAAGTTCGGCGTTCTCTACGCCGGCGCGCAGAAGAATATGGCTCCCGCAGGCGTGACGGTCGTCATCATCCGTGAGGATCTCATCGGCAACGCGCAGGAGATCACTCCTACCATGTTCAATTATCAGATCCATGCCGACAACGGCTCGATGTTCAACACCCCGCCCTGCTACACGATCTATATCGCGAAGCTGGTGCTCGAGTGGGTCAAGAACGAGATCGGCGGTCTCGAGAAAATGCAGGAACTCAACGAGAAGAAAGCAAAGCTCCTCTACGACTTCCTCGACTCCTCCAAGATGTTCAAGGGCACCGTTGTTCCCGAGGACCGTTCTCTGATGAATGTTCCGTTTGTGACAGGCGACGCCGATCTTGACGCGAAATTCGTTAAGGAATCCACCGAAGCGGGCTTTGTCAACCTCAAGGGTCACCGCTCTGTCGGCGGTATGAGAGCTTCTATCTATAACGCAATGCCTTATGAGGGCGTTGAGAAGCTCGTTGCCTTTATGAAGAAGTTCGAAGAAGAGAACTCATAATATTACGGTGTAGGGCGGGGGCTTGCTCCCGCCGTTTACCTTATCGATTTTCAATTCTGAGAAGGAGAAATAACTATGTATAATATTTTGAAGCTGAATAAGATCGCTTCTGTCGGTACCGACAGACTCGGCGAAAACTATAACTGTGTTGACGAATGTGAGAATCCCGACGCGATACTGGTTCGTTCCGCGAATATGCACGAGATGGAGTTTTCCGATAATCTGCTGGCAATCGCCAGAGCGGGCGCAGGCGTCAACAACATTCCCCTCGACAAATGTACCGATAAGGGTATCGTAGTGTTCAACACTCCCGGCGCGAACGCGAACGCCGTTATGGAGCTTGTGATCGCCGGTATGCTCTTAGGTTCCAGAAAGATCAGCGAGGGTATCGCGTGGAACAAGACATTAAAAGATGACGAGAACTGCCTCAAGACCGTAGAAAAAGGCAAGAATCAGTTCGTCGGTCCTGAGATCAAGGGCAAGACCCTCGGCGTTGTAGGACTCGGCGCGATAGGCGTACTGGTCGCGAACGCGGCGAGAGCGCTGCATATGCACGTTGTCGGCTACGACCCCTATCTGTCTGTTGAGGCGGCGCTGCACCTTTCCCGTCACGTTACTACCGTATCAAATCTTGATGAGCTGTATGCGCAGGCGGACTACATCACCCTGCATCTGCCGCTTAACGACGGCACCCGCGGTATGATCGGCGCAGAGTCTATCGCGAAGATGAAAGACTCCGTCAGGATCCTCAACTTTGCCCGCGACGGCTTAGTAGATTCCAAGGCGATCATCGACGGCTTGCAGAGCGGCAAGATCGCTTCTTATGTCACCGACTTTGCGACACAGGATCTGATCGGCGTTGACGGCGTCGTGGCGATTCCTCACCTCGGCGCTTCCACTCCCGAGTCCGAGGACAACTGCGCGATCATGGCGGCTGACGAGATCAAGCAGTACATCGAGCTGGGCAATATCCGCAACTCGGTCAACTTCCCGAATGTTTCAATGAATAAAACCGGCGACATCCGTTTCTGCGTATTCCACAACAACACCCCGAAGATCATTGCGAAGCTGCTCGAGGCGATCGGCGGCAACGTTGAGAACATGGAGAACCAGTCGAGAGGCAACTATGCGTATACCATCATCGACGCGACCGGCGCTAATCCCGACTGCGAAGAGGTTGTCAAGAATATCAGCGGTATCGTCAGATACAGAGTGATCAAATAATTACTGCAAAAGTAAAACAGGACTTCTCACATATCCGTGAGAAGTCCGTTTTTGTTTTTTCTTTTATTTTACGATTTTTTCTGCGATATACCTGAGCAGGGATTCGCTGAGAATCTCCTCAATATCGGCGGGAGAATCGGGCAGCGCCAGAAGAATCTGGTTCTTATAGCGGATGATATAGCCCTGATGTCCCGACGATGCGGTGATCTTCCTCATATTGTTGAGCGTCAGACCGGAGTTGGAAAGCACGCGTGAGAGGACGACGGCGAGGTTGTCATCGTCGATCGAGGAGAGTCCGCCGATAATCACCGACAGCGGACAGAGCCTCAGGCTCTCGCACACCTCATCGCCCAGCTCGGTGGGCGAGACGGCGTAGATCACTTTGGTTTTTTCTCCTTTGATCTGTGAGAGCGCTTTGGTCAGCTTTTTCTCGCAGTAGGAGGTCTTTTTGGAAAGGTAGAAGATAATATCGTATTTCATAACAGACTATTCTTTTAAAACAGGTTCAAATACCGGCGCGATATTCATACTGTACTGGACATTGTTCATATCGACATCGCCGGTATCCCAGCCTCGGAATTCGTAGGTATAGTAGTCGTCCTCCGGCATGGTAGGCGCATAGTCGGGATAGGGAGAGGGATCGCCCTTTCTGACCGAATACGCTTCCATCGTTGTGCCGTCATAGTTCATAAAGACGACGGTGAAGTAGGTGACTTCCGCGGGCTGAGTGGCTTTCTTGCCGTTCTTCTCGGTAGGAGGCTCGGTCGGATTTGCCGCCGCGGTGGCGGTCAGCGTTTCGGAGCCCTTAAGGTTGCCCTTGCCGTCATACCAGTCGACCTTGCCCTTGTCGTAGGCGGTTTTGAAGGTCAGCGGATCGGGACGCGTGCCGCCGTAGCGGACATAGTAGACATCGGGGAAGAGGACGTCGTCGTTGTAGCTTGCGAGCTGGACGTCAACCTTCTCGTCCTCGCCCTCTCTGACCTTTCTCGCGACGATAACGGTTCGAAATCCTGTGAACTCATAGGAGCAGGTGGAGAGCGTCAGAAGCTGGTCGTTCTCATTGGTCATCACGGGGATGTCGAAGAGCGAACGGATGCGGCAGTTATAGACAAAGTTCATAAATTCCGCGTCGGAGGTGAACTCACCCTGCATATAGTTGAAGAACTCGCCGTGTTCATACAAGGTGGAGGTCTTCATTACGGAGATGATCTTCCACTTGGCGTCGCCGTCGGGGGTGTTGAAGGTGACGATAGGATGCTCCTTATAGAAGTCTAGGTCGCCGTCTAAGCCGCCGTATTCCATCATATCGTGGAAGAACGCGCCGGTCTGGATGTTGTGTCCGTGGAGAATGACATTCTTGGAACGGGTGGATTCGGTGCTTCTGTAGTCGACAAATACCGATCCGTAGGTATCGCTCTCTTCCTTATAGTTGCGGTAGAGATAATACTGAGAAGAGGATGAATCTCCCTCGTGCTCCAGCACGGGATAGTCGATTCTCGTGTCATCGATTCTGACCCAGCCGACAATATCGCTGTTGATCTCTTTGAGCGCCGCCCAGTCCTGTTCGGGGAGTTTGTCGCCCTCGGCATTGGTTTCCGCGGTATTCTGATACGCGATTTCCTTGAGCTCAGAGGTGATCTTATTGGAGCGGGCGGGTTCGATAATAAAGAAGTTGATGACATACGTCAGCGCGCCGATAAACGCTACGATAGCAACCAGCACGACGATTTTTCTGACTTTGGTGTTTTTGGAGTCGCCCTTATGCGGGATAAAAGAGGCGAAAAAGCCTTCCTTTTTTGCGGCATGAGGAACCTCCGCGTCGGTGGAGATGCCGTCCGGGTATTCCTGCGCCGTATCGCGGAACGTTTGCTCTGCGATATCCAGAGTGAGATCCACCAGCTCGATCAGCTCTTTTCCTGTCAAAGAGGCATAGGGCAGAACGACAAAACGCTTCTCGCGGATGCGGAAACAATAGCCTCTGTAGCCGTTTCCGAGGTTTCCGAGAGAGAAGATCTTGATTTTCGGATTTTTGTTTTGATACGCTTCTTCCTGTGCCAGCTCTTCTTCCTTCGAGGTGATGAACTCATAGAAGATCTCCTTGAAGGACGCGCTGTTCGAGGTGTTCAGCGTATTGAGAAACAGGTAAAAGTCAGGAGCGTCCGCAGAGGAAAGAGAGCTGCCCAGAGCGGCGCTGATCCGTTTCGGGTCCTGACTGATTTCGGTAAAATACTGCGCGGAAATTTCTTTTTGCGAGAGAAAGCTCTCCAGCCTTTCGGCGTTTTGAGAGGCGTATTCAAAGTCCGGCTTGCTTTTTCTTACCGAAAAGATTTCACAGTTATACATAGGCATACCTTCCGTTTGTATGATTATGATTCGATCGTCTTTTTGACGGTGTTACGTATGGCTTCTTCTATCATATCGTCAAGCCCTGCCTCACGCTCGGCAAGCTCAACGAATTTCAGCATCGGTTTGGTTCTCGGGTGCTTGGGGGTGAACACGGTACAGCAGTCCTCATAGGGGAGGATAGAGGTCTCGAACGCGTCGATCCTGCGTGAGATGTTGATGATCTCCTGCTTGTCCATACCGATCAGTGGGCGGAACACAATGGTCTCTGCCGCTGCGTTGGTGCAGTTTAACGCGTACATCGTCTGGGACGCTACCTGACCGAGGCTCTCGCCGGTGATCAGCGCGTGAGAGTCGGTATCCTTCGCGATTTGCGACGCAATTTTCATCATCACGCGTCTGAGAAGGATCGTGAACAGCTCTTCGGGACAGTTGTCGCGCATATGCTCCTGGATCTTGGTCAGCGGCACGGTGTACATATCGATCGCGCCCGCGTAGCGTGATACGATGGAAAGGAGCTTTTCCACCTTCAGCTTGGCGCGTTCGGAGGTGTAGGGCGGGGATTCAAAGTGTACCGCGTTGAGTTTTAACCCTCTCTTTGCCATCATATATGCCGCGACGGGAGAGTCGATACCGCCGGAGATCAGCACGGTCGCCTTGCCGGAGGTGCCGACCGGCATACCGCCCTGTCCGCGGATGGTCTGACAGCGCACATACGCGCCGAAATCCCTGATCTCTACCGTAACAGTGATATCGGGATTTTTGACGTCCACGCTCAGATGAGGGTTGCGATCCAAGATCGCGCCGCCTGTCTGCGCGGAGATCTCGGGAGAGGTGAGGGGGAACTTTTTATCGGAGCGCTTGGACTCCACCTTAAAGGTTTTGACCTCTGAGAGAGGCTCTTCGGTGTATTCCACTGCTTTTTTGATGATATCGTCGATATCCTTCTCGCATACGCAGGCGCGGGAAAAGGTGACGATACCGAAAACCTGCGCGATCTTCTCGCAGACGTCGTCAAGGTCTGTTTCGTCCGTCAGGGGTTCTATGTAGACAGTGGACTGGGCGATCCGAACCTGAAATTTTCCTAAGTTTCTGATTCTGTACTTGATATTCTTCAGCAGCACATCCTCAAACGTGCGGCGGTTGAGTCCTTTTAAGACCATTTCGCCGAGCTTGATCAATATAATTTCTTTCATTTATGTGTCCTTTGTAAAGTATCTAAGCCGTCTTTGAGCCCCTGGATCAGGGCGTCGACGTCGCTTTTGTTGTTATCTTTGGAGAAACTGATCCTCAGAGAAGAGTCGATCAGGCTGTCACTCAGCCCCATCGCTTTGAGCACATAGCTTTTTTTGCCCTTGGCGCAGGCGGACGAGGAGGAGACGTAGACGCCTCTTTCCTCCAGAAAGTGCAGCATCGTTTCGGAGCGGATCCCCTCCACAGAGAGATTGAGTACATAGGGAAGAGCGTCCTCTGAGGAGTTGATTTGGATGCCCTTGATCTTTTTTAATTCTTCTCTGGAATAAAGATTCCATTCTGCCGCGGCTATGAGATTCCTGTCGATCTCAAATTCCTCTACCGCCGCGCCGAACGCCGCGATCAGCGGAGCCGCTTCGGTACCGGGGCGGACCTTTTTCTGCTGTTCGCCGCCGTAGAGCAGGGGAGTCAGGCGGGCTTTGTCGGCGATATACAGCGCGCCGACGCCTTTGGGACCGTGTACCTTATGCGCGCTGACAGACAGAAAATCCGCCTGCCACTTCTTCGGCTTGACCGGGATTTTGCCGTATGCCTGTACCGCGTCAACGTGATAGAACGCGTTTGTTTGTTTCTTGACCAGCTTGCCGATCTTTTCGGAGGGCTGGATCGCGCCGGTCTCGTTGTTGACCGCCATCACCGATACCAGAACGGTATCGGGAGTGAGAAGGTTCTCCAGCTCGGAGAGGATCACAACGCCGCTTGTATCCACGGGAGCGAACACGACGTCAAAGCCGCGCTTTTTCAGTTCTTTCGCGCTTTCGTACACCGACGGATGCTCCACCGCGGAGACGATGATACGGCTGCCGTCTCTTTTTTTGGCGTTTGCCGCGCCGAAGAGTACGGTGTTGTTGGATTCGGTAGAGCCGGAGGTGAAGAAAATGTTCTTCTCCCCGACGCCGAGAGAGGATGCGACAGTGGCTCTGGCCTGTTCGACTTCCGCTTCGGCTTCAATTCCCTTTTTATGAAGAGAAGAGGGATTGCCGTATTGCTCGGTCATCATCAGAAGTGCTCTTTTCGCCGCCCGTTCCGACACCCTTGTCGTAGCCGCGTTGTCTAAGTAATGAATGTCCATAGATGACATACCTGCTCATTATAGTATTACAGATTATATTATAACCTTATATAGGGAATAAATCAAAATACAATTCTGTAATATTTCGTAAATATTCTATGAATTACGGGGCATACTGGTATCGGTGATGGTATGAACAAGACCGAATATTCCGATCTGGTGAAGAAAAAATCGAAGAACAGCCCTATAGGAAAGAACTGCCTCAAGGCGTTTTTGATCGGCGGTCTGATCTGCGCGATCGGTCAGGGATTGACAGAGCTGTATCTGTTTCTGGGAACGGATGAAAAAACCGCAAAAACGCTTTGTTCCGTGACGCTGATTTTTCTCGGCGTCCTGATGACGGCGCTGCATCTGTATGAAAAGCTCGCCAAGCACGGCGGCGCGGGAACACTGGTGCCGATCACCGGCTTTGCCAACGCGATGAGCGCGCCCGCGATCGAGTTCAAAGCGGAGGGATTTATCACCGGATTGGCGGCGAAGATGTTCATCATCGCGGGACCGGTGCTGGTTTACGGTCCTGCCGCCGCGACGATCTACGGTGTGATATACTACCTTTTTCTGAGGAAATAGGAAAAGGTTAACAAAGAATGACCGATTGGCAGGACATTTATGATCAGGCTGCTGCGAATTATATTTTCCATTCAGGCGCGGACAGAGTCCGCCGTTCATTCCTAATTCCTCATTCCTAATTCCTCATTCCCCATAACGGTGTTGCATTTATCCTCCCGTTATGGTACACTCATAGTGAAATGGGGGATTATGATGAGGAAGATCGCGCTGATTCCCGCCTACAAACCTTCTTATAAGATGACCGATCTGGTAATGGAGCTTCAAAAGCGCTCGTTTGAGATCGTAGCGGTGGACGACGGCAGTACACACAAGTATGAAGAAGTGTTCGGCTATGTTGGGCTGTACGCGAAGCTCATCCGCCATAAGGTGAACAAAGGCAAGGGCGAAGCACTCAAAACGGGACTTCGCTATATCAAAGAGCATTATGAAGCGCCCTACATCGTCGTGACCGCCGATTGCGACGGTCAGCACAGGGTGGAGGATATCGTGAACGTTGCCGCTGAGGGAGAAGCATATCCCGACAGCCTGATTCTCGGCAGACGCGAGCTGGACAAGACGGCGCCGTTTCTCAGCAGACTGGGCAACGGTACCACCCGCGTATATTATTTTGCTACCACCGGCAGAAAGATTTATGAGACCCAGACCGGTTTAAGGGCATTTTCTGACAAATTAGTTGATAAGTATATCGATCTTCCCGGCAAACGGTACGAGTATGAGATGGATATGATGCTTATCTCTTCCGACGGCGATATCCGCGAGGTGCCGATCGAGACCGTTTATTTCGATAATAACGCGGATTCTCACTTTAATCCCTTTAAGGACACCCTCACGCTGTGGAGCGAGTATATCCGCTACAAGATACCGTCTCTGATCACGGCGGCAGTCGACTATGCGGCGTTCGTGCTCGCGGCGCTTTTCTCCGGGACTTTCCTGATCCCGAACCTGATCGTCAGGACAGCGACCTTTGTGCTGAAATACATCCTTAACAAAAAGGTCAAATTCTCGGAAAAAGCGGGGATCGTCCGCTATCTGGTGACATCCCTCGCCGTTATTCTGCTGGATACTGCGGTGATCTGGGGTTTTACGGCGCTGGGGATGAACGTATATGTCGCCAAGCTGATCTCGGGAATCCTGATGATCGGCGTATCCATCGGGATGAGGATGTTGTTTATGCGAACGAAGAAATAAGAAAGAAGAAATAAGAACTGAATGGGCGGGCTCTGCCCGCACTCGATATGAATAGAGTTAATTGAAGGGCGGAGTTTCATCTCCGCCCTAAGCTTTTCTATCTAAAATAACGTCAGGGAAGGCAAAGCCCTCCTTTGTATTCGGTATTTTAGTATCGCCTCAGCTGATTCGGAAAGGACATACCAATTGTTCGAGCAAAGCGAGTAACCAAAATTCCTCATTTCTCATTCCTGATTCCTAATTGAATCGAGATTTCTCCCGAATGAAGCGTCTGCCGTTTTCCGTTTTCTTCTACGGTCAGACCGCCGTCGGGAGCGATCCCGACAGCCTTGGCGGTGTGTGTGACGCCGTTTTGATCAAAAGTGATTGTTTTGCCGAGCGCGATACTGCGTTCGGTATATTTTTTTAAAAAGCGGTTTTTCTCCAGCCCTTTGAATTCAGACAAAAGATTCTCCACAACGCGCGCACACAGAAGATTCTTGTCGATATCGCCGATCTGTCCGGCTTTATCCGCGAATTCAGGGGGGAAGTCTGCGGTGGTCAGGTTGATCCCGACTCCGATGATGACCGCTTTCGGCGTGTTTTCGTCATCACAGATCAGCTCGCACAGGATGCCCGCGACCTTTTTGCCGCCGACGAGGATGTCGTTGACCCATTTGATGTCCGCTCTCAGATCGGTCAGTGATTCGATCGCGTCTGCCGTCGCCGCCGCAGCAGCGCAGGTGATCTTCTGAATACCGCAGGGATCTTCCACGGGGAGCATCAAAGTCATATACAGACCCGTATTGGGAGAAAAGAAGCTCCTTCCTCTGCGTCCTCTGCCCGACGTCTGACGCTCGGACACGAAGAGCGACGGGGCATAGGAGAGGGATGCTGCCTCTCTCTTGGCGGCGTTATTGGTGGAATCTGTCTCGTCATAGCAAAAAATATGGATTTTTTCTTTGAGGTATCCGGAAATTATTTTTTGATTCAGCTTCATACGTTCACACCTGATTCATTACTGTGAGGATATTATAGCATAAAATGTCAAAACACGAAAGAGAAATTGTCTATTTTGCATAAAAGAAATATATTTTGTAACCCGATACATTAAACGCGTCCGTGTGTTCCTAATACATATTTTGACAGCATTATAATTGCAGAAAAGAATTATAATCCATATTTTTTCAGAAAACATCCATATTTCTCTTGACAATTCCCGGCAAAAGATGTATGATACTATACTGTATCATTATGGGGATATATCGGCTGTGCGGTTACCCTGCGTTTTCGGGCTAAATAATATAGCAGACTCTTATCCGTTTGTCAAGTATTTGTCCGAAAACAAAATTGTAATCATTTTTACAGACCGGGGAATCTCCGTATTTACGAATATCAAAAAGGAGTGATGTGCCTAATGGTTAATGTCAAAGACGTAAAACTGGGCAACGCTGAACGAAAGAGCTTCGGCAAAATCGAAGATGTCATCGGTATGCCGAATCTGATCGAGGTTCAGAAAAAATCCTACCAGTGGTTCTTGGACGAGGGCTTAAAGGAAGTGTTCAAGGATGTGTCGGGTATCAACGACTATCAGGACAACCTTTGCCTGGACTTCATTGATTACACCTTGGACGTAGACCATCCCAACTACTCGGTGATCGAGTGTAAGGAGCGTGACGCTACCTATTCCGCGGCGCTGAGAGTGACCGCCAGACTGCTCAACAAGGAAACGGGCGAGATCAAGGAATCTAACGTATTTATGGGTGATTTCCCCCTGATGACCGATTCCGGCACCTTTGTCATCAACGGCGCCGAGCGTGTTATCGTTTCCCAGCTGGTTCGTTCCCCCGGCGTATACTTTAAGATGGACCACGACAAGACCGGTAAGGAGCTTTTCTCCTCCACGGTCATCCCGAACCGCGGCGCGTGGCTGGAGTACGAGAACGACGTCAACGATGTGTTCTATGTCCGTATCGATAAAAACCGCAAGATCCCGATCACCGTATTCTTAAGAGCCTTAGGTCTCGGTACCGAAGCGGAGATTCTCGACTTCTTCGGCGAGGACAGACGCATCAAGGCGACCTTTGAGAAGGACAGCTGTCGCTCTGTAGAGGACGGTCTTTTAGAAGTATACAGAAAATTAAGACCCTCCGAGCCTCCGACGATCGAGAGCGCTCAGACCCATCTGAACAACCTGTTCTTCGACGCGAGACGCTACGATATGTCCCGTGTCGGCAGATACAAATATAACAAGAAGCTCAACCTTGCCGGCAGAATCACCGGCAAAACGCTCACCCAGCCTGTCGCAAATCCCAGAACGGGCGAGCTGCTCGCGTCCCGCGGCGATACCGTTACCCGCGAGATGGCTCGGATCATCGACGACGCCGGCGTCAAGTTCGTGTATGTTGCGGGCGACGAAGGCATCGAGATCAAGGTGATTTCCAACGGTATGGTTGATATCAACAAGTATGTCGATTTTGACTGCAGACCGCTGGGCGTCAAGGAGCGCGTATCCTTTGACGTACTGTGCGAGATCCTCGACTCCTGCTCCTCTGAGGAAGAGCTCAAGGCGGAGATCGAGAAAAGAGCAGGAGAGCTTGTTCCCAACCACATCACTATTGACGATATATTCGCATCCGTTAACTATATGAACTGTCTTGCCGAGCATATCGGCACAACAGATGACATCGACCACCTGGGCAACAGAAGAATCCGCTGCGTAGGTGAGCTGTTGCAGAACCAGTTCAGAATCGGTTTTTCCAGACTCGAGAGAGTGATCCGCGAGAGAATGACCCTGCAGGCGCAGGATCCCGACGCGCTTTCTCCCTCCTCTCTGATCAATATCAGACCTGTGACCGCGGCGATCAAGGAGTTCTTCGGCTCCTCTCCGCTGTCCCAGTTTATGGACCAGACCAACCCCCTCGCGGAGCTGACGCATAAGAGAAGACTCTCCGCTTTAGGTCCCGGCGGTCTGTCCAGAGACAGAGCGGGATTCGAAGTCCGTGACGTACACTACACCCACTACGGCCGTATGTGTCCTATCGAGACTCCCGAAGGTCCGAACATCGGTCTGATCTCCTATCTCGCTACCTTCGCGAGAATCAACGAATACGGCTTTATCGAAGCGCCGTTCAGAAAGATCGACAAGGAAAAGGGCGTCGTCACCAAGGAAGTTGTCTATATGACAGCCGATATGGAGGACGAGTTTATGGTCGCGCAGGCGAACGAACCTCTCGATGAAGAGGGCCACTTCGTCAACGAGCGTGTCGTCGGCAGATACAAGGACGAGTTCGTCGATCACAGAGCGTTCCGCTTTGACTATATGGACGTTTCCCCGAGAATGGTCGTTTCTGTCGCTACCGCGATGATCCCGTTCCTCGAGAACGACGACGCGAACCGCGCGCTGATGGGCTCCAACATGCAGAGACAGGCTGTTCCGCTGATGGTGACCGAGTCTCCCATCGTCGGTACCGGTATGGAGTACAAGGCGGGCACCGACTCCGGCGTCTGCGTACTCGCCGAGGACGACGGTACCGTCATGAGCGTTGACGCCGACCACATCCGTGTCCAGTATGACTCGGGCAAGGTCAAGGATCACGAGGTCATCAAGTTCCTCAGATCCAACCAGGGCACCTGTATCAACCAGATCCCCGTGGTAGAGCGCGGACAGCGTGTCGTCAAGGGCGAAGTCCTCGCGGACGGTCCCGCCACCAAGGACGGCGAGATCTCCCTCGGTAAGAACGCGCTGATCGGCTTTATGACTTGGGAAGGCTACAACTACGAGGACGCCGTTCTGATCAACGAAAAGATCGTCAGAGACGACGTATATACCTCTATCCATATTGAAGAATACGAAATCGAAGCGAGAGATACCAAGCTCGGACCCGAAGAGATCACCCGCGACATCCCGAATGTCGGTGAGGATATGCTCAAGGATCTCGACGAGGACGGTATCATCCACATCGGCGCCGAGGTACACGCCGGCGACATCCTTGTCGGTAAGGTCACTCCCAAGGGCGAGACCGAGCTGACCGCAGAGGAAAGACTGCTGCGCGCGATCTTCGGTGAGAAGGCGAGAGAGGTCAGAGACACATCCCTGAGAGTGCCTCACGGCGAGTCGGGTATCGTTGTCGACGTCAAGGTCTTCACCAGAGAAGATTCCCGCGACGAGCTGCAGCCCGGCGTCAACAAGGTAGTGCGCTGCTATCTCGCGCAGAAGAGAAAGATCTCTGTCGGCGATAAGATGGCGGGCCGCCACGGCAACAAGGGCGTTGTGTCCCGTATTCTCCCTGTAGAAGATATGCCGTTCTTACCTGACGGCACTCCGCTTGACATCGTACTCAATCCTCTGGGCGTTCCCTCCCGTATGAACATCGGTCAGGTGCTCGAGGTTCACTTAGGCTACGCTGCCAAGGCTTTAGGCTGGAAGATTATGACTCCCGTCTTTGACGGCGCTCACGAATCGGACATCTTCGAGCTGTTTGAAAGAATCAAAGAGAAAGACGACTATCCCGATAAGAGAGACGTTACCGGTATCGACTTCGGCGAGTGCTTCAAGCTGAACGGTATCTCCATGGAGGGTAAGACAAGACTCAGAGACGGCCGTACGGGCGAGATGTTCGACAACCCCGTTACCGTCGGTTATATGTACTACTTAAAGCTCCATCACCTTGTCGACGACAAGATCCACGCGCGTTCCACCGGTCCTTACTCCTTAGTTACCCAGCAGCCTCTGGGCGGTAAGGCGCAGTTCGGCGGACAGCGTTTCGGTGAGATGGAAGTTTGGGCGCTGGAAGCATACGGCGCCGCCTACACCCTGCAGGAGATCCTGACCGTGAAGTCCGACGACGTTGTCGGCCGTGTCAAGACCTATGAAGCGATCGTCAAGGGTCAGAACATCCCCACCCCGGGTATCCCCGAGTCCTTCAAGGTACTGATCAAGGAGCTGCAGTCGCTGTCCCTCGACGTAAGAGTGCTCAACTCTGACGGCGAAGAGATCGACCTCAAGCAGCACTTCGACGAGGATGACGATATCGTCGTCGCCTCCGACGAGCCCGATGCTTTCGAAGAGGATCAGGTGATGACCTCTATGGACGGCTTCCTGCTTGACGAGGATCAGGACGACGAGGGCAATATGTTCGACGAATCCTCCATTTTTGAGGATCAGGACGATATGCTCGACTATGACGACTACGGTTCGGACGAAATTTAAAGGAGGAGAAGTAAATGGATAACAACGTATTTGATTCAATAAAAATCGGTCTTGCTTCTCCCGACCAGATCAGAGAATGGTCCTACGGCGAAGTCAAAAAGCCTGAGACGATCAACTACAGAACCTTAAAGCCCGAGAGAGACGGTCTCTTCTGCGAGCGCATTTTCGGACCTACCAAGGACTGGGAGTGCCACTGCGGCAAATATAAGAGAATCCGCTTCAAGGGTAAGATCTGCGACCGCTGCGGCGTTGAAGTCACGCGCGCAAAGGTCAGAAGAGAGAGAATGGGTCATATCGAGCTCGCGGCTCCCGTGTCCCACATCTGGTACTTCAAGGGTATTCCGTCAAGAATCTCTCTGATGCTGGATATCTCTCCGAGAATGCTTGAAAAGGTACTGTACTTCAGCTCTTATATCGTCACCGATCCCGGCGACGCGAGAGAGCTTTCTAAGATGCAGTTCCTCACCGAGCAGGAATACCGCGATATGAAAGAAAAGTACGAGGACGATTTCTCCGCCGCAATGGGCGCCGAGGCGATCAGAGACCTGCTCGCCGAGATCGACTTAGACGCGCTCTCCGCCGAGCTTAAGGAAGAGCTCGAGGGCGCTACCGGTCAGAAGAGAGTCCGTATCTCCAAGAGACTCGAGGTCGTTGAGGCGTTCCGTATCTCCGGCAACCGTCCCGAGTGGATGATTATGGAGGCTCTTCCGGTCATTCCTCCGGATATCCGTCCGATGGTTCAGCTCGACGGCGGCAGATTTGCTACCTCCGACTTGAACGATCTCTACAGACGCGTGATCAACAGAAACAACCGTCTTAAGAGACTTTTGGAGCTGGAAGCTCCCGATATCATCATCCGCAACGAGAAGCGTATGCTGCAGGAAGCGGTAGACGCTCTGATCGATAACGGCAGAAGAGGCCGTCCCGTCACGGGACCCTCCAACCGTTCCTTAAAGTCCCTTTCCGATATGCTCAAAGGTAAGCAGGGACGTTTCAGACAGAACCTGCTCGGTAAGCGTGTCGACTATTCCGGCCGTTCGGTTATCGTTGTCGGTCCCGAGCTGAAGATGTACCAGTGCGGTCTCCCCAAGGAGATGGCGCTTGAGCTCTTCAAGCCCTTCGTGATGAAGCGTCTTGTCGAGACCAAGGCGGTACAGAACATCAAGGCGGCTCGTAAAGCCGTCGAGCGCGCGAAGCCCGAGGTCTGGGACGCTCTCGAAGTTGTCATCAAGGGACATCCCGTACTCCTCAACCGCGCTCCCACACTGCACAGATTAGGCATCCAGGCGTTTGAGCCCGTGCTGGTAGAAGGCAGAGCCTTAAAGCTCCACCCGCTCGTTTGTACCGCGTACAACGCGGACTTCGACGGCGACCAGATGGCGGTTCACGTACCGCTTTCCGCTGAGGCGCAGGCTGAGGCGAGATTCCTGATGCTCGCGGCGGGCAACCTCTTAAAGCCCTCCGACGGCCGTCCCGTTGTCGTTCCGACACAGGATATGATCTTAGGCTCCTACTACCTGACGCTTGATAAGGAAGGCGAGCCCGGCGAAGGCAAGGCGTTCAAGGACGTCGATGAGGCGCTGATGGCATATCAGACCGGCGTGATCACCCTTCACTCCTCCATCCTTGTCAGGAGAGAGGCGCTGATCGACGGCGTCAAGCGCAGCGGCATCATCAAAACCACCGTCGGTAAGATCATCTTCAACCGTGCGATCCCGCAGGATCTGGGCTTTGTTGACCGTACCAAGGACGAGAATTTCTTCCGCTTTGAGGTTGATTTCTTAGTCGGCAAGAAAGAACTCGGCAAGATCATCGACGCCTGTATCAAGGTACACGGCACCGAGATCACCGCAGTCGTTCTCGATGAGATCAAGGCGCAGGGCTACAAGTACTCCACCATCGGCGCGATCACCGTTGCCGTGAAGGACGCGAAGATCCCGCCCGAGAAGAAGGATATCATCGCGCAGGCGGAAGCCGACGTTGACGTGATCCGTGAAGAGTTCAATATGGGTCTGCGTTCCGACGAAGAGCGTTATGAGGAAGTCCTCAAGATCTGGGAGAAGGCGACCGACGACGTCACCGATAAGCTGCAGGATAACCTTGACCGCTATAATCCTATTTATATGATGGCGCATTCCGGAGCGAGAGGCTCCATGAGCCAGATCCGTCAGCTCGCGGGTATGCGCGGACTGATCGCGAACACCTCCGGTAAGACGATCGAAATCCCGATCCGTGCGAATTACCGTGAAGGTCTGAACATTTTGGAATACTTCATTTCTTCCCGCGGCGCGCGTAAAGGTCTTGCCGATACCGCGCTGAGAACGGCGGACTCCGGTTATCTGACCAGACGTCTTGTCGATGTTTCTCAGGAGGTCATTATCCGTGAGGATGACTGTCACTCTCCCGAGGGCCTCGAGGTATTTGACATCAAGGCGGGCAAGCAGGTCATCGAAGAGATGCACGAGCGTCTGATCGGCAGATATCTCGTCCGTGACTTCCTCGATGAGAACGGCAACGTGCTGGTTTCTTCCGATACCCTGATGGGCGATAAAGAAGCGGACATCATATGCAGCTCCGGCGTGGAGAGAGTGGAGATCCGCTCCATCCTTGGCTGCCGCTCCAAGCACGGCGTCTGCAAGAAGTGCTACGGCGCGAATCTCGCGAACGGTCAGCCTGTTACCGTCGGCGAGGCTGTCGGTATCATCGCGGCTCAGTCCATCGGCGAGCCCGGTACCCAGTTGACGATGCGTACCTTCCATACGGGCGGCGTTGCGTCTGCTGAGGATATCACACAGGGTCTTCCCCGTGTAGAAGAGCTCTTCGAGAGTAGAAAGCCCAAGTCGCTCGCGATCATCTCCGAGATCGACGGTGAAGTCAGATTCGAGGACATCAAGAATAACCGTCACGCGGTTGTCTTTAATAAGGACACCGGCGACGAGAAGGCATATCTCATCCCGTTTGGCTTCAGAGTAGCCGTTCAGGAGGGTCAGCAGATCAAGAAGGGTGAGAAGATCACCGACGGCGCGGTCAACCCGCACGATATTCTGGATATTCTGGGCGCCAAGGCGGTTCAGGACTACCTGATCAGCGAGGTACAGAGTACCTACCGTCTCCAGGGTGTTGATATCAACGATAAGCATATCGAGGTTATCGTTCGTCAGATGCTCAAGAAGGTCAGGATCGAGGATCCGGGCTCAACCGAGTTTATGCCCGGTCAGATGTGCAACCGTACCGAGGTGCTTTACGCAAACAAAGAGATCAGAGAACGTATCGCCGGCGGCGAAGAAGGCTTGTCCGAGGCGACATGGACCCAGCTGCTGCTCGGTATCACCAAGGCTTCTCTCGCTACCGACTCCTTCCTGTCCGCTGCGTCCTTCCAGGAGACTACCCGTGTTCTGACCGACGCCGCGATCAAGGGCAAGGTCGATCCGCTGGTCGGTCTCAAGGAGAACGTCCTGATCGGCAAGCTCGTTCCCGCCGGTACCGGTATGACCAGATACAACACGGTAGAGCTGGAGGAGAACTTTATTCCCACGCCTCCTTCCCAGCCCTCTATTGACGAATAATCACATTTATCACATCAGAAGCGTTCCTTCGGGAGCGCTTCTTTTTTGTCATTTTCCTGCAATAATTGTTACAAGATATGGCGTTATATTTCCGAAAGCCCCCATTATTTAGTGAAAAAGTATCCGAAAAAGCCGCTGAAAATGGCGAAATATGTCAGTTTGTAACCTGATTTCAGCCTTTTTTCACTGCCAAAATAAGGGGGTTTTTCATACTATTGCATTAAGAAGCAGATACTTGTTTGTGAAAAATATACAAAAAAACTCCTTGAATTTCTATCACTAAATATTCCTGCTTTCTTGAATTGATGACACGTTTGTAATATAATAAACACGATAGCGTAGTGTGCGTAATTGTACGCTAAGTTCATTAATTTTTTACAGGGAGGAGTTTCAATGAAACAAATCAAAAAAGGTATCAGCTTGATTTTGGTTGCTGCGATGATCGTCAGTATGTTTACGATCGGCATCGTTTCGACTTCAGCGGCTGGTGCCAGACGGCTCGGCGACGCGAACAACAACGGAAAAGTTAACGTCATCGACGCATCCTACATCCAGATGCTTTGTGCATTTATGCTTCCTGATTCTAAGAATCCTATTAATCCCAACACAGATTGGGCAAAGGATTCTGATGATTTCAGAGCCTGTGATGTAGACAAGAATGGCAAGATCAATGTCATAGACGCTTCTTGGATCCAGATGTGGGCTGCTCATATGATGGATGACAAGAACACCGGAATCGGCGAACCGCTTACGCCTCTCCCGACAGAGCCTGTGACTGAGCCGACAGATGAGCCTGTCACCGAGCCCGCGACAGACGAGCCTGTTACCGAGCCCGCGACGGACGAGCCTGTGACTGAGCCCGGCGACTTCACCTATTTCCTGGTAGGCTCCTTCAACAATTGGAAAGAGAAGGACGCTAGCTACGGAATGACTCTGAAAGAGTCCACCGGTGAGTACATGATCGACATCACCTTTGACACCGATGTTGAGATTAAGGCGATGGATATCGACGGTAACTGGTATCCCGACGGCATGGATAACAACTATGCTCTCGAAGCGGGTCACTATCATGTATACTTAAGACCCGACGGCAGCGGCGACGCTGTATGGCACGAGGGTTACCTCTACGCTTCCAAGCAGTCCGACGGTACCACCGCTCCGGAGACTCAGCCCGTGACTCAGGGTGAAGACGAAGTTACCTATTATCTGGTAGGTTCCTTCAACGACTGGACAGTCAAGGATGCTAATTACACCATGACTCTGAAAGAGTCCACCGGTGAGTTCGTGATCGACATTACCTTTGACACTGCGGTAGAGATCAAGGCAAACGACTCCGACGGTAACTGGTATCCAGACGGTATGGGTAACAACTATGCTCTCGAAGCGGGTCACTACCACATCTATCTGAAGCCCGACGGCAGCGGCGACGACGTATGGCACGAGGGTTACCTCTACGCTTCCAAGCAGTCCGACGAGACCACCGCTCCCGAGACTCAGCCCGAGACTCAGGGTGAGGACGAAGTTACTTAT
>JAFRCW010000009.1 GCA_017404145.1 Ruminococcus sp. | reverse complement strand
TTCATTGTGATATGCTCCTTGTAATTAAGATTGGATATGATTCCTAATTACAAGGGCTGAACCTGTTCGAAATACGAACAGGTTCAGCCGCACATTTCTACCGTTTTGTCAAGCCTTTTTACATAATTTTTAAAAAAAAAACAGGGCACCCACTATTTGTGAGTGTCCTGTTCCTTAACTAAATGATATTGGAGGATATCCTCCGCTTTTTTTCGCGTTTTTCACCCGACTGTCAAAACCGCGTATTGACCCGATCCGATTTACGTGATACAATTTCATCAGCAAATGTTCCTAGGAGTGACAGTATGGAATTCAGCTTATTATATCCGCAAAATGCCGAGAAAAAAACCGCTCCCCTGACGCCGGAATGTATCAACGATCTTTCGATCGAATTCATCATCGATGCGCTGACGAACGTGAAATATGAAAAAGATCATATCCGCAGGATGATGACACAGATGACGGATGATGAGGAAGTCATCCGCTACCGCTGTGATGTATTCGACGACTTTCTGCGTTTTCCCGTCCTCCGTGAAAAGATGGAGGAGCTGACCTTAAAGCTCAAAGATCTGCAGGATCTTGAACGCTTCCAGAAGGATCAGGAGGCTCCCGCGCTGTGGTCGCTGATCAACCGTCTCAGAGAGATCGACGACTATGTCAGCTGTATCAATATGATCAAGGATACCCTTCTGTCCCTTGATATTCAGTCCGACGGAATGAAACAGCTGTTCGCGATCGTCACCGATATCAGCAAGGAGTCGGGTTTTGAGGAACTCAAAGCGGATATTGACGAGACTCTTGCAAAAGCCTCACGGCTGCGCAGTATCACGATCGGCGTCAATCTCGACAGCCTGCTCAGACCCAAGACGGCGGGTATCGTTTCCTTAAACACGACCGAGTTCACCGATTCCGGACTGATGAAACGGTTTATGACCTTTGCGCAGAACAAAGACGATCTCAATGATGACCTCAACACAGAGGGCAAAACCCGCTTTCATCCCGCGAACCCGAGCGGTGCGCTGAATATCGGCGTCAGCGAGGCAAGGCTCAACCTTTCTACTCACGAAACGTTTTTTGAAACCTCCGAGATGACGGGAGGCGATCCGCTTTCGAACGCGATCAAAAAACCCGTGACGAATATTATGAAGCGCACGGTCAACGATATCAAATCGACGTTGAAGCGATATGTCAATGTCAGCGGGTATTCGCTGATCTCACTGCTGCCGGAAATCCTTTTTTACGTCCGCTGGGCGGAGCTGACCGACAAGATCCTTGCAACCGGGATGCCGATGTGTAAGGCAAAGGTTCTGCCGACCGAGAATAGAGAAATTCTTTTTAAAGATATCTATAACCTCAAGCTCGCCATCAACAAGGTCAAGGGCGAGGAGATCGACATCATCACCAACGATCTCGAATTCAACGACGATCACCGAATCTTTATCCTCACGGGTCCCAACCGCGGCGGCAAAACGATCTTTACGCAGGCGGTAGGCTTCGGCGTTCTGCTTGCACAGCTCGGGCTGTATGTACCCGCGTCCGAATTTGCTCTTTCTCCGTGCGATAACATCTTCACTCACTTTCCCGCCGACGAAAACGACACCGTCGATCTCGGCAGACTGGGTGAGGAAAGCCAGCGTCTGTCACAGATCTTTGACGTCGCGACCGGAAAAAGCATGCTGCTTTTAAACGAGAGCCTTGCCACCACCTCGGTGGCGGAGGGTCTGTTCATCGCGAAGGATGTGGTAAA
Organism: Ruminococcus sp.; assembly: GCA_017404145.1. GTDB lineage: Bacteria > Bacillota > Clostridia > Oscillospirales > Acutalibacteraceae > Ruminococcoides. The sequence goes on along the minus strand of JAFRCW010000009.1, from coordinate 123,225 downwards.
GGCGATGCGGTATTTGGGCTGCCGGTGTATCTTCAACACCCATATGCACGACCTCGCGCGCCATCTGGACACGTTCAATCAGGAAACCGAGGGAGACAGCAAGGTGGAGAGCTTGGTAACCGGCGTGTATGAGGGGCATCGCTCCTTTAAGGTGTCCATCATCCCGCCGCAGGGCATGAGCTATGCCAAGGATATCGCCGAAAAATACGGCGTGACCTATGAGAATATCAAGAGGCACATTGATGACAAAGCGACCAAAAACTAAGAGCTATGAGCAAAGGTGAATTGTGAAGGGTGAAAGGTGAAAGGTTGCAGGCGGACTCTGTCCGCACCTGATTCCTATTGGTACAAATAATCAAGCTGAAGTTTCCCCATTGAAGCTCCAGCTTTTTGATGATGTAATTCTCCATTTGTTCGAGCGTAGCGAGTAGCCAACGTTCTTAGTTCTTATTTCTTAGCTCTTAGTTATTAAAGTCTCGAGCACCCGTAGCTATTGACAAGGGCTTCGAGACGGACGCCCTGCACGCACATCGGACATTCGTGAGGTCTGAAGCTCTGATAGTCGCCGAGGTCGTTGGGGTTGAAGATCGAGTATACCGGCACGCCGGCGCACTCGTTCTCTGTCGCGAAGATCGCGGAAACACCCACCATATGACCGCCGTAGTACTTGATCGCGTCGATTGCCGCACGAGCGCTCTTGCCGGTGGTGACGGAAGCGGCGATGATCAGGATATGCTTGTTCATAATCATCGGAGCGGTGTTGTCGCGGAAAATCATCTGTCCCCCGCCGATAAACTCGGGAGAAAGCACATAGACCGTTCCGTGCGCGTTAAGGTTCATAAAGCTTTCATCGGTCAGCTCCTGCGCCACCAGCGCGCCGATCACCTCGGTGCCGTCCAGACAGATGATCGTGTCGATGATGGTATTGGAACGATAAGCGGATACCATCTCCTTCGCCACCGCCTTCGCCTCGGAGAGACGGTACTTCTGGGTAGTAACGTCGATATAGTAGTTCGTATGGCTGTGCATCGTAGCAAAATGCCCCTTCTGCACACGCAGGAAAACATCGGGATTTTTGGTTCGGATTTTATATTCTTGTGCCATTTCTGCCTCCGGAATTGTTGATATTACTATTGTAAACCATAATGCATACAAAATCAATGGAAAGAAGAAAGTTCTTTGGATTTTATCATATTTGTTGATTCTTGATAACCGATAATATATAATGAGATAGAGTAGATTTCATTCCCAATCCGCCTTGGAGGTAATATCATTGAAACGGTTTTTTGCGTTAATAATCGCGATCCTCTGTGTGTTTTCGCTTTGCGGCAGCGCTTTTGCCTATGATGGAGAAACACCCGATGTTCCGCAGATCAGGATCGTAACCGAAAACGGAAACGGCGCCTCTCTTCAAAAAGAGGACGGCTACCAAAGCGCTCATATCATCATAACGGATACCGACGGATCTGTGCTTGAAGACGATGCTCTCATCAAGATCAGAGGCAACTCCACCGCTCTTTCATGGGTCGAGAAAAAATCATTTACCATCAAGTATTCGAAAAAGCGGAATGTGCTTCATATGGGAAACGCAAAGAAGTGGGCGCTGCTCGCGAACCTCTTTGACCCGACATTGATCAGAAACTACATCGGACTGGATACCGCCGCCTCTCTCGGACTCGAATACACCTCACAGCAGCGGATATCGGAGCTGTGGCTGGACGGTGAATACCGCGGCTGTTATATCCTGACAGAACCGATCGGCGACGGCGCGGACAGGGTGAATATCAATACCGACAACGGAGAGTTTATCGTTGAATATGAAGCGGCAAGGAACGAGCCTGACGTCACCTATATCCGTCCCGAAGGCTTTCGGTTCGCTATCAAGGAACCTGATCCGGCAGCAGACGGCGAACGCGACCGTATCAGCGCGATCATGACGGATATCATCTCCACGATCAAATCGGGATCCATGGAAGAAATCTCTCAAAAAATCGATATTTCCTCTTTTGTCAAGTATTATCTTCTCAATGAATATTTAAAAACAGTCGACTTCGGGTTCTCGTCGGTGTTTTTCTATTATCAAAACAGCGTCCTGTACGCGGGTCCCGCATGGGACTATGATCTGTCGATGGGTAACGCAAATCCCGACTACTCCGCTTCTTCCCGAAAAGCGTATGCTTCCGACGGACTCTTCGCGAACGAGAAAAATCTTTTTGCCGTTCTCTGCGGTTATGACTGGTTCAACTATGAAGTGAAAAAAGCCTACGAAGAATACGGAGCGGTCTTTTCGAATATCGGCGCCGACGGCGGTCTGATCGATACGCTCAACGCCGAATACAGAGACGTTTTTGACAGAAATTACCGTGAAGCGGGATGGAACGTCTCCCGCTACTGGGTCAATGTACAGAAAAAGCCTCTCTCCACCTATGATGAGAATCTCAGCTATCTGAAAAGCTGGTGCGCAGAAAGGGAGCTTTGGCTGTCAGGCCGGTTTGCCTCTCAAAAATACTATATCAGGGGGGATTCGGACTCGGACGGAGAAGTCACCATCCTGGACGCGACAAATATCCAAAAGATCCTTGCGTGTCTGATAACGGACTATGACGAAATGACCGTCATCCGCAGCAAAACGTCTGACGATAACCTGAGTGTGCTGGACGCTACCGTCATCCAAAAATACCTCGCCCATATCTCCAATCCGAACCGGATCAACGAGGCAGTAAAAATATCTCCTTCTGATACTTAGCAGAACGTCATCTTAACATAGAAAAAGAGCTGCAACCGGCAGCTCTTTTTTGTCTGTTTATCTGTTTGTATACATCTTTTCGTAGTATTCCTGATACTCGCCGGAGATGATGTCCTCCCACCACTCCTTGTTATCAAGGTACCATTTGATCGTCTTTTTGATGCCGTCCTCGAACTTGGTCTCGGGCAGCCAGCCGAGTTCAGTGTGGATCTTGGTCGGGTCGATCGCGTATCTGAGATCGTGACCCTTGCGGTCGGTGACATAGGTGATCAGGCTCTCGGGCTTATTCAGTTCCTTGCAGATCAGCTTGACGATGTCGATGTTCGCCATCTCGTTGTGGCCGCCGACGTTGTAGACCTCTCCGACTCTGCCCTTGTGGATGATCAGGTCGATCGCCTTGCAGTGATCCTCGACATAGAGCCAGTCGCGGACGTTCTCGCCCTTGCCGTAAACGGGCAGGGGCTTGTCGTTCAGGGCGTTCGCGATCATCAGCGGGATCAGCTTCTCGGGGAAGTGATAGGGACCGTAGTTGTTCGAACATCTGGAGATCGTCACGGGCAGACCGTAGGTTCTGTGGTAGGCAAGCACCAACAGATCCGCGCTCGCCTTAGAGGACGAATAGGGGCTGGAGGTATGCAGCGGAGTCGTCTCGGTAAAGAACAGGTCGGGACGGTCAAGCGGCAGATCGCCGTAAACCTCGTCGGTAGATACCTGATGATATCTCTGTATCCCGTACTTTCGGCATGCGTCCATCAGGGTCGCGGTACCGAGGATGTTGGTCCTGAGGAACACCTCGGGATCCTCGATAGAACGGTCTACGTGGGATTCCGCGGCAAAGTTGACGACGATATCGGGGTGCTCCTCAGAAAAGATCTGATCGACTGCTTCTCTGTCGCAGATATCCGCCCTGACAAAGCGGAAGTTCTCGTTATCCATCACGGGCTTTAAGGTTTTTAAGTTGCCCGCGTAGGTCAGCTTATCCAGACATACGATGCGGTAGTCGGGATGTTCTTTGAGCATATAAAAAACGAAGTTGGAGCCGATAAAGCCCGCGCCGCCGGTTACGATGATATTCATTTCTCCAACGCCTCCTGTGCAATAGACATAATATACTGACCGTAGTCGGTTGTGGAAAGCTCCTCGCCCAATTGAAGAAGCTGTTCAGCGGTGATGAAGTGACGGCGATAGGCAATCTCCTCGATACAGGACATATAAAAGCCCTGTCTGGACTGGACTGCCTCGACGAATTCCGCCGCTTTCAGAAGTCCCTGCGGGGTTCCGGTGTCGAGCCACGCGATCCCTCTGCCCAAGAGACACACCTTTAGCTTTTTGCGCTCGAGATAAGCGTTGTTCACTGCGGTGATCTCGATCTCGCCGCGCGCGGAGGGCTTGACGTTCTTCGCGATCTCTACGACGTCGTTGTCATAGAAATACAGTCCGGGAACGGCAAAGCTCGACTTCGGCTTTTGGGGCTTTTCTTCGATGGAAATCACATTTTGATTTTCGTCGAATTCTACCACGCCGAAGGCTTTCGGATGCTTGACGGGATAACCGAAAACGGTCGCGCCGTCGAGCTTGTCCATCGCTTCGTTGAGCACTGCGGTCATATTCTGACCGTAGAAGATGTTATCGCCCAGAATCAGACAGACGGAATCGTCTCCGATAAACTCTTCTCCTAAAATAAACGCGTCGGCAAGTCCTCTGGGCGTATCCTGTACTTTATAGGACAGCTCTACGCCGATCCTTTTGCCGTCTCCGAGAAGCTCACGGTACATCGGGGTCGCTTCGGGAGTGGATATGATCAGAATCTCTCTGATCCCCGCCAAAAGCAGTATCGAAAGAGGATAGTAGATCATCGGTTTATCATATATCGGCAGCAGCTGCTTTGATACCACTACCGTCATCGGATAGAGTCTTGTACCCTGTCCGCCCGCTAAGATGATACCTTTCATACAATCACCTCATTTATCACTAATTTAATCTTAATCCGAGAAAAACAATTTCCGTATTAAAGTTCACAGCGTATACAATGATTCCCGTGATGATGATACCGAAGCCGATCATCTTTTTCCACGAGATTTTTTCCTTCAAAAACAACCAGCTCAAAAAGGCGACGAACAGATATCCCGAGCTCTCTAAGATCGGTCCCAAGGACAGCGGGATCACCGTATAAGCCCAGACGGTACACAGCGTCGCGCCGAAAAAGATAATATAGGCGAAGATCACGCGAACATTCAGATACTCTCTGATTTTGTTCGGATATTCCTTTTGCGCCGCTTTTTTCAGAATGATCTGGGAGATCGCGGAGATGAATACGCCGAAGATAAAGATCAATGAAAATAATACTTCTCTACTCATCTGCCATCACCACCACTATCACTCCTACGATAACGATCGCAGCGCCGATCAGTTTTGTCCATGTCACAACTTCTCCGAAGAACAGCACGCCCCAAAGAATACCCCACGCGATAGTCACCGCCTTGTTCGCGTAGGCAGTATTCAGCGGCAGATGCTTGATGATCTGCTGCCATACGATCGCATAGATGCCGAGGTTGAGGATCACCAGAGCATACCAGAAAATGAACCAAAATGAGAGAAAATCATTCTGTGCCGCCATCTTGGAGCATACGCCGCCGAAAGAGAACAGCAGCAGCTCAATATGCAGGATCAAAAACCATTTTTTGTTACTGAATACGGCATTATTCTTCATCGTCTTCACCGTCAAAATTGATTTTCTCTTTGATCACAAACTGCGGAGAATTGTTCAGGCTGATATAGATACGTCCGAGATACTCGCCGATCATTCCGAGCATCAGCATGATCAATCCGCCGATAAAGAGCATAATGGAAATCGTCGAGCTCCAGCCGACGCTGATATCGGTCGATACCAGCTTGCGGATGATCGTCACCAGACCGAAGACAAAACCGACCACCGCGCAGATAACGCCCACCAGAGAGGAAATCCGCAGCGGCTTGATCGAAAAGGCGGTCAGTCCGTTGACCCACATACCGAGCATCTTGCCGAACGTAAAGGTAGAGGAGCCGGAAATTCTCTCTCTCTCTTCCATATTCACATTGACGATATCCTTGGTGGTACGCAGGATCAGTCCCGTAAAGAACGGATAGGGGTTTTTATATTTAATAATCTCCTCCACAATATAGGAGCGCAGGATCATAAAGTTGGTAAACTCCATATCCTTGGGACGGTTGATAATAAACTCGGTCATCTTCTTGTTGACAAAGGTGCCGAAGTTCTTGAACGCCGACTGCTTTCTCTCCGGGTACTTTGCGATCGCAACGTCGTGACCTTCTTCAATTGGTCTGAAAAGCTCCCAGAACCTCTCCATCGGGCACTGACCGTCGTCGTCCATCACAACGACATACTTGCCGCTGACGTTGTTCAGTCCTGCCATCACCGCGCCGGGACGGTTCATATTCTTCGCGAAGTTGATCACCTTGACGCGCTTATCCACAGCGGCAAGAACCACCAGCTTCTCATACACCTTGTCGGGAGAGCAGTCGTTGACCGCGATGATCTCGAAGGTGAATTCGGGACGCAGCGCGATCGTGTCTCTGATCTCGTCCACCACATATTCGATCGTGTTCTCGCTGCCGTAGCAGGGAATCACAAATGAAATTTTTTCCATAGCGTTCTCCTTAGAGTCCTTCAAATCGGTCGGAGCTCATCTCTTTTTGATAATCTTTGAGGTAGGCGATATAGTCATATTCCGGCTCATAACCCAAGAGCTTCCTCGCCTTATCGATATTCATATGAGAATCATCGCAGGAGGGCTTTTCGGGACACTCGATGATTTTTGACTTTTTATCCTCGGGAGAGAATACGTCGATCATACCCTGAATCTGATCGCGCATACTCACCATCAGATCGGCGCCGACGTTGAAATAAGAGGGCTCACATTCGGCAAAGGTCGCCAGATAGACCATCTTGCAGAAATCCTTGACATAAACGATCTCACGCTTTCTCTCAGGATCTCCCCACAGCTCGATATCCTCGCCCGCGATCGCGCGGTCGATCAGATAGCGATAGGAGATCTTTCTGAGCTCTCCGTCTACATAATACTCCTTCTCGGGAGAATACAGATAGATGTTCGGCAGACGCAGGAAATAATATTTGATCCCGAAATCGTGATAATAGGTCTTGATGATCTCACACGCGGCGGTCTTGGTGATCGCATAGATCGTGTGATCGGTGCCGTACTTGTACTTTGGCGGCATATCCGGCAAGAACTCCTTATTCTCGGGCAGATAGCCGTGGAGATCGGAGATAGAGATCGCGTAAAGCGCTCTGTCAATGCCCGCGTTTTTAAAATGCTCCATAATATTCAGAACGCCCTTGATGTTGATATCCACATACTGCTGGGGCTTGTAGCCTTTCATCCTCGCGGGAAGAATTCCCGAGAGAATAATCAGCGAGTGAACATTTTCCGTAGGAAGTGTCTTTACCTCTTCCTCCTTGGTGATATCGACAGAGCAATACTTGACGCCGTAGCGGTCAAAATAGGAGGTCTTTCTTCTGCCGACCGCGATCAGCTCATACTCGTCGCTGTTCATATGTTTCACAAAATACTCTGTCAGATAAACGCCTGTGGAACCTGTCGCGCCAAAGAGATATATCTTCTTTTTCTCCATTATTGATCCTCCTTGCTAAACCAAAATATAATAACCGAGTCGCGTCGAGCTGTCGGTAGTGTTTCCCAGATTCTCCATCTCTATATCACTGATCCGGTAGATCTTCTCGGGGGTCTGTTCTTTGATCCTGTCGAGTTCTTTCAGATCGTTTTCGTCAAACAGAAAATGTATCTCAGCGCATTTGTCCTCTCTCTGATCGGAAAGCTCCGGCTCCTTGCCGCAGGCGACGTCGATCACCATTTTGACAAAGTCGTTGCCGGTCGAGAGATACACCAGATCGGAACCGATGCAGTCGCCGCCCATTCTCGCGCCGATCTCAATGATCTTGATCTCGCCGTCGGGGCTTACCTTAAACTCGGAGTGTCCCGCGCTGTTTTGGATATGCAGGGCGTCAAGTGCTTTCAGCACTGTACTTTTTGCCTTTTCTAAAATCTCGTCATCCAGTCCTGAGGGTTCTCTGTGACCTGTCTCGATAAAGTGCGGCGCGCCGGTGGTAAACTTCTTTGTGGTCGCAAGGTAATGATGCTCTCCCCGATAGGAGATCGTCTCCATACTGTATTCTTCGCCCTCGAGATATTCCTCTATGATCGCTTTATGCTCAAAGGAAACCTCACAGGCGGCGCGAACTGCCTCCTGTAAGCCCTCCAAGGACTCGAGCTTCATAATATTCCTGCTGCCCGAACGGTCGGTGGGCTTGACAATGATCGGGAAGGAGAATCCCTCCAGCTGACGCTCGTCGATATCATATCCTGTATGCAAAAACTTCGGACAGGAAACGCCCGCGTCGGACAGCGCTTTTCGCATCGCGTACTTATTCGTCTGGATCAGATGATCCTTTGTGCTGTTGCACGGCAGTCCCAGACCTTCGGCGACAAAGTTCACCGTAATCGACGCCAGATCGGAAGCGATGGAACATACGCCGACCGGAGAGATCTCTTTGCACTTTTCTAAGATCTCTTCTTTTTCGATAATGCTGACGGGGTAGAAGAAGTCAGCGTGCTTCTTCCCTACCGCGCCGTCCTCCCACGCGAAAACGTGGGTCTCATACCCTAAGGCGTTCGCCTTTCGGATCAGCTGATCCTGAAAGTCGTTGGCGCCGATAATCACCAGTTTCTGTTTCATACTATCACTCAATCACTCAGGCTTTCGCCCTCTTTTTTCCTGTACACAGATCCACTAATTTATCAAAACGAATCAAGCGTTTCAACAGATCGATCAGCTTGGCGATCCCGTAGCATACCGCCATCATCACGCTGAAGATCAGCGGCACATATCGGAACCAATAGATAACATCCCTGCAGGAATGATAATACACATAAATAAACGAATGGAACATAAAGATCGCGGAACTGGTCTTTCCCAGTTCTTCCAGAATCTTTCGCAGGACAGGGATCCGCGACAGCAAAAGCGACGAGAACATCATGATCCCCAGTCCGAACATCGCGTCGAGCGCGATGGAATTGTTGAAATAATGCCGAAACAGCACGCCCGCTCCGATCAGCAGAAGAGACGAAAGGAGCGCCTTCCATACGCTGTTCAGCCGATTTGCCGATTTGTTGAGCAAATCTCCCTGTGAAAGGTAAATTCCGAGTATAAACGGCAAAAAATGACTTCTTGCCTCCGCGGTGTTTGGAATAAACTGCGCGAAATTAATAAACAGCCCTATCGCGAGCAGCAGCTCAGGGGCAAGCCGCAGCAGCTTCATCATCACGGGGAACAAAAGATAGTAGAGGATGATGACAGACATAAACCACCATGTCTGGTTAAAAAGCGGCGTACCTGTCCAGTAGGCGATCCCTAAAAAATCAAAGAGCGCGTACAGCAGATTTCCCTGATAGATTTCCACCGGAGACCTGCCGAACAGAAAACCGAGCGGAACAAACAGAAGATAGATAAACCAAAAGGAGAGCATCAGCTTCAATAAATGATTCTTGACGAATAACAGATTGAGCTTAATACTGAGCTTTCCGCCGTTTTTTCTCTCAAATGAACAATAGCTCTTATACAGCCCGTATCCCGAAAGGATCAGGAATACCGCCACACATACGTGACCGAAATCCGCGACCCGGTACGCCAGCGACAGGTCGTTGATCTTGATCAGCGGCACAAAGTCGACCGGACTGTAGCGAAACATATGGTGAAACACCAGAATCAATACAGCAACGCCTTTACAAATATTCGTTTGTCGGATATCAAATGAAAAACCCTTTTCCTTGACCGTCGGCATATATCCTCCGTGATCCGTTCAACCGTTATTTTTGATAGAATTCTTTGATCTTCTCGCAGACATACGCGATCTCGTTCTCTCTGAGACCGTAGTACATCGGCATTCTGAGCAATCTCTCGCTCTCCTTGGTCGTATATTTGTCCTCACCGAAGAATCTGCCGAACTCGAGTCCCGCGGGTGAGGAATGCAGCGGAATATAATGGAACACCGCAGTAACGCCGTTTTCTCTTAAGAATGCGGTCAGCGCCGTTCTCTCCTCGATATCCTTCGTTTTGATATAAAACATATGAGCATTATGCTCACAGCCCTCGGGGATCACAGGCAGCTCGATCACACCGTTATCCTTCAGCTCTTTCAGCAGATCATAGTAAAGATTCCACGACGCCAGACGATTCTCGTTAATGATGTCGGGATTCTCAATCTGGGCGTAAAGATAGGCGCAGTTGAGCTCACTCTGAAGATAAGAGGAACCGATATCCACCCATGTATACTTGTCCACCTGTCCGCGGATAAAGCGCGAACGGTTGGTGCCCTTTTCTCTGATGATCTCAGCGCGTTCCACACAGTCCTCGCGGTTGACAAGCACCGCGCCGCCTTCGCCCATGCTGTAGTTCTTGGTCTCGTGGAAGCTGTAACAGCCGAAATCGCCGATCGCGCCCAGCGCTCTGCCTTTGTAAAAGCTCATCACGCCCTGCGCCGCGTCTTCTACCACAATGAGGTTGCGGCGCTTGGCGATATCGCAGATGGTGTCCATCTCACAAGCGACGCCCGCATAGTGGACCGGAACGATCGCTTTGGTCTTATCGGTGATCGCGGCTTCGATCAGCTTCTCGTCAATATTCATCGTATCGGGACGGATATCAACGAACACGATCTTCGCGCCTCTGAGTACAAAAGCGTTCGCGGTAGATACAAAGGTATACGAGGGCATGATCACCTCGTCGCCCGGCTGAATATCGGACAGCAGCGCCGCCATCTCAAGCGCCGAGGTGCCGGAGGTGGTCATCAGCGCCTTCTTGGTGCCGGTGATCTTCTCAAGCTTCTCATTACATTTTCTGGTGAATGCGCCGTCGCCGCAAATCTTGCGCGCTTCGATCACTTCTTTGATATACTTGTCTTCCTCTCCGATATAGGGGGGTACATTGAATATAACTCTCATAAGCTTCTCCTTATTCTGTGACAACTTTAAAAATTCCGATATATTTACGATACGATTCCGAAGTGTTATCGTATTCCGGTTCAAAATGCGCTTCTTCTATCAGCTTGACCGTTTCGCCTTCCTCCGCGTAATGCGCGTTATAGTAGCTTTCATACATCGCGACATAGTCAAAAGAGGATGACAAAGAAATGATAATGCGTTTATCGGGGCTGTTCTTCATCTCTGCAAACAGGTTTCCGATATGATTTTCTTTCAGCGTGTTCTCGTAGTATGCCGAAGCCATCTGCCAATCGCCGTAAATCATCGTATTCTGCGGACAGTCGGACGGTCGCAGAGGATTGAAAAAGCCGGAATCCAGCACCGGATACAACGGATAGGTATAGATAAAGAAGGTGTCCTCCTGCTCTTCAACGTAATTCAGTACGCTGTCGTCAAAACCTACGTTAATGTGAGCTAAGTTACTGCTCAAATATTTGACGTTCGCATAGCATATGACAAAAGCGGACGCTCCGACGGCAACAACCGCGTAAATCACTTTCAAAAATGTTTTCGGATCCTCAAATCTCACCTGAAGATGCTCTCTGCTGTAGGAAAAGAGCAAGAACAGGATCGCCGGCAAAAGGAAGGTGTAGCTGACGCGATAGCGAATCCGCGAAAAGTTCTGGTAGAAATACAGCGCCATCGTGATAAAGCTCATCGCCGTGCAGAAAAGGAAGTGATAACGGTTATAGAAGAACACTGTCAGCGCGATAAAGAGGATCAGCGGTAAAAACAGAACGGTCTCCAATTTGATCCCGTAATATTTCATAAAGAAGAACCACACAACGCACAGCAGAATCGGGAAAAGGAACTTCAATTTGTTTCTCAAAACAAACAGCGCAATACACAGTCCGAGTCCCAACAGTCCGCCGATACCGAGGACCAGCAGCAAACCCGTCCTGCTCTCGATCGGCAGGAATCGCTTGATCTGGCTTTTGATAAACCGGATCGCCGTCTGAGCCGCAGAGGTCATTCCCATCCCTTTGCTCTCGGAATAACCGGCAACCGCCCCCAGTCTGGCAGTATCAAAATATCCCTTATCGGTATGGAGCTTCATCACCATATTCAGGTCGTCTTCGGATTCTATCCCGATAGATCGGTAGAATTCTTCATTCTCTTCAAAACTCGGGACCTTGTAATCATTGACTGCCGAGCGAACATAATTATAATCAACATAGCCCTGATAATCGGGATCCGCACCCTTGATCTTATCGGAAACAAGCTCTGCGCCGAGCGCGAGACAGACGATCAGCACCGCGCAGATCATCAGGCTCAGATATCTTCTGAAGGTTTTGAGAAACGCCTTAAAAAATCCCTTTTGCGTATTCAGGGTAACGGAAACCTCTTTGATAAAGAAGCACAGACATATCAAAGCAAATATCAATGCCGAGAGCTCAAAAGCGACCAGCCGGTAAAGCGAACCGAATACGGTAAGCAAGAAAGCGGCGATGATCTGAAACGCCTTAAAGCCCTTGCGTTCTTCGAGCATCAGCGCATAGAACAGCAGGACAAATCCCGCACCGCACATCAGCGCCGTGGTTTGTGTCCAGTGAACGGTGACCATTACCGTCGCGACAAAAAGGAAATCAAAGAAAACAGAAAAAATCAGACCCTCTATACCCTGCTGCTTCTTCATCAAAACAAAGTTCACAACGGTCACAGCCGCAAAGCTGAATATCACCTGCAGCAGCGAGAACCAGTTCACAAACGGGAGCAGCCGCTGTATCACCGCATGCAGATGCGTCAAAAAATAATTCATAAAGATATTTCTGTCGTCGCCCGCTTGGATCAGAACTGACATAATATAGTCATCGTTGGTAGCATAAAACAGCGAAAACCGATTGAACGCAAGCAAAACCGTCAGCGAAGCTGCCGTCAGCAGTATCGCCGTCAGGATCTTGCAGCGATATAATTTTTGAAACGCATGCTTCAAAGAATCACCTTCATTGGACCGGATCATTTGAGAAAAACAGCAGAATTATCTGCGCACACAATTATCCTATTATACAATTAGACATATATATTTGTATTATATAACAAACCCGTTTTATTGTCAAATGCTTCTTGCCAAAAAACGGCTTCAAAAAGAGAAAAATCACGAAAAGAAAAAGCCCGGAGAAAAAGCCGGGCTTTACATCAAACAGGATTATTTTGCATAAAGGTAATACAGTATCAATCGGGCGAATCTCGCGGGAAGGATCTTCAGTAAAACGCAGATCAAACTGTAGGAAAAGCCGATGGAATAATAAGGCTTTGGATTCTTCTTCAAAGCGACGCGAGCGATCTTCTGTCCCGCTTTTTCGGGAGACATCCCCTCACGCTCATCCTTCTCCATACGGCTGACGGAACGGTCGATTCTGCCGCCGTATGCTTCATCGCCTTGGTGATGCTTGATCCTCGCGTCGGTAAAACCGGTGCGGATATCGCCGGGCATCACGGCGCACACCTTGATCCCGTAGGGTCTGACCTCATTCGCCAGCGCCAGTGAATAGGTGTTCAGCGCCGCCTTGCTCACGGAATACCATGTCTGGAACGGGATCGCCGCTACTGCCGCTACGGAGCTGATGATCACGATATTGCCGCCCCCCTGCTTTCGCATATAGGGCAGTACCGCGCGCGTCATCCTGTTCGTGCCGAACAAATTGATCTCCATCTGGCGTCGGCTGTCCTGCTCGTCGGTGAATTCCACCGCGCCGGAAATTCCCATCCCCGCGCAGAGAACCAAGATATCGATTCTCTGTGATTCGAAAATCACTTGATCGACTGCCGATTTGACCGCGGCTTCATCGGTGATATCACAAGAAATACAGGTGACGCCTTCTGACGAAAACGCGCGTCGGGAAAAGCCGTAAACTTGACAGCCGCTTTTCACCAGTTCAGCCGCGACGGCTCTGCCGATACCGCTTGACGCGCCGGTGACAATCGCTGTCTTACTCATCGCTCAGGGAGCGGCTCACTCAGCACGCGGGCGATGATCTCAACCGCTTCATCCACCAGAGCGTCGGTATGGCTCGCCATATAGCTGGTGCGCAGCAGACATTCGGTAGGACCGGTCGCGGGCGGGATGACGGTGTTGACATAGACGCCTGCATCATAGAGCTGCTTCGCTCTGGTAAAGGTGGTCAGTGTATCATAGGTATAGATCGGGATAATGGGCGTTTCGCTCATTCTGATCTTCAAGCCTTTATCAAGCAGTCCTTTTCTTGCTCTGGAAGAAATCTGTGAGAGTCTCTCCACCAGTTCGGGATGCTGTTTTAATACTCTCAGCGCCGCCAGCGCGGACGCGCAGGACGCCGGAGTGATAGATGCGGAGAAGATGAACGGACGGGAGTTGTGGCGTACGAAATTCGCCACACGTTCGGATGACGCCATATAGCCGCCCAGAGACGCCAAGGACTTGGAGAAGGTACCCATATAGATGTCTACCTCATCCTCTAAACCGAAGTAGCTGGCGGTACCTCTGCCGCCCTCGCCGATCACACCGAGCCCGTGGGCGTCGTCTACCATCACTCGCGCGCCGTACTGTTTGGCAAGACGGACGATCTCAGGAAGATTCGCGATATCGCCTCCCATAGAGAACACGCCGTCGGTCACGATCAGACATCCCGCGTTCTCGGGAACACTCTTGAGCTTCTCTTCCAGATCCGCCATATCGGCATGAGCGTAGCGAAGCATCTTCCCCATCGCCAAACGGCATCCGTCATAGATGCTCGCGTGGTTCTCTCTGTCGCAGATCACATAGTCGTGTCTGCCGACGATCGCGCTGATGATACCGAGATTGGACTGGAAGCCTGTCGAGAAGGTCACAACGCTCTCTTTGCGCAGGAATTCAGCTAACTCCGATTCCAACTCCAGATGAAGCCGCAGGGTACCGTTGAGAAAACGGGAACCGGAACAGCCGGAGCCATACTGCTCATAAGCCTTGATACCCGCTTCGATAACTTCGGGATGCGTCGTCAGTCCGAGATAGTTGTTGGAGCCAAGCATGATCCTGCGCTTGCCCTCCATCATTACCTCTGTGTCCTGACGGCTCTCCAGCGCGTGGAAATAAGGATAAACTCCCAGCGCCTTAACTTCCTCCACTTGTTTATAATCATAACATTTTGTAAATAAATCTTTCATATCCATCCTCCGCGGATTTGCGCAAAAAGCGATACTTATACTTGAATATCATACTATAAATATACCTTTCGTGTCAAGAAAACTTTTTGCAAAAAAGATCCCGTCGATAAAGATCGACGGGATCAAAACATTTTTTGTTATTGTTTATGACAGGAGCAGGACATCGGACAGGATTTGCAGCTGCCGCAATTGCAGACCATTGACTTGCCCTGCTTTTTCTTTTTGACCATGCTGACAATGATCGCACTTACGATCGCGATCAGCACGGCGCAGATGATAATTGTCCATATATTGCTTACGATCCATTGGAACATACGCTCATCTCCTTTAGTTATATGATGTCATTCCGAGGGAGCGAACACGCGTGTTCAGCGACCGTGGGAATCCCCCTGTCATTCCGACCGGTCGTAATAGGAAGGGGATTGCCACAGCCCTTGCGGGCTTCGCAATGACTCGGTTATTATTTTATCTTTACCTTTTTGGTCAGCTTGTTCGCTTCCTTATACGGCTTAAAGAGCATAAACAGCATACCGGCGATCAGGAGGATGGAAATGATCAGACCGATCACATTCAGATTACCGGTAAACGCGCCGCCGATCTGATTGACGATCAGAGCGATCGCGTAAGCGAACAGACACTCGTAGGCGATAGCGAAGATCGTCCACTTAGCAGAGTTCATTTCTCTCTTGATCGCACCCATCGCCGCAAAGCACGGAGCGCACAGAAGGTTGAAGATCAGGAAGGAAAGTCCGGTGATCACGGTAAACTGCTGCGCCAGCGTCGCCCATGTGCTGAGCTCGCCGCCGCCGTAGAGAACACCCATCGTACCGACGATGTTTTCCTTGGCGATCAAGCCGGTGATCGATGCGACCGTCGCCTGCCAGTTGCCCCAACCGAGCGGAGCGAAGATCCAAGCGATGGCGTTGCCGAATACCGCCAGCATACTGCTGCCGATCTCATCTTCGGCGAGCATTCCGAATGTGCCGTCAACCCAGCCGAAGCGGGAGAGGAACCAGAGTACGATAGTGGAGAGCAGGATAACGGTACCTGCTTTCTTGATAAACGACCAGCCGCGCTCCCACATAGAACGGAGAACGTTGCCGATAGTGGGCCAATGATAGGCGGGAAGCTCCATAACAAACGGAGCCGGTTCACCCGCAAAGGGCTTTGTCTTTTTCAGCATAATACCGGATACGATGATTGCGAGCATACCGAGGAAGTAGGAGCCTGTCGCGATCCATGCCGAACCGCCGAAGATCGCGCCTGCCATCATCGAGATGAAGGGCATTTTCGCGCCGCAGGGGATGAAGGTGGTGGTCATGATGGTCATACGGCGGTCACGCTCGTTCTCAATCGTTCTCGACGCCATAATACCGGGAATACCGCAGCCGGTACCGATCAGGATCGGGATGAAGGACTTGCCCGACAGACCGAAGCGGCGGAAAATACGGTCAAGAACAAAGGCAATACGCGCCATATAGCCGCAGGCTTCGAGGAATGCTAAGAGCAGGAACAGTACCAGCATCTGGGGTACGAAGCCCAGCACCGCGCCGACGCCGGCAATGATACCGTCGAGGATCAGTCCGGACAGCCATTCGGGAGCGTTCGCCGCTTCCAGCCAGCCACCTACGATTGCGGGAATACCGGGAACCCATACGCCGAACTCGGCGGGATCGTCGGGCTTGCCTTCGTTCTTCGCAAATACCTCGGCAGCCGTTTTTACGTCTTCGCCGGTGGAAGTTTCCTCGGAAACTTCAAGGGTCTCTTCATCCTCGACTTCATAGGTGAATTCATCGTCATTTTTGACGCTTGATGCGAAATCATTGACTGCTTTGACCGCTGCATCGGGGTCATACTCTTCATTTTCAAAGTCAAGGGCTTCCAAGACAGCGTCATTTCCGGCGGCTTCTGCGGAACCTGTCAGGATTCCGATCGCCTCGGCGTGTTCTTCGTATTCGGCGGTGCCGATACCGAACAGATGATAGCCGTCGCCGAACAAGCCGTCGTTTGCCCAGTCGGTCGCAAAGGAGCCGACGGTGACCATCGAAATGTAGTACACAAGGAACATGATAACCACGAAGATCGGCAGACCGAGCCAGCGGTTGGTAACGACCTTGTCGATCTTGTCAGAGGTCGAGAGCTGATTTTTCTGTTTATTCTTATATACGCTGTTGATGATCTTTCCTATGTAAACGTAACGCTCGTTGGTGATGATCGACTCTGCGTCATCGTCAAATTCTTCTTCGACAGCTTTGATGTCTTTCTCGATATGAGCAAGCGTCGCTTCGCTGAGCCCCAGCTTTTCGATCACTTTTTCGTCACGCTCGAAGATCTTGACCGCGTACCAGCGCTGCTGCTCTTCGGGCAGGTCATGAACGCACGCTTCTTCGATATGCGCGATCGCGTGCTCGACAGCGCCTTCAAAGGGATGCTTCGGGACGGGCTTCTTTTCCTCAGCTGCCTTGATAGCCGCTTCTGCCGCTTCCGCGATGCCCTTGCCTTTGAGAGCAGAGATCTCGATGACTTTGCAGCCTAATTGACGGCTGAGCTCGGCGGTGTTGATCTTCACACCGGATTTCTCTACAACATCCATCATATTGATGGCGATGACGACGGGGATACCGAGTTCACAGAGCTGGGTAGTTAAGTAAAGGTTGCGCTCTAGGTTGGTACCGTCCACGATGTTCAAAATCGCATCGGGACGCTCGTCGACCAGATAGTTACGCGCTACGACCTCCTCCATCGTATACGGAGAGAGTGAGTAGATTCCGGGTAAGTCAGTAATGGTGACATCTGAGTGCTTTTTCAGCTTACCTTCCTTTTTCTCGACTGTTACGCCGGGCCAGTTGCCGACGAACTGATTTGCGCCTGTCAGAGCATTGAACAGGGTCGTTTTACCGCTGTTCGGGTTGCCTGCTAGGGCAATCGTGATTTTCATAAAAATACCTCATTTCTTGGTTAGTTATCGCTAACTTGTGCGTAAAAAATAACGTTCATATTATGCGAAATCACCGCTTTCCGCGGCAGCGATATCGTTTCTTTTGAAACGGCGATATTTTTCGGTGAACCGAAAAGCGATATGCTATTCGCACAATAACTAGCGAAGCAAATATCGCTCCATAGGAATATCGCGCGGCGAAGCCGTATATCACTCGCGGATACGCGAATATCGCTGAGGCTGACTCAATCAGCCTCTACCTCAACCATCTCGGCGTCAGCCTTACGGATCGAGAGCTGATAACCGCGGACGGTGACTTCCATCGGATCGCCCAAAGGAGCGACTTTCTGCACCTTGATCTCTACGCCCTTGGTGATGCCCATATCCATGATGCGGCGTTTGACAGCGCCCTCACCGTGGAGCTTTTTGACCGTACAGGAACTGCCGATCGCGACCTCTCTGAGTGTTTTCATATTCTGCCTCCTTGTATATTTGATAAAATAGGAATCGGGTGCGGGCAGAGCCCGCCCGCAACTATTCACCATTCACCATTCACTTTTCACTAAATATATATCTTCTGCGCCATTTCCTTGCTGATGGCAATACGCGCATTTTTGACATTGACGATCAGATTGCCGCCCATCGAGCTGACAACCGTAACAACAGCGCCGCAGACAAAACCCAAGTTTTGCAAATGTGCCCTGACATCAGCGCTGCCGCCGATCCTTTTGATGATATTTTCTTCGCCGATGACGGCTAATGTTAACGGCATTCTGTCCACCGCCCTTTCTTTTTAGTTAGTTTTGGCTAACTTCGCGTCACAAAAAGCAGTTAGCAAAAACTAACCTCGCATTCAAAAAAATCAGTTAGCCTTAACTAACCTCGCCAATATCATATCATTTTCCCTTGGTTTTGTCAATACTTTTTTCATAGAAAAGGACAGCAGACGAATCTGCTGTCCTCTCCATATTGGGTTTCGGTATCACCGGAAAACTCTATTTCATTGCGCCTCTGATCAAAGAGAGCAGTTGTTCATAGGTGTCGCATGCAGGAATATCGGGATAATCCTTCTTGATGCTCTCGGGAGCTCTGAACAAAAAGCCTGCCTTAGACGCTTGGATCATCTGAAGATCGTTGAAGCTGTCGCCCGAAGCGATCGTCTCAAAGCCGCAGGACTGCAGCGCCTTAACGGTGGTAAGCTTGGTCTTTTCACATCTGAGCTTGTAGCCGGTGATCGCGCCGTTATCATCCACGATCAGCTCGTTACAGAAGATCGCAGGCCAGCCGAGCTTTTTCATCAAGGGCTTCGCGAACTGAGAAAACGTGTCGGAGAGGATGATTGCCTGAGTCTCGGCGCGCAGTTGATCCAGAAACTCCTTCGCGCCGGGCATCGGATCGATCTTCGCGATCGTATCCTGAATCTCCTTAAGCCCCAAGCCGTGTTCCTTCAGGATCTCCAGACGGTATTGCATCAGCTTATCATAGTCGGGCTCATCACGGGTCGTCCTTTTCAGCTCCGGGATCCCCGAAGCTTCAGCGAACGCGATCCAGATCTCGGGAACCAGTACGCCCTCTAAATCCAAACATGTAATATACATAAACTCTCCTGCTTTCTCTTTATCGAATATCTTATTCTTTTAATATATCAGGTGTCTCAACCTCAAAACGGATGCTTCTGACCTTTTTGATCTGTTCTTTCTTCTTCTGTAAAGCAATCTTGTACTCCTCGGGAAGATTGCCCAGCACCAGCCAGTCGATGATACGGTCACAGTTATGGGTATCGACGTTATCAAAATATTGATTGAGCATCTCGCCGACCTTCTCAAACTCGTAGTCCTCTTTGTTCATCGCATCAAGCAGCTCGTCAAAGGTGCAGCAGATCTTGCCGGGAACGTTGGAGTCATAGTCGCGATGGAAGCCTCTTGATACCGAATACTGGTTCTTGTCAAACGGGAAGAACAGCATCGGCTTCTCCATCAGCAGGAACTCATACATACTCGAGGAATAGTCGGTGATCAACAGATCGGTCACATAGAACAGCTCGTTGATGTTCGGATAGGTATTCATCGAGAAGAACCGATCGGCATATTTCTCTTCGATCGGAACGTCGCCCGGTACCCACGGATGCATCTTGAACAGCACAACAGCGTCGTTCTTTTCGGCGTACCGATACAATCCCTCAAAATCAATCAGCTCATAGGGATAATATGCAGTCTTGCGGTTCTGTCCTCTGTAAGTAGGCGCGAACAACACAACCTTCTTATCCTTCAAAACAGGATACTCGCGGTAGATACGCTCAGTGGTCTCTTCTCTGACCTTCGGATCCATATAGCTGTCCATTCTCGCCATACCGGTCGGGATGATCTGTTCATCCAGAATACCGAACTGTTCGGAGAAGAAATGACGGATCGCCTTGGAGGGAGAGATACAGTAGGTGTACTGTCTGTGACAGCTGAAGATTCCGGGGCAGCCGTAGTGTCCCCAGCGGCTGTAGCCAACGCCCTTGAAACCGGCGCCCGCGTGCCAGATCTGGATCAGTACAACGTCGCGGTCCAAAAGGAAATTGTCAAAAAACGGAATATGATCGTCGACAATGATCACGCTTGCCTTAGCGATCTTTGCGATCATCTTGGCGGAACTCCACTTGGAATAGTCAATGTTTTCGGTATTTCTCAGAGAAAGCTCGATGTGGTATTCCTTATCGAGGCCTCTCTCCTTCATCCGGTTATATACCGCCGCCATATTCAGCGCGAGCTTCTCATCCTTTTCAGACAGGAAAAGGATGGTTTTCCTGTTCTTGTTAAAGAAGCGGAAGAAACGATAGGTGATCCCGTACATTCTGGTGATATGACGCTGGATCTTCGGCTTGTACTTTTTTATCATTCTTTCTTTGAAAGGAAGTTTCGGAATCACCTCATCTACCGGTGGCTTGTCGGAATAAGTACAAATTCTCGAATTGTAGAAAAGCAGCTGCAGCTCAGGCGCGTCGCTGTATTCATCTACCATAAAACCGGCAGTATAGACGCCCTTGTTGGTCAGATAGTTAAAGTTTCTGCCCCAACCGGCAAGAGACTCGGTTGTTCCCTCATAGACGGGAATGGTAATCAGCTTTTCATCTATGCAGACGAATATCTTATACGTACCGTTGCCGATACAGCGGTTGATACCGTTGTTGGTAATATTCAATGTCAATCTGAGAATTCCATCAACAAAGGACACTCTCTTGAACTCGACTTTTACCTCTCCGAACTGATTGACCAAGAAGAATCTCAACCTGTCATCCGACAGAAGATCATCGTCCGCTTCCAGATCAATATACAGATGTATTCTTTCCCATTCAATATTTCTGACGTAAACCAAAACTAAATACCCCTTTTTGAATTACTTCATACATATACCGTTTTATTATATCATTTTCTCCGAAAATTTCAAGGCTTTTGACAATATTGAGGATTTATGCGGCATATGGGGAAATTTTTGTGTGTCTTTTGAACGTTGACATCATATTCTTTTCTTAATATAATGTTTAAGGAATACTAGAAAAAGCCGATTACGGATCAATATTTTCGAAACAAACGCCGGAGGTATCATATGAACGAATACCGAATTGAACACGACTCTATGGGAGAAATCCGCGTGCCCAAAGAACACCTCTGGGGCGCGCAGACCCAGAGAAGTCTCCAAAACTTTCCCGTAGGATGGGAGAAGATGCCCGAAGCGATCATCAAAGCGTTCGCTCTCTTGAAGAAAGCGGCGACAGAGGTCAACGCACAGCTGAACCCTCAGAAGATGACGCTCTCGAAAAAGCTCGCGATCATCAACGCCTGTGATGAGATATACAGAGGGAAATGGAGAGATGAATTTCCTCTCTCCGTCTGGCAGACCGGCTCCGGCACCCAGACAAATATGAACCTCAATGAGGTTATCTCAAACCGTGCGAATAGGATCATCGGTGAATCCGCCCTTCATCCCAACGATGACGTTAATATGTCGCAAAGCTCTAACGACACCTTCCCTACCGCGATGCATATCGCCGCGGCTGTCGCCGTAAAAACGGAGCTTCTTCCCGCTCTTGACAAGATGACCGACACGCTGAAAAGACTGGAAAAAGAAAACGAAGGTATCGTCAAATCCGGCAGAACACACTTGCAGGACGCGGTCCCTATTGCGTTCTCACAGGAGATCTCCGGATGGCGCGGAATGCTCGAAAACGACAGAGAACAGATCGAAAAAGCGCTTTGCGGACTATATCAACTCGCAATCGGCGGCACGGCTGTCGGCACGGGGCTTAATGCTCCCGAGGGCTTCGGAGATATGGTCGCCGAAAAGCTTAAAGAATATACAGGTCTGCCCTTTGAAAGCGCAGAGAACAAATTCCACGCATTATCGTCTCTGGACAGGATCACATTCGCACACGGCGCTCTCAAGGCTCTCGCCTCGGATATGATGAAGATCGCAAACGACATCCGCTGGCTTGCTTCGGGACCGCGCTGCGGACTTTCGGAGATCACGATCCCGGAGAACGAGCCCGGCTCGTCGATCATGCCCGGCAAGGTCAATCCCACCCAGTGTGAATCGGTAACGATGGTCGCCGTACAGGTGATGGGAAATGACGCCGTGATCGGTGTCGCCGCTTCTCAGGGCAACTTTCAGCTCAACGTCTTTTTACCCGTCACCGCGTATAACTTTTTACAGTCGGCGCGTCTGCTCAGCGACAGTCTGCTGTCTTTTGAAAAACGCTGTGTCAGCGGTATCAAGGTAAACAGAGAAAAGATGAACGAAAATCTCCACCGTTCGCTGATGCTGGTCACGGCTCTCAATCCCTATATCGGCTATGAGAACGCGGCAAAGGTCGCCAAAAAAGCCTATCGCGAAAACCTCTCTCTGAAAGAAGCGTGCACCGGTCTCGGCTTCTTATCCGAGGAAGAATTTGATAAGGTTTTTCACCCGGAAGAATTGATTTAAAACTTCGGAACGATGTGGGCATCGTTCCCTACACATAAAAAGGAAGGCAGATATGGATATCAAGGAACAATCGTTGAAAAAGCATTATGAATGGCAGGGGAAAATCGAAGTCGCATCCCGCGCGAAAATCGAAACGAAAGAAGATCTTTCCCTCGCCTATACCCCGGGCGTGGCGCAGCCGTGCCTGGAGATCGAAAAAGATTATGACAAATCCTTTGAATTGACAAGACGGAAGAACCTCGTCGCGGTCATCACCGACGGCACGGCGGTGCTGGGACTGGGCGATATCGGTCCCGAGGCAGGTATGCCCGTGATGGAAGGAAAGTGCGTTCTGTTTAAGGAATTCGCCGATATCGACGCCTTTCCGCTGTGTATCCGCTCCAAGGATACCGACGAGCTGGTGCGCACCATCTATCTGCTCTCCGGCTCCTTTGGCGGGATCAACCTCGAGGACATCAGTGCGCCGAGGTGCTTTGAAATCGAAAGAAAGCTCAAAGAGATCTGCGACATCCCCGTCTTTCACGACGATCAGCACGGCACGGCGGTGGTTGTCGCCGCGGCGCTGATCAACGCCTTGAAGCTGGTCAACAAGAATATAGAGGACGTCCGTATCGTCATCAGCGGCGCAGGCTCCGCGGGACTTGCGATCTGCCGCCATCTGATGCATATGGGCGCAAAGCATTTTATCGTCTGCGACAGTCAGGGAATCTTATGCGAGGGCGACGAAAGGCTGAATCAAGCAAAACAGGAGATCGCCGCGATCACCAACCGCGAACACCGCGCCGGCACGATCCGAGACGCCTTAAAGGGCGCGGACGTCTTCATCGGCGTTTCGGCTCCGAATACCGTCGACGAAGAAATGATCCGATCGATGAACAAAGACGCCGTCGTCTTCCCGATGGCAAATCCCGTTCCCGAAATTATGCCGGATAAGGCGAAAGCGGCGGGCGCGAGAGTAGTCGGAACAGGACGCTCGGACTTTTATAACCAGATCAATAACGTTCTCGCGTTCCCCGGGATCTTCAGAGGCGCGCTTGACTGCAGAGCGGCCTGTATCAACGAAGAGATGAAGGTTGCGGCGTCTTTGGCGCTGGCTTCTCTGATCCCCGAGGATGAGCTGAGTGAGGAAAACATCATCCCCTCTCCGCTGAACAAAAGCGTCGCTGCGGCAGTTGCCGAAGCGGTCAAAAAAGCGGCGAGAGAATCGGGAGCAGCACGTAAATAAATACCAAGAATCAGGTGAGGGCAGAGCCCTCCCTTTGTTCTTAGTTCTTAATTCTTAGCTCTTAGTTCATAAAGAAAGGAGTGAAACCTATGTCCATCGTATCCGTACAGAAGCTCTCGATGTCTTTCGGCGAAAGAGAACTTTTTTCCGACGTCAGCTTTGAGATAGAAGCTAAAGACAAGATCGGGTTTATCGGTAATAACGGCGTAGGAAAAACCACTCTTTTCAGAATCCTTTGCGGTGAGCTTTCTCCCGCGTCGGGTACCGTCGCGACCGAGAAGAATCTGAAGGTCGGCTATATGGAACAGCACGCCTGTACCCATATGGAAAGAACTATCTATGAGGAACTGCTCTCGGTCTTTTCCTATCTGGAGGAGATGGAACAGAAGATCACCGAGATTACCCGATCCATTGATGAAAAACAGGGTGATCTGCACGCGCTGGTCGATGAACAGACACGGCTGATCGATGAGTTCGAACGAGAAGGCGGACTGACCTATCAGAGCAGAACCAAAGCCGCGCTCTTGGGTCTTGGCTTCTCCTCTGAAGATTTCTCCCTCTCTGTCTCGGCGCTTTCAGGCGGACAGCGCTCCAAGCTGAGTCTGGCAAAGCTTCTTCTCTCTAAAAGCAGTCTGCTGTTGCTTGACGAGCCGACCAACCATCTCGACATCGCATCGGTGTCATGGCTGGAGGTTTTCTTAAAAGACTATAAAGGCGCGATGATCATCATCAGCCACGACCGTTACTTCTTAGACGCCGTCACCAATAAGACCATCGAACTGGAACACGGCAAGGTGATGTGCTACAAAGGCAACTACACCGAGTTCAAAAAGAAAAAGCAAGCGATTCTAGAAGCGCAAAAAAACAAATACGAGAACGACATCCGCGAGATCAAACGAATCGAAGGCATCATCGAACAACAAAAACGATGGAACAGAGAGAAAAATCTCGTTACCGCTCACTCTAAGGAGAAGGAACGCGACCGGATCGTCGCCCAGCTTGTCAAGCCGGACTCAGAGCTTTCCTCGATCCGCTTCCGCTTTGAGGTCGAAAGCAACAGCGGCAACGAGGTGCTCGACTGTCAGAATCTCTCCAAATCTTTCGGCAGCAATCACCTGTTCTCTCACCTCAGCTTTCATCTGCAAAAGGGCGAGAGGGTATTTATCTTAGGTGAAAACGGCTGCGGCAAAACGACGCTTTTCAAGATCCTCACCCGCGAAGGAGTCGCCGACGCAGGAGAAATAACCTTCGGCGCCGGCGTAGAGGTCGGCTACTTTGACCAAATGCAGGAGAATCTCAACCTCAACAACACCGCGCTGGACGAAGTGTGGAACACTTATCCGAGAAAGTCGGAGACCACGATCCGTTCCGCTCTTGCCGCCTTTCTCTTCAAGGGCGACGAGGTGTATAAGCCTTTATATGAATGCTCCGGCGGAGAGCGAGCACGTATTTCGCTTCTCAAGCTGATGCTCAAGGGATCAAATCTTCTGCTGCTCGACGAGCCTACCAACCATCTTGACGCGTCCTCCCGCGAGGCGCTGGAGGAAACGCTCTTAAACTATGAAGGCACTCTGCTGGTCATCAGCCACGACCGCTACTTCATCAACAAGCTCGCCTCCCGTGTGTTGGTGATGTCCGAAACCGGCGTAAAAGAGTATTTAGGCAACTATGACTATTATGCGGAACATATAGAAGAAGCTTCTCCCTCTCCCGAGACAAAGGAAAAGAAGGAGAAGCCGAAAAATGACTATCAGCTCAGAAAAGAAGCCGCTTCCAACGAACGCAAGCGTCAGACGCGCCTCAAACGCGCAGAGGACGAGATCGAACGTTTGGAAAACGCGATCGCGATCACACAGGATGAGCTCTCAAAAGACGAGACTGTTTCGGACTATGAGAAGCTTATCGCCTTAACGGCACAGCTCGAAGAACTGCAAGCCGCACTGGAAGAACAGTATCTGATCTGGGAAGAGAACAGCATATAAAAAAGAGCCTGTGAGGCTCTTTTTTAATGATAAATGATAGATGATAAATGATAAAACTGGTATGAACGACAACCGCTCTGCACCCTGCACTCTGCACTTTTACTTTATTGCTTCCAGAACTTGTCGGAACGCTTGTTTCGCTTCGGGGATCGGGAACAGCGGATACACATGATTCATCCCTTCGCCGACAAACATCTTACAGCCGGGATTGAGCTCGATCAGGCTGTAAAAATCCTGCAGATCGGGATAGAGGATCTCATCGGTTCCGGTGAACAGCGTGACATTCCTGAACAGAGAAGTATCACCGAAGAGCGGGCTCAGGCGAAAATCTTTATATTCCGTGCCGTCCGCCCAGTACTCCGCGCATACCGTCAGACGCGGTATATTGAGGAAAGGATCCTTCTTGCGGATGCTTTCGATCTCGGGATTCTTCAGGCTGATATCCACCCACGGAGAGAAAGCGACGGTCCTGTAGGGCAGAGATAATTCCAGCCGGTTCCAGTAGAGATAAAGCCCCAGACATAATGCGCCGCCGGCGGAATCGCCCATCAGGATGACGTCGTCCTTGATGAACTTTTTATACAGCTCGGTCAGCAGACGGTAGGCAGTTTTATAATTCCCGTAAGGAATCAAAGGGTAAATGGGCACGACTACTCTGTAACCCGTTGCCTCGGCGAGCTTAGAGATAAACTTCCAGTGAGCCGACATAATCTGGGAGACATAGGCGCCGCCGTGAAGATAGATGACGGTCTTTTTCGCGTCGCTGTGCTCGTTGAGGACATAATACTTCATATTCCCCAGCGAGTAGGTCTTGATATTGTTTTTAAAATGGTATCTGCGATCGATCCGGTACTCGGGCTCCTCTTCGTTTTTGACTTTCTCGAGCTTCGCTCTCATCTCGGTGGAAGAGGGCTTTCTCCATAAATGCTTGAAATAAAAGGAGCACAAATGCGCCATAAGAGATTTTGACATAATACTACCTCTTGTGTGAAGTCTTTTATGATTATACCACAATTCGCGCGTTTTCTCAATAGGAAATTTGAGTCATCTTCGAAAAGGGAGCTGTCCGAAGAAAGCGCATAGTCCGTGTACCGTAGGAAACGGTCTCTGCCGTTTTCTTTAGCAGAGGATCTGATTGAAGTAAACGTTCGGGAAAGGCAAGACTTTCTCGACAGTTGCTTATGCTACCCAAAAACAAGAGCGCCGTAAAAACGACGCTCTTGTATGTTATTATTGCGTTTTTATCCGATTGTCTTGCCGATTTCATACGGAACAGGGATATGCGCAAGATGCTTCTGGATAAAGGTCGCGTCAAGGACCGAGACCACCTTATCGCCGTCGACGTCCGCGGCATCTTCGTTGAACGAATTGACCGCGATTGATGCGCGCACCTTCTGGATCGTGGTAGCGTCAAGGACGGATACCACACCGTCGCCGTCGGTATCACCGAGCTTATAGCTTGCTCCGGCGGCATCTTTGAATACCGGAGTGATCTCCACGTTAGCTCCGACCATACAAAAAGTAGTGGAAGTGCTTGTCGCGTTCGCAAATTTGACGCTACTATTGTTGGATGTCCACTTGACAAACTCCTTGCCATCGGGAACATTTACGCATACGGTGACGGTATTGCCGACAAAGGCAGAATCCTGAGAAGAGTATCCGCCCTTCATAGTGATGTTGTACTGCTTTGCCGCCGAGGGAGCCGTACCGGATACGCTCAGAAGTTTAAGTTCTTTCGAAACCTCAATATACTGTGTCTTGTTCTCATCGGAATACTTGAAGATATAGCTGTCGGCAGTTTCGGAATAAAGCTGGATGCTTTCGTCATAGCCGAGATAAACTGCTGATTCCGGTTTGATTACCAAAGCATCATATCTTTCGTTGTAGTATTTTGACTGATAAATCTCATTTTTTGATAAGCCATAATACTGATTCAAGTAACGATATGCTTCATCGAAAGGTAAAGTTGAGTCTGGTATACCCATTGTAAATCGAGCGTAGTCCATCTTCCCGAAAAAGAAATGAGTGGTTTCTATTAAACTTTCCACATCCGAAGATGAACGATTGCTCATTCGATACCCGTTAGCAATATTACCGTTTTTTCCGATATTATAGGCAACTGCTTTCGCTTTTGATTGAGAGCTGTTGTTAAATTCGATTGGCACATCCCCATGGGAATACGAATAATACAAGTCGTTTCCCTGCTGCGCTGAATAGTTTAAATAAAAACCTGAATCCAGTCTTAAATGTCCTGTATATCGTTTATAATCATCTGCTTTAGTATAAACAACTTTTCCATCTGAGTATTCAATTCTCAATAGGCTGTTTTGCAATTTCGTGGTATTAACTTCCCCAACTACTTGTATGGATACAATTTTATTTGAGCTATAAGGAAATATCAATTTTTCAATATCGTTACATCTTACGTATAATCCTTTATTCTCTTCAGGTTTTGTATTAAGACTTAAACGGTAAACGATTCCGTTGACATTAATATATGCCATACTTAAATCCGTCCGTATGATTTCGGCAACTACTTGCTTTCCCGATTCAAGAGTAGCTTTGAATTTAGCTCCCATTATATCGGGATATCCGGTATAATGATTCATATCAAAGCCATCCGGCATGGAAAGCAGCTCAAAATCAACAAGTTCATCAATATCTGATTCGGTTATATCAACATATACATCCACTGATGCTCCTAAATAAGAGACAGTAATTCTGTTATCACGATTAGGTGCCCATTCACCACCGTAAGTAGCTACTTTTACAGGATGAATACTATCACCCAATTTGTATTGATGCCACGTTAAAGAATCGATTACCATATTCTTTGACGTTTTATCTTTGTAAGAAACTTTAATTTTAATATTGTGCGCTTTTACAATTTCTTCTCCTGGTGATTGTGAAGTACAAGAACGCCACTCTTCTTCCGTAATAGACGGGGCGGTAATTACCGATAATTTTTCAACCGGACTTTCCACACAGGTAACCTGATAGGTGGTCGTTACGCCTCCATAAGATAATATAACATTGTTTTTTCCGACAACCGGATTTTCATTTTCAAGTCGAGTAGAAATATACTGCCCTTTATACTTACTCCCATTTTCGCCGACATCCACCGTAACACTGGTACCGTTTTGGTATTGAATGGTTAAAACCACTTGTCCTAAGTTATAAGTTGATAAATACCCTGTACAATGTTCACACCCTATTACCAAGGGGATATCTTCCTTTATTGATGCTTTCAATCCGATAACCTTGTCCTTTTCATCACCTAGTACCGTAGCAGTCATATCCGCAGAAATATTACTTCCGTAGGTCAGCAAAACAGTATAGGTATAATCACCGGGACTGTCAATCCACTTTTCTTCCGCATATGGTGATACTCCATATTGCTGTTCATATTCTTGCTTCGAGCCCTTGAAAATGATATGGTTATTCTTATCATACAAGGTAATAACAGGTTTAAATGATTCGTAAGAGTAATAGCCGGTATAATCTTGAATTACTGGTTGATTAGACTCAATCTTTGCACTTACTATGTCACACGGTGTCAGTGTAATTGAACCAGAAACGTTTGACTTGTTATGATTATAACCCACAAAATAACATGGTTTATTCCCTTCCAGATAAACCAGTGCTTTCAGTTCAGAATTCAAATAGTGCCACTCATTATTCGCATAGTAATGTATAGACTGATTATCACTATTTTTATTCCATTGAATAAAATAGCTACCACTTTCAGTTGGAGTAAACACAAAGTATTTGATGCTATATGTGTACTCACCGGACGGAGCCGACAGTAAAGTATAATTATTTACTTTGCTGACTTCGATTACAGTCGGAGCTTTCCACTTAGCGTATAAAGTTACCACATAATTTGAGTTTGCTGACGCTGCAAGATTATAGGAAGAAATTGTGTCTCCGGACTGATAGTAAACTTCGGAATTCTTTGACAGTGTCCATCCCATAAAAATGTAACCCAGTTTAGATGGTATAACAGATGAGACCGTATAGTTTTCACCGTCCTGAACTGTTTTCTCATAAGGAACATTCGTTGCGCCGTCAGCATCAAACTTAATAGTATAACCCAAGAACTCCCAAACGGCATATAAGGTGACGCTTGTATCGGAGGTATATCTCGCTCCGGGTCCGTATTCAGGTTCTTTTGCGTTCTTATCTCTTGACCACCCTAAGAACTCATGGTTGGGGCGGGTCGGTTCATCATCGCTCAGATAAAGCGTTGACAAATACTTCTTCGTCTGAGAGGCGGGCGCGCCGGTACCGCCGTTCGCGTCATAGCTGACGGTATGATTACAGTCGGAGCAAGTGCTGCTGTAACTCGGAGAATTCGTATCAGCTTTCACCTCTCCGCAGCTGCACTTATAATAGGCGTAATGCGGATGAGCGGAACCGTAGTATGCAAAGGTGTTATAGTTGTGTGTGTGATCTCCAACTCCCGGACTTACCCTTCGATAAAGGAAATTTGTCTTTCCGTTCATTCCAATAATAGCATCATTCTTCTGTATCGATTGATCCCAATAAACACCATTTGATCTTACATACGTCCACGGATTCGTATTCTGATTATAATTGCCAATTCCGTTACAATCAACATAGTATATTGTATTACCGCTGACACCAGTAACAAATATGGAATGGCCATAATCTGTTTGGCTGGAACCATAGTCATATCTTATAACATCACCTGCTTTTACTCCATCAAGTGAATAAGAGATAGACCATGTGGTAGTATGTGACCCAAAAACTGTATATCCTACATATCTTGTCCAACCTTCACATGAATAGCCACCGTTAAACGGAGCTCCATTCCAAACAGAAAAATTGGGATATGCGCTTTTCAGACTATTAATTCTGCTGTTCCACGTAGACTGATCAATAGCTCCACTTTCACAAACATCCAAATCTGCCCCTACCTCTGCAAGGTCATCGGGCTCTGCGCTTACCGCTAAATCTTTGTCATCTGGACTCTCTGCGACTGTTTCTGA
This sequence comes from Ruminococcus sp., assembly GCA_017404145.1. Taxonomy (GTDB): domain Bacteria; phylum Bacillota; class Clostridia; order Oscillospirales; family Acutalibacteraceae; genus Ruminococcoides. The sequence continues at coordinate 92,160 of JAFRCW010000009.1, read as the reverse complement.
CGATTCGGTCTCATCCGTATCCTCCGCGGACGCGCTGAACGGCACTGCTGTAAAGATACCCAGCACCATGACCAAGCAAAGGATGATAGATAATACTTTTTTCATGTTCTTTCCTCCTTGAAAAATGGTTTTATATTTGATTCGTGGGTTCGCTCCCGCCGAAATGTTACATTATAGTTACATACTTTCGGCAAGTCGTGGGCGCCTTGCCCTACAAAATCACTTTGCACTATGCACTATCCGGTGGAGTCAAGACTCCACCATACAGACAATGTCACGCCTCCGTTGCTCTCCGCTGATCCTCGTATAACTCCCACTTGACTAACCATTCAACGAGTTTTTCAAACTCTTTTGGATGGTCCCGTCTCGTCAGTCGTAATCCGAGGACTGCGAGCCTCGACGCTTCTAATAAAAAAGGCGTACGACCCGAAAGCCGTACGCCAAAAAACACATAGCTCCGAATCGTCGCCAAACAATTAAAAGCATATTCTGTCAACATATACATCGAACAGGGATAGCAAATATAGAGCATAGTGTTTTTATCAAGAAACAAAAACACTATCCCCATATAATCGAAATATATGCAGACACATACAAATATTCAGCTTTTAACTGTTGGCATCTTTATCGTAACATATCAAACCATACTTTGCAATATTATTCCAAAATAATTTGCAATTCTATTGTCAGATTTTTTCCCGTATGCTACAATATAGCTATCAACATCAGGAGGTGCGTGATGAGCGTTACTATGCAAGAGAGAAGAATACCGTCCACCGACGGGATCCATGAGCTTTACACCAGAGTGTATACCCCTGATACCGAGATCATCGGCATCTTCCATGTGGTACACGGGATGACCGAGCATATCGGCAGATATGACGGATTTTTGAATGCGATGGCTCAGAAGGGTTATCTGACCTTTGCCTTTGACAACCTCGGACACGGCAATACCGCGAAGGATGACAACGAGCTGGGCTTTATCGCGCATGAAAACGGCTATAAATATATGGCGGAGGATGTATATGCCGCCGCGCAGATCATCAAGAAAGAGTACGGCGAGGAGCCGCCTTATTATCTGATGGGTCACTCGATGGGTTCGTTCATCGTCCGCTACGCTGTGCAGCTGCATCCCGAGCTGCCCGACAAGCTGATTATCATGGGCACCGGCGGTCCCAACCCCGCCACCACACCCGGTATCGCGATGATCAACATTATCAAAGCGTTCAAGGGTGAGAAAGCGAAATCTCCCTTCATCCAGAATATGGCGTTCGGCGCGTACAACAAAGGACTGGAAGGTCCGGGAGACTGGCTCAGTAAAGATCCCGAGGTGCGCAGAAAATATGACGCCGACAAGTTCTGCAACTACTTCTTCTCCCTCTCCGCCTATAAGGATCTCTTGACGCTCAACAAGATCGTCAACCTCCCCGTGTGGTTCAAGAGTATGCCGAAAGAACTGCCGATCCTGCTGGTCTCCGGCGCGGATGATCCCGTCGGCGATCACGGCAAGGGCGTAAAGGTTGTTTATGACAAGCTCAAAGCGCAGAGCGCAAATGTTCAGCTCAAGCTCTACCGCAACTGCCGCCACGAGATCCTCAACGACGATTCGCGCGAAGAGGTCATCGCGGATATCGGAAAGTTTCTTTCATAATCGGATAGACTATATTGCGGGAGCGGTTTAAAATACCGCTCCTTTTTCGTCAGTAATTCCTCATTCCTAATTCCTCATTCCTAATTGAAGCGATATTTGTACAAGTTATCCATTGAAAAAAAAGACGGTTATAGTATAATAGTCTTGTCAGATCAACCAAAAACTATGGGAGGTTTTTATGGAAAAGAGAGAACAGATCTATGAGGGTAAAGCGAAAAAGGTTTTTAAGACCGACGATCCTTCGCTTGTTATCGTAGACTATAAGGACGACGCCACCGCGTTCAACGGTCTCAAAAAGGGCACCATCTCCGGCAAGGGCGTCATCAACAATCAGATGAGCAACTTCATTATGCAGATCATCGAGAAGGAAGGCATCCCCACCCATTTCGTCAAAGAGCTGTCCGAGCGTGAGACGCTGGTCAAGAGCGTTTCTATCGTTCCGCTGGAGGTCATCGTCCGCAACATCGCGGCGGGCTCCTTCTCCAAGCACTACGGCGTAGAAGAAGGCGTCGTCTTTGACGAGCCGACACTCGAGTTCTCCTATAAGAACGACGATCTCGGCGACCCGCTCCTCAACTCCTATCATGCGATCGCTTTAAAGCTCGCGACAAAAGAAGAGATCGCGCTGATCTCCGACTATGCGCTCAGGATCAACGAGATCATGAAGAAGTTCTGGGATGAGAGAGGCGTAACGCTGGTCGACTTCAAGATCGAATTCGGCAAGACCGCCGACGGTGAGATCATCCTCGCCGATGAGATCAGCCCCGACACCTGCCGCTTCTGGGATAAGAAGACCGGCGAAAAGTTAGATAAAGACCGTTTCAGAAGAGACCTCGGCGGCGTAGAGGACGCTTACAGCGAAATGATGACCCGCCTCGGCAAATAAATACGATATATAATAGCAATGAGCAAAACAAATGAATGAATAAAGCGAAGCGAGCTAAAGGAAGAACGAGTAGACAGAAAAGGATAGCAAAAGCAAGCCATATGCAAAAAGCATACAGCTATGTTAAAAAGTATGAAAGCAAGAAACTAAGCGATTCTTTTTACGGATTTCAAACAGCGTACAGAATAATCAGAGAGAGTGACAACAGAGGCGATCGCAACCGCAAGCAAAGCGATGTGAGCGATTGTGTTGAGGTTTTGAACAGCTTTGAAGCTATGGACCCAAACACGTTCCTGACCGGTTTGCTTGAAGCGGGCGTTGTAACGTTCGGCTTCGGTGCGCAAGGCATAAATCTTTTTGAAAGAAAGACCATCTCTGTCGATAGATAATCTGTAATCATCAGGGATAGTGATGTATTTAAAGCAGCCGCGGTTTTTCTTTCCGTTATTCCAGTTTTTGTGGTGCGGATGTTCATTACGGATTAATCGACAAATTCATAATCAAAAGGGCAACGTGAGTGAACCCAATACTGTTTGTTTTTTTCTAAAATCTTAGACATTTTTTCAACAGTACCTCTTAAATCTTTTGACACGGTTTTGCTGCCTTTGACAGTAATATAATTACACTTGATATTTCGATTGATTTCATCCCAAAAAGCATCCATATTTCTACCGTATCCTTCATCAAGACACAGTCCGGTTTTTATTCTTTCGTGTAACTCCATTAGGTATTTGCAATTTGTTAAATCTATTGTTGCCTGATACATTTTTACCTCCTAAACAATTTCATAAAAAGTATGATAATGGTCATATGTAACGAATATTAGTCCATCATTTGACCATAGTATTCTATGTCTATTTCGTTTACCGGGCGTATAGTTGATATCTGCTTCACGCCAGATTCGCCCTATTCTATGAGGAAGTTTTCTATCTTCATTATCATAAATACCTCCACCCAACATCTTTCCCGGCGCAAATTTTGACGGTCTGTCTCCATATTCCCAACCAAGCGCTTCAAGCTGTGCTGATGAAATATAATAATCAGGTAACCTTCCATAGTATTTCAGCCAATAATCAGCACCGTCTGTTCCGTTGTTTGTCGCATTGCCTGCTTCAATTGCTTCAATGTCTTCAAGTGTGCACCGACAATATAAATGTAACGGCGGCAGCATCACGGTAGTATCGTTCATATCAAAAATTCTGCCGTGATTATCCGCACAGTTAAAACAAGTTTTTAAATCAAGAACAGCACGCCATGTTTTATAATCCTGACTCGGCATGGTTATCGGTGTAAAGCTATCATCCCTTGCTTTTTCGGATAAGTTAGTATCATTAATAATTGCGTTATAGTGTATTTTTTGAATACGCAATTCATCACCTCCTATAATCTATTATATAGCACAAACGTTCGATTGTCAATATAAATTACAAATTATAGAAAGCTTTGTCTCAGAATGCAGCGAGCATAGAATTTGTAAAGCCAAATTCAGAATAACAAACCGAAAAAAGAAAGAGCGCCCATAACTTAACTCCGTTATGAACACTCATACTGATTGCAGGGACAGGATTTGGTTTTGGAACGTCTGAAAGGACAGCAATACTTTTGTCTGGTTCTGCCGTTGTCAAATGTTTTACCGTCCTTGTTCATCACAAGACCGGCATCACAGACAGGTCGACCGGAAGGAAGCTTCTTCGGATTCTTGGTATTTCTCTTATTAAGAGGGATATAACATTCCCCTTCATAAACATTTTTAACAGTGTTGTAAATAACCTTGACGTCGTAAGCTTTGTCAGCAATAAAGGTACATTCCTTAACATACAGATACTCATTTGTGTTTTTGAGAATGTCTAAAGCGACGGTGCTGTCGGCAACATCTGCTGTAGTAGTAATCTCATTGATCGGCAGACCCGTGATACAATCAACAAGAATGTGATTCTTGTAGCCCCAGAAAAACTCATACTTTTTCTCGGAATGCTGATTGGAAGCAGTATGAACGCCGAGACCGCAGTCTTTATCCGAAGCAGGCTGATTCTCCGGTTTGAACTTATCTGCTTTAAAGGATTTGGGATTATTCTGAGAAGTGTTCGCAGAGATCGGGGTTGAATCGAGAGCGATGAACGAAGCGTCAAGTACGCCTAATTCATACAGCTTTTGAACCTGAGACTGCATGACCTTTTGCAAAAGACCGTTTTCGTGTTCTTTGATGAAACGCTCGAGCGTCCAGTAGGACGGTAAGGGCTTCATGATATTAAAGCCGCAGTAATGCGCGATCAGCAGATTATTTTGGAGATAATCCAGAAGGTCTGTGATACAGGAAAAGCACTCGCATTTCATAACGATAGCCGCTCTGAGCTTAGCGTGGTCGGAGAAGCCTCTTCGACCGGTTGAGGCAGTATATTCGGGCAACATGGATAAATCTAAGTGATCGAAAAGATCTGAATAAAACTTGGCTTTCGGTTGTGAAGTGAAGAACGAAATATCCTGTAAGATTTCTTGACGATAGATAACAGCCAGCCCCTTTCGTGGTTTTGTTTGCAATTAAATTATACGATATTCGGCTGGCTGTTTCTATACTTTTGAGTGATAAACTAAAACATTTCTGAGCAAAAATCCACTGTTTATCTCACTTTTTGAGTTTTGCTCAGGGCTAATATATAACAAAAGGCAGTGACCGTAAAAGTCACTGCCCTATTTATTTGATATCAGATCAGTCTGTTTCCTCTCTCATCAAGAGCAGACCGAGCGAGTGGATCGAGCCGATCTCCGGTTTTTTCATCATATTCACGGAGATATTGTAGGAATAGATCGGCGCGGCGTGAGGATCCGCAGGGACGTTCGTCGTTCTTAAGGCAACATAGAGTCTATCGCCCTCTGTTGCCGTCGCGATGATCTTAGTAGTATAGTTTCCGCACACATAGCGGTATACCGTCACCAGCAGCGCGTAGTCCTCAAAAAACGCGTCGTCATAGATGTCCTCGAGCTTTCTATCATAGTCCTCGGGGTTTTCGGGATGCATATCCACAAAATCCTTGTTGCCGCAATCGCGCATAAACGCTTCGAATTGAGGTCTTGAAGTCAGCAGAGCCATCACACCGTATTGTTCCATATCTTCAAAATCCTCTATCATCTCAACAGCGTTGCCGTTGTAGGACTCTTTCCAGCTGACGGAAGGTCCGTCCACCGCATAAGCGTTTTGGTTAAAATTTCCCGATAACGCCAAGGAGAGATAGGAATCGTCAACAGCGGGCGCCGGGCTCTTGCTGTAGACGATCGCGTTGACGCCCGAGAGCAGAGGAACATCCTCACGGTTGAGCGCGAGCAGAATCAAACGGTTGGTCATCACCGAGGCGGTGCTGCCGTTCGGATAAATCTTGTCTTGCTCAAAGTTGATCTCACAGTACTTATCCTTATACATTCTGAAGTTCTCTCGCTGATAGCCGGAGCTGCTCTCAACATCCGTATACATCAGCAGAACATGATCCTCGAAGAAGGCTTTGTCACACTGGGCGAAAATATCCTGTGTGAAGTCTTCGCCGAAGAGTGAGACAGTACCTTTTTTCTCACACAGCTGCTCATAGGAGAAGATCAGTCCGGATTCTTCTCTGAGAAGGGGCGACTCGGTGGAGATCACATTCGCCAGCGTTTTGAACGCGAGCTCCTGATTATTGATGCAGTTCGCCAGACGCTTCTGGATCCATGTCGCGTCCAGAATCGTCTTTATGCCGTCACGGTCGATGTCGGAAAGGAGCTTGATATCCGCGCCGAACTTCACTCCGGCGACCTGAGGAAGCGAATCATGGGAAGGCTCTCCTTCCAGCTCTGCAAGCTGTTTTTGGAGATGTGTCGCGTCGAGGATGGTCAGCAAGCCGTCTCTGTCGGTATCGCCCAGCAGCCACACCGTACTGCTGTCAGAGGTCATCGTCTTATCGGTGTAGTTTCTGAACATTTCGTGCAGCCCCTCAAAGTAGGGATTGTTCCACACCTCGGTAAGCGGAACGAAGCCCACGCGTCTCCAGAACACGCCAAAGCCGAAGGTAAAGGGCTGACCGTCGTCATAGTTGATGACAACTCTGTCGCCGAACGTGCCTTTGATCAGCTTGTCGCAGGCGTTGCCTTCACACTGAGCAAATACGAGCGTCCAGTGATCGCCGCTGCCGATCTCTTGATAGGTGCAATTCTTATATCCGTGTTCTTTCGCATAAAGATCAAACGAGCTCTCATACTGATACTCTTTTTCAACCGCTTGGATCGAGAGATTCGATACGGTAACAAGAGTAACGATCAGGATAAGGATCAACAAAACCGATATCAGCTTCTTCATTTGTATTCCTCCTTTTCAGTATTCGTTGTTTATTTCGGAATCTGTGATATGGGAGGCTCTTCGTGATAACGCTTGACATAATCGCTCGGGGTGCATCCGTAGACGGACTTGAACACCGCGATGAACGATTTCACACTGGGAAAGCCGTTGTTTGCCGCCGCTCGGGTCTCGCTGACGCCGAAGTTCTGGATATCGTTAAGGGTACCCTCCAGCCTGACAAGATTCAAATAACCCTTGAAGGTTCGGCGGGTGGTGTTCTTAAAGTACCGTGAGAAATAGGTAGGCGTGAGTCCGACATAAGAGGAAATATCTTCTAAGGTGATCCTCTCACGGTAGTTCTCCTTGATAAAGTCGATCGCGCGCGCAATATACTGCGGATCGTTGGGATCCGCCTGTTGCGGCGCTTCCGGTTTTTTGACCCTGCATTTAGAGAACAGGAGGATCAGTATCTGGCTCATCGCGCAGGAGATCCTCAGCGTCGAAAGCTCGGAGGGGTTTTCCACCTCAAAAACGATACCTTTGAGCAGATCGCGGATCCTTACTCTCGCCTGATCACTCTGCTGCAGATCGTAGGTATAACGATCAAAGCTCGGGAAATACGACTTGATATAGCTGTAGGAAAACAGCACCACCAGATATTTGACCGGTTCATCCGGCTCCTTGCCGCAGGTCTGATGAACAACCTCGGAATTCACCAGCACAAAGTCGTTGTCGAAAATATCCTTATCCACACCGTTCTGTGCGGTCCACATCCTGCCTTTGATGATATAATCGATCTCCAGATTTTTGTGCCAATGCTTGTTGGTAAAACATTTCTTACCCGGCTTTTCATAGAGCATTACCTTGCCGGGCAAATTCTCATCCGCTGTCACGATCTCATGCTTGTTTCTGGGATTGCCCGCCATCTTTCTCTCTCCTTTCAAACTCAGGAAACATATATACTTATAGATATTAATATTATAACATATATTTTTCAATTGTGCAAATATTATATAAAAATATTGATTCTTGCCGTTTTTTAAGGTAGAATGACAGAGGAGATGATGAAATGAAAAAGATTCTATGCATCGTTCTCGCAATCACTCTTTTGTTTTTGCTTTGCTCGTGTACCCTCGAGGAGCTTCTCGGGATCCCCTCGCCGAAAGACTATAATCAGATCGGCGACGCAAAACTGATCGTGCATTTTATTGACGTCGGACAGGGCGACAGCACCCTGCTCGAATCAAAGGGAGAATTTGTGCTGATCGACGCCGGAGAACGCGACTATGGCGATACGGTAGCGGAATACGCGGAAAAAAGGGGCTGTAACGAACTGAAATATATGATTGCCACCCATCCCGACTCCGATCACGTCGGAGGTCTGAAAACCGTTATCGAAACCATTGATACCGAAAACTTCATCACTTGTGAAACCGATAAAAGCACTTCTACCTGGCTGAATGTTCTGCATGCGGTAGATGAATATGACGTCAACTATATTGACGCCGAACCCGGAAAGACCTATTCTTTCGGAGAAGCGACGTTTACCGTACTCGCTCCTTTGGGAGACAGCTACAACAACTACAACAACTATTCCGTCGTCGTCAAGGCACAATGCGGCGATATCAGCTTTCTGCTGACCGGAGACGCAGAAAAAGAATCGGAGGAACAAATGCTGCGCTCCGGTGAAGACCTCAGCGCGGATGTTCTTAAATGCGGTCATCACGGTTCTTCTACCTCCACTTCCGACGCCTTTTTATCCGCTGTCGATCCCGCCTTTGCGGTCATCTCCTGCGGCAAGAACAACGACTACGGCCATCCTCATCGGGAAACCGTCAGCAAGCTCAGAGAAAGAGGCGTCGCCTACTATCGTACCGATCTGCTGGGGACGGTCGTTGCCGCAACCGACGGCAAGGAGATCTCCGTCCTTTCACAGGGAGGACGGCAGATCGAAGCGGAAACCTTCTCCCGAAACGACAGCGAAAATGCCGATCAAGCGGCAATCTCTTATGTCGGCAACAGAAGCAGCCATGTCTTTCATCGCTATGAATGCAGCGGCGTCAAAACGATGAAAGATGAAAATATGATTTTCTTTGATACCAGAGAAAAAGCAATCGAAAAAGGCTTCAGTCCATGCAGCCTGTGTAATCCGTAATATGTTATTTGATTTTGTATATCCCAACTGTTGGGACGCGCTGAAAGCGTCCGAACTTCCCGTCGTTCTCTACGGGATGGGCAACGGCGCCGATAAAACGCTGGATGAATTTGAAAAACATCGCATCAAAGCCGCGGGCGTGATGGCAAGCGACGGCTTTGTCCGTCATCAGGAGTTTCGCGGCTTTACCGTCAAAAGTGAGAAAGAGCTAACAAAAGAGCTTGGGAGCTTTACCGTCGCCCTGTGCTTTGCCAGCTCTTTGCCGGATGTGATGGCATATATTGAAAACGTTTCAAAGCGGCACGAAATGATCATCCCGAATGTTCCCGTAGTCGGTACCGATATCCTTGACGATCATTTCCTTTCGGAAAATCGGGAAGATATTGAAAAAGCATATGCTCTGCTCGCGGATGAAGCCTCCAAAAAGGTATTCAAAGGAGCGCTGCATTTCTTCTACACCGGCAGACTGCATTATCTCAAAGAGATCGAGTCATCAAAGGAAGAGGCATATGCCGATATCCTGAAACTGAAGGACGAACGGTATCTGGATCTCGGAGCGTACCGCGGCGACACGGTGGAGGAGTTCCTCCGATTCTCGGACGGCTATGAGCATATCACGGCGGTAGAACCGAATCCGAAGAACTTCGCAAAGCTGCAAACATACGCCGGCAGTATCCCGAACACCGCCTTGCTCAACGCCGGTATCTCCGAGAGTCCGGGCGTGATGTATATCTCGAAGAAAAGCGGACGGATGGCGGCGCTGAACGATCAAAACGGCGCAGAAGTCGCCGTCACATCTGTCGATGAGATCGACCGCTCCCCCACCTATATCAAAACGGATATAGAAGGCTTTGAAGAACGAATGCTCAACGGCGCAAAGGAGACGCTTAAAACAAAACCAAAGCTCAATCTCGCCGCTTATCACAGAACCGGCGATTTCTTCCGCCTGATCCTGCAAATCAACCGACTCAACCCGGACTATATGATCTATCTGAGAAAGCATCCGTACATTCCCTGCTGGGATCTCAACATTTACGCAGTATAATACGTTTATATTATGAAAACACAGCGATGAAAGGGCGCTGTGTTTTTTACTCTCTTGCAATCGTCTGCAAATTATGATAGAATTGATATATTATCGACAAAATGGAAGATTATGTTTTTTGATAGAAGCGGCTCATTCGGTGATAGCAAAGCCGCTGAGGATGAGTTTCAAATCAAGAAGGTGTATTATGCTGAAAAGATGTTTATCACTTATCATCGCTGTTATCATGACGATCAGCGTGTTTACTGTTTTTTCCGCGGATATTTCCGCAGAAAAAACTGAAATCGCCGAGTCAGGCGCGACCTCACTGCCGAACTCACTCTTTCTGCAGCAATCTGCCAGCGGAATGTGTACCCTGTCCTCTATCGCGATGATGCTCAGAGCGAGAATGTATCTCAGCGGAAATTCCGACTGGGAACGCATCACGGAATCCACCATCCGATCCGTCGCATGGATGGAAGGCGTGGGTGTGAGATACAGCTTCACCTATACACAGGACGGCAACTCGATGAGCGTTTCCCATGCAAATATCTCCGGCATTTCCGTATCGGGGCTGAAATCTCTTTTAAACAGTCATCCCGAAGGCATTATGCTGTTGTGCTACGACGTTCCTCACGCAGTGCTGGTAACCGACTATGAAGGCGATACCTTCTACTGCGCCGATCCCGCTAACACCTACTCCGGCAAAAGGATCAAGCTCGCTTCCTCATACACAGCAAGCGTGCTCGGTTCTCAGTCAGCGGTACTCAACGCGGCAGACGCTTACTGGTATGTCTCCTCCTATTCCATCACGGGCAATATCAATTTAGGCAATGACTTTTATGCCGTTCTCGCCAACAGCAACAACAACAAAGCGATCGGTCTGGATCCCGACTGGAACGTTACGGTGCGGGATTATCAGTGCAACAACGATCAGATCTGGCATTTCATCAGGCAGTCCGACGGAGGCTACCGCCTGATCAACGTCTATACCGATATTTTCCTGATCGGCGACAATATCGCGACGCTTGAGCCGCAGGCGGGACCGAATAACAAAACGTGGTATATCCGTAAGATCGGCTCGGGATACGGCCTTGCGCATTACAGCAGCGGCGTCACAAAATATCTCAGGCCGTATGCAAACTCATGGTCAAACGGTACGATATTGACCCTGACCACCGCACAAGCCAATATCAATATCAATATCATCTCCGGAAACTCCAATAAACCGCAAAGCTTTGATTTTGTTACCAACATCAATTACACGCACGATAACTTTTTGGAGATTATCTGGAACAAAAGCAAATACGCGAATGACTACACCGTTAATGTCTGGAAGGATAACGGAGAACATCTCGTCTCCACCTCCACCAGAGAGAATTCCTTCTATCTTTATGATCTGGAAACCGGGTATTACGGTGTGTACATTAAAGCGTATAACGCCATCGGCAATTCCGATAAAGTCGGTATCCATTTCCACATTACGAAAGATGTCGGCGATAAGGACTTCTGCGGACGGATCACAGACGGCAGCGGACTCGCCGCGTCATATGATGTGAATTCGGTCATACTGGACGAATACCAAGGATATGATAATCAGGCGTGGAACTTTTTCTTCCAAACAGACGGCAGCTATCTGATCCAGAACAGCGGAGCCTTGACCTATCTTGCTGCAGACGGCGAGAGCGTATTTCTGACAGATGAGATCGGCGAAAGCACAAAATGGTATATCGGCGGATATGAGGAAGACGATTGGTCTTATCTCTATCATATCAATTCGAGCGGCACGCTGCGGCTGACGCCGACAGACGGGCTCTGGGAGGACGGCAGCGCCCTCACCGCCGACGCCGAAAGCTGGGATTTTTATCAGATCCAACCGCTGGAGTTCATTCTTTCCGATATCCTCGGCGACGCGGATTCCGACGGCGCTATCACCGTTATGGACGCGACCGCTATACAAAAGCGTCTGGCGAATCTTCCTGTTAGTATCAATTTCAGCGCACAAGCCGCTGATGTGACGGGGGATGTGCTGGATATCTCCGACGCGAGCTTTGTTCAAAAATATGTTTCTAAATATGCTGTCCCCTATCTGATCGGAAAACCGATCGGATACGTCGAGCCTCAAACCGAAGCGCCGACAGAAGAAGCAACCGTCACACCGACCGAAGCGGAAACAACCGCCGACGAGACCCAAGTGAATGAAACGCAGGCAGCGGAAACGCAACCCGAAGAGACACAATACAACTGAAACACAGGCGGATGAAACACAAACGCCTGAAACACAAGAAAGCGGGATCCGAAAACATCTGTCTTTTTTCAATCCATCGAAATGAAAACAACGGAGTGAGAAATCACTCCGTTGTCTGATTTTGATAGTATAATCGACGCTCTCCTGCCAGTATAACCATCTCTTTTGCCACCTCGTCCACCATCTTCTGAGCCGTATCCATATCGCCTCGATCGACCGCGGCGAGGTAATCCGAATCAAATCTGGATTGATTTTTTCTGTTTTGGGTATTGCTATTTTGGGAAGATTGGAGTATACTATTATTAGCATCAATTATGGTTTGAACCAGCTTGGGCAATTGGAGCCCTCTGCTCGTAAACCAATTTGGTGCTTTTTTTATGCTTGCATCAAGCAAATTCCCTTGATTAATCTGATTGCTTACATATTCTTTGATTTTATTGTTTCCGTATGGATCAGATTTACTATATAGACTCGCTATTTTCTGAATAACGTTTCTGTTATGCTTTCTATTAATATGAATCGCAACAATAACGTCATTTCCTTGCTTATCTTCAAGTTCTGTTAATGCCACAAAGCTGTTGTCTACGCTACCTTTAAAGAGCAACACTGGATCTTCCAACTCATATGGAAGCTTTTTGATTTCATCAATAGCGATTGCATGTTTTCCGCCGGTAACTTTTATAAGACAATCCTCATACATAATCACTTTGGATTTTTTTGCTCCATGCTTTACCAAGACATCTGGAGTAGTACCAATATCAAAGAATTGCCCATTATATTTTCCGTTTGCTTTTCCATTCCCGCTCAGCCAATCGTCGATCTGCTCTGAAAAGTCTTTTCTGACTTGTTCTTTCACTCCGCCGTCATTGGTGGAGTTTTCTTTATTGCTGAGGTTACGCGCGGCAGCATTGACGCCGTCGATGAAGAGCTGTAATCTCTCGTTCAGCGAATCCTTCCACTCTGAGACGATCCGACCTTCTTCGGATTGCGGATGGATACCGGAGTAATAGTATTTAATCTTCTCAATGATCTTCTTGAAGAATATAGGTCTCCGGAGATTTGTCGCTCGCGCGCTTTTGAGACGCAAAAATCCCCGACGCTGTGTCGGGGATTTTTCAATGTGATTAAACCAACTCGATGATAGCCATCTCCGCAGCGTCTCCGCGGCGGGGACCGATCTTGGTGATGCGGGTGTAGCCGCCGGTGCGGTCGGCATACTTCGGGGCGATTTCCTTAAAGAGCTTGGTAGCGACGTCTTCCTTAGTGATAAACGCCATAACCTGTCTCTTGTTCGCCAGGGTGTCTTTCTTCGCGATCGTTATCATCTTCTCGGCTAAAGAGCTTACTTCTTTAGCGCGGGTAACCGTTGTTTCAATTTTGCCATTCTCTAAGAAGAATGTGACGAGAGCTCTGAGCATCGCCATGCGAGCGTCGGTAGCTCTGCCCAATTTTCTGGTACCGGGCATTGTACTCACTCCTTTTCTAAAATTTCAGGCTATGGGATCATTCGTCTTCCTTGCGGAGACTGAATCCTAATGTATCAAGCTTGTAAACAACCTCTTCGAGAGATTTGCGGCCTAAGTTTCTGACCTTCATCATATCTTCCTCTGACTTGGAGATCAGGTCTTCTACCGTGTTGATGCCCGCGCGCTTGAGACAGTTGAACGAACGCACGGAAAGGTCGAGCTCTTCGATGGTCATCTCGAGGACCTTCTCCTTGCCCTGATCGTTCTTCACTACCATGATCTCAGTGTTGTAGCCTCTGTCGGAGAGGTTGACGAACAGGTTGAGATGCTCGGTCAGGACCTTAGCGGCAAGAGATACCGCCTCCTGCGCGTTGATTACGCCGTTGGTCCAGACAGAAATGGTAAGCTTATCATAGTCGGTGATCTGACCGACACGGGTGTTGTCTACGGTGTAGTTGACCTTGAGAACGGGGGTATAGATGGAGTCGACCGGCAGAACGCCGATGATCTCGTTGCCCGCGATGAGCTTGTTGCGCTCGGCGGGGACATAACCTCTGCCCTTGTCTAAGGTGATTTCCATATTCAGCTTTGCGTCAGCCGAAAGGGAAGCAATATGGAGCTCGGGATTCAGAATCTCGACCTCGCTGTCGCACTTGATACTCTCCGCGGTGACCTCACAGGGACCCTCAGCGGAGATCTCAACGACCTTGGGGCCGTTCGAGTGGAGCTTTGCGACAAGACTCTTCATATTCAAAACTATCTCGGTAACGTCTTCCTTGACGCCGGGAATGGTGGAGAATTCGTGAAGAACTCCGTCTATCTTGATGGAAGTGACGGCAACGCCCTCTAAGGACGAAAGCAGCACTCTTCTCAGGGAGTTGCCCAGCGTGTTGCCAAAGCCTCTCTCTAAAGGCTCTACCACAAATCTGCCGTACTTACCGTCGGAAGATAACTCTTCTGTATCAATTCTGGGTTTTTCTATCTCTATCATTGGCGAATTCCTCCTTTAATATTAACAGTATAAGCACTGTCAAGCTGCATTTGGCTGAGTAATCTTTCCCCAACCCACTTGCATTATTACTTGGAGTACAACTCGACGATGAGGTGCTCCTCGACGGGATAGTCGATATCGTCTCTCTGCGGGAGAGCGATCACCTTACCGCTGAGCTTTTCGTCCTTTTCGAGCCACTTCGGGATCAGTGTAACCGCGTCAGCCTCTACTAAAGCCTTGAAACGGTTGGTATCCTTGGACTTGTCGGAAACGGCGATCACGTCGCCAACCTTGATGAGATAAGAGGGAATGTTGACCTTCTTGCCGTTGACGGTATAGTGACCGTGGTTGACAAGCTCTCTTGCCTCTCTTCTGGTAGAAGCGAGACCCAGACGGAATACAACGTTGTCAAGTCTTCTCTCTACTAAGGAGAGCAGATTCTCACCGGTCTTGCCTTCCATCTTTTCAGCCTTTTCGTAGTACATTCTGAACTGCTTCTCGAGGATGCCGTAGATAAACTTTACCTTCTGCTTCTCGGTGAGCTGCATACCGTACTCGCCCTGTTTTCTTCTCATTTTACCGCCGGGGTTACGTCTGGAAGTCTTCTTCGCATAACCCATTACTGCGGGTGAAATACCTAAAGCTCTGCAACGCTTCGCGATAGGCTGCATATTCTTAGCCATATTGTATATCCTCCCTTTCTTTAGACACGTCTTCTCTTCGGAGGACGGCATCCGTTGTGCGGAATCGGGGTAACGTCTTTGATCATGGTGACCTCAAGACCGGCAGTCTGGAGAGCGCGGATCGCAGCCTCTCTGCCCTGTCCGGGACCCTTGACGAATACTTCTACAGACTTGAGGCCGTGCTCCATCGCAGCCTTGGCGGCTGTCTCAGCGGCAGACTGCGCCGCAAACGGAGTGGACTTTCTCGAACCTCTGAAGCCGAGTTCGCCTGCGGAAGCCCAAGAGATCGCGTTGCCCTGTGTGTCGGATATCGTAACGATTGTGTTGTTAAAGGTAGACTGGATATGTGCCGAACCCTTTTCGATGTTCTTTCTCTCTCTGCGGCGGCGGATAGGAGTCTTTTTACCTGTTTTAACTGCCATTTTCTCTGTCCTCCCTTACTTCTTCTTGTTAGCCATAGTCTTGCGCGGGCCCTTGCGAGTTCTGGCGTTGGTCTTGGAGCGCTGTCCGCGTACGGGAAGTCCTTTTCTATGGCGTACACCGCGGTAAGAACCGATTTCGATCAGTCTCTTGATGTCGAAAGCAACGTCTCTTCTGAGGTCGCCTTCCACGCGGCAGTTATGATCAATATATTCTCTGAGTTTTGATACGTCTTCTTCGGTCAGATCACGAACACGAGTGTCGGGATTGACGCCTGTTGCTGCTATAATGTCTGTTGCAGTCTTACGACCGATGCCGTAGATATAAGTGAGTCCGATTTCTACTCTCTTGTCTCTGGGCAAGTCAACACCTGCTATACGAGCCATTTAGTGCACCTCCATAATAATTTTGATAATAGTGTTGTGTGAATTATCCCTGACGCTGCTTATGCTTGGGGTTGTCGCAGATTACCATGATCTTGCCTTTGCGCTTGATAATCTTGCACTTCTCACACATTTTCTTGACTGAAGGTCTGACTTTCATAATATCATTCCTTTCTTTGTAATGGTGTTTTCTCGGCGGAAGCAAGCCCCCGCCCTACGGGTTGATGATAAGCTCCGAGCCTCGGACGCTTACTTGCTTCTCCATGTGATTCTTCCTCTGGTCAGATCATAGGGAGACATCTCCACCTTGACCTTGTCGCCGGGAAGAATACGGATGAAGTTCATTCTCAGCTTGCCTGAGATCACAGCCAAAATTTTATGGCCGTTGGGAAGCTCTACGGTGAACTGGGCGTTCGGCAAAGCTTCGGTGACGATACCTTCTATCTCGATAACATCCTGTTTGGACATAGCTTAAACCTCCGTTTGTGATTCTCTCAAAAAATCTCTGAGTTTTCGGTCTGTTGTGATCTCGTCTATCCTGAGACCCGTCGCCTGAAGATGAAGCATATTCTTCTTCTTGGGACAGCTGAGCTTTCGCTTTCTGCCGTCTGCAATCAGGACAAAACGATCGTCTAGAACTTCTGTCACAACAAAGCGGGAGTTCTTCTCCTTACCCGCCTTCACGATAACAACTGAGCGGACTTTGATCTCCATATGCCACCTCAATCGAGCAGTGTCATAATCTTCGGTCCGTCGGGCGTGATCGCCACGGTGTGCTCAAAGTGGGCGGCAAGAGAGCCGTCCACGGTAACGGCGGTCCAGCCGTCGTCAAGGATCCGTGTCTTATATCCGCCCATCGCTATCATCGGTTCAATCGCAATCGTCATACCGGGGATGAGGCGGGGACCTCTTCCGGGGGTTCCGTAGTTAGGTATACTCGGTTCTTCATGCAGATTCGCACCTACGCCGTGGCCGGTAAAACTCCGTACCACCGAGTAACTGCGAGCTTCGACATACCTTTGCACAGCGCTGCCGATATCGCCTGTGCGATTGCCGGCCTGCGCCGCCTTGATTCCCTCATAAAGACTTTCCTTTGTCGCGTCGAGAAGCGCCTGCGCTTCCTTGCTGATGTCGCCGCAGGGGAAGGTGTAGGCGTTATCGCCGTGATACCCGTGCATACCCGCCATAATATCGATCGATACGATATCACCTTGGCGGAGGATCGTCTTTTTGCTTGGTATGCCATGGACCACCACGCTGTTGACGGAGATACAGGTGCTTGCCGGATAGCCTTCGTAACCGAGGGTGGAGGGCACGCCGCCCTCACCCTCGATAAACTTCTTGACTGCCCGGTCGATGTCATAGGTTGACACACCCGGCTCCACCATCTCTCCGGCGAGTTTCAGCGCTCGCGCGGACAGCGTGCACGCGTCCTGCATTCTAATGATTTCGCGCGCAGTCTTGACAATAATCATACAATCAAGCCTCTAAAGCCTTCATGGTAAGCGCGATCGTTTCCTCTACGCTGTTCTGGCCTTCAACCACATAGAGCTTGTTCTGCTTCTCATAGTAACCCTTGAGAGGCTCGGTCTCTCTGTGATAGATGTCGAGTCTTGCCTTGACGGTGTCAATTTGGTCGTCCTTACGCTGAATAAGGGCGCCTGTGCAATCATCGCAGATTCCTTCTACCTTCGGCTTTAAGTTGACGATATGGTAGGGTCTGCCGCATTTTTCACACACGCGGCGTCCGGACATTCTGTTGACGATAACGTCATCGGGGACCTCGATATCGATGACCTTGTCGATGACAACGCCCATGCTGTCCAGAGCCTCGGCCTGGGGAATGGTTCTCGGAAAACCGTCTAAAATAAAACCGCTTTCACAGTCAGGCTGAGCGAGTCTGTCCTTGATGATGCCGATCACGACGTCATCGGGAACCAGCTTGCCTTCGTCCATATAGGACTTCGCCTTAAGACCCATCTCCGTACCGCTTTTCAGCGCTTCACGGATAATGTTACCCGTGCTGATTTGGGGAATATGGTAGCGTTCACTGATGACGGCGGCTTGTGTGCCTTTGCCCGCACCGGGAGCGCCTAAAAGGATAAGTTTCATAGTTCTACTCCTTATCTTTATGATCAGTCAAGGAAGCCCTTGTAGTGACGCATCATCATCTGAGACTCGAGCTGCTTCGCGGTATCCAGAGCGACGCCGACGATAATGATGACGGATGTACCGCCCATCGACAGACCGCCCATAGAGGTCACGTCCGAATAAATAATCGGGAACAGCGCGATAACTGCGAGGAAGAGAGCGCCGATCAGGGTGATTCTTGATAAGATCTTTGCAATGAAGTCAGCGGTAGGTCTGCCCGGACGAATACCGGGGATCGTACCGTTGTTCTGCTTTAAGTTGTTCGCCATCTCAATGGGATTGTACTGGATGGTGGTGTAGAAATACGCAAACGCCAGAATCAGTATAAAGTAGAGAACGGCATAGAGCCAGCCGGAAGTCGAGAACGCTTTGAAGAACTTATCCCAGAAGGAACCTTCCGCAGGGTTCACGAAGAGCTGGATGGTAGACGGAATAGACAGAATGGAGGACGCAAAGATGATCGGCATAACGCCGCCGAGCGCAACCTTGATCGGAAGGTGTGTCGACTGGCCGCCGTACATCTTACGGCCTACTACACGCTTCGCATACTGGATCGGGATCCTTCTCTCCGCATCCTGCATAAAGGTGATGAACCAGATAACAGCAAGGAAGAGGATGATCCACAGAGGTACGAAGATGAAGTATCTGGTGTCCGCGCCCGAAGACTGGGCAGATACATCCCAGTATCTCTTGAGTATGTTGATGGTGTAGGGAAGTCTTGCGACAATACCCGCGAACAGCAGGATAGAAATACCGTTGCCGATACCGTTCTTGTTGATCTGCTCGCCCAGCCACATGATCAGCGCCGTACCTGCGGTAAAGCACAGAATGATGACGATAGCGGCAAACCACATCTCAAAACCGGAGGTGTACTTCGCGATATTCACACCGGATTCATCGGTGGAGTTCTTCAGATAGAAGAAATACGCGGTACCCTGGATCAGACCTAAGCCTACAGTGACATAACGGGTGATAGCTGCGATTTTCTTTCTGCCTTCTTCGCCTTCCTTGGAAAGGCGCTCGAGGGGCGGGATCGCAACGCACAGCAGCTGCATAATAATGGAGCTGTTGATGTACGGTGTGATACCCATCGCAAAAATTGTCGCGTTAGAGAACGCGCCGCCGGAGAGGGTGTTGATGTAGGAGAGCAGAGAGCCGTTCTCATCAACCGCCTGCATCACATTAGCGAGAGCGTCCATGTTCAAAAACGGTACAGGGATAACCGAACCGACTCTGAACAGTACTACAATCAATAATGTAAAAAGAATCTTACGTCTTAAGTCCGGGATAGACCAGGCGTTTCTAATTGTCTTAAACAATTATACCACCTCAGTCTTTCCGCCGGCTGCCTCGATCTTCGCTACGGCGCCCGCGGAGAAGGCGGTTGCCTTGACAGAAAGCTTCTTTGTTAAATTACCGTTGGAGAGAATTTTGACGCCGTCGAAGGAATTCTTGACGATGCCCTTCTCTACCAGAGCGTTGATATCGACCTCGGCGCCGTCCTCAAACTTGTTGAGAGCGGAAAGGTTGATCGCAACGATGTTCTTTCTGAAAATGTTGTTGAAGCCGCGCTTAGGGATACGGCGCTGCAGAGGCATCTGTCCGCCTTCAAAGCCGACGCGCATACCTTTGCCGGATCTCGCCTTCTGACCCTTGTGGCCTTTACCGGAGGTTTTTCCCCAGCCGGAGCCGTGGCCTCTGCCGATACGCTTGACATCCTTTTTGGAACCCTCAGCGGGAGATAATTCGTGAAGTTTCATATTCTCGCACCTCCTTAGCCTTCTTCAACCACGATCAGGTGGATGATCTTCGCTACCTTACCCTTGGTGGCTGCGTTATCGGGCTGAACTGTCTCATCGCCGATCTTTCTGAGGCCTAAGGAATAAGCAGTAGCGATCTGGTCCTTCTTGGAGCCGATGAGGCTCTTTACTAACTTGATCTTCATAATGAGCCTCCTTATAAAATTTCTTTCACGGATTTGCCGCGAACGCGGGCAACTTCCTCAGCGGTTCTCAGAGCGCCGAGACCCTGGAGAGTCGCTCTTACGACGTTGCAGGGGTTGTTGGAGCGGAGCGCCTTGGTACGGATGTCCTTGATGCCGACAGCCTCAACAACCGCACGGACGGGACCGCCCGCGATAACGCCGGTACCGGGAGCGGCAGGCTTCATCAGAACTCTGCCCGCGCCGTACTCGCCGATGATCTCGTGAGGAATGGTGGTGCCTTTTAAGGCAACCTTCATCAGGTGCTTCTTCGCGTCCTCGATGCCCTTTCTGATAGCGTCGGGAACTTCACCTGCCTTGCCGATGCCGAAGCCGACAGTGCCTTCACCGTCGCCGACGACAACCAAAGCCGCGAACTTCATAATACGTCCGCCCTTTACGGTCTTACTGACGCGGTTGATCGCAACAACGCGCTCGGTAAGCTCTAAAGCGGATGCGTCGATAATATTAGCCAAAGTGTTTTCCTCCAATCCTTAGAAATTGAGGCCGCCCTCACGGGCGCCTTCGGCCAACTCTTTTACACGGCCGTGATAAATGTTACCGCCTCTGTCGAAAACGACGTCGGTGATGTTCTTGCTCTTAGCACGCTCGGCGATGAGCTTGCCAACTGCCTTTGCAGCTTCTTTGTTGCCGCCGTTACCTTCTATGCTCTTGTCGAGAGAAGAAGCGGACACTAAGGTCACGCCCTTGACGTCGTCGATGATCTGAGCGTAGATGTTGTTAGTGGAGCGGAAAACACAAAGGCGGGGACACTCGGCTGTGCCGGATAACTTACCGCGAACTCTCTTATGTCTGATTAAGCGGGCCGCTTTAGAATCGGGTCTTGATACCATGTTATTTTCACTCCTTTATTAAGCCTTACCGGCCTTGCCTTCCTTACGGCGGATATATTCACCGGCATACTTGATGCCCTTACCCTTGTAAGGCTCCGGCGGACGTTTCTCTCTGACCTCGGCAGCAAACTGACCAACTTTTTGCTTATCAATGCCGTGGATGATGATCTGGTTGGGACCGGGGACCTCAATCTTGATGTCCTCTGTGTCCTCGATAATGACCTGATGGCTGTAGCCGATGTTCATCACGAGCTTGTTGCCCTGCTTCTGAACACGGTAACCTACGCCGTTGACCTCAAGCTCTTTCTTGTAGCCTTCCGTTACGCCTACCACCATATTGTGGATCAGGGTACGGGTCAGACCGTGGAGAGAGCGGTTGAGTTTGTCATCGTTGGGGCGCTTGACGTTGATCTCAGCGCCTTCGATTTCGACTGTCATAGCAGGGTTGATCTTCTGGGAAAGCTCTCCCTTGGGACCCTTGACGGTCATAACGCCGTTTTCGAACTTTGCTTCGACACCGGCGGGAATATTTATCGGTTTTCTTCCAATTCGAGACATCTTCGCACCTCCTTCTTACCAGATGAACGCGAGGACTTCGCCGCCGACGTTAAGCTTTCTGGCTTCTCTGTCGGTCATAACGCCCTTGGAGGTGGAGATGATCGCAACTCCGAGACCCTTCATAACCTTGGGCATATCCTCTACGTTTGAATAAATACGCAGGCCGGGCTTAGAGACTCTGCGAAGGCCCTGGATGACGGGCTTCTTGCCCTCGAGGTACTTCAGAGTAACGGTGATAACGCCCTGCTTGCCGTCTTCCTCAACGGAAAAACCTTTGATATAACCCTCGTCCAAGAGAATCTGGCAGATAGCCTTCTTCATATTGGAAGCGGGGATCTGTACGGTATCGTGTTTAGCTGAATTAGCATTACGGATTCGTGTCAGTAAATCAGCTATTGTATCTGTAATCTGCATAACTTAAATCCTCCTTGCTTACCAGCTGGCCTTCTTGACTCCGGGGATCTCGCCCTTGTAAGCGAGCTCTCTGAAGCAAATACGGCAAATACCAAACTTACGGAGGTAGGCGTGCGGCCTGCCGCAGATCTGACATCTGGTATACTCACGAGTAGAAAACTTCTGTTTTCTCTTCTGCTTATTTTTCATAGCAGTTTTAGCCACAACAATCCCTCCTTACTTACTAAACGGTGCGCCCATCAGTCTGAGCAGCTCACGGGCTTCTTCATCTGTTTTCGCGGTGGTAACGAAAGCGATATCCATACCGCGAACCTTATCGATCTTATCATAGTCGATCTCCGGGAAAATCAACTGTTCCTTGAGACCTAAGGCGTAGTTGCCTCTGCCGTCAAAGGAGTTGGGGTTGATACCGCGGAAGTCTCTTACTCTGGGGAGAGCGACGTTGAAGAGTCTGTCTAAAAACTCATACATACGCTCGCCGCGGAGTGTGACCTTGGCGCCGATGGGCATACCTTCTCTGAGCTTGAAGTTCGCAACGGACTTTCTCGCCTTGCAGATCATCGCCTTCTGGCCGGTGATCTGACCCAGATCGGAAATAATGGCGTCCATCGCCTTGGCGTTGTCCTTGACTTCGCCGGCGCCGACGTTGACTACGATTTTGTCAAGCTTCGGAATCTGCATCACGCTCTTGTAGGAGAACTTCTTCATCAGAGCGGGCGCGACTTCCTTTGTATAATACTCTTTCAGTCTTGCCATTTCTTCTCCTCCTTACAGCGCTTCGCCGCACTTCTTACAGACGCGGCCCTTGGTTCCGTCTTCATAGATCTTATGACCTACGCGTGTGGGCTTCTTGCAGCGGGGGCAGACGATCTGTACCTTGGAAGCGTACATCGCGCCCTCAGCCTTGATGATACCGCCGGGCTCGCCCATTCTTCTGGGCTTGACGTGCTTAGATACCATATTGACCTTCTCGACGATAACCTTACCCTCTTTGGGGGATACCGCCATAACCTGGCCCTTCTTGCCCTTATCCTTGCCGGAGAGTACCACGACAGTATCGCCTGTTTTTACATGAACCTTGTTATTCATAGTTGGCACCTCCTGATTAAAGTACTTCGGGAGCGAGAGACAGGATCTTCATATAGTCCTTATCTCTGAGCTCTCTCGCGACAGGTCCGAAAATACGGGTGCCGCGGGGGTTTTTGTCTTCTTTGATGATGACGGCTGCGTTCTCATCGAAACGGATGTAGGTACCGTCGTCGCGTCTTACGCCCTTCGCGGAGCGAACTACGACAGCTCTGACTACATCGCCCTTCTTTACAACGCCGCCCGGTGTTGCTTTCTTAACCGAAGCAACGATAACGTCGCCGATGTTGGCATATCTTCTCCTGGTTCCGCCGAGAACACGAATACACATAAGTTCCTTTGCGCCGGTGTTGTCGGCAACCTTGAGATAAGTCTGCTGTTGAATCATTTTCTATTCTCCTTTTCTCAAGAAACTTATTTCGCTTTTTCTACGATCTCGACGAGTCTCCATCTCTTATCCTTAGAGAGGGGACGGGTCTCCATGATTTTGACGCGGTCGCCGATCTTGCACTCGTTGTTCTCATCGTGTGCCTTGACGCGGCGGGTACGCTTGATAACCTTGTTATACAGCTTGTGCTTGACGCTGTCTTCGATGGATACGACGATGGTCTTGTCCATCTTATCGGAAGCTACCTTACCGACGAGTGTTTTTCTCATATTTCTTTCGCTCATGGTCTACCTCCTATTATGCCTCGGCGTCAGAGGTCTCGCGGAGCACGGTATAAACGCGCGCGATGTCTCTCTTGACGGCGGTGATACGCATCGGGTTATCGAGCTGGTTGATAGCAAGCTGGAAACGAAGGTTGAAGAGCTCTTCCTTGAGGTCCTTGAGCTTGAGCTCGAGCTCGTGAGCCGATAACTCTCTTAAGTCTTTCGCTTTCATAAAACTCAAACCTCCTCGCCTTTCTTCACGAACTTGCACTTGATCGGCAGCTTAGCCGCCGCAAGTCTCATCGCTTCTCTTGCGGTCTCTTCGGGAACGCCGGCAATCTCAAACATGATTCTGTCGGGCTTGACAACCGCTACCCAATACTCGGGTGAACCTTTACCTGAACCCATTCGAGTCTCAGCGGGCTTCGCTGTGACAGGCTTGTCAGGGAAAATCTTGATCCATACTTTACCGAATCTCTTGCAGTAACGGGTCATAGCGACACGGGCTGCTTCGATCTGGTTGGAAGTGATCCACGCAGGCTCTAATGCTTTTAAACCATACTCACCGTAGGTAACCTTGTTGCCTCTGTAAGCACGGCCTGTCATACGGCCTCTGTGAACTCTTCTGTACTTCACACGCTTTGGCATCAGCATTATTTGTTGCCTCCTTCCCTACGCGGTCTTCTTTCTCTTCTCTCTCTTCTCTCTCTCGAGCGCTGGGTGTTCTCCTGGAGAACCTCGCCTCTGTAGAGCCATACCTTTACGCCGATCTTGCCGTAAGTGGTGGTAGCCTCTGCAAAGCCGTAATCGATGTCCGCTCTTAAGGTCTGAAGCGGGATAGTACCCTCGTGGTACTGTTCTGAACGGGCGATTTCAGCGCCGCCCAGACGGCCGGAGCACTGGGTCTTGATACCCTTGGCGCCGAAGCGCATCGCTCTGCCGATAGCCTGCTTCATCGCGCGGCGGAAAGAAATTCTTCTCTCGAGCTGCGCAGCGATGGACTCAGCAACTAACTGAGCGTTAAGGTCAGGCTGCTTTACTTCAATGATATTGATGGCAACGGGCTTGCCCAGCTTCTTCTCGCACTGGAGTCTGAGCTTCTCGATCTCAGCGCCGCCCTTACCGATGATCATACCGGGCTTTGCGCAGTGAATGTGAATACGGACTTTCTTGCCGTCGCGTTCAATCTCGATCTTCGGAATACCCGCGCCGTAGAGCTGCTTCTTTAAATCTCTTCTGAGGTTGTAGTCTTCGACCAATGTCGCGCCGAAGTTCTTCTTATCAGCATACCAACGGGAATCCCAATCTTTGATGATACCTACACGTAAACCGTGCGGATTAACTTTCTGGCCCATAACTCTACCTCCTTATTCTCTTTCCTTGAGCACGAGTGTAATGTGCGAGGTCTTCTTGTCAATGCGGAAGGCTCTGCCCTGTGCTCTGGGACGGATACGCTTGAGTGTGGGGCCCTGACTTGCGTAGCACTCGGCTACGTAAAGGTTAGCCACATCCATATCGTGGTTATTCTCTGCATTTGCCACAGCGGACTTGAGCAGCTTTAACAGCGGCTCGCAAGCAGCCTTGGGAGTCTGCTCAAGAATAGCCTTCGCGAGTTTGACGTCTTTGCCTCTGATGAGGTTCAATACAACGGAAACCTTGCGAGGTGAGATACGGACATAATGTAAATATGCCTTAGATTCCATTCTCTAACTCCTCCTGCTTACTTACTTGTCTTCGAACCGGCGTGGCCGCGGAAGGTACGGGTGGGAGCAAACTCGCCGAGCTTGTGTCCGACCATATCCTCGGTAACGTATACCGGAACGTGCTTTCTGCCGTCGTGAACAGCAAATGTGTGTCCTACAAACTCAGGGAAGATTGTCGAAGATCTCGACCAAGTCTTTAAGATTCTCTTCTCGCCCTGAGCGTTCATTTCCTGAACTCTTTTGAGCAGCACCGGCTGAACAAAAGGTCCTTTTTTAGTACTTCTACTCATAAAATTGTTCCTTCCTTTCCAGCCTTACTTGGTGTTTCTGCGTCTTACGATGAGTTTATCGGAAGCCTTGTTGTTCTTTCTTGTCTTATAGCCGAGAGCGGGCTTACCCCAAGGGGTAACAGGACCCGGACGGCCTACGGGGGACTTGCCCTCACCACCGCCGTGCGGATGGTCGTTCGGGTTCATAACAGAACCTCTGACGGTCGGGCGGATACCCATATTTCTCTTTCTGCCCGCTTTACCGATCTTGACGTTCTCATGGTCGATGTTGCCGACCTGACCGATGGTAGCCATA
Source organism: Ruminococcus sp. (assembly GCA_017404145.1). Taxonomy (GTDB): domain Bacteria; phylum Bacillota; class Clostridia; order Oscillospirales; family Acutalibacteraceae; genus Ruminococcoides. The sequence continues at coordinate 65,970 of JAFRCW010000009.1, read as the reverse complement.
CAGGTCTCGGGAACATTTCTCAGCTCGCCGGAAGGCAGTCTCAAGAGAGCCATACCGTTCTCTTTCGCCATCAGCTGAGCCATATTGCCCGCGGCGCGCGCCAGCTGGGCGCCTCTGCCGGGATACAACTCAACGTTGTGAACGAATGTACCCTGGGGGATGTTCTTCAGGGGAAGCGCGTTGCCGGGTTTGATATCGGCAGCCTCGCCCGCGACGACCTTGTCGCCGACCTTCAGGCCCTGGGGCGCGATGATGTAGGCTTTCTCGCCGTCGGTATACTCTACCAGAGCGATAAACGCCGAACGGTTGGGATCATACTCTAAGGTGAGGACGGTGCCCTCTACGTCAAACTTCTGACGCTTGAAATCAATAATACGGTACTTTCTCCTGTTGCCGCCGCCTCTGTGACGAACTGTGATCCTGCCGTAGCTGTTACGGCCGGAATTCTTCTTTAAGGGGGCGAGCAAGCTCTTTTCGGGAGCAACTTTTGAGAGTCCGGAGTAGTCCGTAACCGACATATTACGTCTTGCGTTGGTAGTCGGCTTATAAACTTTAATAGCCATTTTACTTCACTCTCCTCATGATGGCTTTGCGGGATTATGGCGAATCCCATACATTCAGATGCCTGTGCGGATATATATTATATATAGTATAGATGATTTGTATCACGCCGCGCAGCTGTGAAGAAACAAAATCAGAAATTCGGGTGAGGGCGAAGCCCTTCCTTCGTTTTTCATTCTTCATCCTTCATTAAGGCCGGGCTCGCGCAGCGAGCACAGGCTTTACATCATGCCTTCAAAAAATTCGATGGGTTTTGATTTCGCGGAAAGCTGTACATAAGCTTTCTTCCAGGAGCGGGTATAGCCCTCAAATCTGCCCTGACGGCGCATCTGGCCGCGAACCTTGACAGTGTTGACTTTTTCAACCTTAACCTTGAAAGCCTCTTCGACAGCTCTCTTGATGTCGATCTTGGAAGCGTTCTTCGCAACTTCAAAGACATACTTTTTAGCGGTAATGTCCTGCATCGCCTTCTCAGTGATGATGGGGCGGATAATGATATCATGTGCTATCATGCGTATACCTCCTCAATCTTCGCAAGCGCGTCCTTCGCGATAATCAGCTTATCGGCGTTGAGGATGTCATAGACGTTGAGCTCATTGACCTGAGCGGTCTTGACGCCGGGGATGTTGTTAAAAGACTTGACAGCCTTTACGTCAACCTCGGGAAGAACCACCAGAGCCTTGCGCTCGGATCCTACTGCGCTGAGCATCGCAACAGCGTTCTTTGTCTTGATCTCATCAAAAGCGATGGAATCGATAACGATGATTTCCTCAGCCTGCGCCTTAGCAGAGAACGCGGACTTCATCGCAAGTCTTCTTACCTTTTTGTTAACAGAGAAACGGTAATCTCTGGGCTTCGGAGCAAATACTACGCCGCCGTGATACCACTGGGGAGCGCGGGTCGAGCCCTGACGCGCTCTGCCGGTACCCTTCTGTCTCCAGGGCTTTCTGCCGCCGCCCGAAACCTCGGAACGGGTGAGAGCCGACTGGGTGCCCTGACGCTGGTTCGCAAGATAGGAAACTACCATCATATGCATTACCGCAGCGTTAGGTTCGATACCGAATACAGTCTCGGAAAGTTCTACGGTAGAGACTTTCTTGCCCTGCATATCAACTACGTTTACATTAGGCATATTACTTCCTCCTTCCTTAAGCCTTTACGCTGTCTTTGATGACAACGTAGCCGCCGTTGGGACCGGGAACAGCGCCCTTGATAGCGAGCAGGTTGTTCTCCGCGTCAACCTTGACGACAGTGAGGTTCTGGACGGTAACGCGCTCAGCGCCGAGGTGACCTGCCATCTTCTTGCCCTTCCATACTCTGGAGGGAGAGGAGCAAGCGCCCATGGAGCCGCCGTGACGCGCGTTCGGGCCGGTACCGTGAGATTCCTTAAGACGGGCAAAGTTCCATCTCTTGATCACGCCGGCGTAACCCTTACCTTTGCTCTTGCCGGTAACGTCAACCTTGTTGCCGTTCTCGAATACGTCTGCTTTGATGATCTGGCCCAGCTCATATGCGGAGCAGTCGTCAAATCTGAATTCCTTGAGAATTCTCTTGGGTGCGACGTCAGCCTTCTTGAAGTGGCCTGCCAGAGGCTTGGTCAAGTGCTTTTGCTTGATGTCGCCGAAGCCTACCTGTACGGCTTCATAACCGTCTGTATCAACGGTCTTGAGCTGAGAAACAACACAAGGACCCGCTTCAACAACGGTGACGGGAACTACTTTTCCCTTCTCGTCGAAGATCTGTGTCATACCGATCTTCTTGCCGATTAATGCTTTCTGCATTCTTTTATATCCTCCTTATAGGTTATTGGTCGGATCTCTCCGACATGACCCTGTCTGCGTGGTAGGTTGGGAATGGATAAACCGCTCATTCCTCCATATCGTTCAACGCCCGAGTAACTTGGCGCTCTCGGCGGGAGCAAGCCCCGCCCTACGGTATAGGGAAATTTACAGCTTGATCTCAATCTCAACGCCGGCAGGGAGCTCTAAGCTCATAAGAGCCTCGACTGTCTTGTTGGACGGTCTTAAAATGTCGATAAGACGCTTGTGAGTTCTCATCTCGAACTGCTCGCGGCTGTCCTTGTACTTATGAACAGCTCTGAGGATAGTCACAACCTGCTTCTCGGTGGGAAGCGGCACGGGACCCGAGACGCGGGCGCCTGTACGCTTGGCTGTAGCGACGATTCTCTCTGCGGACTGATCCACCAGCTGGTGATCATAGCCCTTTAATCTTATCCTGATTTTTTCCTTGACTGCCATATCTTCGCCTCCTAAATAAATTTTTAGCTGGGGCGCGATAGATGTTTCAACTTCATTCCACTGAGCCGGGTGTTCCCGACCCCTTCATTAAAAAACCGATCAACACTGAATGTCAACCGGATGGAGATGGCCCAAAAGCTTCCTGACATAGCAACCCCAATGTCAGAAAAAGTCCAAAACTATTCTTTCGCCCGGTTTAAAATCGGACATACTCCACGGAAAAACCGGCAAAATGCCGCAACCTCCCGCTTCAACGCATATCATTGTGCAGTCACGCAAGGGTCATTATACTATAATAGGCAAATAAAATCAAGAAAAACGCAAAAAGTTTTTTCGTAGAAAATAGAGAATTTTTATATGATTTTTTGTATAGTTTTACCAAAACAGACGGAAAGCCGCACATCTTGTGACGACATACGGCTTTTATCGCTAAATATTGCGTTTTTATGCGGTTTCAGCGGGCTGACAGCACGACCGCAAGCACGGTCGCGAGCATCAGCAGAGCGCAGATCAGCGCCACGATACGAATGATCCAAGTACGTTTTTTCTTCATAGGAACACCCCGCTTCGTTTATATTCTGCTTCCGGTGCTCGGCGCGACGGCTTTCGCGACGGCAACGGTGATCGCTGTGAACAGGATCCCGAGCAGCGCGCCCGCCAGCACATCGGACGGGAAATGCACATAGTTATACATCCGTGAAAACGCGATCAAAAACGCCAGCATCAGTGCAAATATCCCAAGCGTCCTGCGATGGATGAATATCGCCGAAGCGCAGGCGAACGATGTGCTGGAATGTCCCGACGGGAAACTGTAAGAGGTCGGACGTTTGACGGGAATATCGATATACGGTCTGACGTTGCACGGTCTGATGCGGCACACTGTATTCTTCAAAAGCAATTCACCGACCAGCAGCACCGCCACGGTAGAGATCAGCATGATCACCGCCGCGCGGCGGGTCTTTCTGAAAAACAGCAGAATCATGCCGATCACGATCCAGACGATCCCCCACTCCCCTAACAGCGAGAGCTTCGGCATCAGCCAGTCGAAGAAGGGAGAGCGCATATTCGCCTGTATCCAGTCGAGAATCTGAAAGTCAATGTTTGTGATCCATTCTGCCAAGGGAATTCTCCTTCAAATTAGTACTGTCATATTATACATCATCACAAAACAGGTTGCAAGTATAAAAACAGTTGCAAAGACAGAAAGAATATGATACGATAAAGGTGCCAACTAATTCACAAAAGAATATGATTTGCTTCGACAATTTTTATGCGGGGATAGTGTTTTTATTTGATAAAAACACTATGCTCTTATCTGCTATCCCTGATAGATTTGGCGAAGCGTGATATGTGAATTAGTTTGGCGACTACCGAGCATGTGTTTTTTGACGCACGACTCCGGTTGTGCGTCTTTTTGTTTTTAAGGAGGTGTTGTATATCAAGAAACTAATCATAAAAATCATACTGATCGTAATCGCACTCATTCTATTGTTCGTCGTTATTCGAGGATTCATTATTTGGATATTCTAAAGGAGTTTACTATGGAAAAAGGAAAAGGTATAAGTATCATAAAAATCATCATTATTTTAATATGTGTTATTTTAATCTGCGGAACTGTGATTTTTGTTATAAACAGCTGCTCAGGTAAGAGTCAGGATCTTTTCTCATTACAATTAGGTCAGAGTGAAGCGGAGCTATCCAACACAATGATAGAAGGAAAGCTTCAAGCAGCAAACGAGCTGATCAGCGCCAAAGTGAATTTCAGAGGGTTGGCAAGATATTCGGATGAAGGGATCCCTGTCCTGACCAAGGGTGATTTCGTAATGGTGTATACCGCCACTGTGAAAGCAGGAATTGACGTCAAAAACGTTGGTGTCTGTGTTGACAATACTCACAAAACAGTATATTTCTATATACCAAAATCAGAAATACTGGATGTGAAAGTCAACAGTGACTCCATCGAGTTCTTTGATGAAAGCTTTACTTTATTTAATGCGGATGAAAAAGCAGATATGGCAAAAGCTTTGCAATACGCGGAAGAGATTGCAGCGGAGGACGCAACGGAAACAGGAATTCTGGATTTGGCAAATGAACAGTCACAAACTTTGATTAAAGGAATTCTGGAAGGCTCTGTAAAAGACTACGAGATGAAGTTTTTCGACTCAATGGAGGAATTAGAGAAAAAAGCAAAAGAAGTTGAAAGGGATTCTAACGCAAATAACGGTTCGAGTCCCTGATGACGTTTGCTAAATCGAGAAAGCGGACCATCAGTATGTTTCACCTACACGACATCTTCTACCTCGCTTGTTGCCAAGGTCAGATTCGACAAGTGACATCTGCGCTCTCCCTGTTCCCCGGACTGTTTTTACCTTCGGTTTTCAGCGACTTCGCGCTTCATCCTCGGCACGGTCGCTTCGAGTCCCTGATGGCACACTCCTTGACAAAGTTTAAGGACAGGGATACCACAAAAGGGTATCCCTGTCCTTAAATCATATCGAATGGGCCATCAGGGACTCGAACCCCGGACCAACCGGTTATGAGCCGGTTGCTCTGACCAACTGAGCTAATGGCCCCTAAGCGTCAGTTATTATATCATTGATAATCACGTTTGTCAACTGAAAAAAACGGGTTGTCAGTCAAACCTCTTCCGGCGGATTATCCGCTTTTTTCTTCTTGTTCGACTTCTTTCTCAGCTTCTCAAAAAGCCCCGAGGGATTCTGTGATTCTTCACTTTCCTGCTCATAGGGTCTGCCGAGTACCGTGATCTCCGCAGCGTCGCCCTCGTGCGCGTTTTCAAAAAGCGCTTTCGGAACATGGAGCATCGTTTGATCGGGCAGCTCCACTACTGCGAATTCTTCTTCAAATCTGTCAATGATGACTCTCAACACTCTCACCTCTGTATCACTGTACAGCAAAAAGCTTTCTTTGTCAATGTGAAAAGCCCGATGTCAACACACCGGGCTTTTAGCACTTACACTTAAGACGTAAATTGAAAAGGAATCAATAATGAAAAGGAAACCACAAAGGGTGAAACAATCAAAATAAAAAAGAAGTTTTTCTTTTACTGATTCTACTATACATAACAAATCGTCCTTTTGCAATAGAAAAGGACGATTATTTACAAAGTATTAAATTTGTTCACAAATCGGTCATAATTAACGGATCGTCTCCCAGATGATGAGCAGTTCACCGCTTTCAACAGAGATACAAACCTCTTTCCCGATGAAAGAATTGCTTACGCCGAGGGTGGGGATCTGGTTGCGGTACAAAGTAATATTTTCCGCCTCATAGGACGCGCCATGGATCGTGACGCCCTCGCACTTGTCTGTCAGAGAGAATACCGACAGCCTGCCGCTGTCCCGCTTTTCAAATTGATAAGAGGCTTGAATCACAGTAAAGCTCTCGTTATCACCGCAGAACACCGCTTCTCCCCCGCGGCGCAAAATATCTGAGCAGAGCTGGACGTTAGCAAGGCTGTGGTCAAGCTTCCCTCCAGCTCCGCCGTAGATAACAAAATTGTCGTATCCCTCCCGAAAGCCGATATCCACGGCGCAGGCAACGTCGGTAAAGTCCTTTCGGACATTCAGCCTGACAGTGTTTTCAAAAAGAGGGTCGTCCTTCATCGAGTCAAAGTCCGCGACAAGGATATCGGGGGTAAGCCCTTTTTCTTCAAGGCGCAGATATCCTCTGTCTGCGGCGATCACCAAGTCGTCTTTTTGGGGAAGAATGGGGGTATATAAGGCGGGCAAGGCGCCGAAGATGAAGCACGTTTTCATATTTTTATCCTTTTCCGGAAGTCTTTTTGATCGTTCTGAGAATCATCACCGCAACAACACCGAGCGCCGCGATCACCAGCGGGATCGCAACTGCAAAGGGATTGACATTCACAATACCGGTGATATCAAAGCCGTTTTCGTTCTGCATCGCCGGAAAAAGGAATACCGCCGCGACGATCACGCCGGTCAACGAAACGATACCGCTGACAAAGGTCAGAACATTCACATACTCGGGAGTTTCTTTTCTCCTCTGCGGGATGATGGTCGTTTTGGAGAATACCAGCGCAGAAGAAAGATAGACCGCGAATACCGTCGTGATAACCGTCTCGGGGATCATATATGCCGCGTTATAGATCAGCGAATAGAGGAACGCGTCCGCGGTTGGCACGGATACGCCCGCCCATACGGTACAGCCCGATAACGTGTGGCAAATAAAGCGGATCAGACAGGTCACAAATGCCGCCAATGTGATCGCGGCAGACTGGGATTTCATCTTTCTGAACAGTCCGCCGACAGCAGTGCAGGAGAACGCCAGCACATAGTCGAGCAGAATGATCGCGACAGCGGCGACCGCCGAGGTCGCATAGGACAGGTTATTCAGTCCGAACAAAAGCTGGATCAGACTGAAAACCGCGCCGGAAAACAGTCCCCACAAAAATCCGTAACGATAGGCGAGTATGACCATCGGCAGCATAGAAGCCAGCGTGATGCTCCCGCCAAAGGGCAGTTCAATGATCTTGACAAAGCTGAGTATCGTTGCCAGCGCCAGCATCAGCGCCGACTCGGTAAGCTTCTGGGATAATTTAACGTCTTTCATAAAATCCTCCGAAATGTAGTTTTCATAATAAAATGCACCGAGCTAAGTCGGCGCACTCTCACGGCAACTACAGCTCCCTACGACGGCATTATCCGTATCAGGTAAAGGGTAATGGAAACAGCTATCCAAATCTCAGCCGACTTTCGCGTCAGCGCCCCTGCGGGTGATTTCTTGTTAAAAGTATAACACTTCGGTTTCTAAAATGCAATAGCAAATTTGAAATGAAAAAGGGAGGACATCAAAGCCCTCCCTCAGTTCTTATTTCTTCTTTCTTCGTTCTTATTTATGAAAGTATTTCACTGCTGCCTCGAACATCCGGATATCGTAGCTGCCGGGAACGTTTTTATAGAGGTCCTTGCCGATACGCTCAGAGTGTCCCATCTTACCGAACACCCTTCCGTCGGGAGAGGTAATACCCTCCACAGCAAAAGCGGAGCCGTTAGGGTTATACCGGATATCCATGGTCGCTTTATGGGACAGATCCACATACTGGGTTGCGATCTGACCGTTCTCGCTGAGCTGTCTGATCAACTCGTCACAGGCGACAAAACGTCCTTCTCCGTGTGAGATCGGCACATTCACCACGTCGCCGACATTCATCAGCGACAGCCAAGGAGATTTGACCGACGCGATACGGGTACGGACGATCTTCGACTGGTGGCGCGCGATCGTATTGAAGGTCAGGGTGGGAGAATCCGTATCCTGCTCTCTGATCTCGCCGTAAGGAACCAGTCCCAGCTTGATCAGCGCCTGAAAACCGTTGCAGATACCGCAGATCAGACCGTCTCGGCTGTTCAGGAGTGTTTCTACCCCTTCTTTGATCGCCGCGTTGCGGAAGAAAGCAGTGATGAATTTGCCCGAACCGTCGGGCTCGTCGCCTCCGGAGAAGCCGCCGGGGATAAAGATCATCTGTGACTCGTCAAGCGCCTGACGGAATGTCTCTACGGAACGCTTAATCCCGTCGGGAGTCAGGTTATTGATGACGATGATCTTCGCCTTGGCGCCCGCATCCTCAACCGCCTTCGCGGAATCATACTCGCAGTTGGTTCCGGGGAACGCAGGGATCAGTACCTGCGGCTTCGCGACTTTTATGGCAGGAGAGAGATCAGCGCGGGAGGGATAAGAGAAGGTCTGCGCCTCTGTCTTTGCTCCCTTGACCAAGCAAGGGTAGACGCCCTCGAGCTTACCCTCATAGAGAGCGTTCAGTTCTCTTTTGGCGATAGCTTCACCGTTGATAATATATTCCGCTTTCTCCGTCACACAACCGAGCTCAGCCGCATCAGCGAGTTCCTCTGCCGCTTCTGCGACGAATGCGCCGTAACGGTAAGAGAACAGGGTATCAAAATCAATATCGTTGAATGTAAAGCCGAATCCGTTGCCGATGCTCATTTTATAGACAGCCTCCGCGACGCCGCCGGCGGTCACGGTATAAGCGGAAAGAATCTTGCCCTCGCGCATCAAGGAAGTGATCTGCTGATAGAGCTTTAATAAAGACTCTGTCTCGGGCAGACCGTTCTCGTCATAAGATGGAGAGAGCAGATAGACCTTGCTGCCCGCCTTTTTGAACTCGGGAGAGATAATATTTTCACACCGATCAACAGTCACGGCAAAGCTCACCAGCGTAGGCGGAACGTCGATATCCTCAAATGAACCGGACATCGAGTCCTTGCCGCCGATAGAGCCGATACCGAGATCCATCTGCGCCTTGAACGCGCCCAGCAAAGCGGAGAGCGGTTTTCCCCAGCGAGCGGGGTCCTGCTTCGGCTTTTCGAAATACTCCTGGAACGTCAGATAGACGTCCTCAAAGGACGCGCCCGACGCGATCAGCTTGGAGACGGATTCTACCACCGCGAGATACGCGCCGTGATAGGGACTGCTCTCGCTGAGATAGGGATTGAAGCCCCACGACATCAAAGAGCAGGTGTCGGTGTGCTGTTTTTCTACCGATATCTTCTGCGCCATCGCCTGGATCGGAGTCAGCTGATATTTGCCGCCGAACGGCATCAGCACCGTACCCGCGCCGATGGTGGAATCAAAGCGTTCGGATAAGCCCCTTTCGGAGCAAATGTTCAGATCGGAAACCAGCGCTTTGAAATTATCGGAAAAGCTCTTTTCTTTCGATACAGAAGCGATATGATCGCCGATATGATAATCGGGCTTTTGCGGCGCGATCGCGATATGCTTCGCAGCGCCGTTGGAATTTAAGAATTCACGGCTGATATCAACGATCGTATTGCCGTTCCAATTCATTTTCAAGCGGGGAATGTCGGTCACGACCGCTACCTTGGTCGCTCTGAGGTTTTCCTCCTCACAGAGGGACGCGAAACGTTCCGCATCCTTCTCTTCGACAACGACCGCCATACGCTCCTGACTTTCAGAAATCGCCAGCTCGGTACCGTCTAAGCCTTCATACTTCTTCGGTACCGCGTCAAGGTCGATCAACAGTCCATCGGCAAGCTCGCCGATCGCGACGGACACGCCGCCCGCGCCGAAGTCGTTGCAGCGCTTGATCATTTTTGACGCTTCTTCGTTTCTGAAAAGACGTTGGAGCTTGCGCTCTTCGGGAGCGTTGCCCTTCTGCACCTCTGCGCCGCAGGTCTCAACAGACTTGAGCGTATGCGCCTTGGAGGAGCCTGTCGCGCCGCCGATACCGTCTCTGCCGGTCGCGCCGCCGAGCAGGATCACGACGTCGCCCGCCGCGGGGCGTTCTCTGCGAACGTTGCGCTGAGGAGCGGCGGCGATCACCGCGCCGATCTCCATACGCTTTGCGGCATAACCCGGATGATACAGCTCGCTGACGATACCGGTGGCAAGACCGATCTGGTTGCCGTAGGAAGAATAGCCCTGCGCCGCGGTGGTGACGATCTTTCTCTGAGGGAGCTTGCCCTCCATCGTCTGGGAAACGGGAACGGTCGGATCGGCGGCTCCGGTCACGCGCATCGCGCCGTAGACATAGGAACGGCCGGACAGCGGATCTCTGATCGCGCCGCCGATACAGGTCGCCGCGCCGCCGAAGGGCTCGATCTCTGTCGGATGGTTGTGGGTCTCGTTCTTGAACAGCAAGAGCCACGGCTCTGTGACGCCGTCGACGTCCACTTCTATCTTTACGGTACAGGCGTTGATCTCCTCGCTCTCATCGAGCTTCGGGAGCTTTCCGTTCTTTTTCAGATATTTGACCGCTACGGTAGCAAGATCCATCAGGCAGATGGGCTTTTTATCCCCTACCGCTTCGCGGGTTTTGAGATAGTCCTCATATGCGCTCTGCAGGAGAGAATCCTCAAAACGCACGGAATCGATCTCTGTCAGGAAGGTGGTATGGCGGCAGTGATCGGACCAGTAGGTGTCGATCATACGGATCTCGGTAACGGTCGGATCTCTGTGTTCCGAAAGGAAATACTCCTGACAGAACGCGATATCGTCAATATCCATCGCCAGACCCATCTCATCGATCATCGCGGACAGTCCCTCTCTGTCCAGCTCACAGAAGCCGTCCAGTGTCGCAACAGTTGTCGGGATATCGTAGTCGGTCCTGAGTGTTTTGGGCAGGTCTAAAGACGCTTCTCTCGCCTCAACGGGATTGATCACATATTTCTTGATCTTCTCGATATCTTCCTCGGTGAGCTTGCCGTAAAGAGCGTAAATCTTCGCCGATCTGATCAGCGGACGCTCTCCCTGGGAGATGATACCGATACACTGGGCGGCGGAGTCCGCTCTCTGGTCAAACTGACCGGGAAGGTACTCTACCGCAAAAACGTAAGCGCCGTCGGTATCAAGCGTTTCTTTCGCGATATCTACCGCAGGCTCGGAGAACACGTTTGTCACCGCCGTTTCAAACAGTTCTTCGTCGATCTCCTCCGCGTCATAGCGATTGATCACGCGTATGTCTTTGAGCGCCTTGATCCCGAGCAGGTTTTTCAGCTCACCAAAGAGCGCTCTCGCCTCAAACGCGTGTTCCTGTTTTTTCTCAACATAGATTCTGTATACCATTTTTTACTCCCTGTTATATGCAGATAATGCCTCCCTGTTTTCAGAGAGGCTTATTTTACTTTGCTGCTAATGCTCTTTTGCCGATATCGGTACGACAGTATTTGTTATCAAAATAGATTTGCTCACACATTTTGTAGGAATCTGCGATTGCTTTCTCCAGTGTATCTGCTACCGCGGTCACGCCTAACACTCTGCCGCCGGAAGTAAGGAGCTTGCCGTCCTTTAAAGCGGCTCCCGCGACATAGACATGATCCTGAATCTCTTCGTCAATCGTGATTTCATAGCCCTTTTCATAGGACTGCGGATAGCCCTTGGACGCTAAGATCACGCACGCGGCATAGGCATCCCTGAACTTCACATCGAGCTCAGAAAGTCTGCCGTCTGTTACCGCCTGCATCACGGTAAAGAGATCTGTCTGTAAAAGGGGCAGCACCACCTGCGCCTCGGGATCGCCGAAGCGGCAGTTATATTCGATCACCTTGGGACCGTTCTCGGTGATCATCAGACCGAAGTAGAGACACCCCTTAAAGGGTCTTCCCTCTGCCTTCATCGCGCGGATCGTAGGCAGGAAGATCTTTTCCATACACTCAGCTGCGACTTCTTCGGTATAGTATGGGTTCGGCGCGACGGTACCCATACCGCCGGTATTAAGCCCCTTGTCGCCGTCGAGAGCGCGCTTGTGATCCTGTGAGGAGATCATCGGCACGACCGTCTCGCCGTCGGTAAAGGAAAGAACCGATACCTCGGGACCGGTGAGAAATTCCTCGATCACAACTCTGTCGCCGCTCTTGCCGAACTTTTTGTCCAGCATCATCGAGCACACGGCGGCTTTTGCCTCGTCGCGGGTATTCGCGATGATCACACCCTTGCCGAGCGCCAGACCGTCCGCCTTGATGACGGTAGGGATCGGCGCGGTCTCCAGATAAGAAAGCGCGTCGTCAATATTGTCAAACACTTCGTATGCCGCAGTGGGAATCCCGTACTTTTTCATCAAATTCTTGGAGAACACCTTGCTGCCCTCGATGATCGCGGCGTTGGAACGCGGACCGAAGCAGGGGATTCCTTTTTCTTCCAGTCTGTCGACACAGCCTAAGACCAGCGGATCATCCGGAGCGACGACAGCATAGTCGATTCCCTCTTTGACAGCAAAATCCACAATGCCGTCCAGATCGGTCGCGCCGATCGGAACACAGGTCGCGTCGTTCGCGATACCGCCGTTGCCGGGCAAAGCAAAAATCTCTGTGATCCCGCTATTTTCTCTGAGTTTTTTGATGATGGCGTGCTCTCTGCCGCCGCCTCCGACTACCATTACTTTCATATAGAAACCTCTTTCGGTGTAGTGTTGTTGTCATTGCGAGCCCCTGTCGGGGGGCGCGGCAATCCCCTGATATGAGTGGTTAGTGTTTAGTGGATAGTGGTTAGTGCCTATCGATAGCCGTCCGCAGGACCCTACAACACTAATCACTAATCACCAATCACTAATCACTATAATAATGCCAAAGGGGATTCTTCGGGGCTAAAGTACCTCTGAATGACATCAAAATACGTTCGTGTAAAAATATCAATGATGGAATAATCTCATTTTTGTGAATGCCATAACGATACCGTGCTTGTTGCAGCACTCGATGACCGCGTCGTCGCGGATAGAACCGCCGGGCTCGGCGATGTACTTCACGCCTGATCTAAAGGCGCGCTCGATGTTGTCAAAGAACGGGAAGAACGCATCGGAGCCGAGTGATACGCCGTCGATGGTATCGAGATACGCTCTCTGCTCTTCCTTGGTGAAAGGCTCGGGCTGAGTCTTGAAATACTTCTGCCAGATACCGTCCGCGCAGACGTCCTCTTCGTTCTGGTTGATGTAGCCGTCGATCACGTTGTCGCGGTCGGGACGGCGGATGTCGTCTCTGAACGGCAGGTTCAGCACCTTGTCGGACTGCCTGAGAAACCATGTATCCGCCTTGGAGCCGGCGAGACGGGTGCAGTGGATTCTCGACTGCTGTCCCGCGCCGACGCCGATCGCCTGACCGTCATAGGCAAAGCAGACGGAATTCGACTGGGTATATTTCAGGGTGATTAAAGCGATGATCAGATCTCTGACCGCTCCCTCAGGAAGGTCCTTATTCTCGGTCACGATCTCGGAAAGCAATTCACGGTTGATCTCAAAATTATTTCTGCCCTGCTCGAATGTGATGCCGAACACCTGCTTACGCTCCACGGGATCGGGGACATAAGAGGGGTCGATCTTGACGATGTTATAGCTGCCCTTTCTCTTGCTCTTTAAAATCTCGAGCGCGGCGTCGTCGTAGCCGGGCGCGATCACGCCGTCACTGACCTCTCTCTGGATCAGCAGCGCGGTAGTCTTGTCGCAGACGTCGGAGAGCGCGACCCAGTCGCCGAAGGAGCACATACGGTCGGTGCCTCTCGCTCTCGCGTAAGCGCACGCCAAGGGAGAATCGTCCAGACCCTCGATATCATCGACAAAGCAGGCTTTCTTCAGCTTTTCGGAGAGCGGGATACCTACCGCCGCCGAGGTGGGGCTGACATGCTTGAACGATGCGACGCAGGGAAGGTCGAGCTGTTCCTTGATCTCTTTGACGAGCTGCCACGAGTTGAAAGCGTCAAGAAAGTTGATGTAGCCGGGTCTGCCGTTTAAGATCTCGATCGGCAGATCGGATCCGTCGTGCATAAAGATTCTGGAAGGCTTCTGGTTGGGGTTACAGCCGTATTTGAGTTCAAATTCTTTCATTTTGGTTTCTCCTACTGATTTTTGTTGATGATCTTATCTTCAAAATTCCCTGTCGCAAGATCGGTATAGCGAACATAGAGTGAGATTTTATTATCTTCGTCGAGCGCATTCCACAGCTTCTCTGTGAAAGCGTCGATATCGCTGTCGATCACGACTCTCTCAGGCTCTCCCTGGAAGGTGGGGATCGGGTTGCCGTCACAGACATAGGTGTGGATAAAATGTCCCAGACCCTCCTTGGACGGATAAGAGAAGGTATAACGCGCGCAGTCAGTACCTTCCGCGTCAATCGACTTGAGAATACTCATCTGATAAGAAAAGTCGCCGTCCGCAAAGGTCAGCATACCGCTGATACGGGGAGTGAGGTTCGGCGCGTCGGGCTCGAACTCTCTTTTCGATAATGCTTTGGAAAAGCACTCGCCGTTTTTGAGACTTTCATAGATGGTATCGGTCTGGTCGCCGTTGGTGACGATCAGCTTGTTCTCAAATTCTCTTAATGCCGCGTAGATGATCAGCGAGGGATCCTCTACCTTGGACGCGTCAAACGGCTCGGTATACAATGTGCCGTCACGCATCGTGAACACGCGGTTGCGCGAGTTCTGAGAACGTCCCATAATGAAATATGCCGACACAGCAGACTTTCCGTCTTGGGACTTGCCGATCACAATGCCCCTGCCGACATAGGCGTTGCCCTCGATCAGCTCTTTGATGTCATTGACTTTGTAAATATTCATAGAAACCTTCCTAAATGAATTATATAATATTCAATCAAAATGAGAAACCGTAATTCCTCATTCCTCATTCCTCATTCCTAATTCCTTCGCAACTTGCTCTACTGCCTGCGGGAAGATGACCCACTCGGCTTCTTCCATCACGCGCCGCTGCAAGACTTCGGGAGTATCGCCGTCTTGGACAGTTACCGCCTTCTGGGCGATAATCTCGCCGCCGTCGGGGATCTCGTTGACATAATGCACGGTCGCGCCCGTGACCTTTACCCCTTTAGAGAGCGCCGCCTCGTGAACCTTCAGCCCGTAAAAGCCCTCTCCGCAAAAGGAGGGGATCAGCGAGGGATGGATGTTGAGGATCCTGTGGTCATAGCGGGATGTGAAATCCTTTGAGAGGATCGACATAAAGCCCGCTAAGACGATCAGTTCGATCTTGTTTTCTTCCAGTGCTTTGCTGATTTCTGTTTCAAATGCCGCGCCGTATGCTTTCTTTGTGATCACGGCAGTTTTAATATTTGCTTGTTTCGCTCTCTCGAGCGCGTAGGCGTTTTCGTTGTTGGAGATCACCAGTACGACCTCGCCGGATCGAATCACCGAGCCCTGCGCGTCGATGATCGCCTGTAGGTTGGTGCCGCCGCCCGATACCAGAACGGCGATACGGATCTTTTTCATAGCTTCCTCTTATTTCAGAATAATCTTTCGGTCGGCTTTGATGATCTTACCGATCACATATGCGTCCTCGCCGTTTTCTTTGAGGATCGAAAGGGCTTTATCAACATCCCTCTCAGTTACTACGATGCTCATACCGACGCCCATGTTAAAGGTGTTGAACATATCGCGCTCGGAAATACCGCCGGTCTTTTGGATCAGCTTGAAGATGGGCAGGATCCTTACCGCGCTCTTCTCGATCTCGGCGCACAGTCCGTCGGGGATCGCACGCGGGATGTTCTCATAGAAACCGCCGCCGGTGATATGGGAAATGCCCTTGACCTGTACTTCACTGAGCAGCGCCAGCACAGGCTTGACATAGATCTTGGTCGGGGTGAGAAGCGTCTCACCGATCGACTTGCCGGCAAGCTCCTCAACGGGAGAGGTGATGTCTGCGTTCTCGACGTCAAAGACCTTTCTGACCAGCGAAAAGCCGTTGGAATGAACGCCGGAGGACGGCAGCGCGATCACCACGTCGCCCTCTGCCATTTTCGTGTTGTCGATGATCTTCTCTTTATCGACCACGCCGGTGGTGTAGCCCGCAAGGTCATACTCGTCCTCGGGGTAGAAGCCCGGCATCTCTGCGGTCTCGCCGCCGATCAGCGCCGCGCCTGACTGCACACAGCCCTCACATACGCCCTTGACGATCTGCTCGATCCGCTCGGGAACGTTCTTCCCGCAGGCGATATAGTCGAGAAAATACAGAGGCTTCGCGCCGCAGCAGATGACATCGTTAACGCACATCGCAACGCAGTCGATACCGACGGTGTCGTGCTTATCCATCAAAAACGCCAATTTCAGCTTGGTACCCACACCGTCGGTACCGGAAACCAGCACAGGTCTTTGGATACCCTTCAAATTAAGCTCAAACAAGCCGCCGAAACCGCCGATACCGGAGCACACGCCCTTTGTCCGGGTGCGCGCGATATGGCTCTTCATCAGTTCCACCGCGCGATAGCCGGCGGTGATATCCACGCCCGCCTGCGCGTAGGCGTCCGATCTGGAATTCTCTATCATAGCTTAGTCCTTTCCGTTCCAGCAATAGGTACACAGCTCATCCTCGGGCAGACCTATCGCCTCGATGATGCCTTCTATCGTCTGAAACTCCAATGAGTCAAAATTCAACTGCTCTGCAATCGCCTTTCTGAGATTCTGACCGCGTTCGGTCTTGGAGTCGCAGTACTCGTCGATATGCTCATATCCTTCTTCGCCCTCGAGATCTTTGATCACTCTTCTGGCGATCAGCTCCATCTGGGAGGTCGCGCGGGAGAAGTTGAGGAACTTACAGCTGAACATGATCGGCGGACACGCAGAGCGCATCGCGACCTTCTTAGCGCCGTTCTCATAGAGGAACTCGACCGTTTCGCGAAGCTGGGTGCCTCTTACGATAGAGTCGTCGACGAACAGCAGGTTCTTGTCCTTGATCAGATCGAACACCGGGATCTGCTTCATCTTCGCGATCCGGTTTCTGTCGGTCTGACGTGAAGGCATAAAGGAACGCGACCAGGTAGGCGTATATTTAATAAACGCTCTGGCAAAGGGCAGTCCGCTCTCGTTCGCGTAACCGATCGCGTGAGGCGTTCCCGAATCCGGCACGCCGCCGACATAGTCAATCAGATCGTCATACTGATTTTTCCGATCGTTCTGCGCCATAATCACGCCGTTGCGGTAACGCATTGCTTCGACGTTGACGCCCTCATAGGTAGAGGTCGGATAGCCGTAGTAGCTCCACAAGAAGGAGCAAATCTTCTTTTTCTTCAACGCGGGAGAAAGCACCGTGATCCCGTCCGCGGTGATCTCAACGATTTCTCCGGGACCGAGCTCTCTCTCATCCTCAAAGCCGAGTTTCTGATACGCAAAGGACTCAAAGGACACCGCGTAACCGTCGGGACCTTTGCCGATCTGCATCGGCAGTCTGCCGACCTTATCACGGGCGGCGATAATAGAACCGTCGTCTTTTAAAATCAAAATCGAAGCGGTGCCGTCGATCTTATCCTGCGCAAAGCGGATACCGTCGACAAAGTTCTCGTTCTCATCCAGAAGCGCCGCGAGCAGCTCGGTACCGTTGACCTTGCCGCCGGTCATCGCGTCAAAGTGGCAGCCTCTGTTCATAAGATAGTCTTCGATCAGTTCGTCCGCATTATTGATGATACCGGTCATACAAACCGCGTACGCGCCAAGGTGCGAACGAATCAAAAGCGGTTGAGGAAAGGTGTCGGAGATACAGCCGATCACCGAAGTACCGCTCATCTCTTCAAAAATGTGATCGAACTTGGTACGAAACGGTGCGTTCTCGATATTATGGATCCTTCTTTGCAGTCCGATTTCTTTATCATATGCCGCAAGGCCTCCCCTGCGGGTTCCCAAATGTGAATGATAGTCCACGCCGAAGAACACATCGGCGAGGCAGTCGTTTTTTGAAGCGATTCCGAAAAATCCTCCCATAATTACCTCCCAGTTTCAGTGCAGAGTGTTTGTATGGTACGATACCCACATCGTACCGAAACCTTCTCCCTGTCTGCTCTTTAAAGATCCAACGCCGCGTCCTTCTCCAGCACTTTAGCGGCGTCATTCTTTCTCTTTTCATCCAGCTTTTTTGCGAGATCCTTATCCTCTACGGCAAGGATCTGTGCGCAAAGCAAGGCGGCGTTGACAGCTCCGTTGATCGCGACAGTCGCTACAGGGATACCCGAGGGCATCTGGACTGTCGAAAGGAGTGCGTCAACACCGTCTAACACGGATGATTTCATAGGAATACCCACCACGGGAAGGGTGGTGTTTGCGGCGATAGCGCCCGCAAGGTGCGCCGCCATACCTGCCGCGCAGATGATCGCGCCGAAGCCGTTCTCGCGCGCAGAAAGCGCAAAGTCTCTCGCCTCAACCGGTGTGCGGTGCGCGGAATAGATGTGGACCTCATAGGGGATCTCTAAGGATTTCAGCGTATCCACCGCTTTTGTGACTACGGGCAAATCGGAATCCGAGCCCATGATGACTGCAATTTTTCTCATTTTCATACCTCCCATACGGTATTCCAAATTACGATAGTATGATACCATAACGCCGCAAATAGTGTCAATTCACGCGATTACTAAGGCTTTTTTCTTTTATGAGATATTATTAGTGATTTTTTACAGAACATAGAAAGAATCATTCTTTGACGCAATAATTCATTGACTTAAAATAGCGGTTGTGATACTATAAGTTGTTAGAAAGCCTATATTTCACACAAGGAATGGTATTTATGAGAATTGTCATCAAAATCGGCACCTCCACCCTCGCCTACCGTACGGGACTCTTAAACATCAAGAGGGTGGAAGAGATGTGCAAGGTCATCTCCGACCTCAAGAACGCGGGACACGAGATCGTACTCGTCAGCTCCGGCGCGATCGGTCTGGGACTGGGAAAGCTCAGGATCGAAAAACGGCCCGACGATATCCCCACCAAACAGGCGGCGGCAGCGGTCGGACAGTGCGAGCTGATGAGCATTTACGAAAAAGGCTTTGCAGCCTATAATCACACCGTCGCCCAGATCCTGATTACCGGCGCATTTGCGAATCTGGAAGGGTATTCCGAGAATCTGGACAATACGCTTACCCGTCTGCTCGACTTAGGAGCGATCCCGATCGTTAACGAGAACGACACCGTCGCCACTGACGAGATCGTCATCGGCGACAACGATACCCTCGGCGCGATCATCGCCAACAAGGTAAACGCCGATTTGCTGATCCTGCTCTCCGATATTGACGGTCTTTACACCGGCGATCCGAATAAAGATGAGACCGCTAAGAGGATCGAAATCGTAAAAGAGATCACCGATGAGATCAGAAACCTTGCGCAGGACCGTTCGTCGGTACTCGGCACCGGCGGAATGATCACCAAGATCCACGCCGCCGAGATGGTGACAAAACACGGTATCGAGATGATCGTCGCCAACGGAAAGAACCCTGCTATCCTCTATGACATCTTAGAGGGCGGCGGCGTATGCACGAGATTCAAACCGACTATTTCATAACGGGAGGATAACTACTATGACGACTCAGGAACTTCTGATCAAAGCAAAGGCGGCAAAAGCCGCGTTAGGACCGGTATCTACCGAAAAAATCAACGAGGCGCTGCTCTCGATGGCGGACGCTCTGATCGAAAACACCGATGACATCTTGGCAAAGAACCGTGAGGATATCGAAAAAGCAAGAGGAACGGTCTCTGATGTGATGATCGACCGTCTTTCGCTATCCGAGGAGAGGATCAAAGGAATGGCGCAGGGCATCAGAGAAGTCGCCGCGCTGCCCTCTCCCGTAGGCAAGGTGCTGTCCTCTCACACCGCTCCCAACGGTATGGTGATCGAAAAAACCTCCGTCCCGCTGGGCGTGGTCGCGATCATCTATGAATCCCGCCCGAACGTCACCTCCGACGCGGCAGCGCTCGCCTTAAAAAGCGGCAACGTCTGCGTGCTGCGCTGCGGCAAAGAAGCCCATCAAAGCGCACAGGCGATCGTTGACGCTCTCGCAAAGGGTCTTGAAAAAGCAGGGTTGTGCAAGGACTTTGTCCTGCTGGTAGAGGATACCACCAGACAGAGCTCGATCGATCTGATGACCGCGAACGGCTATGTCGATCTGCTGATCCCCAGAGGCGGCAAGGGACTGATCTCCGCCTGTGTCAAGAACGCCACCGTTCCCTGTATCCAGACCGGTACGGGCATCTGCCACATCTATATAGACGACACCGCCGACCTCGATATGGCGCTGTCGATCGTGGAGAACGCCAAGACATCCCGTCCTTCCGTCTGCAACGCCGAGGAAGTTCTTTTAGTCAATGCCAAGATCGCCGACAAATTCCTGCCGAAGCTGAAAGAACGCTTGGTGGACAGCAGAACGGTCAATCCCGTTGAACTGAGACTTGACGAAAGAGCGCAAAAGATCATCGACGGCACACCCGCGGGCGAGGATGACTTTGACACCGAATTTCTTGACTATATCTTAGCGGTCGGTATCGTCGACAGCGTTGACGAAGCGATCGCGCACATCAACCGTCATTCGACAGGTCACAGTGAAGCGATCGTGACCAATACGCAGGAGAGCAAAGACAAGTTCGCGAGGATGATCGACTCTTCCTCGGTATACCTCAACTGCTCTACCCGCTTCACCGACGGCGGCGAATTCGGACTCGGATGCGAGATGGGTATCTCCACCCAGAAGCTTCACGCCAGAGGTCCGATGGGATTGTTTGAACTCAATACCTACAAATATATCATCAAAGGAGAGGGGCAAATCAGAATATGAGCGTTTTATTCGGATTTATCGGAGTGGGCAACATGGGCGGCGCCCTCGCAAAAGCCGCCGCAAAGTCAACCAAGGATATCTGGGTGACCGACTACTGCGTCGAAAAAGCGGAAAGAATCAGAGATCTTGTCGATGTAGAGATCTCCTATAACGCGGAGATCGCGCAGAACGCCAAGTACATCATCCTCGGCGTTAAACCCCAGATGATGGCGGAAGTACTCGGCGGGATCAAGGACGTTCTCAAGAAAAGAAAAGATTCGTTCGTTCTTGTCACCATGGCGGCGGGTCTCTCGATTGATACCATCCGCAGCTACGCGGGCGGAGACTACAAGGTCATCCGCATCATGCCCAATATCCCCGTTGAAGTGGGAGAAGGCGAGATCCTCTACGTCAAATCAGGAAATACGACCTATGAGGAACTCGGCAGATTCCTCGACAATATGAAATACGCGGGAGAGCTCACACCCATCAACGAGGACCTGATGAACGCGGGCTGCTCACTTTCGGGCTGCGGTCCCGCTTTTGTCTATATGTTCATCCGCGCACTGGCACAGGGCGGTATCGACTGCGGTCTCAACGAAGAAACCGCGCTCAAGCTCGCCGCACAGACTGTCAAGGGAGGCGCTAAGCTGCTCAGCGAGAGTCCTCTTACCCCCGACGTTCTGATCAAAAACGTATGCTCCCCCGGCGGCTCCACCATCGAGGGCGTCAAATCCTTAGAAGAAGACAAAATGGAAGAGAGCGTCAGAAAAGCGCTCGCCGCAGCGTACAAGCGCAATATCGAGCTGGGAAAATCCAATGGATAAGATCCTCTCAGCGGCAGAACAGGCACAGCGAAGTATTACCAAGACCTACCGCAGAGAGATATGGAATCCTTTCATTAAAGCGATCAAGGACTATGAGCTTATTCAAGAGGGCGACCGTATCGCGGTCTGTATCTCCGGCGGCAAGGACTCCATGCTGCTTGCGGTATGTATGAAGCTGCTCAGAGAACACTCGGACTTTCCCTTTGAGGTCTGTTATCTCTCGATGGATCCGGGGTATAACGAGGAGAATCGGAAGAAGCTCGAAGAAAACGCCGAAATGCTGGAGATCCCTATTGAATTCTTCGAGACCAATATCTTCAACGTAGCTTTCTCCGCCGAGAAATATCCCTGCTATCTGTGCGCGAAAATGCGCAGAGGACATCTGTATAAACAGGCAAAAGAACTGGGCTGCAACAAGATCGCGCTGGGACACCACTTTTCCGATGTGATCGAAACCACCGTGATGGCGCTGTTCTACTCCTCTCAGCTGCAGGGGATGATGCCCAAGCTCCACAGCGAAAACTACGAGGGAATGGAGCTGATACGCCCCCTCTACTGCGTACGGGAAGAAGATATCATCCGCTGGAGGAACTACAATCATCTCTCCTTTCTCGACTGCGCCTGCCGTTTTACGGAAAGCGTCAAGCACAGCGAAGACGGTATCGGAGAGAGCAAGCGCGCCGAGACAAAAGCGCTGATCAGAGAGTTGAAAAAAACCAATCCCAATATCGAAAAAAGCATCTTCAACGCCCTGCACGCGGTACACCTCGACACCTTCCCCGCGTATAAGACAAAGGGCGAGTATCACAGCTTTTTAGAAGAATATGAGAACGATAAGAAACCCTCTTGACATTCGGGAAAAAACTGTGTAAAATAAAAACAGAGAAACGGCTTGAGCTGTTTCGCAATACATTTGGTTAAGAAGGTTAACCGTCCTGTACTGGTACTACAGGGCGGTTATTTCTTGTTTATGGAAAGTGTTATCAAAAACACGAATATCATTATCAAAACAATATATTCCATGAACACACCCCCTTTCAGAGGTGCTGAAACAGCCGCCGCCGTTTCTCTTTTGAAATAATATCATACTTTTGTTCGAAAATCAACATTTTTTGTTTTGTCCGAACGATTATCCCTCAGATTCATATGATAAGGTATGGATACTTTGCTGATATTGATGATACCGCTACTCGGCACCACACTGGGCGCGGGAGCGGTGTTTTTTATGAAAAGAACACTTCGCCCTAAGGTCGACAAGCTGATGACCGGCTTTGCCTCGGGCGTGATGATCGCGGCATCGATCTGGTCGCTGATCCTGCCGTCGATCGAGATGTCGGATGGCTATACGCTGAGCTTCCTGCCTGCGGCGGTCGGGTTCTCGCTGGGCATCGGACTGTTGATGCTGCTCGACCGGGTAACGCCGCTGTTTCAAAAGGAAAAAGCCTCCGCCGATACCGATGGGGAAAAACTGCAAAAGACCGCTAAAATGGTACTGGCGATCACCCTGCACAACATCCCCGAAGGGCTGGCGGTAGGCGTTATCGCCGCGGCGGCGATCAAGGGCGAGTCGGGCGTGACGATGGCGTCCGCGCTGATCCTCGCGACAGGAATCGCGATCCAGAACTTTCCCGAAGGGGCGATCGTTTCGATCCCGCTTAGAGCAATCGGGATGAAAAGAGGAAAAGCCTTTCTCCTCGGCGCGCTCTCGGGCGTATGCGAGCCGATCGCGGGAGCCTTGACGCTCCTGCTCACGGGCGTCGTCTCCGCGGCTCTTCCCTATCTGCTCTCGTTCGCGGCGGGCGCGATGTTCTACGTCGTGACCGAGGAGCTGATCCCCGAGGCAAACGCCGGAGAAGAAGGCGGCGTCGCCACCGTAGGACTCACCGCGGGGTTCCTCTTGATGATGATATTGGATGTACAGTTTGGATAAAAAATGAGCGTTAGGAAATCCCATCCTACCGCTCATTTTATTCTTCTAAAAGATCTTCATAACCTACTTCAAACAGCCTCTTGAAAACTACCAATTCGATATCGGTCACAAACCGCTTGCCCGCCTCAACTCTCTGGATCGCGTTTTTGTCGATATCTAAGCCCAAAAGCTGCAGCCTGTCGGCAAGCTCACGCTGAGAGATCCCGAGATCTTTCCGCAGTCTTGCGATATTCCTTCCGCAAAGATTATTCTCACCAGAATTGGTTTTATTGATAAACATATTTTGCTCCTATATTTGACATTTAGTGCTTGTCATATATAGAATTGTATGCTATAATTACAAAAATATGACATTCAGTGAATGTCAAAACAAATTTTATCAAAAGGGCAATCAAAACATATTGCAATTGTCCTTTGTATATGTTACGATAAAAGAGCCAACAATTGTCAACTGAATATTTGTTTGATTTTGGAATAATCTATTCTGTTGCGGGGATAGTGTTTTTATTCTATAGGATAAAAACACTATGCTCTATTTCAACTATCCCTGACGGATGATTATTCCTATAGGCTATTATGTTGACAATTGTTTGGCGACGATTCGGAGCTTACGTGTTTTTTGGCGTACAGTCTTCGGATTGTACGCCTTTTTGTTTTACAGAATGAGGGCAACTGAAATTGTCATTACGAGGCTCCCATAGGAGCCGTGGCAATCCCCCTCGTAAAACTACCGTTTGCAGAGGGATGTAGGGAACGATGCCCACATCGTTCCGAAATATATATAACCGTCATATCCACCGCTCCTTTTCGGAGCGTCAACGAAAGAATCTTTAGGAGGAATGAAAATGAAAAAGTGTTTATCTGTTTTATTGGTTGTTGTACTGCTTTTCTGCACTTTACCTATTTTGGTTCATGCTGAAACAGCAGATGAAGCTGAGAGCAGAGCAGAAATAGATATTTCAGATTCCGCTGTTGATGACTATCCTTATCATGTTGATCCCGGTACAGAGTACTACGATGAATGGGGATTTGTAAAGGGAACCTGCACATCTTTTTGTGCATGGAGATTGAACAAAACTAATGGCGTTGCATTTCACAACTACTATAAAGATGTCCATTGGGGAAATGGCAGGAACTGGGGATACGCCGCGCAAGAGGTAGGAATAAAAGTAGATAAAGTACCTGCTGTCGGCTCGATTGCTTGGTGGTCACCAAACGACGGTCATCACGTTGCTTGGGTAGCAAAAGTAAACAACGACGGAACTGTCTTCATCGAAGAATATAATTGGGCTACAAATGCATATCCAAATGGTGATTATAGTTACCACACAAAAACTATCAACGCATCCAGCCCAACCGGCTATATCCATATCAAAGACTTAAGTCCTTCTGTTTCTCCTGTCGACCTCGGTGCTAAGTTCTATGCGAATATTGTACCGACAGCTACTAATACAAAAGATATGGCATCATCCGGTGCTGAAGATGATTTGGCTGAGAGTGGAGGAGTAACACTATTATGGCCTGTTGAAGGACATACTACCATACGTCTTCATTTTCATGATCATAATAATAAAGCAATCGATATAGGAGACGCAGACATTGATGGTGCTACAATTAGAGCTGCCATTGGAGGAACTGTTAGAAAAAAATTCACTTGTACTCAACAACACCCAAATTCTGATCATAAACCAATTTGTTATGGATACGGAACCGGTGTAGCAATCGAAGGTGATGATGGTAGATTTTATTGTTATGGTCACTTCCAAGGCGGAAGCATACCTAGCAATGTATATGAAGGTGCAAGAGTAAATATGGGCCAAGTTTTGGGAAAGGTTGGCACAACAGGAAAATCAAGTGGACCACATCTTCATTTTGAAATTTGCAAAAACTTTTGGCCAAATTCTGATTTTGTAAATCCTGAAAATGAAACATATATTTACTCTATGATAAGTCCACAAGACCTCGGAAACAAATTCTACGCCAATATCGTTCCGAGCGGCGCAACCAGTCTGGCGGTAACCGGTACCGGTAATGATAATGTTAAGCTCTATGCTATGGAATACAGCGACTATCAAAAGTGGCTGTTCGAAAAGGACGGAAGCGCTTACAAAATCACAAATGTAAAACGAAATAAATGCTTGGATATAAAGAGCGGAACGATCGCAAACGGGACAGACATACAACTGTATAATAGCAACGGTACCGACGCTCAACGATGGTATATCGTCAAAAACGGATCGGGATACTATTTATTATCGAAGAAAAATCCCGATTATGCAGTAGATATTACCGGCGGTACTATGTCAGCCGGCACAAATATACAGTTATACAAAAAGAATAACAGCACCGCCCAACGGTTTTCAATAAACAAAATAGTAACTCATACAGTATCTTTTAACGCCAACGGCGGAACCGGCAGTATGCCATCGGAAACAGTAACCGTAGGAAAAAGCTATTCGATTCCCGAATGCGCATTCAAATGCGATGGCTATCGATTTGCGGGATATAATGTTCAAAGAAAGTCTGACAACAAATGGTATGTAAACAGTACCTTGGAATGGCAGACGGCGGGAAATATTCAAAACAACGGTTATACAAAGGGCATCTATTCACCCGGCAAAACATATACATTCGGTAAAGCGTGGACAAGCGTCGACAATGATACTTTTACTTTTTACCCGATTTGGAAGCCAAACAGTACTTCACTTAATTTCTATTTGAATTACAGCGGCTGTAATTACATATTAGGCGGAGCATTGGATGAAAACTACTCAACCTATATCAAAAGTATGGATACCAGTGTATACAACGTATCCGTAGATAATACACAAAAGCTTAACGGTCAAAGCAGCTTAAAAATTGTCGGATCAAGTGCGGGCGCAAACAAAAAGCATCTCCGCTTTGAAACCGATACCAATAAGGGAAGACTTGCCACAGATAGCAACGGTATCAATTCTTTATCAGGTGATACTAAAAAAATGAGATTACGCTTCTGGGCAAAATCATCTGTTGATGGCGCTAAGATGTATCTAAGATGGGGATGGTTAAGTACAAACAAGACAATCACACTTTCCACTTCATGGAAATCGTATATCATTGATATGGACAAAAACCAGTATTCCGATCATATGATATATTCATACTTTGATAAAGCGGGTACATTCTATATTAACAATCTTTATCTGTATGATTCAGATACCAGCGCTTCAACCAATGTAACCCCTGAGACACAATCGGTATGGCAAAGCCTCTCTTATGATATCGGCAGCTGTTATGATAACTTACCGATTCCCGAGAGAGAAGGTTATCTTTTTGACGGTTGGTACACAGCAAAGGTCGGAGGTACCGAAATCACATCGGAAACACCTGTTTTTGAATACTCAACAAGAGTATATGCTCATTGGGAAAAGGATGTTTCTTATGATCCTGTTTCGACTTCTGAATATAACGGAAAAACATATGAACTTTATAATAATGCTGTAAGCTGGGAAACGGCTAAAGAACTGTGCGAAAGCAAAGGCGGACATCTTGTGACCGTTTCAGATAAAGCGGAAAACGATTTTGTGCTTTCAATGATATCTTCACAGAACGCGAATTGTTGGTTAGGCTTGAAACGAAACGCCGATACAAAAGAATTTGAATGGATAACCGATGAACCTCTGACTTATACAAACTGGAGTATGAATGAGCCCGGAAATGAAGAAATGTTTGCTTCGATGTATTCGTTTGATTATGGGCTGAGTGTAAAAGCAGGAGAATGGAATGATCTGAATGGTACAAGCGGATCCGGTTCGATTTACGACCAGCAAAAAATGATATACATTTGCGAATACGAAAGCGTAACACCTGAACTGATTGAACTTGATAATTATGAACTGAATCTGGAAGTCGATGCAACAAAACAACTCTGCGCAACTATTCTGCCTCTTAACGCTGAACAAACAGTTACTTGGAGTAGTGATAACAATGCTGTAGCTACAGTGGATGAAAATGGTATCATTTCAACAGTCGGTCTGGGTACAGCCTATATTTCCGCAATGACCTCCAACGGTCTGATGACCAGATGTGAAGTCACCGTATCGGAGCCTGCTGTTGAAGCGCTTGATATCGTACTTGAGGATGATTGGCTTTATTTTGAAGTCGGAGAGACAAGACAACTCTCAGCGACCGTATATCCCGAAGAAGCGGATCAAACAGTTATTTGGAGCAGCGATGACGAAGACATCGTTACAATTGACGAAACCGGTTTACTGACTGCTGTGAGTGAAGGAGAAACATTCATTTCCATTCAATCAGCGGATGGAGCCGTAGTTCTTTCCAAACCGGTTTACGTTTATCCTCCGTATGTCGAACCTGAATATGTTGAGCTGAATGGATTCACCGGTTTTATAAATGAAGATGGAACAATTTGCATTTTCGACTACGAAGGCAATGATAGCAATATCGTTATTCCCTCTGAAATCAACGACATAGCGGTAACCGAAATAAGCGGTTTGTATAGCAAAGAAACCATCGAAACCGTTATTATACCCGCCTCTGTTAAAACCATTTGGTCATACGCCTTTGATAGCTGTCCAAATCTGGAAAAGGTTATTATAGAGGGTGCTGAATCAATCGGAAGCGGTGCATTCAGCAGATGTCCGAATCTAAATGAAGTGAATTTACCACAAACCTTGAAAACCATAA
The DNA here is from genome assembly GCA_017404145.1 of Ruminococcus sp. Classification (GTDB taxonomy): domain Bacteria; phylum Bacillota; class Clostridia; order Oscillospirales; family Acutalibacteraceae; genus Ruminococcoides. The sequence goes on along the minus strand of JAFRCW010000009.1, from coordinate 37,694 downwards.
ACACTAACGCTTTTTCTGATTGTCCTTCACTAAAAAGTATCACCATACCAAGCAGTGTTGAAACGATCGGAGAATGTACATTAGGATATGTTTTTGTTCCGTCAGAAGACGATGAACATATCAGTTATTACGAAACCATAGAAAACTTTACCATTTATGGTTATAATTATTCCGCGGCACAGAATTACGCAGAAAACCACGGTTTTTCTTTCATCAGTCTAGATGAATATCCTACACAAGGTTTTCCGGATCTGCCTACTCAGCCGGACGAAGAATACATCCTCGGCGACGTCGACGGTGACGGTGTCGTTTCGGTTATCGACGCAACCGCTATTCAAAAGGTTCGCGCGTCTATCCCGGTGAATTGTTTTAACGAAACTGCTGCGGATGTTGACAACGATAGCGTAGTATCTGTCATTGACGCCACCTATATCCAAAAATGGCTCGCGCATATTGATATCCCCTATGATATCGGCGCTCAGATCGTCTGATCCACAACTGAATCCATACGCAGAAACGCTCCCGTCTCGGGAGCGTTTCTTATCTATGATATACCTTCTGCCCGGCAAAACGCCGGGGTTGTTTGGGGGCAAAATGGTATTTCGGTTGAGATTGCCACGGGTGAAAGACCTCGCAATGACGTTATATTCAAGGCAGATTTACGGAGGAAAACGCTCCGAGCATAAACGCCGCCATCATAGTTGATATAACTTTCAAAATCTTATTCTCTTTCATCGTTTATTCCTCCTGTCTTTATCTCTGTGATAACAGTATAGCGTTATTTTATGACGGGAAAATGATGATTTTGTAAAATGAATGTGAAAAGAAACGGCACAAAATTCATACATCGTTCATATTTCCCTTTTCACAATGCTTGAAAAAATGAGAAATGCATAGTATAATAGTAGTATCTGTGGTTAAAGAAATATTCCCGTTTTGAGGTATTCCAATGAGCAGACTTTCACAAGAAATCAAAGAAGAAATGGCAGAAGAAAGAAACGCTGTTGAGGTATCGAGTGAGGAAGAACCGAAAAAGCACTCGAAGCTCAAAAAGCGTCTCGGCATCGCTCTGTTTATTGCGTTTAACGCCGTGGTGCTGTACTTCACCGCAAAAGACGAGTTCACCAAGGAGCATACTGCGTACACCGAACCGTTCGGTATCGCGAACATCCTCTTCATCTTAGGCGGTGTCCTCTGTCTGGCGGTCGTTCTTCTTTCGGAAACGTTCAAATATATGCTGATGATGAAGCATCTGAAGGAAAAAGTATCGTTCAGAGTCGCGTTTGAGACCGCTGCTCTGGGAAAATACTATGACTGTATTACTCCCTCGGGCGCGGGCGGACAGCCGTTTCAGATCTATCATCTGCACGCAAACGGCTATTCGGACGGCGCAGCGTCGGCGATGCCGCTCTCGGGCTTTTTCACGATGCAGTTCGGCTTTGTCATTTTGGCGATCGTCGTATTTATCTTCAACAACAATGCCATCGGCAGCGCGATCGGCATCAAAATCACCGCATATATCGGCGCGGTAGCCTATACCATTGTGCCTATTATGATCATCATCTCGGCGATCGCGCCGAAAATCGCGATGAAGATCGTCGCGTTCTTCGTCAAGCTGGGCGCGAAAATGCATCTGGTCAAAAAGCCCAACCACACGATCATGAAAGCGGTCAAGGGGCTGAACAACTACTCTGTCAGCCTTAAGGCGATCACCAACAGCAAAGGTCTTCTGGCGCAGCTTCTGATCCTGTCCACGATATTCCAGATCGCGATCGCCTGTATGCCGTTCTTCGCGGTGCATACCTTCGGCGGCAACATCGACTTCTTTCAGTCGGCTTCGATGTGCGTTTATATCTATGCCGCTATCACCATCGTCCCCACCCCGGGCAACTCGGGCGCGGCGGAAGGCTCCTTCTATATCATCTTCTCCACGCTCAACACCTCCGGCGTGTTCTGGGCGATGCTGGTGTGGCGATTCCTCAGCTACTACTCCTTCATCGTGATCGGGCTGCTCATCTACGGCTGCAAAGCGCTCGAAAAAATACTGCAAAAGAAAAAGGATATGAAAAATGAATCCGTCTGATATCAAATCCGCTCAGTTCCTTGACGCGTACTATCCTCTGGTCGACGGCGTTGTCAATACCGTCCACAACTACGCGAACCTGATGAACAAAAGCGCGTACTCCTGTGTGGTCGCTCCCAAGGGACACCACAGCTTTAATGACAAGGTACTCCCTTATGACGTCTTTCGCACCGCTTCGATCAAAGTTCCGATCGCGGAATATGTGATTCCAACCCCGAAAGCCGACCGCGGACTGAGAACCTTTTTAAATGTCAAGAAAATCGATATATTTCACGCGCACAGTCCTTTCACGGAAGGCTCCTTCGCCGCCTCCTGCGCGAAAAAGCTCTCCATCCCCTGTGTTGCTACCTTTCACTCCAAATACTATGACGACGCGCTGCACATCACCCATTCCAAGGCGATCGCACGTATTGTCGCGAACAATATCGTGCGTTTCTACAACTCGGTAGACAGCGTGTGGTCCTGCTCCGAGGGAACCGCCGAAACCCTGCGTTCCTACGGCTACAAGGGCGACATCTTCGTGATGGACAACGGCTCCTCGATGTCCTATCCGGACAACCCCGACGAGCTCAGAGAGAACGCGAGAAAACAGTTTGATCTTCCCGCAGACAAAAACCTTTTGCTCTTTATCGGACATCAGATCTGGCACAAGAATCTGGGGCTGATCTTAGACACCTTCAAGCTGCTGTGCGATCAGTCTGACGACTACATACTGGTGATCGTCGGGGACGGCTATGACGCGGATAAAATCCGAAAATACGCCGATTCTCTCTCGTTCCCCGATGGCGCGGTACGCTTTGTCGGAAAGATCGTCGACAAGGATTTGATTCAGGGACTGTATCTGAGCGCCGGCTTATTCTTCTTCCCCTCGGTATACGACAACTCTCCGCTGGTTGTCAGAGAAGCGGCGTCCTTAGGCGTGCCCTCCCTGCTGACTGAGGGCTCTAACGCCGCCGAAGCGGTAAAGAAAGATTTCTCCGGCTTTACCGCCGCGGAAAACAAGGTCGCGATGTACTCTGAGATCGTGAAAGCCTTCTCTGACAGACAGCGTCTCAAAGAGATCGGCGAAAACGCGAGACAGACGATCCCAAAGACTTGGGAACAGATCGTCTCTCAGGTGCAGGAAAAATACGCCGAGATCATCGAGAAGTATCGCTTTGAGCATCAACTGACATAAAGGGAAAAAGCTATGTTCGCATCCAACTCATACGCCATCCTGATCATCTACGGCATTATGCTTGCGCCGGTTCTGATCGTTCAGTATATCGCCGGCTGGAAGATCTTTCAGAAAATGGGAGAGCAGGGCTGGAAAGCGCTGATCCCATTCTACGGTCCGTATATCCTGTTCAAGCGGGTATGGGATAAAAACGTTTATTGGTTTTTCTTAGTCTTTAATATCCTGTTTTTTGTCACCTTTTTTATGATGATAAAACCCGAAAACCAAGATGATCTTCTGATATGGGGAATTCTCTGCGCGCTGACGTTTATTATTTACTATGTCTTTTATATTTTATATCAGCTGCATCTTTCTTCCGCTTTTAACCATAACAACAAATTCGGCTTGGGTCTGATATTCATCCATATTGTTTTCATCTGTATCCTTGCGTTCGGCAGAGCGCAGTACATCGGAATTCAACCCATCAAAAAGAAAAACAGAATACGTTAACAGCAAGGCTGCCGCAATTTTACGGCAGTCTTTTTTAGTAAAACAGTTGGTTTTAGAACGTTTGTATGATATAATGTTCCTTAGAGAGACGGCGGCGGCTGTTTCAGCACCTCTGAAAGGAGGTGTGTTGATGGAATATATTGTTTTGATCATGATATTCGCGTTCTTTATTACGCTTTCCATAAACAAGAAATAACCGCCCTGTAGTAACGGTACAAGGCGGTTATCATAAATAGATAACTTATTGTGTTGCGAAACAGCTCATGCCGTTTCTCTATTTTTATTTTACACAGATTTTTGTAAAAAGTCAATAGTATTATTCTGCTTCGCCGTCTTTTTCCTCACAGCACTCCTTTTCCGCCTTGGAGAAGGGGCAGTTCTCGGGAGCCTCGGGCATTTCTTCGCCTGTGCATAACGCCTTGATCGCATCCTTATGCAGATACAGCATCGTCAGAGCTGCGCCTGCCGCTAAACCGCAGGCAAAACCAAATAATCCTTTCATCATTTTCACCTCTCTTTCTTGTGGCAGGATTGAGACTGTCACAGTCCATCGGACTTCGCGTTGACAATCATATGCTTATCCTTCGTGAGCGTTAATCATCTCACGGAGCTTTTTGATCACTTCATCATCGGACATACCGATCTTCCGGCTCAGATCCGAAAGCGTCGCGTCCTTGATCATCATTTTTCCGATCGGCGTCTTGATGACTCCGAACGCGCTGTTGAGCTTGATCAGCTCGTCGGAAAGCCACGGATAGGCTGCCATAATATCGGTCAGCTTGGTGTTAGCGTTAAAGTCCATATTACTCTCCTGTTATAAGACCTTTTCCATTCCGATTTTTTGCGGGACAAGTCCCATCGCCTCATAAAACTTCATCGCGCCTTCGTTACATGACCAGACATTCAGCGTGATGTTATAAAAGCCCTGTTCTTTGGCGTAAACGACGACATAGTCATAGAGCGTCTTGCCGATATGACTGCCTCTCGCCTTTTCGTCTACACAGATATCGTCGATATACAGCGTGCGGATATCGGTCAGCACAGAATCGCCGACGATCTGCTTATGGATACAAAAGGCGTGTCCCAGCGGAATATCCTCTTCGTCCACACAGACGAACACCGGCGTCGTATCGTCTTTGATGATCTTACTAAGCTCGTCTGCGTTATATTTCGTCGCGGGACCCTTGAAGAGATCGGGCCGCCCGAGATGGTGTACCATATCCACTTGTAAGAGCAGTTCGAGTATCCTCGGGATATCCTTTTCCACTGCCCGTCTGACCGTAAGCATTTTTGATCGACTCTCCTTCTTCCGGATTATAAAACATCATCATTCAGACGGCTACTCCATCATCATACGTTTGAATTCTTCTATTCTTTCATCTAAGTCGGAGCGGCTGCTGTAGCGCTCTCCGCATTCTTCGCAATACTTTCCGCAATCCGCAATAAAAGGCTCGTACTCGTATTCATCATACCCAACGGGAATCATACGGTAATGCGTATCTTCATATTCAGAAACTTCACCGCCGCACTCGGGACAAAGCTCCGCCTCTTTGAACAGCGCCTCTGCGTCCTGCTCTGCGATACGGATGATACTTTCCTTTTGCTTTTCGGTCAGCCGGTCAGAGAGTTCCACCAACCGGCGAAGAGCCGCTTTGCGGCAATCGTTGTGACAGTCAAAACGCAAAACTTTCTCCAAGCAGTCAGCGTCGCTGATTCTGTGTATCGCGGCGATCCGAACACTCGGATCGCTGTCCTTTATTCCGATTTCCCGTACCGTTTTTTCATCTGTGATTTCCTCGATCGCGATCCGTCGAGCCTGAGCGTCTCCCTTGGACAGCACAGTTTTGACAAGGCTTTCTTCCCTCAGCTTTTGCGCCGCGGCGCGACGGACGTCTATGCTCATATCATTCAGCGTAATATAGATAAGCAGTTCCTCGTCGTCCAGCTTTTCCACAGCAGCCATACGGACGTTGATATCCTTATCGTACAGTACCGCTTCAAAAAGCGCATCCCTGTTATCGATCTTTTCCACGGCGGCTTGACGGACAAAATCAGATGCATCATGCAGCGCGAGGTGAATCAGCGTTTTCTCATCTTTGAGGCCTCTCACAGCAGCATACCGGATATCTTCGTCCTCGTCATGCAGCGCTGCTTTTTTCAAGGTTTCCTCATCATCAACCTTCTTTGCGGCAATAAACCGAATCAGAGAACTGGTATCGTGCTGCATGAGGTAAAGCAGTGTTTTTTGATCCTTGATCTTTTTTGCGGCAGCCGCCCGGCAGTCTTTGTCTTCATCGGAAAGCGCGACTTGGATCAGAATTTTCTCATCATCGATCTTCTCCACAGCGATCCGCCGAACAGCATAATATGTGTCATGCAGCGCGAGATAACACAACGTTTTTTGATCCTCTAACTTTTTCACAGCCTGTTCGCGGATGCCGTTGAATTTCTCGTGCAGGAGAAACCAAATCAGTGTTTCTTCTTTTCCGATCTTCTCCACAGCAGCAAACCGAACATAAGCAACCGCGTCATGCTCAGCGATATAAAGCAGTGTTTCCTCATCCTCCAACTGATCCAAAGCAGCTCTCCGGCGTTCGCAGTCTCTGTCGTGCAGCGCTGTATCGATGAGTTTTTCCATATCCGGCGTCTTTTTCATGGTTGATTCACATATCTTTGAAACCATTTTGAAAGTAGTGATTCCAAGGATGTCTCCTTTTATATATGATACCAAATGAGAACGGATTTGTCTACCAAAACTTTTCGGTTTTTGTTGCTATTCGTCGGATTCTGTGGTAGGATGCTATCATAAGAATATAAAGGAATGATTCTATGAAAATCGTTTTGACCGACGCGCAGACCGTTGTCGACAATCTGGTCACCGCCGACTGCCTCAAAGACTTCGGTGAAGTGGAAGAACACGGACTGCTCACCTATGAAGAAGTCGCCGACGCACTGACAGACGCGGATATGGTCATCGTCAACAAGACGCTGTTAAATCCCTACAGTCTGAGAAAGGCGAAACATCTCCGATATATCGGACTGTTCGCCACCGGCTACAACAATATCGATATTGACTACTGCCGTGAGCATAACATCACCGTATGCAACGCAGGCTCTTACTCCACGAACGCCGTCGCCCAGCATACCTTTGCGCTGATACTGGAGTTCTTCAGCAATACCGCGCGCTATAATCAGTATGTGCAGGACGGCAAGTGGAAGAGAAGCCCCACCTTCTCCCCCTTCGTCTATCCGCTCAACGAGCTGTACGGCAAGACGCTCGGTATCGTCGGGCTTGGTACCATCGGTCAACAGGTCGCGAAGATCGCCGACGCGTTTCATATGAATATCATCGCTTATAACCGCAGTGAGAGAAATATCGAAAACGTCAAGCAGGTGAGCTTTGAAGAATTGCTCCAAAAGAGCGATATCATCACGGTACACTGCCCGCTCAACGAGGATTCCAAAGAAATGTTCAACAAAGAGACCTTTGCCAAGATGAAACCGGGCGCGCTTTTTGTCAACACCGCCCGCGGCGGCGTGATAGTCGAGGAGGATCTCAGAGAAGCGATCGAGAGCGGTCACCTCGGCGGCGCGTGTATCGATGTACTCTCGGTAGAGCCGATGGAAGAGGACTGTGTGCTGATGGGGGTATCGAACTGCATCATCACGCCTCACATCGCGTGGGCACCCCTAGAAACCCGCCAAAGGCTGATGGGCGTGGTCTATGACAACATCAAAGCCTTTTTAGACGGCAACCCCAAAAACGTCGTAAGCTGATAGGAAACCGGCTCCCAACACAGGGAGTCTTTTTGCATAACTCACCTATTGACATAGTAGGTTGATAGATGTATAATATTCCCGACTACAAAAAAGGAGAACCTATTATGCAGATATACGCAGACAACGCTGCCACCACCCGCATGAGCGAGACAGCCCTCGCGGTAATGACAGAGGCGTTAAAAATTGACTTCGGCAACCCGTCGAGTCTGTATACCATCGGACAGAAAGCGAAAGAAAAGCTCGAAGAAGCGCGCGCTGAGGTCGCCAAGATCATCAACGCTGAGCCAAGAGAAATCCTCTTTACCTCGGGCGGAAGTGAAGCGGACAACCAAGCCCTGCTCACCGGAGCGATGATCGGCAAGAAGAAGGGCAAGAAACACATCATCTCCTCCGCGTTCGAGCATCATGCGATCCTGCACACGCTGAGAAAGCTGGAGAAAAACGGCTTTGAGGTCACGCTCCTGCCGGTTCACGAAAACGGTATCGTCAGAGTAGACGAACTGGAAGCCGCGATCCGCGAGGATACCTGTCTGGTCACCATCATGACCGCGAACAACGAGATCGGCACTATTCAGCCGATCGCAGAGATCGGAGAAATCTGTAAAAGCCGCGGCGTGCTGTTTCACACCGACGCGGTACAGGCAGTCGGTCATCTGCCGATCGACGTCAAACAGCAGAACATCGATATGCTCTCCGCCTCGGCGCACAAGTTCCACGGTCCCAAGGGCGTCGGTTTCCTCTACGCAAGGAAGGGTATCCTGCTGTCGAATCTGATCGAGGGCGGCGCACAGGAAAGAGGCAAGCGCGCGGGTACCGAGAACCTCCCCGGGATCCTCTCGATGACAGCCGCGCTCCAAGAAGCGGTCGCCGATATGGACAAGAACAATGCACATATGAAGAAGGTCAGGGACTATCTGATCGAGGGCTTGTCCGAAATCCCTCACAGCGCGTTAAACGGTGAGAAAGAACACCGTCTGCCGGGCAACGTCAACTTCAGCTTCGAGGGTATCGAAGGCGAATCGATCCTGATTCTGCTGGATATGAAGGGGATTTCAGCTTCATCGGGCAGCGCCTGCACCTCCGGATCATTGGATCCGAGCCATGTACTGCTTTCGATCGGACGCATCCACGACGTCGCTCACGGCTCCTTAAGGCTCTCTATCGGCGAGGATATCACGATCGAAGAAGCGGACTATATCATCGAAAACGTCAAAGAGGTCGTCGCGCATCTGAGGAGCTTCTCTCCCGTATGGCGTGATTTGACGGAAGGTAAGAAAGAATTCATACTGAAATAGGAGGAAATATCATGGCACTGTACAGTGAAAAGGTAATGGAACACTTTATGCACCCGAGAAACGTCGGCGTCATCGAAGACGCGGACGGTGTCGGCGAGGTCGGTAACGCCAAGTGCGGCGATATTATGAAAATGTATCTTAAGATCGATAACGATATCATCACAGACGTCAAGTTCGAGACCTTCGGCTGCGCCAGCGCGATCGCATCCAGTTCGATGGCGACGGAGCTGATCAAGGGTCAGCGTGTCGAGGATGCGATGGAGCTCACGAACAAGGCTGTCGCTGAAGCGCTTGACGGTCTGCCGGACTACAAAATGCACTGTTCCGTTCTCGCGGAAGAGGCGATCCAGGCGGCTTTAGAGGACTATCAGAACAAAAAATCAAATCAAAAATAAAGCGCTTAGCTAAGCAGATATAATTGACTTTTTTTACCTTATAGGAGACGGACTGTTCCCTATGAGGTAAATTTTTTTCAAAAAAATACCACTTACCTATTGACATAGTAGGTTGGTGGTGTTATAATGGCGTTGTCATTAAGACAACTAACGGAAGGAGAAAACAAGAATGTTTACTGTCACAACACGCACTCAGTATACCGCGATGTGGTGTCGAATGTTTAGCTAACCGAGAATAAATTCGAACCCGCTGTAAATGGCAAGATTTCGGTAATTCTCGGCTTATCAACCTTGACAGGCGCCAGCCTGCCTTCACTTTCTGCACCGAGACTTACCGAAATCTTGCTCATTTTCAGTCCTTCGGAGTTTTGCCGGAGCAGATTTTCGTCCGATCGCGGCAAAACCGCAGCGAACCCTGACGGGTTCGCGAGGATTTTAACAATGAGTGGACGGAAATATGCCCGTCAAAACCGGATTCGGATTTGTTCTCGGTTGGCTGACTCCCGGGCTTGTTGCGCGGTAGAAGCGTTCGGCTGTTCCACTCTGCTCTGAATACTTGCAGAATGACTGACAGGAACCTTTTCCTCTTTGCCCGGGAGCGCCCATAGCCCTCGGGCTTTTTGTATGAAAAAACACTTGTAAAAACTTTATTTTGGAAAGGAACATTACCATGAGCGATTATCGTTTTGAAACATTACAGTTACACGTAGGTCAGGAACAGGCTGACCCCGCTACCGACTCCAGAGCGGTACCGATCTATCAGACCACTTCTTATGTATTCCATAACTCACAGCACGCGGCGGACCGCTTCGGTCTCGCGGACGCGGGCAACATCTACGGCAGACTCACCAACTCCACCCAGGACGTTCTCGAAAAGAGAGTTGCCGCGTTAGAAGGCGGCTCGGCGGCTTTAGCGCTGGCGTCCGGCGCTGCAGCAATCACCTACACCATCGAAGCATTAGCGGCAAACGGCGGCCATATCGTAGCGCAGAAAACCATCTACGGCGGCAGCTACAATCTGCTCTCCCACACCCTGCCGCAGTACGGCATCACCACCACCTTTGTCGACGCGCATAACCTGACGGAAATCGAAAACGCCATTCAGGACAACACCAGAGCGATCTATCTTGAAACGCTGGGCAATCCCAACAGCGATATCCCGGACATCGACGCGATCGCAGAGCTTGCGCACCGCTACGGTCTGCCGGTCGTCGTAGACAACACCTTCGGCACCCCTTATCTGATCAGACCCATCGAGCACGGCGCGGACATTGTCGTACATTCCGCCACCAAGTTCCTCGGCGGACACGGCACAACACTGGGCGGCATTATCGTCGAATCCGGCAAGTTCAACTGGAAAGAAAGCGGCAAGTATCCGAACATCGCCGAGGCGAATCCGAGTTATCACGGCGTATCGTTCTATGACGTCGTCGGTCCCGCCGCTTTCGTCACCTACATCCGCGCGATTTTGCTCAGAGACACCGGCGCGGCGATCTCCCCCTTCAACGCGTTTTTGCTCTTACAGGGCATAGAGACCCTCTCTCTCAGACTCCAAAGACACGCCGAGAACACCAAGAAGGTTGTCGAATATCTGAAAAATCATCCGCTGGTCGAAAAGGTCAACCACCCCTCTCTCCCCGATCACCCCGACCATCAGCTGTATGAGAGATATTTCAAGAACGGCGGTGCCTCCATCTTCACCTTCGAGATCAAGGGCGGCAGAGAGGAAGCGTGGAAGTTTATCGACAATCTGAAGATCTTCTCACTGCTCGCGAATGTCGCAGACGTTAAGAGCCTCGTGATCCATCCCGCCTCCACCACCCACTCTCAGCTCTCGACCGAGGAGCTGAACGAAACCGGTATCTACGAGAATACCATTCGTCTGTCCATCGGTACCGAGCATATCGATGATATCATCGCCGATCTGGAAGCTGGCTTCGCGGCGGTAAAGTAAAATTCAGCTTACATAAAACGGCTGTCGTAACGATACGGCAGCCGTTTTTTCTATGTCCTTTTTTATTCAACGGTAACAGACTTCGCCAGATTGCGCGGCTTGTCGACGTCGTTGCCCTTGTTAACAGATGTATAGTAAGCCAGAAGCTGCATGGGAACTGTCGCAACCATCGGCATAATCACCTCGTACCGCTTCGGGATGCGGATCAAATAGTCCGCTGCGTCCTTGTCGATATCCGCCTCTTCGTCGCAGATGACGATCGTCATCGCGCCGCGTGCCTTGACCTCCTTGATGTTAGATACGGTCTTTTCGATCAGCCGGTTTTGGGTCGCGACGGCGATGACCGGCATCCCGTCCTCGACTAATGAGATCGTGCCGTGTTTTAATTCGCCCGCAGCGTAAGATTCGCTGTGGATATAAGAGATCTCCTTGAGTTTCAGGGAACCCTCCATCGAAAGCGCGTAATCGAGCCCTCTGCCGATGTAAAGAAGGCTGTCGGCGGTGATCAGCTTGGTAGAAATGAACTGGCACTGATCGACGACCTTGTTGATGGTTTCCTCGATGACCTCGGGCATCCGCGTAAGCTCTGCGGTCAGCCGCTGACACTTGCCCTCGTCGATCTTGCCCTTGGCATATGCCATTTCGAATGCTAAGAGATAGATGACCGCAAGCTGTACCATATACGCCTTGGTGGAGGCAACGGCGATCTCGGGGCCCGCGTGGGTATAGATGACCATATCCGCCTCGCGGGCGATGGAGCTGCCCTTGACGTTGACGATCGCGAGCGACTTCGCCGCGGTCTCTTTGACGAGATTCAGCACCGCCTTGCTGTCGGCGGTCTCGCCCGACTGGCTGATGATGATGACGAGGTCACCCTCGCCGATCAGAGGGTCGCGGTAGCGAAACTCGGACGCAATATCGACCGTGACAGACACGCGCGCGTATTTCTCGATGATATACTTGCCGACCATACCCGCGTGCATCGCGGTACCGCAGGCGACGATGAAGATGTTGTTCACCTTACTGAGCGTTTCGGGGGTGATGCCGCACTCGGAAAGATCCGGCATACCGTTCTCGATACGCGGTGTGATAGTGGTCTTGACAGCTGTGGGCTGTTCATGGATCTCCTTGATCATAAAGTGCGGGTAGCCGCCCTTTTCGGCGCTGTCCTCATCCCAGTCAGCGGTTTTCAGCTCTTTGTCAACCATCCTGCCGTGCAGGGTGCAGAAGCTGACCGAACCGTTCTTTAAAACTGCTATCTCGTTATGTTCGAGAAGATAATAGTCCTTGGTATATTTGATGATTGCGGGAACGTCGGAGGCGATGAACACTTCGCCCTTGCCCTGACCGACAATCAGCGGACTTTCCCGACGGACCGCATATACGGTCTCCGGCTTGTCGGCGAAAACGATGCCCAGAGCAAAGGAACCGCGGATCTCGTGGAGCGTGCGGCGGATCGCCTTGATCGGGTTGCCGTCATAGTAGAAGTCAAGCAGCTGCGCGACAACCTCGGTATCGGTATCAGAGAGAAACTCGGTGCGTTCGTTCTCGATCAGAAACTGCTTGATCTGCTTATAATTTTCAATGATACCGTTATGAACGATGGTGACGCGTCTGCCGGAATGAGGATGAGAGTTGATATCCGACGGCTCGCCGTGGGTCGCCCAGCGGGTGTGACCGATACCGGCGTGACCGTGCGGCTTGCCCTCTTTTTCCATCTTGGCGACTAAATCTGTCAGTCTGCCTTTGGACTTCGCCACTTCAATTTTACCGTCCTCAAAAACGGCGATACCCGCGGAGTCATAGCCGCGGTACTCTAATTTTGTCAGCGCTGAGATCAGTACATCCGTACAGTCGCGCGGACCGACATATCCTACGATGCCACACATAATGATTTCTCCTTCCAAATCTCTGCCGTGCTGCGGACAGTTCGTATCACGATCAAATTCCTTTCCATTTTATATTATATACTATTCCGTTTCAAAATGCAACGCTTTAAAGCGATAATCTCTGCGAAATAAAAACTCCGATCATCCAAACCGCACGGATCATCGGAGTTAAATCAATAAAAGCATACGGAACAGTTTACTTCACGGGCACACAGTGTTCATCATTGATTTTCTGTACCTTTTTCACACGGCGCACGTATTTGTCGGCAGTCAGCGGATCGGTCTTCATAAAGGTCTTGACGATTTCCATCGCAATCATCCCGCCGATGATCTTTGCGCCGAGACAAAGCACGTTGGCGTCGTTATGCTCACGGGCGAGCTGCGCGCAGAAAGGATCCTGACAGACGCAAGCATAGATACCGCTCACCTTGTTGGAGATCATCGCGCTGCCGTAACCGACGCCGTCAACAAAGATGCCTCTGTCGCACTCCCCTTTCGCGACCGCCAACGCCGCCGGAAGGACGAAGTCCGACAGATCGCAGGACATCTCGTCATAGGCGCCGAAATCCACGACGGTATGTCCCTGAGCCTCCAGATACGCTTTGATTTCATATTTCATAGATGTGCCTGCATGATCATTTGCCATAGCGATTTTCATAAAGAATCCCCCTAAAATATAGTGAACTAATTATATCATATAAAAATCAAAAACACAAATGATTATTTTGTACTCATATGGATTAACCGATAGACAAATCAAAGCCGAAGTGATATAATCATCATATCACAAATCGTGAATCATCATGAGATCAAAAAACCGGGTTGGACAATGGAGGCAAACATCCGTCAAGACAAATGCTCGGTCAAACAAAAAGGTACTATATGAAAGTGAAAAAGGTTATTTTCGTCATTTTTTCGGCGCTGTTTTTTCTGCTGATGATCGCGGGATTGGAACTGAACAAAAACACGGTGTGGGGCTTCGTCCTTGCCGCCGTTATAACTGCAGGATTCTATACGGTTCACAGGCTCATCATCAAGAAAAAGAATAAATGGTACTTGAAGCTCGCTTCGTGGCTGGGATGGATACTGCTGTTCGTCGGCGTGTTGTTTCTCACATGGCCCACTGTACAGGCTGTGCCCGCCGTCAGCGTAAAGGATCCCGAAGCGACCGGGATCATCACCGTAGCGCAGGGCGATTTGCAGGGTGTATACAACGAGGACAAGAGCGTTGAAGTGTATACCGGTATACCGTATGCCAAGCCTCCTGTCGGCGAGCTGAGATGGAAGGAGCCACAGGATCCCGACAAGTGGGACGGGGTGCTTGTTGCCGATCACTTCGCGCCGATGAGTATGCAGCCGCAGAATCTTCCGATCTATAACTCGCTTGCGCAGATCATCGGCTATCACGATTATCAAATCTCGCTCGATGATAACTATACGCCTCCTGTCAGCGAGGACTCGCTCTATCTGAATATCTGGAAGCCTGCGGGCGACACAAAGGATATGCCCGTGATGGTCTACATCCACGGCGGCTCCTTACAGACCGGTCAGCCGTGGTACGGGGATTACAGCGGTGAGGGTCTTTCGAAAGAGGGCGTTATCGTCGTCAATATGGGTTACCGCCTCGGCGTGTTCGGCTACTACGCGAATGAACAGCTGACGGCAGAATCCGAAAACGGCACGACCGGCAACTACGGCATGCTCGACCAAATCAAAGCGCTCGAATGGGTGCGCGATAATATAGCCGCTTTCGGCGGCGATCCCGATAACGTTACGCTATCAGGAGAATCGGCAGGCGCGGCGAGCGTCAGCGCGATGTGTACCTCGCCTTTGGCAAAGGGCTTGTTTAAGCGTGTTATTCTGGAGAGCTCTACGGTCGCATCGGTCAATCCCCCTCACTCGTTCCGCACATTGAACGAAGCGCTCGACGCGGGGCAGGAAACCATGGAAGCAAACGGCTGTTCGTCCGTCGAAGAACTTCGTAAATTACCCGCCGACAAGCTGGTCAATGAGGCGTACACGCACCACCATATGACCGTTGACGGTTATTTTCTGACTGAAACGCCCTATGAATCCTACCAAAAGGGCGTCCATAACGAAGAAGCGATCCTCCACGGCTACAATGATGAAGAGAGCGCGGCGTTCATCATCTTCGATCACGCGAATATGAAGAACTATGAGCGTAAGATCCGCGAATACTTCGGCGACCTTACCGACGATATTCTCGCAATCTATCCGGCTTCGACCGATGAAGAAGCCGACGCATACTGGGCGGAGATCTACGGCGCGGTGTTCTTCGATTATCCTCACTATTGTCTGAACCGCCTCGCTGTCGAAAACGATATCCCTGTCTATGAATACCTCTTTGCGAAAAAGAACGGAAGGCTCGGCGACTGGCACAGCGGTGAAGAGGTCTACTGCTACGGCAATATCCCGACTGTTTCCAACCTGTACGATGACCGCGACAGAGAGCTGAGCGCGCAGATGCTCGGCTACTGGAAGATCTTTATTATGACCGGTGATCCCAACGGCAGCGATCTCCCGGTATGGGAACAGAACGATACTTCAAGCAGCCTTATGCTATTCGGTGATACGACCGGTATGATCAGCGAAAAAGAACACGAGCTGTTCGCCGTGCTGGATCAAAAAGAAGGATGGAAATGAGCATCGGAATGAAAAGAGGCGCCGTATATCTCGAAGAACATCAAATCGAATGGGAGCTTGACGCCGAGAATACGATCAGAACGATCAAAAGACTGTTGGGCGATACCGCTGTTGATATTCAGCATATCGGCAGTACATCGATCAAAACAATTCCCGCAAAGCCGATCATCGATATCGCTGTCGCCGTCAATGATTATGATGCTGTTTTGCGAAAAAAAGAACTGCTGGAGCAGGAGCAGATCATTTTCCGATTTGATGAAAGACCTCAGCAGCTGTTGTTTGTCAAAGGGGATTTTGAACAGGATACAAGAACCCACCATATCCATGTGGTGCTGTACGACTCAAAGGAATGGAACGATTACATCCGGTTCAGGGATTATCTCAACACGCATGAGGACGCCGCCCGCAGATACACCGCATTAAAACGGGAATTGGCTGAAAAGTACCCAAAAGACAGAAACGCATATACGGATGGAAAAGCAGCGTTGATTTCTGTGTTATTGTCAGAGGCATTTGAGTGGCAAAACCGAAGATGATACGGTGAGAACCCTATGAGTTGGGTTCATTAACGAATTCTCAAACAGGAAACGCACTATGAAATACGACCATATCTTCAGTCAATATGTCTTTGTTCCGGATAAAGCGACAGATTACGGCTTTGCGTTTGACAAAGGCAGTTATAGTATCAGGAAACCTTTGCCGGAAAGCGGCTTTTACGCGGTGTTCCGAATCCGCGGTGACAGCTTTGAAGCCAAGGTATATGAAGAACCGGACGGCGATGAGTATCTGCCGTTTGAGGTCAGCGTTCTAAGCGGCGGTTTTGCCAGTACGATCCGCTCCTATGTGGATAATGTTGTAGACGACGTCGTCAAAAACTGCTTTGCGCTCGCCGACGTCAAGGCGATCCTGCTCGCGTATGTGAAAGAAAAATACGGCACGATCCCCGAAGCGCCGTGGGGTTATCTCGAAGAATACCACACGCTGAACACGGCAAAGCGGCACAAGTGGTACGGCCTGTTTATGCTGATCCCGTACCAGTATCTCGGGATTGAAAAAGAGGGAAAGATCAACGTACTCAATCTGAAAGTACCGCCGGAGAATATCCCCGATATCATCGACTATATCCACTACTTTCCGTCTTATCACATGAACAAGAAATACTGGATCTCAATTCTGCTCGACCGCAACGCGGATATCGAACAAATCAAAAAACTGCTTGATGAAAGCTATGCGATCGTAGAGGGAAAATAAACAAATCAACCTCCGTTTGGACTCTTGATTCCAAGCGGAGGTTTTGCTTTGCCCTGACTGCATCCGTCCGTACTAATATCACATCGCTTTATCTAGTTTTACAGATACTAATTCGATCAGATTATCGGAGGGAAATGCACGGAGGATTTGACCACAGAGGAGAGAGCCTTCTCTCAGCCTGCGATCGCGGATTCGTTCCCGTCGAAGCCGCATGAGATCTTCTGCGGAATAACAGCTTTTTTCAATCATATGATTTGTGTTCTTGTATACTGTCATATCGATCACCCTTATTTTTTATTTCATTAGTTAATACGAAAAAATGCTGTTAAAAATTGGGGTCTAAGAGACAATAAACAAAACCAAAGGCTCCGGACGCTGTACGGCATCCGAAGCCTTTGATCAAAAGGAGTCCATTAATATATATCGGTATAATCAGCTTACGGTTTCACCGATCGCGTAAGGAACGGGGAGAGAAGCCAGCCATTTCTGGATATAGGTCGCGTCGAGAACGGTTACTTTTCCGTCGCCGTCGACGTCGGAAGCTTTCTCGACGTAAGAGGCTACCGTGATACTCGCGAGCGTTTTCTGGATCGTTGTCGCGTCAAGGATCGTGACGGTGCCGTCGCCGTCCGCATCGCCTAAAAGATAGGAGGAGGTTTCGCTATTCGTCGTGGTAACTGTCACCGTTACCGCGCCGGTGACCTTTGTGAGGCGGTAGATGTTTTCGGAACCGGTATTTTTGAGATTCTTATAGGAGCCGGACGCGGTCACGGAGTCGATGGTATAGCCGTCTTTGAGGACCACTTTGAAATTGACCTGACCGTCGCCGGTGACGACCGGATATCCGGAATCGCTGTCGCGCGCCACGGCTGTGGTTACGCCTGTTTCATCGGCGGAGGTATAGTCCTGCGTATAATAGATGTTGACGGATTCCACACCTTCGTCGCAGGAGAAGGCTGTCGTGAAGGGAGCCGCTGTCTTGGTATCGGAATACTCGGTTGAACCGATCGACGCTTTTGCGGTGAAGGTGATCGTGGACGCATTGGTCAGCGCGCTCGTTAACGTACCGTCAACGTTGACAGTGTTGCCGCAGTCGGCGCAGGTATAGGAAAGTGTTGCGGTGCCATAGTCATCGCTCCATGTCCATGCGGGGGTTGTACCGTCGGCGATCACCCCGTGCTCACATGCGACTGTCGTGATCGTGACGGTGGTGTCCGCGCTGATCTTGGTGATGCGGTAGGTGTTCGCAAGACCTGTGTCAGAGGGACCCTTGATGTTTTTATAAGTTCCCGAAGTTGCCGTGATGCTGTCCAGCGCATAACCGTCATTGAGAACAATCGTGAAATTGACCTGACCGTCGCCTGTGGAATCGGGATCACCGGTAGAGCTGCTGCGCGATACGGTCGTCCCTGTCGCGGAAACGGATGCGCTCGCGCCGGTATAATCCTGCGTCTCATAGACAGTGACGGAACTGACGCCGCTGTCGCCCGCAAAGGTGACGGTAAAGCCTTCGTCGACGACCGCAGCCTGATCGACGGAATGATCACAGACGTCTACAGAAATCGCCGCGGGGATGGTCTGTCTTTCCACAGCGCTGCATTTGGTGCAGGTGTAGGTCATCAGACCGGATGATTCCGTGCCGGAATCCCAGCTGTGGCTCCATGAGCCGCCTTTGCACGCTGTTACACTTGTCGCTGTGGTAAACGACGGAGTACTGCTCGAAACAGAGGACGGCCACGACGCCATAAGATAGTTGACGTTCTTCGGCAGCGTATAGCTCAACATAACGCTTCCGTTACTGCCTGCCTTGGTGTTGATGATCTTACCGGAGGAATAGCTGGTGGTGCTTGTCGCGTATTTCTGGCTGCTGCCGAACCAACTCGACTGAGCAGAATCCATACCTGCCGAGCCGGCAGCAAAAACTGTCGCGCCTTGTATCGAAACGGTACCGTCGGCATCGATAGGCGAATTATCGCCGCCGGATCTCATGCTGAACACCGCCTGAGTACCGCCGTAAAGATACAGACCGCCGTTGGAATCCAGTCCGTCTCCGTCGCAGTTGACATACAGATCGCCGCCGTAGATATAAATATTATAGTCGCCTGATAAGGTAGAGCCGCCGCCGGGCTGATTTCCGCCGCCGGGCTGATTTCCGCCGCCGGGTTGATTTCCGCCCTGACCGCCGGGACGTCCGCCGCCGGGATTGAAGTTGTTTCCGCCGCCCGCGCCGGGATCGGAGCCGCTGGAGCTGCCGCCTGCCGCGTTGACGCCGTCGTCGCTCGCGACTACATAGAAGCGTCCGGAATAGATGTAGACCGTGCCGCCTTCTAAGCCTTCATACGAGTTGTTGATGGTAACGTCGGGGTCGCGCTCATATCCGTTTTCGGTTCCTAAGATCAGAGAAGTATCGCCGTGCATACCGTCGTCGCCCGTGCGGATGGTAAAGGTGCCGCCGGTCACGGTCACATACGCGTCGGAGTGAACAGCGTCGTCGCCCGTGTTCAGATTGAAGGTGCCGCCGGTAATATTCAAAGCGGGTTCGATCCCTGCCTCTTCGGCGCGGTCGCCGGAGGCTTTCAGGCCCTTACAGCTGTAGGCGTCCGCCAGCGTGTCGTTCCACACATTGTAGCCCTTCCATGTCTGGATGTCAAAGGTACCGCCGTTGATGTTCAGCTCGGTATCTGCCTGGATGCCGTCGCCGTCAACATCAAGATCGAAAGTACCGCCGTTGATGGTAATAGTACCTGCGGAGTCGGTATCGATGGTCGTTCCCTCGGTCGTGTCCGTCGCGTCGGGAGCGCTCTTGATGCCGTCGTTCGCGGCTTTGATCACAAAGGTTCCCTGATTGATGACAATACTGCCGTCACAGCCGATACCGTTGTTGACCGCCGCGCCGGAAGAGGTCGCGCCGTAGTATTTTGCATTACCGCTGATGTTGACGGTACCGCTCTGGTTAAAGACCAGTGACGCGGTCGAGCCGCCTTTGATGCCGTTCTTTGCATTGGCAACGATATTCAGGTTTCCGTCTCCGCAGAAGGTCACGGATGATCCGCTCTTGACCTTGATCGCCGCGCCTTCAAAGGCGTCCGCAACGGTCGCGTCGGAGGACGTCTCGTTCGCGGGATCCTCGTTATCGGTCAAGGTGGAGGTGCCCTCCAGATGGATATTGACCGTCGCAGTTTTCTTGACAACGATAGGAGCTGTCGACGAGGATGCGAGCGTCAGATCATCTAAGATAAGGGTCACACCGCTCAGTCCTTTGCTGACGATGATCGACCCCTCACTGCAGCTGCCGCCGATCCGGTAGGTGCCTGCCGCCGTGATCGTCAGGGTCGTACCGTCGATGGTATACCCGCTGCCCGCGGAGGTTTCGGTTACGGAACTGTTCGTAAAGGTCAGCTCCGCGCTTTGCGCGACTGTGTCGCCGGATGATGCCGTGTCGACCGAAGCCGCTGTGACACTCGTCACGCTGACACATACCATCAACAGCGCGATGAGTATAGCGAATAGTTTTTTAGTCATAATAAATACTCCTTTCGATTTAAATATCATGCACTTTTGTCTCAGGAATCCGATAATGGAACTATGCTGCGGATCTTGCTTACAATCGAAGAATACACGATATCTCTATGATAATCAATACATCTCACAAAACTTTCAGATAACTTTCACATTACCGTCACATTAGAAAGAATTTTTCATCCGACCCCTGTTTTGACCCTCGTTTTGCCGTATTGATGGGTGAAGCAAAAAGTTTCAACAAAAATACAGAACGGAGGTAACCGAAATGAAAAAACTATTTGCTGTCATCTTATCCGCATTACTTATTATTACGATGTGTACCGTCACAGCCTTTGCGCTCGACGCAAGCGTTGACCTGAACGAACAGGACGGACGGCTGGAGATCACCGAAGAAGGTTCCTACATCCTCACCGGCACACTGCAGGGCACGGTCTATGTCGATCCCGGTGAGGGCGACGTTGAACTGATCCTCGACGGCGCGGACATCTACGGTGGAGAGAATCCCGGCATCTATGCCGTCAGCGGCGATTCTCTCACCGTCACGCTTCCGAAAGGGTCTGTCAACCGTATTTCCGGTAACGAAGGCAACCTGTACAGCGCAACCATCTACAGCACTGTCGATACGACCTTTGAAGGCGACGGCGCGCTGTATGTGATCAGCGGCTATGAAAACGGTATCTCGACCGACAACGCCGACCTCACCTTTGACGGAGGCAGCTACGCGATCACCGCTCCCGAAAACGCTATCTCAGCTGAAGGCAGAGAGCAGGGCGAGCTCACCGTCAACGACGGATACTTCAGCATTCTTGCCGAGAACACCGTGGATCCCAACGCTGACTTCTTTATGAACGGCGGCGCTTTTGATCAGCCCCTCCCCGAAGGTATGATGAACAATGGACAGAATCAGAACGCTATGCCTCAAAACGAAGAGAACACCGGTTTCTTCGACAGGATCATGCAGATGTTCGGCGGCAGTCAGCAGCCGCAGATGAACGGTGAAATGAATCAAAACGGTCAGGCACCTCAGATGAACGGACAGCAGCCGCCCGAAATGCAAAACGGTCAGCAGCAGAACGGTATGCAGCCGCCCGATATGCCGAACGGCACCCAGCAGAACGGTCAGCAGCCGCCTGAGATGCCGAACGGTATGCAGCAAAACGGCAATATGCCGCAGAACGGTATGCAGAATAACTCTGCTTCATTCGACAGCGCAGGTGAAGTCGTTCAGGGTACGATGACCAACAGCGCGGCTGATCTCGAAGCAGACTACGAGAACGCGACTTATATCACCGTCAGCGACGATGAGAACGATATCAAGATCACATCCTCAGGCACCTATGTCATCACCGGCACCTGCTCCGACGGCAATATCACCGTCAAGAAAGGCACCACAGGCGTTGTACTCGTACTCGAAGATCTCGACCTGACCAGCACCACCGGCGCGACCGTTTCCGTCAACAAGGAAGCCGAGGTAAAGATCATCATCTCCGGCAATGTCGTTCTGACCGATAACGAGAATCCCGACGATGAAAATTCCACCGACGCCGATGTAGCCGACGCATATGACGGCGCGGCTCTCAAGGCAAAGGCAAACTCCTCGGTCTACGTCACCGGCGACGGTACCCTGACCATCAACGGCAACGCGAAGAACGGTATCAAGGCGGGCGACGACTCGAGTATCGTCTTTGACGGCGTGACGGTCAACATCACCGCGGAGGGCGACGGTATCAACGGCAACTATGATGTGACGCTCCTCAGCGGCACCTTCAATATCGCGGCAGGCGACGACGCGATCCACGCCGATCATATCCTGTCTATCGGCAGTGAGGACGGCACAGGCCCCACCATCAAGGTGACGGAATCAACCGAGGGTCTTGAGGGAACGGTCGTCAACATCTACGGCGGCGATATCTCCATCGTATCCTCCGATGACGCGATCAACGCGGCAAACGGCGACGGCACATATGAAGGCGAGCTCGACTACTCCTTCAATATGATGGGAGGCAAGGTCGTCATCAACAGTAAGGGCGACGGCATCGACTCTAACGGCAACGTCAACCTGATCGGCGGCAGCGCCACCATCAACAGCGCATCCGGCGGCGGTGAAGCCGGTATCGACTATGACGGTCAGTACTATATCTCGAACAACTTCAATCTGAACAACAACAGCGGCGTATCCGGCGCGGATATGATGCCCGGCGGTATGAACGGCCAGATGCCCGGTCAGCAGATAAACGGACAGCAGCCTCAGATGAACAATAATACCCGCAGATAAACCATTATTGTCCCCATAAACACAGGGAGCGGACAGACTTACAAGGTCTATCCGCTCCCTGTTTTTTCAGATAATATTCACACTCATATCAAATATCTGTCAGATGGGTTGCTTATCATAAGGATGATAAATCGGAAAAATAAGTGCGACCCCGCTTTTTTTCGGAGAGTTTTCGTATTGATTAACAGAAGGAGAAGCCTATGTCTGATCGAATCAACGAGCTTGCCTTATCGGCGGCAAAGGACAGCCGAATACGCGAAGAGCTGATCACACAGCAGGAACAAACGATCCTGCGTACCGCTTCCAAAGCATGTCGGAAATATATCACCAAAAGCGACGACGAATGGTCGATCGCGCTGTGCGCTTTCTCAAAAGCCATAGACGTATACGCGGAGGATAAGGGTAATTTTCTCCCCTTCGCTCAAATGCTGATCAAGCGCGCTCTGGTCGACTGGTACCGCAAGCAAAAGAATGTTCTGAGCGAAGTACCGGTAGCCCCGCATATCTTAGAGGGCGGCGGAGAGCCGGATGAGGATATCGACGGCGTATACTTTTCGGTCATCAAAGCCAGCAAAGAGAAGTCCGACAACAGTCTGAAGGAAGAGATCCTCTCGGCGAACGATATGCTCATGCAATACGGCTTTCGGTTCTTCGATCTCACGGAATGCTCGCCGCAGCAGGACAGGACGCGCAGCGAATGTGCCGTCGCGATCCGGTATATGCTAGACCAATACCCGCCGGAGCTGCTCGAAGAACTGAAACGAAAGCACAAGCTGCCGGTCAAATCACTTGCCGAAGGCTCGGGCGTATCAAAGAAAACCATCGACCGCTACCGAAAGTATCTGATCATGGCGGTCATCATCTTAGAGGGAGATTTCCCTCATATCGCAGAATATATGAAATTTGTCAGGAAGGAGGAATCCGTATGAAAGCCGCTATCGTGGACTTAAAAGGAAAATATGCGGCAGCGCTGACGGAAAACGGTGAAGTCAAAAAGATCTTCAATAACAGCTATGAGATCGGTCAGGAGATCGAGCTTTACGATATCAAGGAGGTCAGACAGCCCCGTACCGTACCGCGTGTGATCCG
Source organism: Ruminococcus sp. (assembly GCA_017404145.1). Classification (GTDB taxonomy): domain Bacteria; phylum Bacillota; class Clostridia; order Oscillospirales; family Acutalibacteraceae; genus Ruminococcoides. The sequence goes on along the minus strand of JAFRCW010000009.1, from coordinate 13,831 downwards.
TCGTGTCGCGGCTGTTGCGGCGGCGATCATCATTCTCACGGTCGGCAGTATCGGTACGGCATACGCCATTCCGTGCGGAACAGTCAGCTTAGAATCCGATCCCTCCATCGAATATACCGTCAACTGCTTTGACTATGTGCTGAACGTCAGGGCGCTCAACGAGGACGGCGAAACAGTTATCGAAGAGATCGGCGTCAGCAATCTCAAGCATCACAAGATCAACGACGCTGTCACAGCAACTGTCGAACAGATGAAAGACGACGGGTTCTTTGAGGACGAAACCAAGGGCGTTTCTATCACAGCGTCCACCGGAAACGACACTCATAACGAGCGTCTGAAAGAGGATCTGGAGGACAGAGTATTCAACGACATGGGTATTCCTCAGCAAAATCCGAATCAGTCCTCAGAAAAGAATAATCCGGAAAACAATAACGCTTCTGCCGATGATCGGCAGCAAAAGCAAGATCAAGAACAAGCTCCGAATCAGGATCAGCAAAAAGATGATTCACAGCAGGATGGGGCAAGGCAGAACGGTTCTCCGCAGGATCAGAACGGCGGCAACGCTCCCGAACAAAATTCCGGTCAAAATCAATACAATGGTAATCAGCCTCAAACGCAGCCAAAGCAAACTTTGAAGTAGTAGCAGTTAGCTCTTTTAGGCTTTATGATTCTTTTCACAGCATGTTTATATAATTATCACATCCCAAACATATTATTATCACGGTATTAATTTATACTTTTAGTAACGAAATAGCCGAAAGGAGTTTTCACAATGACCAAGAAACTATTATCCCTGATTTTAGCACTGACACTGGTATTGACCCTCACACTGTCCGTCGCGGCAGCAGGACCCGGCGGTTCTCCTCCGAGTTCAGGCGGCGGAACACCTCCCGGAGGAGGCGGTTCATCGAGCTCCGTGAGCTATTCCGGCGCGACGACCGTTACCTCGGCTTCGGCGCTCTCAAGCGGCACCTACACCTCGACAAGCGCCGACGAAAACGCCCTGCTGATCAACACCTCGGGGGCAGTCACCGTTAACGACGCCACCGTTAAAAAGTCCGGCGACTCGGACGGCGGCGATAACTGCAACTTTTACGGCATCAACTCCGCTGTCATGTGTATGGGCGGCGGTACCACCACCATCAACGGCGGAACCGTTACCGCGACCGCAAAGGGCGCGAACGGCATCTTTTCCTATGGCGGCAACGGCGGCTCCAACGGCGCGTCGGGCGACGGCACGACCGTTATCATTAATAACGTTACCGTCAACACTTCAGGCTCTAAAGGCGGCGGCATCATGACCACAGGCGGCGGTATCACCTATGCTAACGATTGTACCGTTACGACCTCAGGTCAATCGTCCGCACCGCTTCGAACCGATCGCGGAGGCGGCACCGTCTATGTATCGGGCGGCAGTTATACCTCCTCGGGCCTCGGCTCACCTGCCATTTACTGTACAGCAAATATCACTGCCGAAAATGCGGTCTTTATCTCCAACCTTTCCGAAGGCGTATGTATAGAGGGAAAGAACTCCGTTACCCTGACGAACTGTGACCTCACCGCGACCAATACCAAGATGAACGGCAACGCGACCTTCCTCGATACGATCATGATCTATCAGTCTATGTCCGGCGACGCGGACAGCGGCACATCGTCCTATACGATGACCGGCGGCACACTGACCTCCAACTCCGGTCATGTGTTCCATGTCACCAACACCAATGCGGTCATCACCCTCTCCGGCGTGACCATCGTCAACAATGATGCCGACGGCGTTCTCCTGTCCGTATGCAACGACGGCTGGTCAGGCGCTTCCAACATTGCGACGCTGAATACCGAGGGTCAGACGCTTGAGGGAACTATTCTCGTCGGCTCCGACTCGACCTTGACGCTGAACCTTTCCGACGGCTCGGTCTATACCGGCACTATCAGCGGCAACATCACAAACGCGAAGGGCTCGACGGTTTCTACCTCTGTCGGCACCGTGAATGTGACGCTGGATTCTACCTCAAAGTGGTACCTCACCGGCGACACCTATATCACATCCTTCTCCGGTAACGCCGCGAACGTCATCAACAACGGATACACTCTCTATGTGAACGGCACAGCTCTTTCCGGTACATCAGACTCCGACAGCGGCTCTACCGAAACACCGACAGAGACTCCTACCGAAGAGTCTACCGAAGCTTCTACCCAGTCAGAAACAGACGGCTATCTGCTGGGCGACGCGGACAGTGACGGAACGGTCTCTGTTATCGACGCAACAACGATTCAGAAAAAACTCGCCAGTCTTCCTGTATCCGCAGACTACAATGAGAGAGCGGCGGATGTTGACGGAGACGGTGTAGTCTCTGTCATCGACGCCACCTATATCCAGAAATATCTGGCATCCCTTGAGGTCCCGTACGCGATCAATAAGTGGGTGACCGGATGACCGATTCAACATCGCCGAAAATATTTATCACAGTTGACCTGATAATCGAAAAAGCGTAAAAGTGATCCTCCGTTTGTCATATCCAAGCGGAGGATCTCCATAAAAAATTTCACAAACAATTCACAGAATCATCAAGGTGTTATCATATTGACAGGTTATCATAACAGCATAAAATCAAAAAGGAGTTGAACACTATGTCTAAAGCTTATCAGTTACAAAATATTTTCTTCGCCTTCGGCGTCTTGTGTAAACTGACCGTATATGACGGCGACAGTGTTAACACCTTGAACAGAGCGAAAACGCGTGTGCAAGAACTCGAAAAGAATGACAGCTTCGATGAGCCTGCCGCTATCGGATACGCCGCACAGGAAGTCAAAAGGATCTTTGCGCAGGATGGCGTGACCCAGGCGACGATCAAACTGGGCGATACGATTATCAACATGGGTAAAACGAGAAGAATCGGAGTTCGGGATCCTTTCTCAAACAAAGAGCAGAATTTCGCCTATCTCGACGTCAATGAGAAATCAATCGTAACACTGTATCGGAATGAGTTGAAGGACACCGTGTCCGGACGCAGAAGTAATGTGGAAAGCGTGACCTTGATCGGCAGCGACGCTGTTTTGCTATACAAAATGTGTTTTATCGTGATTGGCTATATGCTGAACGAGGCGCTCGCGTTACTGAACGGAAGCGGATATGAAGCGATCGTTGTTACAAAAGACGAACGGGTTTTTACAACCTCAGGCTTATCAAGAGAACGGCAAATCGTCGCATAAATAATCATAGATAAAGACTGAATCGATACATAATAACAAGGAGGTATTATGATGAATAAAGCGCTTGTAATCACAAAACTGATCTCATTACTGATCGCCGGTATACTGGTTCTGTCGATGGCGGCATGTTCCGGTAATACCGATACATCAGAAACAGTCGAAGAGACACAGGCGGCAGCTGCTGCCGCTGATGAAGCGACACATCCCGCCGCAGCGACAACATCCGACGCGACAGAAGCGACCGTCAAAAAACTGACAGAAGCAGACATCACGATCAACGAAACCATCGAGAACAGCGTCGGCGGCGAACACGCGATCACCGCAGACGGCGAGAGCCTCAGCTACAGCAATACAAAGGTCGTCAAGACAGGCGACAGCGAGCAGAACGACGAAGCCGACTTCTACGGCGATAACGCCGCGATATTTGCAACAAATGGCGGCACGCTCGATCTCAGCGATGTGGTCGTTATCACCGACGGCACCCACGCGAACGCCGTGTTCAGCTACGGCGAGGGTACGACCGTCAACATCTCTGACAGCTATATTAAAACGTCCGGCAACTGCTCGGGCGGTCTGATGACAACAGGCGGCGGCACGATGAACGCGTCCAACCTGACGATCGAAACATCCGGCAGATCATCCGCGGCGATCCGCTCCGACAGAGGAGGCGGTACCGTCACCGTCGACGGCGGTTATTATTCCACTTCCGGTACAGGCTCGCCTGTTATCTACTCTACCGCTGACATCACCGTCAGCAATGCCGAGTTGACCTCCACCGCTTCTCAGGGCGTCGTTGTCGAGGGCAAGAACAGCGTCACGCTGAACAATGTCACTCTCAGCGCCGATAACAATACCAAGAACAGTGACAAGTCGGATTGGTATCAGGCGGTCATGATCTATCAGAGTATGTCCGGCGACGCGGCGCAGGGCACATCTTCCTTTACGATGAACGGCGGCACGCTCACCAACGCAAACGGCGATATCTTCTTCGTCAACAACACGACGACCGATATCACCCTCAGCGGCGCGACGATCATCAATAATGACAGTGAAGGATACTTCCTCAGAGCAGCGGCGGCAGGCTGGGGCAGCGAAGGCTCCAACGGCGGTCAGGTCAATCTCAACGCATCCAAACAGACCATCAACGGCGATATGCTCGTCGACGATATCAGCGTGCTGAATCTGTATCTGAAAGATGGCTCGATCTTTACCGGCGCGATCAACTCTGACGGGCAGGCAGGCGATGTTTATGTTGAGCTTTCCGGCGGCTCCAAGTGGACGCTGACAGCCGACAGCTATATCACCTCCCTGACCTGTGACGCTGACAGCATCGACCTCAACGGGCACACCCTGTATGTGAACGGCGTCGCCTACACAGCAGGAACGTCTTCCGCAGGCTCTTCTATCGAATTCACCGTCAGCTCCGGCGGTCACGGCGGCGGAGATAAGCCCGGTGACGGCGGTCACAACGACGGCGGTACCCCTCCGGCAAAGCCGGATTAACAAGTAAGTTCAGCTGTTATTATCGGGATAACCAAAACTCCGTTTGGACTGACAAATCCAAGCGGAGATTTTGCTTTAGGAACAAATATCTAAAATTTTTTAAATCTATATTGACACGGTGTAAAATATATGTTACATTATAGTTACACCGTGTCAATTATGCTATGGGTGGAGGTGATAATATGCCGAAGGTTACAGAGGAACATAAGGAAAATCGCAAGCAGGAAATCATCGACGCCTGTGAAAAAATTTATCGGGAAAGAGGCTTTACCGCCGTCAACATCAAGGAGATCAGCACCGCAACCAGCTTTACCCGTCCGGCGATCTATTCCTATTTTGAGACGAAGGATGAGATTTTGCTTGCGCTCTTGAATCGGGAGTACGCAAAATGGATATCCTCCCTTGATGAAGCCGAACACCGGATCAAGCAGGGCGACAGAGAGGATACCGCATCACGGATCGCGCATACGCTTGACGGCAGAGAGATTCTCCTGCGTCTCCAGAATATGAATCTCTTTGAAATGGAGATCAACTGCCGGGTAGAAAGGCTCGCCGAGTTCAAGGCGCTGTACCGTACAGCGGTCGAAACACTGACAAGGATCGCCCGGGCGTACAGTCCGCATAGCACAAAGGATGAGATCACCCGTTTCTGCATAAACTTCAATTCATTCCTGTTCGGCGTCTATCCCTTTGTCTATCACACAGAAAAGCAGCTCAAAGCGATGGAGCTTGCCGATGTGCCGCATTTTGATACCACCGTATTTGATATGGCATACGGATGTCTGTTAAAGCTCTTGCCATAAATAATCTACAACGAAAAAGGAGAATGAATCATGTTAGGTAATTTCAGCTACAAAAATGCAACCAAGCTCTATTTCGGAGACGAATCACTTCAATATCTCAATGACGAGCTGCCGAAGTACGGCAAGACCGTCCAGATCATTTACGGCGGCGGTTCTGTGAAGAAGAACGGTATCTATGACGCTGTCGTCGAGATCCTGAACGCAAACGGAAAAACGATCATAGAGGACGCGGGCGTTATGCCCAATCCCACCGCGGATAAGCTGCGCGAGGGCGTCAAAATCGCACGTGAGAACAAGGTCGATCTGCTGCTCGCGATCGGCGGCGGTTCCTGCTGTGACTATGCGAAAGCGGTATCCGTGTCCGTCAACTGTGACGACGATCCGTGGGAGAAGTACTATATCCGCTTTGAAGAACCCGACTGTGAGATCGTTCCCGTCGGCTGCATCCTGACGATGGCAGGCACCGGTTCCGAGATGAACGCAGGCGCGGTCATCACGAACCATGAGCAGAAGTTAAAGATCGGACATGTCTTCGGCGAAGAAGTGATGCCCAAATTCTCCATCCTCAATCCGAAGTTTACCATGTCTCTGCCAAAGCGCCAGATGGTAGCGGGTATCTATGACATCTTCAACCATATCTGTGAGCAGTATTTCTCCGGTGAGGACGATAATACCTCCGATTATCTCGCCGAAGCGCTGATGAAGTCTGTGATCCACAGCTCGCTGATCGCTGTTGATGATCCGCAGAACTATGAGGCGCGCTCTAACATCATGTGGTCGGCAACATGGGCGCTGAACACCCTGATCTCGCGCGGCAAAACCACCGACTGGATGGTGCATATGCTGGGTCAGGCGGTCGGCGCGATCACCGACGCGACCCACGGAATGACGCTGGCGGCGGTATCTCTCCCCTATTACAGAACCGTTATGCCGTTCGGCTTGAAGAAGTTCGTCCGCTTCGCGAGCGAGGTATGGGGAGTTGATCCCGACGGCAAGACCGATGAAGAAGTTGCAAACGAAGGACTTCTCGCTATGGAGAACTGGATGAAGCAGCTCGGCGTCGCCATGAATCTGAGCGAATTAGGCGTGAGAGAGGATATGATCGAGGCGATCGCCGACGCGACGATCATCCTCGACGGGGGATATAAGACGTTCACCCGCGACGAGGTTGTAGAAGTGTTGAAGAAAAGTTTATAAGAAGGAGTGTTCATAATGAGTAAACAATTAGTGGCATACTTTTCCGCGAGCGGTACCACAGCGGGAGTTGCAAAGAATCTGGCGTCTGCCGCAAGCGCGGATTTATACGAGATCAAACCGGCTGTGCCGTATACCAAAGCCGACCTCAACTGGATGGATAAGCAGTCGAGAAGCTCGGTCGAGATGCGCGACAAAAGTTCCCGTCCGGCGCTTGCCGATACCGACGCGAACATCGCGGCTTACGATACGATCTTCATCGGCTTCCCGATCTGGTGGTACATCGCGCCGACGATCATCAACACCTTCTTAGAGGCGTATGATTTCAGCGGCAAGAAAATCGTGCTGTTCGCCACCTCCGGCGGTTCGGGCTTCGGCAAAGCGGTCGATAGCTTACAGCCGAGCGCACCCGGTGCAAAAATCATCGCGGGCGAGATCCTGAACGGCAATCCGAACGAAAAGAAACTGAAGGCGTTTGCCGAGAAGTTTTGATATTATATGAATCATCCTCCAAAGTTCAAGCGGAGGTTATCTTGACAGTAATCCGAAATCGGACTATAATTATATTGTCCGGTTTCGGATTAGTTTTTGTTTAGGATGAGTGTTATGACTAAAAAGGAAAAAGACTTTTTGATCGCGCTGGGAACGCAGGAAAAGCAGTTCGACGCGCTGTACAGGAAAGCAGCGCTTGCCTACGGCTTATCCGACTGTTCTATGTGGGTGCTGTACTTTCTGTCGCTTTACGGCGATCTGACCCAACAGGAGATGACCGGGTTGATGATGTTCCCGAAGCAGACGATCAATTCCGCTATTGGCGCTCTGCAAAAGAAAGGCTATGTTTCTCTTACAGCCGTAAAGGAAAGCTGCGGAAGAAAGCGTGTGAGCCTGACAGATGAGGGAAAAGCTATTGCCGATCAAACCGTTGTCAAAATGATGAACGCCGAGGCAAAGGCGCTGAAGACTCTCGGCTATGAGAAAACGGAGCAGTTCATCGCGCTATATAAGGAATTCTATGACGCATTGAGCGACAGCATTGGCGGGGTGCTGAAATGAAAGACGATATCAAAATCATAGACGCTTACGAAAACAATTTGAAGCATATTAACGTCACTATCCCGAAAGGCAAGCTTGTAGTGTTCGCGGGCGTGTCCGGCTCAGGCAAAAGCTCGCTCGCTTTTGGAACGATCGCCGCCGAGAGCAGTCGTGAATGGCAGAGCTCCTATCCGCTGTTCCTGCGCAACAAAATGCCTCACTATGACAGACCGAAAGTCGGCGAGATACAGAATCTCACGCCGTCGATCGTGGTGGATCAAAAGCCGCTCGGCAACAGCACCCGCTCTACCGTCGGTACGGCGATGGACGCGGCTCCGCTGATCCGTCTGCTGTTCTCACGTGTTGGAAAACCCTCTGCCGGCGGCTCAATGGCGTACTCGTTTAACCACCCTCTCGGGATGTGTCCCGACTGCACCGGCTTGGGAGAACGGCTGGAACTGATCGAGGACAGGATGTTCAATACCGACATCTCGCTCAGTGAAGGGGCGTTACAGTTCAGTCAATTCTCGGCGGGATGGCAAACGCATTTGTACCAGAACAATCCTCTGCTCGATCCGAATAAGAAGCTGAGAGATTTCACCGACGAAGAATGGGATATCCTCAAATACGGCTCAAAGGAGCCTGTCAAAATCGGCATCCGTTCCAACAACACGGGTCGTGTGGATATGGTGGAATACGAGGGCGTGATACCGCGCTTTGAGCGGCTTTATCTCAGGCGGGACATCGGAAAGCTGAAAAAGAGCCTGCAGGACGAGATATACTCTCTTGTCGATCAATGCGCGTGCAAAAGTTGCGGCGGCACGGGACTGAATCCCGCCGCGCTGAAATCGAAGATCAACGGCTATAACATCGTAGACTTCAACACGATGACCGCCGCCGAACTGCTGCCGATTCTCAGTGGTATCACCGATCCTGTCGGCAAATCTATTGCAAGACAGCTCAGCGCCTACTTGGAGCGTATGATAGCTGTCGGTATCGGCTACCTCGCCTTTTCAAGAAGAACAGAAACGCTCTCAGGCGGTGAAGCACAGCGTATCAAGATGGTGCGTAACTTGGGAAGCAGCCTGAATAATATCACCTACATTTTTGACGAGCCGACAGCCGGTCTGCACCCTGCCGACGCGGAAAAGATCGGAAAGCTCCTTGTCGATTTGCGGGACAAAGGCAACAATGTCCTCGTGGTCGAGCACAGCCGACAGATGATCGAGCTCGCCGACCATATCATTGAAATGGGCGAAGGAGCCGGGACGAACGGCGGCAGGATCACCTTTGAGGGTACGGTCGATGCATTGAAAGAGGCAAATACGCCGACCGCCGAATTTCTGAAAGAAGCTGTTATCATCAATCAGAATCCCAAAGAGTGGACGGAGAGCTTCGCTATCCGCGACGCGCATTGTCACAACCTCAAGCACATCGAAGTCGATATTCCGAAAGGCGTGCTTACTGCCGTGACCGGCGTTGCGGGCTCAGGCAAAAGCTCGCTTGCGTGTCACGAATTCGTCCGAGTCTATCCCGGCGCGATCGTGATCGACCAGAAGCCGATCGGCACCTCGATCCGTTCCACGCCCGCGACCTATACGGGTGTGATGGATGAGATCCGTAAGCTGTTCGCAAAAGAAAACAAACTCAGCGCGAGTTGGTTCAGCTTTAATTCAAAGGGCGGCTGTCCCGTATGCAAGGGCACCGGAAAGATCACCTATGATATGGCATTTGCCGAGCCTGTGACAGTTAAGTGCGAGGAGTGCGGCGGCAGGAGGTACAACGAAAAGGCACTGTCCTGCACATATAAAGGAAAAAACATCGAGGAAGTTATGGCGCTGACGATCGCGCAGGCTCTTGACTTCTTTGATGACGATAAGATCCGCAAGCCGCTGAAAACGCTCTATGACGTTGGGTTGGGTTATCTTACGCTCGGACAGCCGACAAGCACGCTATCGGGCGGCGAGATACAGCGCATCAAGCTGGCAAGCGAGCTGCACAAGGAAGGAAAAACCTACGTCCTCGATGAGCCGAGCACAGGTCTGCATCATAAAGACGTCGGCTTGCTTTTGAAGCTGTTCCGAAGACTCGTCAGCCAAAACAACACCGTCATCATCGTCGAGCATCGCCCCGAGCTGATCGCGCAATGCGATTGGATCATCGATATGGGTCCCGAAGGCGGCGCAAACGGCGGCAGAGTCATCGCGCAGGGAACGCCCGCAGAAATTGCCGACAATCCCGAAAGCATAACCGGTCGGTATCTCAGGAACGAAAAGCAAAACAGGCACATTTAAAAACAAGTCCCCCTTTGGAAGAAAATCCGATTCCAAGCGGAGGTTTTTGTGGACAAGCGAAATCATTTCTGCTATCATATTGACAGAGCTTTTCAAAAGGAAAAAGCAGAAATCGATCATAAGGAGGTCGTCTTATGATGCCCGCGATAGGCGAAAGTATATTTGATGTTCTATACCTGATTTTTGCGATCGGCAGCGGGATCACTCTGCTGGTCAAAGCGAAGGGCAGGCCGGTTATCATGCTGTTCGGCTGGATGACGCTGCTGCTCGGTGCGGGAGATTCCTTCCATTTGATCCCGCGTGTGCTGAACTACTGGACAGACGCAGATTATACCGCGGCTCTCGGCGTCGGCAAGCTGGTCACGTCGATCACGATGACCGTGTTCTATCTGCTGTTTGAGTACGCACGGAGAAAAAGATATGGGATAACCGGTCAAAATCCCGTCCTGATCACCATGTGGATGTTGGCGGCTGTCAGGATCGCGCTGTGCTGCTTTCCGCAGAACGGCTGGACGAGCGCCGAGCCCTCGCTGCTGTGGGGAATCCTCCGCAACATCCCGTTCGCCGTAATCGGCGTGATGACCGTTGTACTATGGTTTCAATCGGCGTCACACGATAAGACGCTCAAACGGAGCCCTCTCGCCGTCACGCTGAGCTTTTTGTTCTATCTGCCGGTCGTGCTGTGGTCGCAGACAATACCGATCATCGGTATGCTTATGCTCCCCAAGACCTGTATGTATATCTGGCTGATCGTGATGTTTATCAAAACAGAGAAGTCAACAAAGATCAGTGGTGATAATATATGAAACGGAAAACAGCAAAAGATATCCTCGCCGAATCATTCATGGAGTTGGCGCAGACAAAGAAGATCGACAAAATAACGGTCAAAGACATCACGGAGAACTGCGGCTATTCGTCCGCGACCTTCTACCGTCAATTCAAGGACAAATATGATCTGATCGCGTGGTCTTATACGCAAGACCTCAGGAGTATTGTGGATAAACTGGAATACACCGAAGGCTCTTGGAAAAAAGTGCTCACAGAAGTAGCGAAACATTTTGAAGAGCAGAGGGATTACATCTCCAACCTGTTGCTGCATACGAACGGATATGATTCTTTTGTCAATAATATGACGCAGATACATTATGAACGGCTTCGGTTTCTCATCATAAAAGTTGCCCCTCAAAACAAGCTTGATGTCGTGACAGAGATGTATATATGGGCATATTGTTGCGGCACGGTACATCTGACCTGCGAATGGATACTCGGCAAATATAAGGTGAGTTTTGACGAGCTTACGCAGGTATATATAAACTCCTTGCCCGAGCCTTTGAAAAAATATCTATTCTAAATGATAGAATCAAGGTAAATTTTCTCATATTGAGAATTTTTGCTTTGATTCTTTATTGTATTATTTTCTATGTATGTTATCATAATATTGACAATAGTTGTGCACAACAGCACAGCAAACAACAATCATTTTTCACGGAGGTTTTATTATGTTAAACGAAAAAGTAATCAAAGGCTTACAGATCATCGTAACCGACCTTTCGCAGCAGGCGGACGGTCATGCGCTCCAGTCCAGAATATTTGCCGCAGAGGGCTTCTCCAAGCTCGCCGCAAAGTACGCGGAGCACGCTGTCGAGGAGCGCGGTTGGGTTGAAAAATGCACCGACAGACTGCTCGACCTCGGCGTCGACGTCAAGCTCGAAGCCAAGAAAGAAGCTCCCGTCTATAAGGACCCCGTAGAGTGGATCAAGTATGATCTCGAGGTTTCCAAAGCAGGACTCGCATGGCTGCACGAGATCACTGAGGAAGCACGCGAGGATTATACCACCTTCGACATTCTCAAAGAATATTATCAGGATGAAGAAGGAGATGTTTACTGGGCTGAGGCACAGCTTGATATTATCGAATGCATCGGCAAACAGAACTGGCTCTTGCAGCAGCTTTAACCAGAGGCTCGCTATGAACGAAAGAGAAGTAATCTTAGAAGCAATGAAAAAGGCTGGTGAGCCGCTGAACGCCGGTAGGGTCGCAGAGCTGACAGGTCTTGACCGCAAGGTCGTAGACAAAGCGTTCGCCGCTATGAAGAAGGACGGCGCCATTGTGTCTCCCGTGAGATGCAAGTGGGAGCCTGCTGACAAGTACAATACTGACCGGCATACCTCTTAATAATGGGATATGTCGGTCATTTTGTAAAAACATAAAGGACTGAAATAATTATGAATAAATCATTTTTATCTTTTATCGGAGGAATATGCACAGGGGTATTTCTTATTATGCTTTATCTTCACCGTGGAATGATTAAAGCAGCAATAACCGGAGGAGAAATGCCGAAGGCACCGGAAGGCTGCCCCGCTTTCATACCGGAAGATGATGCCAAATGACAATCGAAACGATAACTGATAAATACTGCTCTATCCGTCTTGATGATCAGTTCTGCTTTCCCCTGTATGCCTGTGCAAAAGAGGTAGTCCGGCAGTACAGAAAGCCGCTTGAAAAACTCAGCTTGACCTATACGCAGTATCTTGTTATGATGGTGCTGTGGGAGCACGGCGGTATGACGGAGGGCGAGCTCGGCAAAAGGATACATCTTAACTCGGGAACGCTCGCGCCCTTGTTAAAACGTCTTGAAAAGCAGGGATATATCAACCGTATCCGCCCTGAGAATCAAGAGAACAAGCTGTTTTTGTCGCTTACCGAGCAGGGCGACGCGCTCAGATACAAAGCGACCGATGTTCCTAAAGAAATGGACGGGTGTATTCCGTTGTCAGACGATGAACTGATTGTACTGAAAAACCTGCTCGATAAAGCTCTCGTCAGAATGGATCATAAAGCACAAGAGGAATTGTAACACTTGATAGAAAGGAGAACGTATTATGTATGATGTAATATTCATAGGCAGCGGTCACGCCGCGTGGCACGGTGCGGCAACATTAGCCCTTGCAGGGAAAAAGGTTGTTATTGTTGAAGAGGATTTAACAGGCGGTACTTGTACTAACTATGGCTGTGACGCCAAAATAACGCTGGACGGTCCCTTTGAGTTTTTAGAGGGAATCCAGAATTACGGCGATTTATGCGTTGATGATATTCCGGGTATTGACTGGAAAAAGCTGATGGAATACAAGAAACGCGAGACCAATGATTTATACAAGCAGCTTGACAGCCTTATTGAGAGCTTCGGAATTGAATTGATCAAAGGACACGGCAGTATTGTTGACAAGAATACCGTTCGTGTAGGAAACCAGCATCTCAGCGCTGAGTACATTGTTCTTGCGACAGGTCAGCGCAATGCACGTCTTGATGTTCCCGGCAAAGAGTACCTGCACGACAGCAGAGATTTCCTCAACATTGAGGAAACGCCCGAACACATTGTCTTTATCGGAGCAGGTATTATCTCGATGGAGTTTGCCTCAATGGTGATCAAGCTCGGCAAATCCGTCACCGTCATTGAGTATTCAGACAGCGCGCTTCGCCAGTATCCTGCGGAGTATGTATCAAAGCTCGTTGAAAAGATGACCGCAGAAGGCGTGTGCTTCCGCTTTAACGAAAGCGTTTGTCAGATTGAGAAAACAGACAAGGGTTATACTGTAAAAGCAAAGTCAGGGTTAGCCGTTGAATGTGATTATGTTCTGGATGCTACGGGCAGAGTATTGTATTGATTTGCCATAAAACTCTCCTTTCTTCTGCAATAAGGCCTGAACATCCTCATTGTAGCAGATCGGGGAGTTTTTGTATAACTTTCGACGCGCACCCGCATAGCGGGTGGTTGTTTGTACCGCTCTAGCGAGC
>JAFRCW010000008.1 GCA_017404145.1 Ruminococcus sp. | reverse complement strand
TATGTATCCAACCGCCGCTTTTGGTATTGGAACAGTCGAGGCAAACGGATCAACGCCCTGGACTATCTGATGGAGATCCGAGGTTACGGCTTTACCGAGGCGGTGACACGCTTGACCGGCGAGGCTGTGCCGAGAGCGTCCCCTATCCATCCGCAGGAGCAGACGAAGCCGCGCAGACCGGCAAAGTTATTTTTACCGTGGCCGAGGAAATGCGCGACCGGATTGTTTATTTATCTGCGAAAACGTGGGATCAGTGCAGGCGTGATCGAGCGGTGTATCAGTCTGGGGTTATTGTATCAGGGCAGCTACAAGCCGAAGAAGGACGAGCCGAAATACATACCGGTCTGTGTCTTTACCGGCACGGATGAAGCCGGCAAGGTTCGGTTTGCCTGTATGCGCGGGCTGTATGACAATCTGAAAAAAGACGTCTACGGCAGCGATAAGGCATACAGCTTTTGTCTGCCGCCCGAGAAAGCTCACAGCAGTCAGGTCGCCGTCTTTGAGGCGCCGATCGACGCGCTCTCTCACGCGACCATGCAGGAACTTGACGGCTGGCAGTGGAACGGCTACCGTCTATCGCTCGGCGGGACTTCTCCCGTTGCGTTGATTGCATTTTTGGAGCGGCACCCGGAGATCCGTCGGGTAACGCTTCACATGGATAACGATTTAGGGGGATTGAAAAATGCCCGAAAGATCAGAGATATGCTGCGTGCCGATCCGAAGTACAAGCATATCCGCGTCGGGATCAATCCTCCCCACCAGGGTAAGGACTATAACGAAATGCTGCAAATCAAATTACAGCAAATCGTACAAGGAAAGCCACGCCACCGCGAAAAGCGTGTGGCTGTTTCAATTTAGGAGGAAATGATGAAGCAAAAAGGAAATGTGGTAAAAATCATTGCAAGCGCGGCGAAGAATCCGAATATCAAGCCCGCCGCGATCCGTGAACTGATGAAGAAGCTGGATATGAACGAAAAGGGCTTTGCGGTCATCATGAATGTCACCGTCGATACCGTGCGGCTCTGGACTGCCGGCGCGGTCAAGCCCTGCGGTACAGCTATGCGTATCATGCAGATACTCAACGCCTGTCCCGAGGTCATCAACAGCGTTTTCTCAGTGACGGAGGATATTCATGCCTGAACGTCCTTTACATGAGGACTTCGGCGAAAAGATCGGCGGCGCGAAAAAAGACCTTTGGAGATCCCGGGGGCTTTACGCCGACGATCTGGATGAAATGAACGGCCGCGAGGCCGATAAATACGTTACAAAAGATAACGTCTGGAAAAAGCCTGATTATCAGGCGCTGCACGACGACGGCGTTCCGGTCGATGTCGTGTACTTTATCAAAAAGGTTCGTGACAGTCTGAATGTCAGACCTGTCATTTACCGCAATTACTCTCCCGAGGAACGGAAACAGGTTCAGAAACGGTATATCAATACCGTCCGTCAGTTGCAGGCGGTCATGGAGAAGGTTCGATCTATCGATGACGCTATGCAGGCGTTTGACCGTTTCTATATCGACAATGGATATTTGAAACCGAGCACGGATTCATACGGCAGAAATTCATTTGAAAGAACAAGCGAGTATTCTTTCAATCCTGCCTTATCCTCAAAGCTGTTTTCTACGCTGAGGGTGACGTCGGAATCTAACTTCCGTTATGATTTCACATCCAAAGCAAAAAGAGATCAGTTCCTCGTTCCGAAGGATCAGAAGATACCTCGCGGGTACGATGTACACCTCTATGATGGCAAGGGCTATTCTCGAAGGGATGACTGGCAAGCGGATACCTACTATGTTACAAAGGGACATACCATCTTGCAGACAAATATCACGACCCGAGAAGAAGCGATCCGGTGGGCGCAGGATCATGTGAAAAGCAAAACGAAAGCCGGTAAACGGCGCTTTGTCCCTCCGCAGTTGGAGCATATCAACCGGACAGGTCCCGATTACCGCAACGGTCAGGATATTGTCGGACAGCATTATCTCGATACCTTCGGTTTCCGCGGCGGCGAGTTCGGCAACTGGCTGAATCAGCTCGACCGTCAGGCGTCCCTGAATATGGGCTTTGAGGCTTTGAAGGATCTTGCAACAGCGCTGCATATTTCAGACAAGGATATTGCTTTTGCCGGTACGCTGGCGATCGCGTTCGGCGCTCGCGGCAGCGGCAACGCGGCAGCGCACTATGAACCACTGCGCAAGGTCATCAATCTGACCAAAATGCACGGTGCCGGCGCTCTCGCCCATGAATGGTGGCACGGCCTTGACGATTACCTCGGCGGAGTGAAAGGCACAGGCGGTATGCTTTCTGATAACGCACGATACTATGAGCCGATGAAACGGCTGGTTGATACGATCAAGTTCAAGTCTGAAACGCCTGAACAGGCGAAGGCTCGTGTTGAACAATCCAATGCGCGGCAGAGAAAATCAGCCGAGGCATGGGTCGATTCCGTGATGAAAAGCTCCGTCTATCATACTGACGAGCCGATCATCATTGAGCGGTATGAGGCGCTGAAAGCTGACTTTTTGAAAGGCGTACCGGATACCGTTTTCAAGCTGAGTGTTCTGAAAAAAGAGATCACCGGGCATATCATTCCGAAAAGCACCTGTCAGGATCTTGAAGTTCAGGAAAGTATCATGCACAGGATTCAGAATCAAGGCGAGCCGCAGTTGCAGCGTATCCAGACCGACTATTACAAGAATTCTCAGAAGATGGGCAGCAGCACCGAAAAGGATGGTGGATATTGGGACAGCGCGGTTGAAATGACGGCGAGGGCTTTTGCCTGTTATGTCAAGGATAGGCTGCCGTATCAGTCGGACTATCTTGTCGGTCACGCTGAGAACTGCGTCGGACTGTACACCAACAAGGACGGCAGCACCGAGGTCGTTAAGGCTTATCCGCAGGGTGAAGAACGCAAGGCAATCAACGCCGCGTTTGACAATCTGATCGCCGAGCTGAAAAAGGAGCGGGTGTTTACGCATACCGAGGAAGTGCCCTCTCTCCCTATGCCTAAGGAGCAGGCGCCGCAACAGCTTTCTATCCTCAACGATGATAAGCCATCTGTTCTCGGTCAGCTCGCCGCGGCGAAGGTCGCGCAGAAAGCCGCGCCCCACTCACCGAAAAAGGATCATGAACAGTCGTTGTAGGGGGTGATTTTATAGACGATGAAAAGAAATATGAGATAGTTGAGGATGATCTGTTTCTTCCCGGTTGCCGTGTCAAGCTGGAACACAATCTGTATTTGCATGAATTTGACATTACAGATTTATTGCGGAAAAGTCCTGAGGAAGTGCGAGCTTTATATGATCAGAGCTTCAAGAAGGAAGAAAACATGTATGAGATTCTTCAATCCGGCATGAAGGTGTGGGAAAAGGACGCAATAGAAACACGGCGACTGCAATTAGCGCTGAATTATCTCGAGATCGCTCCCGTACAGCATACCGGCAATCAGTGGGTCAAGGATGATAAAGGAAACCGAACGATCAGTAACATGGTGTATAAGATGATCTGCAGCATAACTGAAAATACTCGCTGGAATTTGTGGAGCAGTAACGCTCTCAACAAACGCTGGCATGTTGAGTGGCAGGTTATTTTCAACACTCCGAAACCGCACCATTATATTGTGATCGCCGGAAAGGAGCGCAAGTATTCTGATCAGTATGACGCGGAGAATTATCTGAACGGTCGTATCCGCGCCTTTGCTAAGTATTTTCAGGAGATCTCACCGCCTGTGCCGAAGGAGTATGAATACGCTTTTTCGGAAAGCGGAAGGCTGTTGCCCGGTTATCATGTGGAGGGTGAGGAACCAAAACAGGATAAGGATTCCGTTCTCGGAAAGCTCAGTGAGGCAAAATCGCAGCAGAAGGCCACTCCGGCTAATCCTTCTAAAAAGAAAACGGAGCCGGAAATATGAATGACAGGAGGAAATGTTGAGGAAAGAAAAGTATTACGGCGTGTTTGACTACGGTGATCGACTTGAACCCGGCATAGAACTGAAAATCGAGCATACCGTTGTGGAGGGTTATGACGATAACACTCTGGATTTGGCGCCTGTTATCGCATTAGGGTCAGACGATCTGGCAAAAGCAAGAGACAAGAGCGTTGAAACTGAACAAGCCCTTTTTGAAAAAATCAGAGCTTCGGTTCGTGAGTGGGAGCGTCAGGCGGCGGTTACGAAAACCTATAACCGTGCGCTCGAATATCTCAATACTCCGGCAGCCGAACATACTTCAAATCAATGGGTACATGAGAATTATCATGACCGCGATACCATCAGTAACAAGGTGTATCAAATGAGCGTGTCTGTTTGGGAAGATACCAAATATGACAGAGCGTCCGGACAGTCGGTACCGATCGCATGGTATGTGACATGGGATGTGCGCACCAATGCTCCGACACGAGGCTATAATGTTGAGATTGCCGGTCAGAACAGAAAACGCTATACCGACAAAGCAGCGGCGCAAAAATACATCGAGGGACGTAAAAAGGCGTTTGCGCATCTCTTCACAGAAATATCGCCGCCTGTTCCTCCCGAATATGCTCGACCTTTTATGGTCAACGGCGTTCTGTTGCCCGGCTATACGATACAGGGGCAGGAACCGTCGGTATCCACCAAAACAGCCGACGAGATCATCAATGAGATTCTCGG
>JAFRCW010000056.1 GCA_017404145.1 Ruminococcus sp. | reverse complement strand
TCATCGACCGATACCTCGATCACAAACGGTAATTCAAGTTATTCGTTTGCAAATATCGAGTATTATGTGTCGAAAAGCAAAACTGACTTTAACACAAGCGGCTCCAACTATCTCGGGTATATCCGATTGAACGCCGCCGGCGAAGGTCACTCTAAGGACGGCAGCCGCGCGACGCTGCGTTTCTTACCGCCCGGCACCTACTATGTCAAAGAGGGATATGTGCCGAGTGGGAGCAGCTATGAGAAGAACGATACCGTTTACACGGTGACGGTCACGAAGAATCATACGACGACCGCGCCGCTGGTGCTGCGTGTGTCCGATACGCCGAAAACCTGTTACGGCAAGATTGTCAAGGCGTCAACCCGACCGGAGATCACTAACGGCAATCCCGATTATTCGATGGAGGGTATCAGATACTCCTTTTCAAAAAGTAAAACAGACTTTTCACCCAGCGGGAGCAACTATATCGGTTATGTTCAGCTTGACGAGAACGGCGTCGGTTATACCGCAGAAGGCAGCCGCGCGACGCTCCGCAATTTGGTTCCCGGTACTTACTATGTAAAAGAGTCCGTCATCCCTGCCGGGTGCAAGTACAAGATGGATAATACCGTCTATACGATGACATTCACCTTTGACAATGACAAAAATCATTTGAAGGTGCTGAATGTTAAGGACGAGCCGGAGGGATCATCGAGCGCAAAGGTCATCAAGAAAACCTCTTGGCCGGAGTTTACAGACGGCAATCCGCTGTATTCCTTTGAGGGCGCGGAGTTCACCTTCTATAAGACACAGGCGGACGCCGAGCAGGAAACCAATGCTTATACAACGGTCACAACCGACGAAAACGGCGTAGCTCTTGTCAGCGACATTGAGCTCGGGACCTTCTATGTTAAGGAGACAAAGGCACCCGAGAATTTTGAGCGCTCCGATGAAATCAAAGAACTGGTGATCGACACGGCGCAGGATGAAGCATACGAGGTCGAATTTGAGGACAAGCCCATTGTTGCAAATCTTTCTGTGCTGCTTCAAAAGATGAACGCCGATACCGGAGCGGACGCGGATACAGATATGTCCGGCGCGGAGTACACTTTCAAATACTATGCCGATCATATCGACGAGGATCAGGTCAGCGAAGCGACGCCTACCCGTACATGGGTGCTGGTGACCGATGAAAACAATCTCTGTAAGTATGACAGCGAGCACTATGTTTACGGCGACGCGCTGTATAAAGACGCCGACGGTAATTATGTCCTTCCGTTTGGTACGCTGACCATTCAGGAAACAAAAGCCCCCGATGACTTCTATCTTGACGAGACGGTATATTACCGTCAGATCACGAAGGACTGTGCAGAGAATGTCACGCAGTATAATCTTCCCATTTCTACCGAGCATGAGATCCAGCGTGTCTCTTTTTCCGGCGAAAAGACCTGGGATGATGATGATAACCGCGACGGCAAGCGTCCTAAAAGTATCACGGTCGAGCTGTACCGCGACGACGAGCTGATCGATTCAGCTACTATGTCCGAGGAAACCGGCTGGAAATACGAGTTTGCCGATCTTCCGAAGGGCTATGCCGATCTGTCCCTTGACGAACACATCTATTTCTACCGCTATGAAGTCAAAGAGGGCGCTGTGCAATATTACGAAAGCGAATCCTCCGGTGTAGACGCTGATCCCGATGACGACAACCATCTGATCTGTGACTTTACCAACCACTATACGCCTGAGAAGGTCACGGTAAGCGGTACAAAGTCATGGGACGACTATAACGATCTCATGGGCTATCGCCCGAAGCAGATCAAGGTCATTCTGAACCGCGACGGCGTAAAGCTCGACGAGATAACGACCTCGGAGAACGAAGATTGGTCGTATGAATTTACGAATCTCTATAAGTATCACGACGGCGGCAAGAAATATACCTATACCGTTACGGAAGAACCTGTACCCGGCTACATGCTCAAAGTTGACGGCTTCAATATGAAGAACAAGCTGAACGCCGGATCTGTCACGCTCAATAAGACGGACGGCAAGGGCGAGCCTATGCAGGGCGTCACCTTCAAGCTGTTTACCGAAAGCGGCAAGCCTGTCAAATCATCCTCTAACGGAACAAAGTACAAGTTCTACGATCTGTCGGAGAATGAGGACGACGCGGTATATACCACCAACGAGAACGGTCAGATCATCGTCGAGAATCTGCCTGTCGGTAAATACTATTTTGAGGAAAGTAAGACCGCGATCGGATTCATCCCTTACGGAGAAAAACTGAGCTTTGAGATCGACGGCGATAACGACGCCTCTCTTAATGTCTCGCTCGACGTTGAGAACGCAAAAGCGGTCATGCCCGAAACAGGCGGTATTGGCAACGGCATATTTGGCTTTGCTTCGGCTATGCTTGCCGTATTAGCCGCAATACTTCTTTGTACCTTACCTAACAAATCAAAAAGAAAGGTTGAAAACCAATGAAAAAGAGAATATTCACGATATTATTCGCGGTCATCATGGTGATTGCGATCTCCGTTCCCTATGTATCTGCTGCAAACGCCGCGCTGACGGCCACGCAGAAAGTCGGCTTTACGGTCGAATGTACCAAGCCCGGCTATGAGTTCTCGGTTTATAAGATCGCCGACCTCAAAACATCGACCACTCCGTATTCCGTTCAGTACGACGTCAAGGTCAACAATGCAGCGGTCAAGGCGGCTGTCGCGGACGGCAATCTTGATGACGCCAACAGAGCGAAGATCCTGAACGCCCTTGACAAGGATACTGCGCTGACCGGCGCTTCTATCGTCGGCACCTACAAGGTCGATTCCGACGGGGCGACCAAGACTTTTAACAATCTTGCTCAGGGTATCTATTATGTGAGGGCTACCAACTATCCCGCAGATGTCAAGAAGGTTACCAACTCCGCGTTTGCGCTTCCGTACTATACCGCAGAGAACGGCTGGGTATATACGCTCGATAATATCAATCTGGCTGAAAAGGTAGACGATACGCCTCCTGAGATTCATAAGGAGATCACCAATTCTACCCGTGATAATGTAAACTTCACCGACGTATCCATCGGCGATACCGTTGAATTTGAAATCGAAAGCTCCATCGTCGGCGCTGTCAGTGATGTTGACGTTCTGGACTTCAAACTGAACAGCTATGTCATTTCCGATATTATGAGCAAGGGCTTGACGCTCAACAAAAACAGCTTTGATCTGTCCCTCGAGGATTCTGAGGGTGAGACGCTTTCCGAGCTTGCGGCCTCCGACTATACCGTATCCGTAACTGCCGAAGCCGGCAGAGACACCACCTTCACCGTTTCTCTGAAAAAGGCCTATTTGCAGAAAGCCGACTTTTATGCTGCCGATCATGTATCCGTTAAGTTCTCCGCTGTTCTGAACAAGTACGCCACTACCGAGCCGATCGGTAACCCGAACGAGGCGGTCAAGCTCGTCTATACCAATAAAAACGATGTCAAAGGCGAAGTAGACGGCAACAAGGTCTACGTCTATACCTTTCACATTCAGGTTCATAAGTTTGACGAGGAAGGCAATACTCTCTCGGGCGCTGAGTTTGCAGTTTATAAGACCGAGACTGACGCGAAGGCTGAGAGCAACGCCCTCGCAGCCGGAACCTCCGACAACGACGGTATCTGCACCTTCTACAACACCAACAACGAGGAAATGCTGCTTGAAAGCGGTAAGTATTTCATAAAGGAGACAAAGGCGCCGACCGGCTTCAACCGTTATACCGACGTCATTCCTGTTGAGATCAAGGTTACCTACGGCGATACTCCCAACAACGGTACATATATCGTGAGCGGTCCGAGTCTCGGACTCTCTACCGTTGACGTCAAGGATTCCAAGACCGTTCTGCCGCAGACCGGCGGACAGGGCAACCTGATCATCTATTCTATCGCTATTACCCTTGCGGTCGCGGGCGGTGTGATTTTCTTCTTCGTGGCAAAGAAAAAGAAGAAGCATACCGCTGATAAGGCGGCCTAACTCCTTTCTAACCCGGGGCGGTGACTTATGAAGAACAAAATTTTACCGATATTGGCTACCATCATCCTGATAGCTGCCGTAGGTATCTTTCTATATCCGACTGTTTCGCAGTGGATCAACGAAATGTTGTCCGAGAGCGCGATCATGCAGTACAACGACACTGTAGACACCTTATCCGTTGAGGATAAGGCGGCGCTGCTCGCAGAAGCGGAGGAATATAATCGTGGCTTGAATGAAGTTGTCTCTGACAGCTTTTCCTCCGAGGCTTTTGAGGGCGACGAAAGATACAACAATATTCTGAACATCACGGAAAACGGACAGATCGGCACGATCAACATTCCGTCGATTGATTGCCGACTGCCTATCTATCATGGCAGCAGCGAAGATATGCTCAGTAAAGGCGCTGTTCACTTAGCGGGTACCGCATTTCCGATCGGCGGCAGTTCTACCCGTTCTGTTATTTCGGCACATACGGCCTTTCCCGGCAAGATCTTTTTTGACAGGCTTTCTGAAGTTGAGATCGGTAATGAGTTTTCTGTCACCGTCCTCGGGGACACTTTATATTACAGAGTGATTGACGTCAATGTCGTCCTGCCTGACGAAACCGAATACCTTGTACCCGAAAAAGACAAGGATCTGATAACGCTGGTGACCTGTACGCCTTATTCTGTCAATTCACACCGGCTGCTTGTCACGGGAGAGCGTGACGATACACCGAGAGTTGAAATGACGGTTATCGAAGAACCGCATACGGTTCCGGTCACTCCCGGTCTCAGCGTGGCGCTGATCGGGATCGTTGCAGTGACGGGAATGATATTGATAAAAAGGGCTGTAAAAAGGAGAAGAAGGAAAATGAAGCATGAGATATAAAGTATTAGCGGTCGTCGCCTTGATCTTAGTAACGGTCAGTCTTTTGCTGTTCGCGTATCCGAATGTGTCAAAGCAAGTAATACAGAAAAAGAATGATGAAATCATCGAACAGTTTGACGAGATTACCGACGACGTTCAGAACGGCGACCGTGAAGAAGCGATTGAGGACGGTGTGATCAACGAGGACGGCTATCTGATCGACGATAACGGTGAGATCGTATCCGACTATCCTGTTGTGTTTCAAAAGGACTTAGACAGGCTCTATGAGGACAGTGTTGCCTACAATGAAGCCCTGAAGGACAGACAGGATCTCGACGTTGACTTTTCTAACGCGGCGTTGGATCTGACCGACTACGGTATTTATGACGGAGTTTACGGATATATCAACGCTCCGGCTATCGGTCTGAATGTTCCGATCTACTTAGGAGCAAGCGACGGGAATATGGCGTGGGGCGGTTCCCATCTGATGAATACCTCGCTGCCGCTGGGCGGAGAAAGCACAAATACCGTCATTGCCGGTCATACGGGATATTTCGGAATGGTCGTATTTGACTATATACCGAGCCTTAATATCGGCGATACCGTCAGCGTGACGACCTACTTTGATACGCTCGATTACCGTGTGATCTCAAAGAAAGAAATCACAGCGACAGAAACAAACGATATTTATATCGTAAAAGGAAAAGATCTGCTCACCCTGATCACCTGTGCGAGAATGGGAAAGTCTCGGTACGAGGTAGTCTGCGAGCGAGCTTGACAATTTGAAAGGACTGATTAAAATGATTGGCTGCTTTATCGGCGGCGTATTTGTTGGAGGCTTTATCGGCGTCATGATAATGTGCGTATTGTCCGTAGCCGGACAGAGCGATTGTGATTTTGATGAAAGCACCATTATTCAATATGACAGCAAAAAAACTGATGATGAATCTGATACGCCGGCAAAAGATAACCGTATTGTCTGATAATCGAAATCAGATACCATAAGCCGGACACTTCGTTCCTGCCCGGCTCATTCATGTGATTTTGAAGTATTTGCAAAAAGAGGAAACCAAATGATATACAAAGAAACAGAACCGGTATCGACGCAGCCGGATTTGATTGATATTCGAGATGTATCAGTGAACAAGGAATTGCCGAGAGAAGAACGTGTTGCGGATTTTGTAAGGCAAATCAAAGATCCGTATCATTTCAAATGCGGCAAGTTCACCGTGCAGGCAAGTTTTGCCGAGGATGGGGGTACGATTGAGGATTGTATCAAAGGAATTATAACTTAACGATTTGAAAAATTCTCGAAAAAAGGGCTGACAAATCATATCTTCCGATGTATAATAACAATCGGAAAAGGAATTGAACAGCACAAACTACTCCTTGAATTGCGGGGATTTTTCTGCAATGAAAGGAGTTTTTATTTTGGAAGTTTACAAAGCTATCAAGTACATACGACTATCCTACACGGACGACAAAACCATCGAAAGCGACAGCGTAGCCAACCAAAGACGACTGATCGACGATTATATTGATCAGCACTCTGAGATCGAGGCAGTCGCTGAGAAGATCGACGACGGTTACAGCGGCGTTCTGTTTGACCGTCCTGCTTTTCAGGAAATGATGGATATGATCAAGCGCGGCGAAGCTAACTGCGTTATTGTCAAGGATCTCTCTCGCCTCGGCCGTGAGTATATTGAAACGGGACGCTATATGCGCCGTGTCTTTCCTGCTTACGGTGTGAGATTTATTGCTATCAATGATAATGTCGATACAATCAACGACGCGGCGGACGATCTGACGGTATCCGTGAAAAACATTATGAATGAGGCATATTGCCGGGATATATCCGTAAAGACGCGAAGCGCCCTTGATGTGAAACGCCGCAGCGGTGACTTTGTCGGTGCGTTTCCTGTTTACGGATATTTTAAGACCGGCGATCAGCATAAGAGTTTAGAGGTCGATCCTTACGCCGCCGATGTGGTGCGGGCTATTTTCAGAAAACGGCTTGACGGATTCAGCGCTCTCAATATTGCTAATGAGTTAAACCGTATGGGAATACCATCGCCGCTTGCGTATAAACGCAATAACGGTCTCCCCCATGCAAAGGGCGGATTCACCGATATAAAAGATTGCAGATGGTCTGCTACTACTGTTATTCGTATCTTGCAGGATGAAACCTACACAGGCACGCTGGTACAGGGAAAGCAGTCAACCCCTCACTTTAAGCTGAAAACGCTTGAAAACAAACCCTCATCCGAGTGGGTGCGTTTTGAACACGCACACGAGGCGATCATCAGCAAGCACGACTTTGATCTGGTACAGCGCATACGTGGGATCGACACACGTACTTCTCCGAAAGAGAATAAGGTGTATTTGTTTTCGGGTATGCTGATCTGCGGGTGCTGCGGCGGACGCATGACGCGCAAGATCAACAGATACAAAGGAAAAGAGTACGTTTATTACTTCTGTCCGACAGGTAAAAAACACGGCTGTACTGACGGCGTAATGGTAAAAGAATGTGATCTGATAGAGTGTGTTCAAACGGCTGTCAAGAGTCATATCGAAAACATTGCCTCGCTCGACCTTATTCTGTCAAGTATCAGTCACGAACGTATCAACCGTGAGCTGGCTCGCGAGTACGCCGGACACATCAAAAACTGCGAAAGTCAACTTGCAAAGTTGGAAAATTACAAATCGACGCTATATGAAAATCTCGTAGGCGGTCTTATTACAAAGCAAGAATATTTATCTTATAAGAACAAGTACAACAAAGATATTGAATCCATGCAGGCCGCAATAGAGGGCTGGCAGCAAAAGCTCACCGAAGTTATGGAAAACCGGAGCGAGAGAAACCGCTGGATCAATCATTTTATGAGGTTTTCTCAAATAGATGAAATTGATCGCAAGGCGGTAATGCAGCTTATTCGCAGTATTCGCGTTATCAGCAAGGATCAACTGCATATTGAATTTAACTATCAGGATGAATATATCAAGGCTCTGCGTCTCGCCGAGCAACTAAAACAAGCGCAACACAGCGCAGAAAGGATGGCAAGCTGATCATGGCACGAAAAAGCAGAAAGAATCTCAACAAGGGGCAATCCGCTCAGGTAGCTGTATATATCCGTACAGCTATGTATGTACGCCTTTCGGTAGAAGATAACTGTCACCGGGGTAATTCATTAGAGAACCAACAGCTTGTTATCAAAGACTATCTATCGAACAAGCCGGAGTTTCAGTTATACGATACCTACATTGACAACGGTTTATCCGGCAGGAATTTTAACCGTCCTTCTTTTCAGCGTATGCTTGCGGATATAGAGGCAGGTCACATAGATTGTGTGATAGTCAAGGATCTCTCTCGTCTTGGCAGGAATTTCATTGATACAAGCTATTACATTGAGCAGTATTTCTTTGCGCACAACATACGCTTTATTGCGGTAACAGATCAGTTTGATACCGCCGATCCCAACAATCTTCACGGCGGCATTATGCTTCCGCTCAAAAACATGATCAATGAAGCGTATTCGCTGGATATAGGCAAGAAGATCAAGGCGCAGCAGCGTCAGGCTATGCGCGACGGAGAATACGTCGGCTCCCGTGCCCCTTACGGCTATAAGAAAGATCCCGATAACTGTCATCATCTAATCATTGACGAGGAACCGGCGCAGATAGTTCGTCAGATCTATCAATGGGCGTATGATGACATGGGTATCAGCGAGATTGTCCGCAAGCTCAACGAAATGGGCGCTGTAACGCCGAGCCACTATAAAAAAGCTACCGGTGAGATAAAGCACGAGAATCTGATTGGACGCGGCAAATGGCAGTCGTTTACTGTGGCAAAGATTTTGAAAAACGAAGTGTATATCGGAGATTTGGTACAAGGCAAAACAAAAACCGTAGATCATTCTCAAATCAAAGCTGATGAAGATAACTATATTACCGTATGCAACACACATGAGGCGATTATCAGCCGTGAAGTATTTGATAAGGTAAATGCAAATCTTGAACAGATCAGCGAAATCAGTAAAGCTAAGCCAACGAATCCATATACGCCTAACCTTTTCAAAGGAAAAATATATTGCGCTCATTGTGGAAAGCATTTGAATCGTTTATGTGAAAGACGTAAAAAGAAGGATGACGTATATCGTTTTTACTGTATTTCAAATAACCGTATTGCGCATAATACCTGTCCCGGCGTCAGTATTCGCGAGGACGAGCTGATTCGTTCTGTCATAGAGATTCTGGAAAAGAAGCTGTCTGTTGCTCTGGGCGATTGCCTTCCCGAATACTATTTGGAGTTTGCTCAGCAAAAGGAACGCCTTTCGATCATAACCGACAGCGGAGTGACAAAGGCTGAGCTTCTTAGAAATCAGCGCATGATTCAGGGCTTATATGAGAATGTGGTGCAGGGCATCATATCGACAGAGGATTACTTCTCATTGAAAAAGGACTATGAACAGCGTATAGAGGAATTATCCACAGAATTGACATCGTATAACGATAGGATCGCTCAGCTTGATCACGAGGTTGAAGAATACAAATCCGTTCGCGAGGATGCGTTATTACTTAACAGCAATCATCAATTAACCGCGGAGCTGATCGAAAGACTGATTGATCGTGTCGTGATCTCACACGATAAAGGAATTGAGATAGTCTTTCGTTTTCAAGACGATTATACTAAGGCGGTGACAGCGTGAGTAATTACAACATTGCTTTGTATATGCGTCTCTCGGTTGAAGATACATTGACCGACAGCCTGAGTATTCCTAACCAACGTCTGATACTGAGAGAAAAAGCTATGTCGCTCCCTGAATACGAAAACGGCGAACTAATGGAGTTTGTTGACAACGGGCACACCGGAATGAACTTTGAACGTCCCTCCGTTCAGGAGCTGCTAACGCTGGTACAAGCGGGTAAGGTGGATTGTATCATTGTCAAAGACTTTTCGCGATTTGGCCGCAACAGTATTGAAACAGGATATTTTATTGAGCGCGTCTTTCCGTTGTATCATACAAGGTTTATTTCCGTCAGCGACGACTTTGATTCACAGAATTACAAAGGCGATACAGGCGGGATCGAGGTAGCTTTTCGATATCTGATCAGTGAGTGTTACAGCCGAGATATGTCGATCAAAACCCGAAGCGCTAAATATGCAAAAATGCGGCGGGGCGAATACCAAAGCGTGATCTGTCCTTATGGCTATCGTAAAAGCGCTGACGATCGTATGGAACCGGATGATGAAACTGCCGATGTCGTTCGTAAGATATTCATTCTCGCGTCTCAGGGATTGTCTGCCGCCGGAATCTCTCGTAAGCTGTATGAAGAAAAGATACCTACGCCCGGCGAGCATAAGGCGGCAAAGGGTAAGCCATATCACGACGTTTCACGATCAAACGGCGTTTGGTCATCATCTACGATCCTTCGTATGTTACGCGACGAGCGCTATATAGGAACTTATATTATCGGCAAGCGCGAGGTAAAAGAGATTGGCGGCACACGTATGAGGCTGAAAGACGAGGATAAGTGGATCAAGATACCTGATCATCATAAAGCGATCATCGACAAAGAATTGTTTGAAACGGCGAACAGTATGATACGCGGTTATTCAATTTCAAACAGGCAGCAGCACAGTTATCCGCTGAAAGGGAAAGTGTTTTGTGGTTATTGTGATCATGCTATGGCGCGTAAAGGAACCGGCAAACATGTAATGTATTACTGCCGCCATGCCGAAGTATCGAACGCTTTGATCTGTAACGGTTTACAGGTCCGTGCGGTTGAATTGGAGCAAGCGATATTTGATACGATTAAGGCTCAGATACGTCCAACTTTGGGGATCAATACCGACAAGGATACTTTGAATTTTCAGACTATGCAGCAGTCCGAGATTGAAAAGAAAATTTTATCATTGCAGAACTGGAAACGCCGTCTATATGAACAGTATGTTTTTAATGAAATAGATCTTGAATCGTACAAGTATCAAAAGAAACAAATCGACGTCGAATTGGTTAAAGTCCAAAACGCCTATACAACAATATCCTCAAAGGCAAAACAAGCTCAAACCGATTATGAAATGAAACAGAAACATCAGGCCGTCGCACAGGAAGTTTCTGAGTCGAAAAGTCTAACGCAGTCGCTCTCTGACCGTCTGATAAACCGCGTGTATATCTTCAAGGACAATCAAATTGAAATAGACTATGCAACAAAAGATTTTCTCGTGCCCGATTAGTCTCCGATGGTGCAAAAACGAAAGCCGACGACAGAGTAATTCTGAACGTCGGCTTTTTCGACCAAAAATCTCTAAATTTTTTTGTTTTTAGCTTGACATACGGGTGACGCAGATCGTGGAAGCGGATGTCCGGCAGGCCTGCACTTTGCAGGATTATCTTCAGCCGATGGTACGCCGCGCTGGGCGCCGTCGGCTTCTCCGGCTCCAACAGGCTTGGGAAGATCCACTCGGTCAGCGGCGTCTTGCGCCGTTCCTTCAGTACGTGGAGCGTGCTGGGCGGCAACAGGATCGTGCGCGTGCCTTTCTCGGTTTTCGTATTGCCGACCTCCAGCGCGCCGCCGGGAGCCGAATGAATGGAGCGGCATATTTTCAGCGTTCCGTTCGTTTCGTCCAGGTCGCACCACTTGAGCCCGCAGATCTCGCCGCGGCGCAGGCCGGTGGTGATCTCCGTGTAGAAGAAATCGTACCACAGCGGCTCGGCGCGGATCGCTTCCATGAATCTGTCAAGCTGCTCTTCGTTGAGAATCTTCATGGGCGGCTTGTTGAGCTTGGGAATCACCGTTCCCTCCGTCGGGTTTTGAACGATCAGCCGGGAGCGCACCGCCGCTTCCATGATCTCGTGGAGCAGCATGTGGACGCCGCGCACCGTGGCGTTGGCAAGGCTGCGCTCGCTTCCGTCGTTGGCTCGGTATTTCTTTCGCCCCAGCGCGTTATAGAATTTCTGCACGTCCCGCTGCGTGATGGAACGCAGCATTTTATTGCCCAGCGCAGGTTTGATGTGATGACGCACGTCACTGCGATACCCCCGAACGGTACTCTCGCGCAGCGTCGGCTCGGCGTAGCTTGTGAGCCACTGCTCGATCCAATCGCTCAGCGTCATGTTGCCCTGCTCGCTCAGATCCCCGTCGCGGTAGCAGTCGATGGCGCCGTGGAGCTTCGGCATCAGCTCTTTTTGCGTTTTGGCAAAGACGGATTTATAGATCGGCGTGCCGTCCTCCTTGTGGCCGATGACGATGCGTCCTTCCCAGCGACCGTCCTTGCGCTTGCGGACGAGCCCGTCGCCGTCCGGTCGTTTTCTTGCCATTGCGTTTCACCTCTTTTCGCAACACAAACACATACCACAACACTTTCAGAATATCCAGCGAGAATCGCCTTGTCTCCGAAAAAGATGGTAGGCGTCGGTATATGGCGCCGTGTTTTTCCTTGATTCACGGGCGATTCCGGCGTTTACGGCACCGTAAATACTTCGTGTGTGGAAGTGCCGAAAAGCCTTGTGCGGTCGGCGTTGCCGTCCGCTGTGAACCGAGGCCGGTGCCGGTTTACGGCACCGCTTCTTTCACCTGCTTGATTTTCGACCCTAGCCCGCTCGTTCCCGTTTGCGGTCGAGCTCGGCGAGCTTTCGTTGGGTCTTCTCCTGGTCTTTGACTGCTTCGAGCTGTTGCATCTGCTGCTCGTAGAAGTGCCGCAGCGCTTCCTCCACCGGGCGGATCGTATAGAGGAGCGTCCCGTTTCGCTTCTCACCGCTCCTGGAGACGATCTTGGTATTCTCCGTCGTAATCAGGCGCTTTTCCCGCAGACCGTTCACGTGCTTCGCCACCGTGTTCGGCGAGAGGTGAACGAATTTCCCGATGGTCCTGTAGCTCGGGTGACACTGATGCGTCTTGCGATCTTCGCACCGCATCAGGTAACTGTACACCGCCAGCTCGCCCGGCGTGAGGTCCAGCAGAAAGATTTCGTTGGGCAGCGGGAAATAGATTTTGATCGGATCGCGCTTGGGGTAAGGATAGTAGCCGCTCATGGGTTTCCTCACTTTCCCACGTTCTGTTCCACCCACTCGCGGAACTTTTCCCTGGGCACCACGAGCCGCGTCCCGATTTTCAAAACCGGAAAGCCCTTCTCGTGCATCAGCTCGTACATGCCGGAGATGGAGATCCCCAGCAGCTTTGCCGTTGTTTCCGCGTTGAGGAACAGCGGCAGCTCATCGTAGGATTTGTAGGATGATTCTCTCATGTTTATTACCTCCTTGAGTTTTAGATTTCATACCTGCATTCGGTATGTAAGGAGCCGCCGCTGTCGACGCGCGTCCTACGACGAATCGAGGAAACCAATATGGTATTTCACTTTTTCACACTCCTTTGATTGATTTTGCTTTCGTATGTAGTTCCGAGCGTTCTTCCAGTCGATAGGCAAACAAAAAACACCGGAAGAATTGAGTGCTCAACTGGACGCAGTACATCCATGAGTTCTCAACTTCTTACGGTGCTTGGCAGTCTGATCTTTCGATCTCCTCCGCTTGCGCGATTGAAAGTCGATGATATTCAGTTGGAAATTGTAACGCCGGAATCCTCCATCCAATTACAGAATGATTATAGCAAACCATTCTGTGTTTTGCAAGAGCCTCGGTCTGAGGTGATAGCATTTGGCTTCACCTCGAGCGCATGTTTATTATAACGGCAGATTGTTTTTTGTCAAGGCCTTACTGCGCAGTTGTAAAAAGGTGGGCGTTTTAGCACCCACCTTAAGTGCTTTGGATGATGGTTCCTTATCATTTCAGCCCATTTCTTTGTCTATTGTACCACAGTTTTTACGCTGCCTGACGCTGCACACCTGCCGCGAGGTCATCCCTAAAATGTATGATGAAAAACCGATGATGGATTAGATTGTCTTGCGGATATAGTAAGTAGATCGCCCACCGCCGCGCTTTTCGATCTCGCCGTTTTCGCAGAGCGCTCTCAAATGACGTTCAACCGACGTGGCGCTCATGGAAGTGATAAGCTCAACGATTTCAGCTTTCGTAAATTTGCCAATTCTCGTTTTCACGGCGTTGCGCACGGTATCCAAGGGAGACGTAGCAACGAGCTCCATACGTTCCTCAAAATCACGGTATGCCGCGATGATCGTTCCCAACAGGTATTTGATAAACGCGGTTGGATCGTCCTTACCCTCGTGCCAGCCAGTCTGCGAAGCCTCCAGCGCATCATAATAACTCTCTTTCGTCCGTGCGATCTTGGCTTCCAGCGAGATATACTTGCCAATCTCGTACCCACAGCGATAGAGAAGAAGCGTTGTCAAAAGACGCGACATTCTGCCGTTTCCGTCAATGAACGGATGAATGCAGAGGAAGTCGTGGATAAAGCACGGGATGATCAGCAGTGGGTCCACCTTACCTTCACCGACGGCAAAGTTGTACGCATCGCACAGCTCGCGCATCGCCTCCGGCGTTTCATACGGTGCCAGAGGCGTAAACAACGCATAGGCCCTTCCGTCTGCCGTGGTTGCACTGATATAATTCTGTACGTTCTTGAAGGAACCGCCGAAGGCGCTGTCGGTGTGAGCGAACATGATCTTGTGAAGCTGAAGGATATAGTTTGGCGTCAGCGGGATATACTTGAAATTCTCATGCACCGTATTCAGCGCGTCGCGGTAGCCTGCGATTTCTTTCTCGTCGCGGGTGCGCGGCGTCGTCTTCTCGCTCATGAGCTGCCGCAGGCGCGTATCCGTCGTGCGGATTCCCTCGATCTCGTTGGAGGATTCTGTACTCTGGATCTTTGCGATCTCAACCAGCTTCTCAACATCGGCAGGTTTTTGACGCAGGTATATCATCTGCTTTCCTTTTAGCTCATGCATCTGGGAAAGGTATCCTACAATCTCATTATCCCATGCTTTTTCTTTCAGAAAGCGATAATCAAATCTCCGCATTTTACTCACCTCGATCCTTATTCTCGTCAATTATATCATATATGGTGAGAATAATCAAGCCGTTGAGGTAATTATTCTTTCGACTTCCTTTGAAGTATTTCACCGATTTCCGACTCGAAACTGCGCTTTCTACAGATTCAAGACGGAAAACAGTGCTTCGGTTCTTGTTTTCCCGATTGTAAAGAAACGCAAAAACACATCGGCGTTTTCTGCCGCCGGACATGAAAAAAGAGCCCTGAAGGAGCCGATCGACCACTCCGAAGCCCGATTTTAAAGATGTGATGCAGAAAGACGGCGTCTGGCGTCTGCCGCTTTACATGGCGACATTTCTTTGATACAACAAGAAAGATCAGCATACCGCCTGCGGTCATCTGCACCGCAGGCGGTATTTTCATCTTTGGCTTGAAGCCGCGCTCCTGTGTTTTCCGAGGTTTGCCCCACATTTTGGGGCAAACCTCTTTTCTGTCGGTCGATAGATTTGCTTTGATGGCGGATTTGTACGGAGTCGAACTCTAGGGACACTGCTTATTCTTCAAATTCGCCCCACTTGTCGCTGCCGTCCAGCACCTCCAGCATGATCCTGGCACCGAGCCGGAACCCGCAGACGAACACCTCGCACTCGTTGAGATCGTTCAGCTCCGACTGATTGTCCCGCAGCTTTTCCAGCACCTCTTTCGCCTTTTCTGAGAGCAGAGGCGCGAGCTCTTCCTCGTTTTGCAGGATCAGCCTACCCAGGTTCCACAGGCGGCCGCCCTTATCCACGCTCCGCTCGCCGGGCGTCACATTGCCGTACCACAGTTCTTCCAGAATCTTCATCTCATACCTCCGCATAGCAAGAGGGCGGCTCCGTGTCGGTCATCCCCGACACAAAGTCGCCCTCGGTTTTCATTTGCTCCGCCGCGATCAGCGTGTGCTTGACGATCAGCAGTTCGATATACGTCCGCTCGTCGTATTCCTTCGGTACGCCGTGGATCATGATCTCCTGTATAACGGCTCCCATGATCCCGCCGACGCCGTACTTCGCACCGCCGCCCTCGCCGCGGTACAGTTCCTCAATGCTTATCCGTGCCATTTCCGCACCTCCTTTGCAGCACAAACACATACCACAAAGGAGACCGGAAGTCCAGAGAAAAAACTATCTTCTGTAATACTTTTCGAGCTTCTGATCACAAATCATTTCAATCTGTATTCTTTCCTCAGAACTCAGCTTCTTCCACACCGTGTTATCCACCTCGATGATACCTAGCGTTTTAGTGTGGCGCATCATGTTCATGTCCTCGAAGCGTTTGAAGGGATTGGAGAGGATGTTCCGCTCGGCTTCCTTGTCGGTGTAACCGCCTTTGGCAAAAATGCTGTTGGCCTTCTCCACCTTCAGGCCGGCAGCGCGGCGGGCTTCGTAGAAGCTGCGGAAATAGGAGACGATATCGCTGATTTTCATCCGCCCGGCAGCATCGGCATAGGTCATGATCGCTTTCAGCAGTACCGGCTTATAGGAATAGCTCATGTCCATCTGCTCGACCATCTCCATGAACAGCTGTTTGCGGTTGCTGTCATCGATGAGCTTCCAGCCATATTGCTCGGCATAGGCCTGTAAGGTTTCCTCTTTGAAATACTTGAAGGTGCGGTGCTCACTCATGGGCACGATCAGATCCGGCACCAGCTTCCCCTCTCGCACATAACGCTCAATGGTCTCAGTCTGTACATCGACCCTCCTCACGAACTCCATCTGCGAGATCATCCCGGCGGCTTCTTCCTGCCAGTTGAAGATATCCACTAGCTCGTAATCGGTGGCGTCCACGGGATAGTCGATAATCGCGTCCGGCTTTTCGCCCTTGCGGTACAAATCGTCCTCGGCCTCACGCTGGCCTTTCTTGCCGACCACAGTGCCGCCTGCGCGATATTCCTTCAGCCTGAACAGCCGGTGCAGGGAATAGGGCATGTTGTACTGACTGGCGTTGTCCACGAAGTCAAAGACCATCAAATAATCTTTACCCTCCGCCGTGCGCATACCGCGGCCAAGCTGCTGCGTGTACAGCACCTTCGACATCGTGGGACGCGCCACGAACAGCACTTCCGTCTGCGGGCAGTCCCAGCCCTCATTCAGCAGATCGCAGGCGCAGAGCACCTTAATCTCCCCGCTGGCGAACTTGGCAAGCTGCTCGTTGCGCTCGGAGGTTTTCATGCTGCCCGAAACCGCAATCGCAGCGACACCGGCCGCCCGAAACAGCTTCGCAATTTGCTCGGCGTGCTTCACGGAGGCGCAGAACACAACGGTACGCTTGTCCTTCACATAGTCTAGCCAAGTGTCTACGATGAGCTGGTTGCGTTCGGTCACGCAAATCTTCACGTCCAAATCGCGGATATTATATTGCACGCTGTTGAAGCGCACCTTGGTCATATCAATGTTGGTATGGATGCGGATACAACGTACCGGCACCAGCGCATCAATCTCCACGGCGGTCTGGATATCCAGCTTGTGCGCGGTATTCTTGAAGATCTCCAGGATATTTACATCATCCGCCCGCTCCGGGGTGGCGGTGAGTCCCAGCGTCAACTGCGGCTTGAAATAGGCCAGCACCTTTTGATATGTATCTGCGGAGGCGTGGTGAGCCTCGTCAATGATCAGGTAGTCAAAGGCGTCCTCCCGGAACTGATCCAGATTCAGCGCCACGCTCTGGATGCTGCCGCACACCACATGGGCGGCCGGCTCCTTGAGATTGTCTGCGAACTTGCCGACGTTCACTTCCGGCCACAGGTCGCGGAAGGTGTTGTAGGCCTGGCTCACCAGTTCCATCGTGTGCGCCACAAACAGCACCCGGCCGCCGCAGCGCTTGGCATCCATGACTGCGGTCACGGTTTTGCCTGTGCCGGTTGCATGATAGAGAAGCGCGATGGTCTCCCGGTTCTGCCGCATGGACTCCAGCGAATCCAGCGCCTCTTGCTGGTACTCCCGCAGCTCCAGTTGATCGGCTTTCAGTGCCCGGCCCTGTTGAGAGGGCAGATAGTCCTCGATCTCCTTGAACCGCGGATCGCTGCCGAGGAATACGCGCAGCTCGTCCTTCACTGTTTCCGGCTGCTTTTGCATTTGCCGGACCGCCCAGCGGTACACATCCCAGCCTAGGTGGATCATGCTATTTTGTTTCAGCAGATCATCATAGAAGTTGTCCTGCGACACCAGCCGCGGATTGTGGGAAGCCTCGTCGTCGATCTCGATAGCAACGCGGGTCGCCCCGTTTTCCAGCACAAAATCGGCAAAGCGGGCATTCTGATAAATGTCGTAAAACGGGTACTGTGAATACAGATACCCGGCTTTTTCTGCCCCGAAGGTATCCGCAAAAAGGTCTATGATCAGATCCTCGGCTGCGCTGCCGGAAGCCGCTCTGTATTCAGGCATGGTTGCTCACCTCAGTCCTCGTATACTTCTTTCAGGAGAATGCGCTTCTCAAAGCCGCCGCGTTTGGCAGCCTTTTCTGCACGGACCTGCTCCAAATCTTCTGTTGTATAACCACGGGCTATTGCCGCAGATCGGATCACTTCCAGAAGATCGGCTAATTCCTCGATATTCTGATCCTTGTGGTATTCTGCCAGTTCTTCATCCAGCTTGGCGTCAAGCATGCGGAGATACTCTTCCGGAGAAAGGATCTCCGTTGTACATGTTTTTCCGGAAGATTCTATGATCTCCGGAATCCGATCCCGGACAAGCTTGTTGTATACTTTGATCATCAAACCGCTCCAATCGTTAAAGTGCCATTCAAGACAATTAGGCATCTGTTAATTGCGTCGGCATTAGCTTCTAATTCTACCACCATGATGTTTTCCGGGCTGCCTCCTAGCATATTTTCAATGCGCAATGGTATACTAATTAGCAGAAACTGAGAAAAGGAGAAAGCCCCAAAAATGATCAGTTTAATCGAATTGTGCATAAAAGGCGAACTATTCTTTTTTGAAAACACATTATCTGAAGATGCATTAGATACAATCAAGGAAACCGCTCGGTATTTCTTTAAAAGCGATGACGCATGTGTTTCAGCGTTCCTCGAAACGCTCTATAAAGAGTACTCTATAGAAATATCTCTTGCTAGAATTGAAAAAGTGATTGCTGTTTAGGTGTTGTTAATCTCGTCTTGAGAAAAACCAAAGCAGTCTTCCAGGATTTTCGAAGAGAACATCCTATATCGACTGGACGTGTATGGAAACTCCTCTTTTGAAAATGGCACAGTGAGCTTTTGCAGGCTATCACTATAGAATTGAAAATCTTGTATGCCGTTTTTACTCAACTGCCGATTAAAAGCAATAATGAATCCATTTAACGATATGACTGACTGTATCTTCGATGATGGATCATGCCAGGCGCCTTTAAAGACAGCTTTGACAGCAGAGAAATACAGTTCAATTCTTTCGCTACAAAAACTGATATATTCCGACAAAGCTTTTTCGTCTTTATTCGTAAACGCTTCTTTATCGCCATCCCAAAACGAATACAAACTCGTTTTTCCTTCTGCCGGATTAACGGAAACGAGATATCTTAAAGCAAATTTGATTAT
The DNA here is from genome assembly GCA_017404145.1 of Ruminococcus sp. Taxonomy (GTDB): domain Bacteria; phylum Bacillota; class Clostridia; order Oscillospirales; family Acutalibacteraceae; genus Ruminococcoides. Next base: position 18,559 of record JAFRCW010000056.1, on the reverse strand, counting down.
AGAAGCTACTTTTATTTTCCCTTCGTCTAATCCCGATAGCTCAAAACGATTCAAGAAGACACGGCTACGATTAAGTTTTTCGATTACGCGCCGAGCTAGACCAACGTCTGAGAACGGGTCTTTAATCATCTCGATATGGGTCAACACGTTGGCGGCGACCTTTTTCGTATTATCATTGATATCGAGGAAGATTTCGCTTTGAATTTGCATCCGCTGAGATTCAGTCATTTCCGGAGGAAATATCAACCCAGTAACTAATAGGTGGAGTTGGTTACGCAAAATCGAAATCTTAGATTCATACTTATCCGACGTTGGCGCCTCATGATGAGCAAATATCCGATGCTGACCGTCAATTACACAGATGCTGTTCATTTCATCGGGTATGACGAGTTTGCAATGTTGAAAATCAGCCACTTCATTTACAGGCAGTAGTTTGTGATTGTCCGAATCATCTTCAAATTTAACGCTATCCGGCAGTGCAACAATAATGTTATTGTAAAAAGCGACTCCTTTATCCGCAAGGAATCTTCTGATTCCCTTTATCTTTTCTTTCTCGACTAGTCGCTGATATAAGAACATGGACTCCTGCCAGCTATCTTTGCGCAAAACGTAACTTGTACGCATTAACTTCTCCGCAGACATCATAAAAGAAACAACACGAATTCCGTTGCGGAGCCCCATGGCGTCTTGTGGATAAATAATGGGAGCCTTAATTACAGTTTTTCCTTCTTCGCTTCGGCTAAATCCAATGTCATCGTCCTTAATACCTAGGTAGCGGAATAATTCATATTTTGCAGAGTAATGAATGCATTGAGACATTCTGCTGAAGAAAGATAAAGTGTCTGGATCCCAAAAATGAAGATTGCTATATCTTTTTCTCTCATCTTCTGTGAGATCAATATCATTTTGAGAAATATAGATATAGTAAAGCAACACACGATCAGTCCGATATTTCTTAACGTCATCACTATGTTCGGGGAATGTAGTGGCAAGCCAATCAACAAATACTTGAGGATTGCTCTTTATTTCGGAAAAGCTTTCGTTTTTTGACCTAATATGGTTTTTATCTTTCTTCCCCTTACAGTTATCCTCGCAAATAATGATTATGTTTTCATACATAAAAACGTAATCCAGTTCGACAACTCTATTCCCTATTTTGAATTCTTTGTTGACCGTCGGGAAGAATATAAAACCAGAATCAACAAAGCTTCCCTTGATCTTCCGCCTAAAGGCCGCTTCTCTTCTTTTCTTTGCTTGTGCTTCTTTTTGTTCTTGGGTCAACTTCTTAGCTTTACGCTTTTTCATTTTTCTCTCTCCTTGCATAAGCAAACTCGTCCGGTAGTTTTGCCACGGCTGTATTTGGATTAGGCGTCATAACCGGAGTGTCTGGCCGAATTTTAGCCGTTCCGTTTGAAGCGTCCAATATCCGTTGTCTAGATATCTCATAATAGCTTTTTTGCAGTTCTGCACCTACAAATCGTCTTCCTGTGATCACAGTAGCAACACCCGTAGTCCCTGCTCCCATAAATGGATCCAGCACAAGGGAGTTCTTGTCAGTTAATGCTTTTATTAACCTGCTGGGGATTGCCACAGGAAACTGACATGGATGTTCGGTTTTTTCTATGTGGTTTGCCTTTACGTTTGGAATATCCCACACGTCCGTTGATTCCTCAGGTAAAGGATCTGTCCATACGTCAGATGGGTTTTTACCAAGCGGATTCCCGCTAAGCTCTCCTTTATGAGCTCCCTTATACGACTTCTTTCCGGGATATTTTTGTGGTACACGAACGTCGTCCAGATTAAAAACTGTTTCAGGGCCTTTCGTAAACCAGAGTATTGTTTCATGGCGACCACTAAATCTCTTGGAACTGTTTAGCCCATGTCCGAAAGTCCATATAATACGATTCCGAAGGATAAAGGGGTACTTCTTATCAATACTGAGAGATGTAAACAACTCGTAAACGACATAGTCTAAAGGGATGACGAATGATTCGGAAATGTGATATCCGACTTGCCAACAAATACTTCCCCCAGTTTTTAATACCCGGTATAAATCTGGCAATATTTCCTCGTGCTGTTTCTTAAATGATTCCAGATCGTCATGGGGGTCTTCATATGCTTTCCCTATACAGTAAGGTGGAGAAGCTATAATTAAATCAACTGATTCGTCGGGCAAGGATTTCAACAGATCTTTGCAGTCCCCATTAAATAAAGTGACTTTATTTCCTGAACGATATTTTTTGAAAATACGCATCTTTGCACCATACTTTCTATTTGTTATAAAGCGAGTAGTTCACCCGTGCAACTAAATCATCCAAATCGGGACAATCAGATTATTGCTGTCGAAGGCGCTGAATTTATCCGCCATGCAGAGGACGGCGCCGGTGCCGAGTTGAAGGGGGGACTTGTCGATCACGTGGAAGACGCGGGTCAGGCGTTTGTCCGGCGTGGCGGTTTTCTTGATCTCCAGCGGGCAGAGCTTGCCGTCGCCCTCGAGGATGACGTCGATCTCCTTTGCGTCGCGGTCGCGATAGAAGTAGAGATACGGTTCCAGCCCTGCGTTCTGATAACTCTTCATGATCTCCGACACGGTGTAGTTTTCCAGCAGAGCGCCGCTCATGGCGCCGCTCTCGGCCACCTCCGGGGAGGACCAGCGCGTGAGATAGCAAACGAGGCCGGTATCATAGAAATATATCTTTGGCGTCTTGATCGTGCGCTTGAGGACGTTGTTGGAATAGGGATGCAGCAGGAAGATGATCCCCAATGTTTCGAGAATGTTGATCCACGCCTTGGAGGTCTGGATGTCGATATCGGCGTCCTCCGCCAGCGCGTTGTAGTTCAAAAGCTGCGAACATCGAGCGGCAACTGCAGTGACGAAGCGATTGAATTTCAGTGCGTCCACATTCCCGGAGAGTTCCCGCACGTCCCGCTCCACGTAGGTGGAGAGGTAGGACGAATAGAAGACGTTGCGATCCGGCGTCGCGCCGCTGACAAGGCCCGGCATGGAGCCGCGCCATAGGCGCTCAAACAGTTCTGGCGTAGTGACCGGGGCAATCTGATCCCGTTCGACGAGCAGGCGTTCCATATCCGTGGTAAACGGCACGCATGGTGCGCCGGTAATCTCCCGCTGGGACATTGGAGACATGTGCAGCAGCGCCACGCGTCCGGCTAGCGATTCCTGCACACCTCGCATGAGCCGGAAAATCTGCGAACCGGTCATCCAGAAGTCGCCGGGGTTATGATGCTCGTCGATATGAATTTTGATATAGGTGAAGAGTTCCGGAGCGTACTGCACCTCGTCGATCAACACCGGCGGCTTGTGAAGCTGCAGGAACAGGGCGGGATCGTTCTTTGCCATGTCCCGCTCGGTAAGATTGTCCAGCGTCACGTACTTGCGGCCGATATTCTCCTTCTCCGCCAGTTCCCGCAGCATGGTCGTTTTACCTGCCTGCCGGGGACCGGTCAGCAGGATCGCAGAGTAGGAGCGGCTCAGCTCCAGGATGCGGTTTTCCATATGTCGGCTGATGTATTCCATAATGCACCACCTGTAAATGCGTAATTTGCGGCAGTTTTTGATTCTGTCCTTATTATAGCCGAAACCATTCCGGAAGTCAACAGAATTTCGGCAGATTTTTATTTGAAATTAAAAGTTGCCGAATAATGCTTATCGTGGCTGCAGCCGTATTTCTTTGTTTACTGCGGCGCAAAAAATGAGCGTGGAAATATACGAAACAGCCTTGACTTTCCGGCGGAAGAGAGCTACACTCACAAAAACTTTTGGAGGTGTCGGCAATGGACGAATATATGGATCGTCTGGCGGAAGCTCAAAGAATCGTCGAGGAGCTGCTGGACAGCAAGCAGCGGTATGATTTTGACGGTCTGCAGCCGTCGGATCTGGAGGATAGGCTTCCGGTGGTGTACGCCATCTTTGACAAGGTAGACGGCGCCTGCCTGTACGTTGGAAGTACGAAGAGTCCCCGGCGGCGTCTCTATACGAAACACCTGTCAGGTTCCGAATCCAACGCTCGGCTGAAAAAATATCTGATCGAGGATCCGAGCCGGAAGAACATTGATACCATGGCTGCAGCGAATTATTTCTTGATTGATCAGTGCTATTTCCAGTATCTTGCCGTCCCCGATATGCGGATGCGGGGGCAGATCGAAGGACTGCTCAGCTATCTGCTGGACGTCCGGTACATACACGAAGAGCGTTTTCCATACGACCACATGTTTGACCACAACCGACTCCGGAGGACGTGGAGGCAGCGGAGAAAAGAGCGCCGGAGAGCAAGTTTTCCGGAGCGGAAAGGGTCAAATGGTTTTCATGCACATGTAACACCAGGTTCGAACGCCTTTGGGACCATCAGGCCGCAGGTTCAAATCCCTTCACTCCGATAATTCATGAAGAGGAGATATCCACAAAAGATATCTCCCCTTCATAATTTTACCAGCAATAGAGGAGTGAAGGGATTTGAAGGCGAGTGTACCAAGGTTCGAGCCGCGCGAAGAACCGAGGGTAAAAACAGTCCGGCGGACTGTTTTTAACGAGAGCGCAGATGGACGGTATGTCAGGAGGTGTTGAACCGAAGACGAGGTAACCGGCTACCGACAAATTCAAGCGTACTTCACTCCGATCGAAGCGAAAATCCTGTCACAATGTGGCAGGATTTTGCTTTGTATCATTCATTTTTCAGTCTTCAGTTTTAAGTATCTGCCAAACAGAGATTGTTGTGTATACTGAAAACGGCAAAATCATATCGTTCGGTATTCATCTTTATATAAACGTTCTTTTTTTGATCTCCGCCAAGAGCTTTTTGTTGAAGGAGAGGATAAACAAGCCTATCGCGATCACGCTGATCGGAACGCACGGATATATCGACCAGTAAAGATGAACCAGCTGACCGCCGTATAAATCGGTCAGTATCTCTATCGCAATCAAAGCGACTGCGCATACCAAAAGACAAACAGCGATCCCCCGCAAAAGACTTTTGATCTTTTTCTTGATCGTAAGGATGCATACAAAAAATAAAACGCCCAAAATCAAGGTAAACGGAGCAGCCAGATAGACAAACCATTTCCACCCACTGTTCATCCACGCGATGATCGCCAGCAAAGCTAAGGTGCAGCCGGCGGAAAGAATCACGGCAGCATAAACAGACGCAAAGCAAAACGCCGACGCGACGCTTCCGATAAACAACACTCCCAGTACCACATAAACCGACCATCCGATGGATCCTGCCGTGAAAAAATCACATAGGAGAAATGTCGCGGAAACGATCCCCGCAACAAGCCATGCCAGTCTGAAAACAAACATTCGGTTGATATGCTTCTGCGGAAAACGATCCATATGATCGGGATAAGCTCTGTGAGTATCCGTCGGTTGATTGGGATTGATAACGGGCGTTTGACACAGAGGACAGACTGGTTCGCTGTCCGCGAGCTTTACGCCGCAATTCACACAATATGACATAGTGATTCAGCTCCTGTGATTGCTTTCGATCTCAACGGGAATGTTGAGCTGTACCAGCTTTTGAAAAAAATATTTTTCGGTATCGGTTTCTTTTATCTTTCGTGAAAACGTGATATACAGATTGTTCCCATAGCCGACGCAGGTAGTCGAGCCGGGCTTTGCGCGGGGTCTTCCGAGCATAAAGTTCAGTCGATCAATATGCTTTTCCAAGGTATCCGGTAATGATACATAACCGAGATTGGACAAAGAATTGGAACAGCAGCGGTCTCCCATCAAAAGCTCTCCGACGGATAAAATCGGTTTTTTGATAAAGGTCGGGATCGCGCGGAAGAAAATGTTATTTGTCATCTGAACGTTGGCGGTCATCTTCGCGTTCATCCGCTTTTCTGTCGCCAGCAGAGACATCTGGCCGCTGACCTGAGAGACGATCTCATCGAAAGAATAGTGTCCCAGCTTGGGATCGATCCCCACAAACAGATAGGAAGAAAAGTTCCGAAGCGTTTTTGTCGGATAAAACTGTCTGAGATTTACCGGAACGGAGATGATGATAGGATGCTTTTTCTGAGCGTTCTCTTCCTGGATCTGCTGGATCGCGTCGATCATCACTGCGCATAAAAACGATGTAATATGGCAGTTGTACGCTTTGGCTGTACTTTTCAATTCATCCAGCGGGATCTTTCCGGTGATAAGATTCAGGATATGAGGATCCTCTTCGGCGCCGGGGACATGATAGGCTCTTGTCGACTGCTCCATTGCGCCGGCTTTGCGGCTGAAGCGGATATAGCTGTCTTCATATTCTTCCGGATCGGGAGCGTCCGAGGGGTTCAGAACAATATCGCTGTATTCGATCGGATCATTGCATTTCAGACGCAGATACTCTGCTGTCAGCGTCATCAAAAAGGTGAGTCCGCCGGTACCGTCCGCCAACGCGTGATAGACCTCCAGCGCGATCCTGTTCTCATAACAGCGCAGGCGGAATAAATAATATCGGTTGCGTTTTTCGTCGATCCTCAGCATCGGATTGTTGGCGTCGTCCTTGATCTCAGGCTCGGCGTCGAGGCGGGTAAAATACCACCAGAACAGTCCTTGGCGCAAACGGTAACCGAAAGACGGAATCCGGCGAAGGGTATTTTGCAGCGCAGCTTTAAGAATATCTTTATCAACCGTATGATCCAGACTGACAGACAGGCGGAACATCGCCGCGATTCTCCGTGAGGTGGTCGGAGGATATATGATCGCGGCATGATCGAGCTTCAGCCATGAAGGGATTTGATTTTTGCTTAATGCTTCCATTTCGGACTCTCTTATATACGTCGGTGGTTTTTCGAACAGACGAAACAGCGTCATCGGTTTTCTTACTGCTTTTATCATAACAGAAAAGCCGAAAATTGTCCACAAAAACCTCTTTTTCAAATTTTTGTTCCTACGCAGTTTTCGTATGATTGGCAATCACACATTCACAGCCGTCAGCGTTTCGTATAAACCGCGAAAACAAATTCATATAGTGAAACAGAAAACGCCCTGTTTTTCTTTTCGGAAAAACAGAGCGTTGAGTTTATTTGAGATTTGATATCAGTAGCCCCAAGTAACGATTTCCCAACCGTCATCGGCAGTGCGCGCCAGCCACCACTGATAATCCGTGTAGTCGGCGTCCGCATTAAAAGTCAGCTCGCCGATATCCTCGGGCGTATGGAAATCCATCAGGAATTCGACAACCTGCGTATAGTTGCTCTCGGGATTGATCTCGTTCATTCTTGCAAGGTTTTCTTCGGTGACGGCCTCATCACCTGCGTAACGGATGCTCTTAAGATCAACGTCACCCCAGAAAGCAAATTTGCATTCGATCTGGATCACAGCGTCCTTCAGCTCTTCCTCGGTATAGATCCCGGAGGTACCGTAGTCGATACTTACCTCGCCGCCGGTGTAGGCGCCGAGATACTGCTCAAAAGTCGTACCCTTGTCGGTGATCTCCTTAGCGATATCAGGGTTATCGAGATAGCGGATATGCCACGGCTCATAACCGTAGCCGGTGATATACTCCTTGCCCTCGAGATAGCGGAGGATAAAGCCGTATTCGGGCAGCTTCTCGTGGATCGTCGCCCAGATCTCGGGATATTGTATCATATCTTCGTTCTCGACGATATCCTTGCCGTCGATGATCAGGTACAGATCCAGCGCAAGACCGGTGTGATGCTCGGAGAAGCCGGGCTTCGCAACGGTTTTTGCCGCGTAGTCGGCGCCGTACTGCTCGGTAAATTCGTCCATGATCCTCTGCTGATCGGCAACGCTTCTGCGCGCGGAGTCAAGATCGACATAGACGCCTTCCTTCTCCAACGCGGCTTTGAGCTCGAGATAAGCGTCATAGGCTTTTTTCTCAACCTCAACATCATCGCCGACAGAGTTGGTGATATGCACCGTCTCCAGCTTTTCCTCCCAGTCATCGGGGAGCTTGTGTGTTTTGTTGACCAGCACCATATAGTCGATACCGTCGGTCTTTGCCTCGTCAACCGTCGCCGCGTCGGTGGTTTCATCCGAAGTACCGGAGGTTGTATTGCCGCTGCAGCCGGTGAAAACAATCGCTGTTATCAGGCAAAAACAGAGAAGCAAACTGATAATCCAATGTTTTTTCATAGGTTTCATCCTTTCGTTTTGTTATGCAATTCTTGCGTCATTAATCATATCACAAGCTGATCTGAAATGCAACCAGAAGCTTGACCGTTGATATGGTTTTTAAAACACACCGATATTTGTACTCTCCGTTTTAAAAAAACAAACGATAGTTTCGTTCTACCATCAACGCTCGGTACTGCTTACGGCAGAAATTTGCCGGAAGCGAGGTACAGCCGATACCACTCGTTGTGGGTCAGATCGACCTTTGACGCCGCGCAGATATCCTTCAGATGTTCGGGATTCATCGTACCGGCGATCGCCTGTATCTTAGCCGGGTGACGGAGAATCCATGCGATAGCGATCGCCGTCTTGGACACGCCGTACTGCTCTCCCAGTTCACCGAGGACACGGTTTAGCTCAGGAAAATCCGGATCATCCACAAAACAGCCGCCAAAGAAACCGCGCTGCAAAGGCGACCACGCCTGGACGGTAACGTCATGCAGTCGGCAATAATCCAGTGTACCGTTATCGCGGCTGACAGAACGATCGGTGGTGAGGTTATTGACGTACAGCGCTTGATCGAGCAGCTGAGACTGGTCAAGAGAAAACTGCAGCTGATCAAACACCAGCGGCTGACGGATATACCGGCGCAGCACCTCGAACATCATTGTCGGAACATTACTGACGCCGAAAAAGCGTACCTTGCCACTTTTCTCCAGTTCGTCAAACGCCTCGGCGATCTGCTCGGGATCATACAGCAGATCGGGACGGTGGAGCAGCAGCGCGTCAAGATAATCAAGCTTCATTCTGCGCAGAGAGTCGTCGACACTGCTGAGAATATTGTCTTTTGTCCAATTAAACTCGCCGTTCTGGAACAATATGCCGCACTTGCTCTGGATATAGACGTCCTCACGGCGAATCCCTGTTTTCTCGAACGCATCGCCGAAGCGGGTCTCCGCCTCGCCGTTTTCTCCGTAGCAGGTAGCGTTATCAAAAAAGTTGATTCCCTGTTCATAAGCCGTGCTGATAACAGCTGCCGCCTCATCCGTCGTCAGCGCCGGCATACGCATACAGCCGAGGATGATAGAAGAAGCGTTCTGGGGTCCGTTGACTACATTGATGTGTTTCATTTGATACTCCTTTCATTTTTACATGTGAGAAATGTTTAGATCGGATTTTTGTGTAAAAACCGCAAGGGATAAAACTGCAACGATTCTTGTCATCATCATATCATAAGTTGGGTGAAATGCAATAGGTTTTATCATATGATATTTGAAAAATGATAAAAACAAAACAAAACTCCGCTTGGATCATTTCCAAACGGAGAATTGTGATATCGGTAATGAGTTTTTATCTCTTTTTATACAGAACCAGCTCCGGATCGGCGCCCTGTGCCTCATATGTGCATATCAAGATGAAATCCATATTCGCAAGGATACCGAAGCACCGATCTCCGCCGAATTCCGATTCCAGCTGATTGCCTAAGTATGTTGTCTGATCATCGAGAAACTTCACCTTTGCTCCATTAGGAAGCGGGAACGCAAGATTGACGAAAGATCCGATCAGCGCATTGAGCTTTTCCACTTTGGGCATACCTTCGATATGCAGATCGTTGATTTCCCGGATCAGCTGTTTCTTAAACGCCTCAAACTGTCCGTCGTCGCTGAGCTGTTCATAGCGTTTCCAGTAGTTAAGCTGCGGCAGCATTTGTTTCATATATGCGCGCGCCTGCTCTTCGGAGAAGCCTTCTTTCGCCATATGAGGAATACATACCTCGATCAAATCATCCATATCGCTGTAGGTGTAGACGCCGTCGGCGTAGCACCACTTGCAGTAATCTTCGTTGAGGGTTCCGTCCTTTTCTCTGCCGATAAGAGCGTCCTCGAGAGGCATTCCGCAGCACTGACAGATCAGCTGCCGCGGCGCGCCGAGAAGCGTATTGATAGAAACGTTGAACTGCTTGGAGAGCAATTTCAGCGTATCGGTATTCGGTACGGTTTCACCGTTTTCCCATCTGGATACCGCCTGTCTTGTCACAAAAACCTTTTCTGCCAGTTCGTCCTGAGACAACCCGTTCTTTGTTCTGAGTTCATAGATAACGTCTTTTGTGTCCATAAAAACACCTCCTTGTATCTCATTTTAATATGAATGCAGATCAAACACAAGCAACCCGCTGTTGCTTCTGTCTTGAAAAACGCCGATTGAATACAGCGAGAGAATCAACCCGCCTAGTATTTCACCCGAAAGCCGCGTTCCTCGGGATCGGGCTGAAGCGTCTTGACCTCCATACGGTCGATGCGGATATATGTCCCGCGTTCAATCGCTGCGATCACGTCGTCGATCTGACGCTCGGTGCCTTGTATCTCCATACTGACAGAATCATCATATTCATTTTTGACCCATCCGGTCGCGCCGTAATGCTCTGCCGCCTGCATCGCGCGCCATCGAAAGCCTACTGCCTGTACCCATCCGTAGAAACGGATATATTTTCTCACGATGTTCCTTTTTGTCAGCACAGCCCTCACCTCAAGAATATTATAACGGTTTTATGGATGGATGACAAGGCAGAACCGTTGAGTTTCCAAAAAGAAATATTTTCGCCGAAAACATCCTTTTTAAACTTTTTTGATAATGATATTTACTTTTTCGGACAGTTTTGTTATAATAGTTTGTGTATAGTCTACAAATCTTTAATGACGAATCGGATGTTTTATACCAATATGCAACAAACATCTGCTGTCTATACAGTATGATTGCAGCCGCGTATTCGTAATACCCAATGCGTTTCGGGAGATGAGGACAATGAAAAAATCCGGAAAAAGGAATTATACCGCTACCGTTACCTTTGTCGGCAGCGTCGTACTGGCGCTGGTAATGGTCGCCGGTACCCTATGGATGGGACAGAGCACACAGAGAGATACAGAAAAAGCGGTGCGTACCGTCAGCCTGATGTATCTGGATGAGCTTGCCGACCGCCGGGAACAGGTCGTAGAAAACAACCTGCAGGATAAAATAGATGAAATCTACGTTTCTCTGGATATGCACACCGATGAGAACATGAGCGATATGGAGCATCTGGCGGCATACGAGGAACATGTAAAGCGTCATTATAATCTGGAACTCTTTGCTTGTGTCGATACAGACGGTCTGATCTATACCTCAAACGGCATACAGACAAATATCGACGATTATTCCTTTGACTATCGGACGCTGACAGAACCGGATATCTCCGTACTCAATCCAGACAGTATCGGAAAAAAGATCATTATTGCCGTTCCTGTGGACATTCCGTTCCGGGACAAACAATTCTGCGTCTGCTTTATGCAGATGGACGTCTCTCAAATGCTCGAAGGCGTTTCCATGACGACAGACGTCAACGATACCACCTTCTGCAACATCTATACGGAGGAAGGAGCTTCGCTGACAAGCTATGTTCTGGGAGGTCTTGCGGAAGAGGACAATCTGTTGGACGCGCTGAAGCATGCGGAATTTGAAGAACCCTATTCCTATGAAAGCTTTTTGTCAGACTTTCAGAGGGGAGCTTCGGGCGTTGTCTCTTTCTCATATAACGGAATCAAAGAAACCCTGTCATATACCCCTGTTGTCGGAACAAAATGGCAGCTGACCTATCTGATCCGTGAAAGTATCATTAACGAGAGCATCAGTCCCATCTCAAAAAGCACCATCAAGAAGAGCATTCTTCAGTCGATTCTTACCGTTATGGTCATGCTGGTGATGTTTGGCTTTGTTGTATATCAAATTCAGAAAAACAACCGTTTGCAGCTGGAGAGAGAAACTGCAGATGCGGAAAACCGCGTGAAACAGGACGAGCTGGAACAGCGTCTTGCTCTGCAGGAAAGTCTGCTTAAGGAAAAGAAGCAGAGAGAACAGCAGAACAACCTGATCTCCGCGCTGTCATCGGACTACTGGAGCGTCTATTATATCGATCTGGAAAACGGCGAAGGCGTATGCTATCAGGCGCACAGGGATCTTGACGGCAAAGGCTTCAAAGAGAGTGATCACTTCCCCTATCTCGACGCTGTCACCGCTTACGCGAACCAATATGTAACAGAAGCGTATCGGGAAGACTTCATACGTTTTGTTCAGCCTGACAATCTCAAAAATTCGCTCAAAAACAACCGGGTCATCAGCCTGACCTATATGGTATCACGTCACGGAAAAGAATCCTATGAAACGGTCCGCGCCGCCGGTGTGCGTCATACGGGCGACAATAACGACATTCTGCAAATCGGAGCTTGCTTTGCCGACACGGATGCTCAAACCCGTAAGGAGATGGCGCAGCGTCAGGCGCTCAGCGACGCGCTTGCCGCCGCCGAAGACGCCAGCAAAGCGAAAACCGCGTTCCTGTCAAATATGAGTCACGAGATCCGCACCCCCATGGACGCGATCATCGGACTGGACAATCTCGCTCTTAACGATCCCGATACTCCCGAAAAAACAAAAGATTATCTGAAAAAAATCGGCTCCTCCGCAGAGCATCTTCTGCAGCTGATCAACGATATTCTGGATATGACCCGAATAGAATCCGGTCGTTTGACGCTCAAGAACGAGGAGTTCTCCTTCTCCAAACTGCTCGAAGCCATAAACACCATGTTCAGCAGTCAGTGTCACGAAAACGGACTCGACTATCAGTGTCATATTATCGGTCACGTAGACGACTTCTACATCGGCGACAATATGAAGCTCAGACAGGTGCTGATCAATATTCTCGGCAACGCGGTGAAATTCACACCCAGCGGCGGCTGCATCGAACTGCAGGTAGAACGTACGGCGCGCTACGACGGAAAATCCACCCTGCAATTCACCGTGATCGACAACGGTATCGGTATGAGCGAAGAATTCCTGCCGAAAATCTTTGAGACTTTCTCACAGGAGGATTCTTCTACCACCAACAAATTCGGCAGTTCCGGTCTCGGTATGGCTATCACCAAAAACATCGTGGAGATGATGAACGGAAACATCCGTGTGGAAAGCGCTAAGGGAAAAGGCACCACCTTTGTGGTAACGGTGACTCTGTCCGATGCGGCATATGATATGTCAAGAACCGCCGAGACGGAAATCCACCCCGGCGATATGACGGTTTTGGTCGTTGACGACGATCCGATCGCCGGCGAACACGCCAAGCTGGTTCTGGAAAAAGCGGGTATCGCGTCCGAAATCGCCTCCTCCGGTGAACAGGCAATCGAAATGGTTCGTCTGCGCCACGCCCGCAGAGAACCGTATAACCTGATCCTCATCGACTGGCAGATGCCTCAGATGAACGGAATCGAAACCACAAAGCATATCCGTGAGATCACAGGGGACGAATCCGCGATCATTATCCTTACCGCCTACAAATGGGATGATATCCTGGACGAAGCGATGGAAACAGGCGTAGACAGCTTCTTGTCCAAGCCGCTGTTCGCTTCCTCTGTTATCGAAGAATTTCAGGCGGCATTACAGCGAAAGAATCTGTCATACAAGCAGAATCGTAAAAAAATCGACCTTGCCGGCCGCAGGATCCTTCTGGCAGAGGATATGGCGGTCAACGCCGAAATTATGAAAATGGTTCTGCAGATGCGCGAGCTCGAAGTTGACCACGCCCAGAACGGCAAAATCGCTGTAGAAGCTTTCTCCTCTCATCCCGAGGGCTGGTATGACGCAATCCTGATGGATATGCGGATGCCGGAGATGGACGGCCTTGAAGCAACGCGAGCGATCCGCGGTATGAACCGAGCCGACGCAAAAACCATTCCGATCATCGCGCTGACCGCCAACGCTTTTGACGAGGACGTCCAGCGCAGTCTGCAGTCGGGACTGAACGCGCACCTCTCCAAGCCGGTCCAGCCGGACACCCTCTTCAGCACGCTGGAAAGTCTGATTCAAAACAATCCGAAAAACGAAGGCTGATTATGCCTTTGATTATCAGAATTCGGTCAAAAGAAAATCCGCCCTTATTCCTCGATCAAGGAATAAGGGCGGTTACTATTTTGGTTTATGACCAAGATCCGACCATACGGTTGGCAGCCCAGCTGTTGGTGGTGAAAGTTCCGCCCATCTGGGTGGTAAGGTCATCGGTCTGGTTCCATACGGAACCGTTGTTCCAGTCGATATCCATATCGGGATTTGCTCTGACAAAGATCACGTTCGCGGACAAACCGGTAAAGATAACCGAGGACACTTCTCCGTCGCCGGCAATCCATTTGCCGTCACTGTCGGAGCTCCATGTCCACGCGTACCATTTCTCGGGCAGCGTGCTGGTAGCAGACGCGTTCAAGATCACCTTATCGCCGGAAATCGGAGGATTCGTCGGCTGAACGGTTGTCGGCTCGGTAGCGGGGGCAGTGCCTCCGGTATACTGTCCGACATAGGAATTATTGTCTTTGACATTCGCAAGATAACGCTGAACTTTTGTCGCGTCAATTACCGATACAACGCCGTCCTGATCACAGTCCGCCGCTCTCAGACCTCTGCCGAAAAGCACTTTGAGATTGGCAAGATATTTTTGGATCGCGGTTGCGTCAATGATAGAAACGATACCGTCCAGATCGGGATCGCCGATCAGCAGGTCTCCGGTAACAGGCTGGGTAGGCTGTACGGGAGGATTCGTCGGAGCGGTAGTAGGAGCAGTGGTAGGCTGAGGTGTGACAGGACCTCCGGTATAAACCGTCCATGAACGGTTATCACCGAAAATCATCGAGTTGTTATTCAGATCCAAACCGGGATCGCCGTCACCGGGATAACGGTGATCGTTGTTGTCGGAATATTCGGTAAAGATCGCTCTGCCGTTCTCCAGACCTTTGGGAACGTCATAGTAGTAGATATTGTTCGTGCCCTTGGTCATCTCTACGCCCGGCCATTCATTGTTAGAAACAACGTTGCCGTAATTCTCGGTGTAAAGATAGCAGTATACACGGGACCAGTTGTAGTAACTGTTGTTGAAATAGATCGTCTGGGTCGCGTTGGGATCCAGCTTTGTATAGGTATAGGTCGCCTGATCGGTAGAAGAACCGTTGGTCGCCTTCACGGTAAGCTTTGTCGTGGAGCCGTAGCTGACGCCGGAGCCGATGGTAATGGTCTGGCCGTTGGTATAGCTCTTGAAAGAACCGCCGTCGATCGAATAGCTGCCGGAGGTCGCGTTGCTGTAGCCCAGTGTGACGGTAATGGTATCCGTCTTATAAGAAGTGTTGCCGGGGTTTGCGAACGCGCTGGGACCCGCCTGAGGCTGGTCATAAATGACCGCGATACCGCTCGAGCCGATATGGCCGCTGATAGAGCTTCCGGTTACCGTCCATGTGGAACCGGAGACCTCGTCGGTATAGGTGCCCGCAGGAACCATACCGCCGCCGTTTTTAACGGTGATATCAAAGTTGGAGCCGTTCGGGGATACGATGACCGCGCCGCCGCCGCGGCAAACAACGAAGCAGCCGTTGTCGGCGCCGAAGTATTCGCCGGTACCCGCCATCGCGTTGTGGAAGTGGTTGACCGCCGCAACCTCTTTAGAGGTATAATGAGTGCTGCCCTTCTTGCCGTAACCGATGGAGTCATGGTTATGATCATAAGGTCTTGAGAAATACAGAGACTGGGAATTCGCTCTTGCGCCGACTACCGCGTAAGATCTGTCGATCACAGACTCACCCAAGCTGTTCGTCCAGCCGTTGTTGCAGAAAGTGTCATGGCTTTCCGCCCAGTAAACGACACGGCTTGCGGGAACGCCCGCGTTGGTCCATTTTCCTGTCCATGTGTCGGTTTTGTTATCACGGATACAGCCGGTGATGTGACCGCTGTAGCTCGAATCGGTAACGCCGATGTAGTTGGCGTATTCTTTCATCAGGCTGTTGTTATAGTCATCGCCGCTGCTGCCGGCGGGGTTATCGAGGATCTCGCCGTAGTTGTACATTCCGACAGCGGAAATCTTTGACCAGAACTGGCATCCCTCGGAGGGGAGACCGATATGCTTTGCCGCGTCCCAGCGAACGCCGTCAACACCGGCGTCCTTCATGGATTTTACCATCGAGACGAAACGGCTTTGCACCTCGCTGTGCTCGGAGTTAAGGTCGGGCATACCGATATTCTTATGGGTAACGTCGTAACGGTTGTCCCAGTTGTTGCAGGCGCCCTCATTATGGAAGTAGTCGCCGTTTCTCCAGCTTTGGGCAATCGCACCGGCCCAACTGCCGTCGTTACTGCCCGCAAGGTGATTGGCAACAACGTCGACGACAATTTTGATGCCGTACTTGTCCGCTTCGGTACAAAGATTTTTCAGATCATTATAAGAGCCCAGCTCATTGCCGACGGTGGAATCGGAAGGCTGATACAGCCAGTACCAGTTGTACTGTCCGTCATGCGGCTGAAGAGGAGAGGTCTGCACGCTGGTAAAACCCGCCTGTGCAATGTTGGGAAGCTCTTCTTTGATTTGTGAAAGTGTCCAGTTGAAGCAGTGGAGGATGTTGCCGTCCTCGACCTTTTTCGCCAATCCGTAGTCAGTGCCGGAGGACGCGAGTTCTTCCTGCGCAGATACTTCGGCGATATCGGTCTCTTGAGCCGAAACAGCGAAACCCGCAACCGCAACAAAGGAAATCATCATACACAGCACAAGCAAAACGCTTGTGATTCTCTTACCCATTGGAACCACTCCTCGTTATGAAAATTTTAAAAATCCTATATTAATTATACTATACATCTTCGCAGGATGTAAATAGATGAAAAAGCAGAAAAAACACTGTCTGCAAATCGGAAAAATCAACCATTTATACAAATGCCGATTTAACGTTTTAGCGTATTAATATTTCAACCGATATGAAAATCTCCGATCGGCAAAAACGATCCGGAAAAATTTTGTTGAAAAAGAATCCTGTTTTTGCTATTCTGTAGGGAGAATTCACAGTAAAAAATAGGCAAAAAACGAAAAATCCCCTTGCGTAAGGGATTGCTCGTGACGTAAGGTAATATGCTATATTACAGTCACAGGAGGTGAAAAGCTATGTCAACCTACACAACAGGAGAAGTCGCGAAGCTCTGCGGCGTAACCGTCAGAACCGTTCAGTATTATGACAGCCGCGGGATCCTGACTCCGTCGTCTCTTTCCGAGGGAGGCAGAAGACTCTACTCGGAGGATGACGTCAGCAAGATGAGAATCATCTGCTTTCTCAGAGAG
This sequence comes from Ruminococcus sp., assembly GCA_017404145.1. GTDB lineage: Bacteria > Bacillota > Clostridia > Oscillospirales > Acutalibacteraceae > Ruminococcoides. The sequence goes on along the minus strand of JAFRCW010000056.1, from coordinate 1,322 downwards.
TTGGGTTTTTCGATCGACGCTATCTCAAAGCTGCTGAAAGAGGAGCATCCCGAAAATGTGATCATGCTGCTCATAAACGGTCAGGAGCAGGAACTGACACAACAGCTGAGCGAACAAAAGGAAAAGCTCGAAAAGCTGCAGGCGCTGAAAAAAGAGTTGAAATCAGTCGAAAACATCTCCTTTGAATCCATCGGCGACATAGCATATACAATGACCAACAAAAAGGAAATGAAGAAAATCCATATGACGATGCTGCTCACGGGTATTCCCGTCGCCTTATTACAGTGTGCGGCGATCATCCTGCTGATCCTCACAGGGATCCGGTGGCCGCTGATCGTCTGGGCTGCGGTCGCGATCCCTTGGGGAATTCTGATCTCCAAATACTATTTCGATCATACGGCGTATATCTGCCCCGAATGCCATGAGGTGTTCCGCTCGTCATTCAAAGAGGCGTTTTTTGCGCCGCACACACCTAAAACAAGAAAACTCACCTGTCCCAAATGCAGTCACAAAGGCTACTGTGTCGAGACGGTGAATCCGACAACTGTCAAATCATCAACCTAAAGTAATACGCTCCGTCCGAATTCGAACGGAGCGTATTCTTTTACAGAAATCATTAAGGAAACCCAAATAAGATCAATTGTCTTTGTTAATAACCGCGGCGCACAGCTCGGAATAACCCTCGAAGCCGCCCTCGATCGCGAGCCTTCTGAGCTTTCGCATTGCGACGGAAAACTTCTTCAGATCCGCCAGCCGGAGCTTCAGCGTCACAACGTCAAAGGGCGTTTCTCCGTAGAAGCCGACCTCATGACGGCGCCTGACAGAGGAGAACCTCGCCCCCTCATTTCGCATCAGGCGGCAGCCCATCCCTTTGCAGTCGATGAAGGTCACCCACGCGCAGGTGATGGAGAGGATATTCTCAAAATGCCAGATGGCTACATCCTTCATCCGCTCGGCGAGGCTGTCGCGCACCGCGGCTTTTTGGTCTTTCTTCGACCTCTTCTGTCTGCGGATACGCTCCAAAGAAGCCGAAATCTCGGGAGAAACGACTGTCACGGTCATCTCACCGCTGTTTTGCGCGTTCAGAAACTCTTGTGTGTTTCTGAAATACACCTGATTGTCATTGAATACTGTTCTTCTTTCCATATCGGACACCTCTTTCTGTTTTTCTTGACAATTACAGCTTGAATGAAAGAGTAGATGTGTAAGTAAAAACATATCTAATGAAAAAAGTGTGTTCAGAAGTGAAAACAGGGGTAGAAAAAAGATGAAAATGTGGTATAATGGTTTCAAATCCAATATCACAGAGTATAGCAAAGCTG
>JAFRCW010000055.1 GCA_017404145.1 Ruminococcus sp. | reverse complement strand
TTGCTTATCTTTCCTTCTAAACATTCTAATACTTTCTGTAATTTTATTTCTGGTTTAATTTTTCCTTTTCTGGACATAACAATGCTCCCTTCATAGTTAACAGTTTTTTATTTCACTGTCTTCCATAAAGGGAGCATATCACATTTCAAGCTCCTGCGCTTTTGTGTTATTTTCAATCGGGTGAGGGCAGCGCCCTCCCACAATTCCTAATTCCTAATTCCTCATTCCTAATTAGCTAAAGCTCCGGCTTTCCTCTCGACACGTAACGTCCGAAGCGCTCTTTCACGATCACGCCGTCGCGATAAACCAGCTCGCCCCTGAGATACACGTTTTCGATCTCTCCACAGACTTTCACGCCCTCATAGGGAGTGTAGCCGCAGGCGGAATGCTGGGTCGCGGCAGAAATCACCGAATGTGCGTGGGGATCGAACACGACGATGTCCGCGTCCGCGCCCGCCTTGATCACGCCCTTCTTCGGATACATACCGTAGAGCTTCGCGGGATTCTCTGATAACAGCGCGCACATCTGCGCGAGGGATATCCTCTTTTTCTTCACTCCGTAGGTATACAGCAGGATCGGACGGGTCTCGACGCCGGGCATCCCATTGGGGATCAGCCGGAAGTCATATTCTCCCGCGCGCTTTTGTTCTTTGGTAAAGGAACAGTGGTCGGTAGAGACCGTCTGGATTTCGCCGTCTTTAAGCGCGCGCCAAAGCGCCTTGCGGTCAGAATGCTTTCTGATCGGCGGCGAGCAAACATATTTCGCGCTTTCGTCAAAATCGTTGTCATATACGCTGTCCTCTAACAGCAGATACTGCGGGCAGGTCTCGACAAAGACTTTTGCGCCGCGCTTTCTCGCTCTGCGGATCTCCTCCAGTCCCTCCTGAGAGGAAAGATGAACGACGATCACCGGACAGTCCACCGCCTCGGCGATTCTGAGAAACCGATCGACCGCCTCCGCCTCGCAGGGAGAAGGGCGCGACTGAGGATGATAGAGTGGGGAGAGCATACCGCCCGCGGCGTATCTCTCCCGCAAGCCGTCGATGATACCGGCGTTCTCACAGTGACATCCTGCGATACAGCCCAGACGCTTCAGCTCCGTCAGAACGTCAAAAATCTCTTTATCGTTCAGCATCATCGCGGGATAGGTCATATAGAGCTTGAACGAGGTCACGCCCTGCTCGTGCATCGCGGAGAGCTCTTCTTTCACATCCTCGCGCCAGTCGGAGATCGCCATATGAAAGGCGTAGTCACAGCTCGAGTTGGCGAATGCTTTGATATGCCAGTTGTTCAGCGCGTCGGAAAGGGTCTCACCCTTATTCTGGGTCGCAAAATCGACAACGGTGGTGACGCCGCCCGCGATCGCGGACTTGGTGCCGGTGTCAAAGCGATCGGCGGTCACGGTATCGGATACTTCGAGATCAAAATGGGTATGCGCGTCAATAAAGCCGGGAAACAGCAGTTTACCCGTCACATCAATGATTTCCGCGTCCTCTTTGATGTGTCTGCCGACGGCGATGATCCGATCGCCCGCGACCAGTACGTCCGCGTGTTTGATCCCGCGGGAGGAAACGACCGCTCCTCTTTTGAAAAGTATTTTTTTCATGATGGGTTCACCATCCTTCGATTATGGTAGGGGAGGACTTTTATGTCCTCCCTATACTTGTTTTTATCTCTGTGTCAGGGAGGATCAAGACCCTCCCCTATATTAAAACTGTCGTTTCAGCGCTGTCAGAACAAACAGCTCTAAATCTTTGCTCAGGTCGTTCTTCTCGTCCAGATCAACGTCGAATACCTCATCCAGACGAATCCTGACTTTACTGTCGCCTAAGTGTACGAAGCCCTTGTTCTCGGAATCGTTGAAATCTTCCACATCCTTAAACAGCGTCAGTTTATCTTGATACGGCGCGGAAGCGTAAGGACAGAAGCTCTTACAGTTGCCGCACTCGTTGCACAGACGGTCGATGTGGAGAATCTCTCTCCTGCCGTCCGGCATCACGATGACGGTGTTCGCGCGGTTCGGACACACGGACACGCAGTTCTCGCAGACGGTATTGCAGCTCAGACAGCGATAGGAAAACGGCTTTTCATCCTCCTCACTTTGCGGATCATCATAATCCTGCAAAACGCCCTTATAGGGGATCACCTGTTCGGGAGATGCGAACGCCTCCGCCGGAATATCCATCATGTGCTTTTTGCCGATGATCTCATCCGCCGCTTTTTGCGCGTCGGCGATACACTCCACCACGGTACAGGGACCTTGGAAGCTGTCTCCGATATTATACACCTTTACGCCGTCGACTTCGGTCGCAAAGGGAATTCTGCCCTTTTCATCCGCCGATATTCCCTCTTGCTCAAAGAGAGCGGTATCTACCCGCTCGCCGATCGCGGCAACGACCAGATCTGCGTCGATCTCTACGGTCTCGCCGGTCTTCTCAGGTCTGCGTCTGCCGGAGGCGTCCGGCTCGCCGAGCTTCATCTTCTCACAAAGGAGCTTGCCGTCCGCCTGTGAGACGGGAGCGAGAAGCTCTGCGAATTCTACGCCCTCTTCGATCGCTTCTTTCAGCTCTTCTTCATCGGCGGGCATATATTTTTTGGTTCTGCGATAGACGATAGAGACCTTCTCCACACCGTCGAGGCGCTTCGCGGCGCGCGCCGCGTCCATCGCGGTGTTGCCGCCGCCGATGATCGCGACCGCCCTGCCGGCGGATGTGAGCCTGCCGCTCTTGATATCTCTCAAAAAGTCGATCACGTTGACGACATTTCCTGTCACGCCGGTGTTCTGCGCCTTGTATGCGCCGACGGCGAAAATCACGGTATCATAACCCCACGCCTTGAGCTCTGCCAAAGCCGGAGCGGGGGTGTTCAGATGAATATTCGCGCCCATCTTTTCGATGAATGCGATATCCTTGTCGATATCCTCTTCACTGATCCGGAAGGAGGGAATCACGTTGCGGACGATACCGCCCGACTTCGCCTCTTTTTCAAAGACGTCCGCTTGGATTCCGGCTCTCACAAGGAAGTACGCCGCAGAAAGTCCTGCCGCGCCCGCGCCGATGATCGCGACTTTTTTGCCGACAGCGGCGGGAGCCTTGATCTCTTTCATCAACTCGTCATAGCCGTGATCCGCGGCATATCTTTTCCACCGGCGGATTTGCACGGAATCGTCATAGAAATTGCGGGTACATTTTGTCATACAGCGGTGAGAGCAGATCGTACCGGTGATAAAAGGCAGAGGGTTCTTCTGGGTGATGACAGAAAGCGCCTCTTTGAACAGTCCCTTATCCGCCAAGCGAATATACTCGGGGATATCCTGACGGATCGGACAGCCGCCCTGACAGGGAGCCGAATAGCAGTCGAAAAGCGGTACTTCTTCATCCGATTTTCTCGACGGGATGGGCTTGATCGGCTTGGTAAAATGCTCTAAAGAACAGTATTCCTCGCGCAGCTTTGCGATCGCCTTTGTATCCGTACCCGTGAAAGCCCGATAGGGTTGTTGATAACACAGCTCGGCAATCTGACAGAAACGGTTATAGCCGCCGGGCTTTAATAAGGTAGTCGCCATGGTGATCGGCCAGATGCCAGCTCGGAATAGCGAAGAAACATTCGTCATATCCGCGCCGCCGGAATAAGAAATGCGCAGTTTGCCGTCAAATTCCTGTGAGAAGCGTCTCGCCATTTCGGTCGTCAGATGGAACAGCGAACGTCCGCTCATATACATCTCTTCACTGGGCAGTTCGTTCTGCTTAACGTCAACGGGGAAGGTGTTGGAGAGCTTTACGCCGAATTCAAGACCTTTCTCGTCGGCGAGCGCGATCAGGCGGCGGAACATTGTTACCGCGTCCGCATACTGTAAATCCTCTTTGAAATGGTGATCGTCAAAGGCGACATAATCAAAGCCCGCCTTGTCTAAAATCGCGCGCGCGTCCTCATAGCCCAAGATGGTTGGGTTGCACTTGACGAAGGTGTTGAGGTGTTTTTCTGTTAAAAGATACGTCGCGATCCGCTCGATCTCGTCGGGCGGACATCCGTGGAGGGTCGAGAGGGTCACGGAGGTACAAACGCGCGGGGAGATCGCGTCGATCTCGTCCGCATAATCGGGGAAGAACTCTTTGAGCGTTTCTTTGCACTCTGTAAAAATCGGGGCGTCGGACGCGTCCTTTAAGCCCTCGATAAAACGGTCGATCTTTTCACTCTTGATACCGTCGAGGTCATAGCCGACGCTCATATTGAACACGAAGCCGTCGGGATCGCCCAAGTCATATGCCTTAGAGATGACTTTTAAGACGCACCACGCTTTAACATATTCTTCAAACGCCCCCTGCACGGTCAGCTCGGTCGACCACTCGCAGTTATAGCCTTCGTCGTCCGCCTTGATACAGGGACGGGAAATACACTTCGCCAAGTCCTCGCCGTCCATAATCTGGACGGTTTTCAGCTCAAAGAATCTCGCGCCCGCAAAATAGGCGGCGATGATGTTCTGCGCCATCTGGGTGTTGGGACCCGCGGCGGGACCGACAGGAGTCTCTAACTTCTCGCCGAAGATCGGCAAAGTTTTCGATTTGTCCGCCTGATATTTCGACGTCACGTTAAAAACACTGCCATCCTTCTGATATTCTTCTGTCATTCTTTTCAGCAAATCACGTATGCTGTAGGGATACATTTTCTCGCTCATAAGCTTCCTCCGTGGGTTAATATGGTGAGGGGTGTCATTCTAAAGGGTTGCCCCGTGAGGATCCCCTTGTTATTCATATAGTGATTAGTTATTGGTGATTAGTGATTAGTGTGTAGGGTCCTGCGGACGGCTATTTTCAATAACTAACCACTAAACACTAACCACTTGTAATGACAATTCAAGATTCCTAATTGTTAACGTCCTTCCACAGCTTTACAGCCGCTTTAAAGATATCTGCCGAGATCTTCTCCTCGTCCAAATCGACGAATGCTCTGTCCTTGTAGAGCAGTCTGCCGTTTGCCATCGTGGTGCGGCACTGTCTGCCGTTCATACCGAAGATCATATGACCGTCGATATTCTGATCCGAGAAGGGTGTAAAGGGCAGATAGTCCATCACGATGACGTCCGCCTTCGCGCCCGCTTTGAGCACGCCGAGTTCACAGCCGAAATACTTCTTCGCGATCTGCGGATTGTTCTTGAACAGCATCGTGGTGACTTCATTCCACGCCACGTTGGGCATTTGTGCGTTGTGGCGCTGGATGGTGAGGGCTACCTTGAGGCTTTCGAGCATATCGTGGGTATAGGCGTCGGTGCCGAGCCCCAGCATAATGCCCTTTTCAAACATTTTTAAGACGGGCGAGCAGCCTACCGCGTTGCCCATATTGGACTCGGGGTTGTTGACCACCATCGTGTTGGTTGCGGCGATCTTGTCCATCTCGGGCTCGGTCAGGTGGATGCAGTGACCGAGGATGGTGTTCTCGCCGAGGATGCCCCATTTCTCCAGTCTTTCCACCGGGAGCATATGGTAGTTGTCTCTCGAATCCTCGACGTCGTTGAGTCCTTCGCAGATGTGGATATGATAGCCTGTTCTGCCGTCGTTCGCCTTGACGCATTTCTCAAAGGTCTTGTCACAGATCGTGAACAGCGCGTGCATACCGAACATCGCTTTGAGCATATCGCTGTTCTGCTCTTCGGCGTAAGTGATAAAGTCGGCGTTTTCCTTGATCGCTTCGTCACACTTTTCTTCGCCGTCACGGTCGGATACTTCATAACATAAGCAGGAGCGGATCCCCGTCTGCTTCGCGACGTCCGCGATCTCAAACAGCGAGCCCGGAATCTCCTTGTAGCTTGCGTGATGATCGAACACGGTCGTCACACCGTTACGGATGCACTCGAGGTAGGTCGCGTATGCGCTGTACTTTGTTCCCTCTAAGGTAAGACAGCGGTCAAGCTTCCACCACATACCGTCGAGAATCTCATAGAAGTTGGTCGGGTTATAGCCCGCGATGGAAAGACCTCTCGCGAGTCCTGAGTAAATATGCGTATGGGTGTTGATAAAGGCGGGCATGATCACCTGACCCTGCGCGTTGACTTTTTCTGCGTCAGGGTATTGTGTGAGGAGTGTTTTCTCCTCTCCGACCGCAACGATACGGTCGTTGTCGGTGACTACCGCGCCGTGTTCAAAATAGGGATTTTGCGGATCTCTGGTGATGAGTCTGCCGTTGTAGAAAATATACATCGCTGTTCTCCTGTTCTGTCTGTAGTAAAAAATTACATTATCCTATGTTTATTCTACCATTGTTATTTGTCAATTGCAATAGTTTTGGAGGCTGTTTCAGGCCTGTAGTTGTAAATTTTTCACCAATAATCCAATATACCAAAAATTGCGTTCGGTTAGCCTTCGCTTTTTCTTGCAATCTGCCTATTAATCAGTTATAATATTTATTTGTATAGGCTTTATTCCGCACAATTAATCAATCATTATTGGGGGTAAGTAAATGGAAAAAACAACGGTTGACCTGTCCCTGCTTTCCGACGTTCTGAACGAATACGCCGCCGTTAAGGGCAGTCTCATCACGATCCTGCAGCACACACAGGAGATCTACGGCTATCTGCCGAAAGAAGCAATTGAACTGATCTCTGATCAGACCGGTATCGCCGCGTCCGAGATCATCGGCGTCGCCACCTTCTATACCCAGTTCCGCTTTGAGCCGGTCGGCAAATACCTGATCATGCTGTGTCAGGGTACCGCCTGCCATGTCAACTCTTCAGAGCTGATTCTGGAAACTATCAAAGACGAACTTCACATCGAAGACGGAGAGACCACCGAGGACGGTTTGTTCTCTTTAAAATGCGTCGCATGCTTAGGCTGCTGCTCACTCTCTCCCGTGATGATGATCAACGAGAACACCTACGGTTCTCTCACTCCTGAGAAGACCAAGAAAATCTTAAAAGAATTAAGGGAGGCGGCAGTATGAGGATCGTAATCGGTCAGGGCTCCTGCGGTATCGCCGCGGGCGCCGAGAAAGTCAGAAAAGCGCTTCTGAACACCGATATCAACGCCGAAAGCATTTCGATCACCGGCTGTATCGGTATGTGTTATTTAGAGCCAATCGTCGACATCTATGACGACGACAACAAGCTCACCAGACTTGTTAAAGTATCGGAAGCCGACGCTCCCGCTGTTGCCGCATATATCAAAACCGGCGACAAGACGATGATAGAGAAGCTGATCGTCACAGACGAGGACAGCGAATTCCTCTCTAAGCAGACGAGAATCGCGCTGAGAAACTGCGGTATCATCAACCCCGAGAATATCGAAGCCTACATAGAGAAGGACGGCTACACCGCCCTGAAAAAATGCCTCTGTGATATGACTCCCGAAGAGGTCATCGAGGTCATCAAGACTTCGGGTCTCGCCGGCAGAGGCGGCGCGGGCTTCCCGACATGGTTCAAGTGGAACGCCGCGCGTCAGTCACAGGGTGAGGAAAAGTATCTGATCTGTAACGCCGACGAGGGCGATCCCGGCGCGTTTATGGACAGAGCGGTCATCGAGTCCGATCCCCACAACCTGATCGAGGGTATGCTGATCGGCGCGTACGCGATCGGCGCTTCTCACGCTGTCGTCTATGTCAGAGCGGAGTATCCTCTCGCGATCAAGAGACTGACCAATGCGATCGCGCAGGCACAAGAAAAGGGCATCATCGGCGAGAATATCTTCGGTACCGACTTTTCCTGTGACTTTATGATCAAGGCGGGCGCGGGCGCGTTCGTCTGCGGTGAAGAGACCGCGCTGATCGAGTCCTTAGAGGGTCACAGAGGTATGCCGAGGCTCAAGCCTCCGTTCCCCGCGCAGTCGGGCTTCTGGAGAAAGCCTTCCAACATCAACAACGTTGAGACCTTCGCGAATGTCGCGTGGATCATCAATAACGGCGGCGAGGCGTTTGCCGCGATGGGTACCGAGGGCTCTAAGGGCACCAAGGTGTTCGCCGTCACCGGTAAGGTCAAGAGATCGGGTCTTGTCGAGATCCCGATGGGCAAGACGCTCCGTGACGTTATCTTTGACATCGGCGGCGGTATGAAAACCGACAAAGAGTTCAAGGCGGTCCAGATGGGCGGCCCCTCCGGCGGATGTATTCCCGCGTCGCTGATCGACACCGTCATCGACTATAAGGCGCTCGGCGCGACCGGCGCGATCATGGGCTCCGGCGGTATGGTCGTGATGGACGAGAGCACCTGTATGGTCGGTATGGCAAAGTTCTTCCTCGACTTCACCGCGAAAGAAAGCTGCGGCAAGTGTATCCACTGCCGTATCGGCACCAAGAGAATGCTCGAGATGCTTGAGCGCATCACCAAGGGCAAGGGTAAGGAAGGCGACATCGAGCTGCTCGAAGAGCTGTGCTATTCCATCAAGGACGGCGCTCTCTGCGGCCTCGGTCAGACCGCTCCCAACCCGGTGCTCACCACCATCAAATATTTCAGAGACGAGTATGAAGCCCACATCAGGGACAAGAAGTGTCCCGCGGGCGAGTGCTCCGATCTGATCGAATACAGTATCGAAGCGGACAAGTGCCGCGGCTGTACGCTGTGCGCAAAGAACTGTCCCGTAGGCGCGATCTCGGGTACAGTGAGGAATCCCCACATTATCGACACCGACAAGTGTATCAAGTGCGGCAAGTGCTTCACGGTATGTAAGTTCGGCGCGGTCAAGAAAGCGTAAAGGAGGGGTAGGAATGATCAACTTAACTATCAACGGAAAACAGATTCAAGCCCCCGAGGGCGCTACGATCTTAGAAGCTGCGAGAGCGAACGGCATCGACATCCCCACCCTGTGCTATGACAAAGCGGTGGAGATCTACGGCGCGTGCGGTCTGTGCGTGGTCGAAGCAGAAGGAATCCCGAAGCTGCTGCGCTCCTGCTCTGCTAAGGTCATGGAAGGTATGGTCGTCAACACCGAGAGTGACAGAGTAGTTCGTTCCCGTAAGATTGCGATGGAACTGCTGATGTCCGCTCACGACGGCGACTGTGTCGCTCCCTGCCAGCTCAACTGCCCCGCACACACCGACTGTCAGGGCTATGTGGGTCTGATCGCCAACGGCGAATATGACGCGGCGTTAGAGCTCATCAAAACCAAGATCCCGCTGCCCGCATCCATCGGCAGAGTCTGCCCTCACCCCTGTGAGAAAGCCTGCCGCAGAAAGAATGTCGAGGAGCCGATCAACATCGCCGCTCTCAAAGCGTTCGCTGCCAATATTGACCTGAACAAGGGCGAAAGCTACACTCCCGAATTGCAGGAAAAAACCGGTAAGAAAGTCGCCGTCATCGGCGGCGGTCCCGCGGGTCTGACCGCGGCATACTACCTCTCTATCATGGGTCATGAAGTGACCGTTTATGATATGATGGAAAAGATGGGCGGTATGCTCCGCTACGGCATCCCGCAGTACAGACTTCCCAAGGAAGTACTGGACAAGGAGATCGCCTTGATCGAAAAGACCGGCGTCAAGCTCGTCAACAACGTCAAGCTCGGCAAGGACTTCACCGTTGAATCCCTCAAAGCAGAAAACGACGCGGTGATCGTCGCGGTCGGCGCGTGGAAGAGTTCTTCGATGCGTACCCCGGGCGAGGAGCTCGAGGGCGTATACGGCGGTATCGACTTCCTCAGATCCGTCATCAAGGGTAACCCCTTCGCAATCGGCGAGAAGGTCGCTGTCTGCGGCGGCGGCAACACCGCGATGGACGCCTGCCGTACCGCGGTGCGCTTAGGCGCGAAGGAGGTCTACGTCGTCTACAGACGTACCCGCAACGAAATGCCCGCCGACGCGCTCGAGATCGAAGAAGCCGAAGAAGAAGGCGTTATCTATAAATTCCTGACTAACCCGCTCTCCTTCAACGGCGAGAACGGCAAGGTCAAGTCGATCAGCCTCCAGATCATGGAACTCGGCGAACCCGACGCCTCCGGCAGAAGAAGACCCGTTCCCGTCGAGGGCAAGACCGAAGAGATCGCTGTCGACAGCGTGATCCTCGCGATCGGTCAGAAGCTCGTGCAGGGCGACGTATCGGAGCTCAAGCTCAACGACAGAGGCAACATCGAAGCCGACCCCGATTTCTTTACCACCTCTGTTGAGGGCGTGTTCGCGATCGGCGACGCCACCAACCGCGGCGCGTCCATCGCGATCGAAGCGATCGGCGAAGCGGACCGCTGTGCCAAAGTGGTCGACGCGTACTTAAACGGTCAGTCACTCGACACCCGCGTGCCGTATATCTCTAAGCGCGACGAAGCGACCATCGACTATTCCGACAGAGAGAAAGCCTCTCGCATCACTCCCAAGGTACTGCCCGCCGACGTCAGAAACAAGAGCTTCGACGAGGTCAGCTTAGGCTTTACCGAAGAAGAAGCGCAGACGGAAGCCTCCCGCTGTCTCGAGTGCGGCTGTCGTGAGTATTATAAATGTAAACTGCTGAATGTCGCACAGCGTTATGATATCCATCCCGAACGCTTCAAAGGCGTAATGCCTCAGAAGTACACCCGCGATGAGAACGCTTTCATCGAGAGGAATACCGCGAAGTGTATCCTCTGCGGTCTGTGCGTACGTTCCTGTAAAGAGGTCATGAACCTCTCCTCTATCGCGCTGCACGGCAGAGGCTTCACGACAGACGTCACCACCGCGTTCAGCCTCCCGCTGAATGAAACCAACTGCAACAACTGCGGTCTGTGCGTACAGCTTTGTCCGACCGGTTCTCTGACTGAGAAATCGACCCTCAAAAAGCAGGTGCCGCTTGACGAAACCTACACCGAGGAGTTCGTAGACATCGACGGCAAAAAGGCGTCTGTTCTCGTCTCCCGCTATCACGGTATCGTCCTGCGTGTGATCCCCAACGACGAGATTTCCAGAAACGCAGGTCTCTCCAGAGAAGACCTGATGAAGAAGATCACCGGCTAAACATAACAGAATCATAAATCAAGCCTTCCGCTGAATTTAAATCGACGGAAGGCTTTTTTCTGAATTTTCTGTAAATTCCGGATTAGGTGTTTCAAAAAGCGACAATTTATGCTATAATGATTTATTATACTTTCAAGTTGGTATCAAAGGAAAAGAAAATGAAAAGAATCCTATTGATGTTGCTCGTGATAATATGTCTGCTCTCCGGATGTATGATTGCGGGAGATCCCGCGACCCGCGATGAAGCGACCCGCGACGAGGCGACTTTTGATGAAGCCGTTGTCACCGAAGCTCCTACCGAGCCCGAGCCCGATGTGACAGAACAGGCAATGGCAGAATATGAGCGTATCTTAAGCTCCGATCCGGTGCAGAACGAAGCGCAGATCGACATTGATCCGATCGACCAGTTCCCGGAGCTGCCCGCGGGATGCGAAGCGGTTTCGCTGACGATGGCGATCAACAGCTACGGCTATGATCTGGAAAAAACCGATATCGCCGACAACTGGCTTGTCTACGGCAGCAGTATTGTCGATTCCTACGTCGGAGATCCGCACGAGTGGCTCAACGGCGCAGGCGTCTATCCTCCGGGATTGGTCAACACCGTATGGAACTTTGTTGAGGACACCGACGCGAGACTTTATCCGATCGATCTGACCGAAACAGACTTTGAGGATCTTTTTCTTTTCATCCAGGCGGGATATCCCGTGGTGCTGTGGTCGACCTACTATGACGCCTATCCCATCGAGGAGGGCGGCGCGGAGGTGCGCGACGGCATCGTCTACCAGTGGTACCGCAACGAGCACTGTGTGGTGCTGTGCGGTTATGATACCGACGATAACACCGTCACCCTCGCCGATCCCGTCAGAGGGATCGTCACTGTTTCTGAATCCACGATAGAGAACATCTATAATGAAATGGGACAGTTCGCGATGGTGATGCTCGATACCACCGACTATGACTTCCCCTCCCACTGGGAACTGCCTCGTTATACCTACGGAGAGAGCGAAGAAGAGGAGGATGACGAATGACCTTTAGACCGATAAGGCGACACAAACAGCAGCTCCCCGACGAAGAATGTATCCGAATCCTGACAGAGGAAAAACGCGGGATCCTCGCCCTTTTGGGCGATGAAGGCTATCCTTACACGGTACCTCTCAACTTTGTTTATGACAACGGAAAAATCTATTTTCACTGCGCGAAGGAGGGTCATAAGCTCGACGCGCTGAAAAGCTGTGACAAGGTCAGCTTCTGTGTTTATCAGCAGGAGGAAAAGACTGAGGATGATTGGGCATATCATATCAGAAGCGTGATCGTTTTCGGCAGAGCAAAGCTGCTTACAGACAGGGAAGAAATCATTGAAAAATGCCGTCTGCTCGGGCTGAAATACTATCCAAACGCACAAGATGTGGAGAAGGAGATCGAAAAAGACGGCAGCAGAGCCGCCTGTATCGAGCTTATCATAGAGCATATGACAGGCAAAAGAATATATGAAAAATAGGTGAGAATATGACGGAAAAACTGACAAAAGATATAATTATCCCGACCAGCCGGTGCGACTTTGACGGGCTTCTGGGAATACCCGAGACCTTCTCTCTGATGATGGATCTCGCGACAGAGCACGCGCAGAGTATCGATCTCGGGATCAGCTCCATCGGGAAAAAGAATCTCTTCTGGCTGGCGGTCAGAACAAGGATTCATTTCTTCAAACGTCCGCGGATCGAAGAGAAGGTCACGCTGTCCACATGGCCCGAAAAGCCGCAGCGTCTCAGAAACAACCGCAGCTATCTGATCGAGAAGGACGGCGAAAGGCTGGTGGAGGGCAAGACCGAGTGGGCAATCCTCAACACCGTGACAAACAAGCTGGTCAAAGGCGACGAGGTCTATCCCGAAGGTCTGATCTTTGAGCCCCTATCCGTCTTTGACGATCCCTTTGAACGAGTGAAGGACAACTTTGAGGAAGAGGAAAGATTCGCCTCCTACACGGTGCGCTCCACCGATATCGACCTCGGCGGACATATGAACAACTCCGCTTATCCCCGAGCGCTGTTTTCGGTGTTCTCCACCGACGAGAGAAAAGCGATGAATATCAGCGGGATAGACGTCCGCTTTGTCGCTCCCGCGTATGAGGGCGAAGAGCTTTTCATCTATCGTCATCAGACTGAAAATAAAACAGAATACGCCATGAAAAAACAGGACGGCACGACCGTTCTGCTGGCTTCTGTGTGGTGATAATATGTGGTGGATTATTCTGATCATCGTCGCCGCTGTCATAGCGGGCTTGTCCATAGGACTGTATGCGGTCTACGGAATGGTGTTCCGCGGGCTTCACGGAGAGAACATCCCCGGCGGTACCTTCGGCGACGGAAGATATGACAAAGAAATACAGGACCTGACAGCGCAAATGCGAGAAAGACCTTTTGAAGAGGTCTTTCTGCAGTCCTATGACCGCAAAATGCTCCGCGCCAAGATCTATCGCGGCAAAAAAGGCGCTCCCGTCGATATCTGCTGCCACGGCTACCGCGGGTTAGGCGTGCGCGACTACTGCGCGATGGGAAAGTATCTGATCGAAAAGGGCGACACCGTGATCCTGATCGACCAGAGGGCGCACGGCTTCTCCGGCGGCAGAACCATCTGCTACGGCATCAGAGAACGCCGTGATGTGCAGAAGTGGGCATACTATGCCGCGGAAAAATTCGGGACAGATACCGATATCTATCTCTACGGCATCTCGATGGGCGCGGCAACGGTGCTGATGACCTCCGCTCTGAAGCTCCCGAAAAACGTCAAAGCGATCCTTGCCGACTGTCCCTTCTCCTCTCCGAAGAAAATTATTAAATCCGTCGCGCACGGAATGCATCTTCCCGAGAATCTTATCTATCCCGTGATCCGTCTGTCGGGACTGATTTTCGGCGGGCTGAATATCCCGTCTCGTTTTTCTGCCGCGAACGAGGTAAAAAAATCCAAGATCCCGATACTGATCATCCACGGAGAAGACGACTCCTTTGTTCCCGCTTATATGAGCGAGGAAGTCGCCAAGGCGAATCCCGAGATGATCGAACGTCACACGTTCCCCGACGCCGACCACGGTCTGAGCTATCTGGTGGACCGAGAGCGATATATCCGGATCGTGGAGAGCTTTCTAAGGAAAACGAAAACATCAGATTCATTATGATTATTTATAAAAACGCGCTTCTGAAAACAGGAAGCGCGTTCTTTTTTATTCGTATTTTGCCAGAGCACCGGTCTGGTCGCGGCGCGCATAGATTACGTTAAGCACATATACACGCCTATCCTCTTCATCAATGCGATAATAGATGTAAAAGTTCTTATGAAGCAGTCTTCTGATGCCGTAGCTGTGCCACGGTTCCTCTTCCACAGGAGCAATTGACTGTGGAAAATCGCCGAGATGTTCCATCCTTTGACGAAGAGAACGGATATATTGCAGAGCGGTTTGCGGTTCCTTCAGATAGTCAGCGATATAATCCCTGATCTCCAACAAATCCAAAGCCGCGTCCGTGGTAATCCTTACTTGATATCGAGTCATTCTTTCCATTCTTCCAAACCCTTCTCCAACACATCAAAAAACTCGTCTACCGAAAAACTATCCCCTCTTAATGATTGTGCATAGCTATCGCTGAGTTTTTCGTTGAGATGCTCCTCAGAAAGAGTATCAAGAGTTGTAATATCTGAAGGCACCGTAAGAGGAAAGGGTATACCGCGACGATATACGATCTGACGATACAATGAATTGATAACAACTGACACAGGGATTCCAAGACTTTTCAAAATAGTTTCTGCCTCTTCCTTGATATCAGACTGCACTCTTACACTGATAGTAGAATCTTTTCTCATATGTTAATCTCCTTTCTCTGTTCTTATTGTAATACAATGTAATGCAAATTACAATACTTTTTATGCAAAAAAATGCGCTTCCGTTTTCGGAAGCGCAGTGCTTTTTATTTCTTTATGATGCTCTCACCGGGAGCGGGCACTTTGACGGCGCCCAGTTGACATTGGTACCGGATTCAACGATCGCTACGCTGATTTCATACTGATAGCGGATACCGATCTGCTGCGCAATATCGTCGATCAGCGCTTGACTTGTCTTTCCGGAGCGGGATACCGCGTCCGTGTATCCGTCTTTGAAGAAATCATAAAGTACGGTATAGGGGGTCTGTCCTTTGGGAATACAGTCGCCGACCACATTACCGGTGGGACTGATCGCAAGCTTCGGACCGCAGACCTTCTTATCCTGATCCTTCCACAACGCCTGAGGCTTTTCCAAGATCTCGCCGCTGCATCTGGCGACATCTCCGAGACAGCTCTTGTCAAAGACCAGTTCATAGGTCGTGTCGCCGTCATCGTTATAGAATATGATCAGATACTGTTCGTCGCCGTCGAGTGAAACGCCGATATCCTCTTTATCCTTACGGAAGGTACCGTCGGGATTCTTCTCCGCTCTTTCCGCTTCCGATCCGAGCTCTGTCAGATCCTCTCCGGCGGCGGAAGCAATATGGAAGCCGATATGCTCGCTGCCGGTCCAGCCCACTGTCGCGGGATCAAAGTACAGCGCGTCTTCGCTTCTCTTGGTATAACCGTCGAGATCGCACAGCCCCGCCTTATACTTCTGGATCCTGCTCGCGTCCATAACGGTAACGTTGCCGTCTCCGTCAACGTCGGCAACACTCAGATCAATTTTTGTCTCATCGATCAAATGCGCCTTGTACTTCTGGATCAAGGTCGCGTCGATCACGGTCACAACGCCGTCACAGTCCACATCGCCCAAGATTCCCGTCGAAGGAGGGAGAGTAGGTTCGGGTTCTGTGGGAGGTATCGTCGGCTGGTCGGGAGTCGCAGGAGATGAAGGCGCCCAGTCCACCGGATCATCCAACTGCATGATCACAACCAAAACTTCGTCATCGGTCAGGGAAAGACCTACTTTGAGATGATCCACAATCTCCTGATCGCTCATACCGGTACCGGTTCTGACATTGTTCAGCCATACGGTACTCGACAAAACGCTCTTCAAAAGATCGGATGGCGTTCTGCCGGGAGGACAAATTTCTCCTGTCACGTTTCCGGTCGGAGTAATCATCAATACCGGACCGTAGACGTCGGGATCACTCTTCGTCCAGTAGACCATGCTTTCATCCGTATATTGCGAACCGGCAGGATTTTCTACAGTTTCCTCACTGACATACGCGGTATCCTCATAGCAGGAGCTGTCCATAAAGAGCGGATAGCTCTCTTCGCCCTCGGCTGTCGAGAACATCACACCGTACATCTTGCCGTCCTCTAAGGCGATGCCGACTTCGCCGAGATCATAGGTCCATATCCCGTCGTTATCCTCGTCGGAACACTTCTCCTTGTTCATCTGCCATTCAAAAAACGAGTCTCCGTTATACTCCCATATATGGCAGTAGATCTGAGAAGAGTCCTTCCAAAGGGTATTGTTGGTATCAAAGTAGATCACAGGGGTTTTCTCCTGTGGATCCGCCGCAAACGCCGCCGCAGTCGTCAACGCTACGACAAGCAGAACGCTCAGCAGGATCGCCGTAATTTTCCTTAACATAAGCTATCCTCCCCAAAGGATATTCATATTCAGTTTAATTATAATATAAAGTTATCATAAATTCAACAAAAATCTTGTCGATTTTGGCTTTCATTTTTCAATTCGTTTTATTGCGTTAAATCGGCATATGTGGTATAGTTTAAAAGGAAAACCACTATTTTATACCATATCTGTGATTTTGGGAGGTAATTATGTCAAATTGCGCGATTGTCGGAATCAACTGGGGCGACGAAGGCAAAGGCAGAATGGTAGACCTGATCTGCTCTGACTATGACGTTGTCGTCCGCTATCAGGGCGGCGGAAACGCCGGTCACACCGTCATCAACGAGTACGGAAAGTTCGCTCTGCATCTGCTGCCCTCGGGCATCTTCCATCAAAACGTCGTCAGCGTGATCGGCAACGGCGTCGCTTTAGACCCCGAGAGCCTGATAACCGAGATCGAATACGTGCAGGAGAAAGGCGTTGCGCTCTCTCCCGAGAATCTCAAAGTCAGCTGCCGTGCTTCTCTCTTGATGCCGTGGCACAAAGAGCTTGACTGCTTAGAAGAACAAAGACTTAAAGACAAAGCGTACGGCTCGACCAAACAGGGTATCGCGCCGTTCTACTCGGATAAGTTCCAGAAGAAAACCATGCTCGCGGGCGAGCTGCTCGATGAAGAAAAGTTCTTTGAGCGCGTCACCCCCATCATGGAGTGGAAGAATCTGACGCTCGAGAAAGTCTACGGCGCGGAGCCGTTCACCTATGAAAAGCTCAAGGATTGGTATGATACCTACTGCAAAAAGCTCATCCCCTATTTGACCGACACCGACGTCTTTTTTGATACAGCAAAAGAGAGCGGCAAGAGCATCCTTTTTGAAGCCCAGCTCGGCGCGCTAAGAGATATCGACTTCGGCATCGTTCCCTACACTACCTCGTCCTCTACCATCGCCGCCTACGCTCCTATCGGAGCGGGCGCTCCCGCGATAAAGCTCGACAGAGTCTTAGGCGTGGTCAAAGCGTACTCCACCTGTGTGGGAGAAGGTCCCTTTGTCTGTGAATGGTTCGGCGAAAAGGCGGAGCGTCTCAGAGAAGAAGGCTTTGAGTTCGGCGCGAAGACCGGCAGACCGAGAAGAGTCGGTCCGCTCGATATCGTCGCCACCCGCTACGGCGTCGAGAAGCAAGGCGCGACAGAACTTGCCGTCACCAAAATGGATATTTTAAGCTATATGGACGAAATCCCCGTATGCTCCAAATATATCGTAAACGGAAAAGAAACCGACCGTTTCCCCTTCCCATCCGATCTTGACAAAGCAGAACCCGTCACCGAGTATCTCAAGGGCTGGAAGTGTGATATCTCCGGCGTCAGAGAATATGACAAGCTCCCCAAAGAAGCGAGAGACTATATCGAGTATATTGAAAAACAGGTCGGCTGCTTCGTCAAATACGTTTCCGTCGGACCTCAGAGAGACGCGATCATCATCAGATAAACAACCTGAAAAGTTGTCAGTTCCCGGTTGTTAGATGTTAGTTGTGATAATCGGCAAGTAAGATATTCTTTGCAGTGCGCAGCACCCGATCAACCAAAAACCAGAAACTGGGAACTAAAAACCAAAAACCGTATGATTGACAAGGGGATTGCCGTATCGGACGGCTTCCGCTTGCAACGACTTTAGTAATTGGAGAGAATTATGAGTAACTACGTATCACCCTTTTCATCCCGCTACGCATCCGACTATATGTCAGAGCTGTTCTCATCCGAGATGAGGATCAAAACATGGAGAAAGCTATGGATCGCCCTCGCAAAGGCAGAGAATGAGCTGGGGCTGCCGATCACCGAGGCACAGCTGACAGACCTCGAAGAACATATCGATGACATCGACTTCGAGTATGCCGCTCAGAAAGAGAAAGAATTCAAGCACGACGTCATGGCGCATATCCACGCCTACGGCAAGGTCGCCCCCTCGGCGGCGGGCGTCATCCACCTCGGCGCGACCTCCTGTTATGTTACCGACAACGCGGATCTGGTACTGTACCGAGATGCGCTCCTGTATATCCGTAAAGAGCTGTTGAAGGTCATCGCGAATCTCTGTGACTTTGCAGAGCAATATAAGGATATGCCTACCTTAGGCTATACCCACTATCAGCCCGCCCAGATGGTCACCGTCGGAAAACGCGCCGCCTTGTGGCTGCAGGACTTCGTTTCCGATCTCGATGAAGTCGATTTTGCATTAAAAAACATCAAGTTCTTAGGCTGCCGCGGCACCACCGGTACCGCCGCGTCGTTCAAGGAGCTTTTCGAGGGCGACACCGAAAAAATCAACCTGCTCAATCAGAAGATCGCTTCGTCGTTCGGCTTTGAGGAAATTTTTGACGTACAGGGACAGACCTATCCGAGGAAGTTGGACAGCCGTATCTTGAACGCTCTGTCCTCTGTCGCGCAGTCGGCGCACAAGTTCGCGACCGATATGCGCCTCCTCCAGCACGACAGACAGCTGTTCGAGCCGTTCGGCAAGACGCAGGTAGGTTCATCCGCAATGCCTTATAAGCGTAACCCGATGATGTGCGAGCGTATCTGTTCGCTCTCCCGCTATCTGATGGCGGACGCGCTCAACGCGCCGATGACGGTATCGGTACAGTGGATGGAGCGTACGCTTGACGATTCCGCCAACAGAAGAGTCTCGATCCCCGAGGGCTTCCTCTGCTGTGACGCGGTGTTAAGACTGCTCCAGAAGGTCACTGCGGATATTTATGTCAATACGCCGGTGATCGAAAAAACCGTCAGGGAATATCTTCCTTTTATCGCGACCGAGAACCTGATGATGGAGGGCGTCAAGCGCGGCAAGAGCCGTCAGGAGCTCCACGAGATCATCCGTCAGTGCTCGATGAAAGCGATCGAGAGAATGGACAACGGAGTGGGCTGTGATCTTTTGGATCAGCTCGCCGCTCATCCCGATTTCCCCTTGACATTAGAAGAAATGAACAGCGTGCTTAACCCCGCCGACTACACCGGTATTTCCGCTGAGCAGACACAGGCGCTGGTCGACAAGACCCGCCCGCTGGTAAAGGACGCAGAGAGAAAAAACGCACAGATTGATATATAGATTGTCATTCAGAGGGGCTTTAGCCCCGTAGGAATCCCCTTGTCACTACTACCGTTCTCAATAGGATTCTTATCCAAATAGCAGTAAGACGAAGGGGATTGCCACGGCTCCTTTGGGAGCCTCGCAATGACACATAGGAGAACATTATGGAAAAAATACTGGTACTGGACTTCGGCGGGCAGTATAATCAGCTGATCGCCCGACGCGTCCGCGAACATCATATCTACGCAGAAATCAAACCGTACAACAAGATCACCGTGGAAGAAATCAAAGCGGAAAACTACAAAGGCGTGATCTTCACCGGAGGACCCAACAGCGTCTATGATCCCGCCTCCCCTCATTTTGACGAGACGATTCTTGATCTGGGCATCCCCGTCCTCGGCATCTGCTACGGCTGTCAGCTCTTGGCATATATGGCGAAGGGCAAGGTCGTTTCCGCAGAGAACATCAGCGAATACGGCAAGATAAAACTCAACGTCAAGGACAGCCCCTTGTTCACCGACGTTCCCGAAAGCTCTGTCTGCTGGATGAGCCACCGAGACTATATCAGCGAAGCGCCCGCAGGCTTTTCTCCTATCGCCTATACCGATATGTGTCCCGTTGCCGCGATGGCAGATGAGAGCAGAAAGCTCTACGGCGTGCAGTTCCACCCCGAGGTCACCCACACCGAATACGGACAAAAAATCCTTTACAACTTCCTGTATCACATCTGCGGCTGTTCGGGCGACTGGCGGATGGATCGCTTTGTTGAGAACAAGATTGCGGAATACAAGGAGAAACTGCAAGGCAAAAAAGTCCTCTGCGCGCTTTCGGGCGGCGTGGACTCTTCTGTCGCCGCGGTACTGCTGCACAAAGCGATCGGCGATAACCTGATCTGTGTTTTCGTCGACCACGGACTGCTCAGAAAAGGCGAGGCGGATTCGGTGGAGCATATCTTCCGCGATACCTTCTCAATGAACCTCATCCGCGTTGACGCCGAAGAGCGATTTCTCTCCAAGCTCGCGGGCGTGACCGAGCCCGAAAAGAAACGCAAGATCATCGGCGAGGAATTCATCCGCGTCTTTGAGGATGAGGCAAAGAAGATCGGCAAAGTGCATTATCTGGTGCAGGGCACCATCTACCCCGACGTCATCGAGTCCGGCGCGGGCGACGCCTCTACGATCAAAAGCCACCACAACGTCGGCGGTCTGCCGTCTGTGGTGGACTTCGACGAGATCATCGAACCGCTTAGAGACCTCTTCAAGGATGAGGTGCGCAAGGTCGGCACTACTCTCGGCATTCCCGACGAGCTTGTCTGGCGCCAGCCCTTCCCAGGTCCGGGTCTTGCGATCCGCGTGATCGGCGAGATCACCAAGGAAAAACTCGACGTTCTGCGCGACGCCGACGCGATTTTCCGGGAGGAAATGGCAGCCGCCGGTTTGAACAAAACGACCAGCCAGTATTTCGCGGTACTGACCGACACCCGCTCGGTAGGCGTGATGGGCGACGCGCGCACCTACGGCAGAACGCTGGTACTCCGCGCTGTCACCACCGACGATTTTATGACCGCCGATTGGTCAAGAATCCCCTTTGAGGTGCTGGAACGCGCCTCTTCCCGCATCACCAACGAGGTGCAGGGCGTCTCGCGCGTCACTTATGATATTACTTCTAAGCCTCCGGCAACGGTTGAGTGGGAATGATATGTGAAACGCTGAAAACCCAGTATTTATGCGGGTTCACGAGCCTTTTGCATTGCTTTTGATAACAATTTGATAACAGTCGCTATTACCGCAATTATTCTATGTATCAGGTGGTTGTGGAGTAAAGGAATAATCATTCTTTGGTTTGTGACTGTAAAAAACCATATGATGAAGCCCTTAGCTGTGTGCAAATGCAGCTAAGGGTTTTTTTCGTGTTTTCTTTGATGATATTTTTATCTAATCTTTTTAATACTCTGCATAATCTCGAATTTTTTCTATAACTCCCAAGTAATCGTGAGCAGTTCCGCTGAATTGTTCAGGATTAATCGGGTGATGAATGTTATAAAGGATTCCTGTTTTACCCGTTCTTCCCAAGTCGTTTTCATCAAGATGACGTTCATCAATATGCACATTGGCAATTTCAAGGCACATCAGAGTATAGTCATCACCCTCAGCAATTTCTTTTTCCCATTTGTATTTACATTCAAGATTGATAAAACATTCCTCTATCATTGGAGCATTTACCATATCGGCTTTTATCGAGGTTAAACCGGCTTTGGCAATCTCATCATCATCAAATTGGTTATGCCGTATAGTTGACATACATTTATCGTAAATATCGGCTGACATAAAGTTAATAACAGCTTCTTTTGTTTCGTGAAGCGTTTGATATAAATGACCATATTTGCTGACAGCGGAGACAATTGCATAAAAGCCGTTCTTACCGCCAGTAAACGTGATCCAAGACTGCATACAGGCGTTGGAGAGTCCGTTGCTTTTATAGGAAGTGATGATATAAAGCGGAGACGGTATCTGTACGACAAATTCCATCCAATGAAACCCAAACATTTCCATTTTGCTCATGGATTTAGGTAATGTGCTATATTTTCTTTTCATATTTGTACCTCGTAATCAAGATTCACCTAGTCTTTCTTTTTCTTGCTCTTGTTCAATCCCTCAATCAGTGCGTCGCTCAGCTCTTTAGAGGGCACCTTTACCCAACGCTTTGAGGTGTCATACTTCGGGTAGTTATAACGCCACTTATCATAATCGTCCTTGCTGATTTCGCCCTTGCGGTATTTCTCACGCTCTGCGCACCAACCGGGGAGATCATCTAAAAGATTTCTGGCTTCTCTGCTCTTGAACGGATCAATACGCATAATGATTTCGCCGTCTCTGTTTTCAATCGTCAGACCGTAAATATCTTCTAAGGCAAACAGTGTGTGCATTAAACCGATATAGGTATCAATGTCGGGTACGGTCAAAGCGTCGGGCGATACATCTAAAGCGTGAGCCAAAGCCTTAGTTAAATCTTCTTTCGGCGTTCTTGTTCCTGCTTCGTACTGCGCCATACGGATGTCCGCAGTTCTTTCAGGCAAGCCTGCCATTATACCTAAATATTTCTGTGTCATTCCTCTGAGATTACGGATAAAGCGGATTCTTTCGCCAATAGCCATTATTCTCACTCCTTGTCGAATTTTC
>JAFRCW010000054.1 GCA_017404145.1 Ruminococcus sp. | reverse complement strand
TTTGATTTGATTCATTGTGATATGCTCCTTGTAATTAAGATTGGATATGATTCCTAATTACAAGGGCTGAACCTGTTCGAAATACGAACAGGTTCAGCCGCACATTTCTACCGTTTTGTCAAGCCTTTTTACATAATTTTTTAAAAAAAAACAGGGCACCCACTATTTGTGAGTGTCCTGTTCCTTAACTAAATGATATTGCCCGCAAGGGTGCTTTTTCAGTAAAGAGTTGAAAGGTGAAGGGTGAAAGGTTATAGTAACTCGCTTCGCTCGGACAATTCTATGTATTTACAGAAAGGCAGACGCCTCGTTTTGAAGCGCCTGCTTAATTTGTTTATACAAATATAAAATCAGGTGCGGACAGCGTCCGCCCGTAACCATTCACCATTCACCCTTCACTATTCACTTTTCATTTTTAACTCATAACTCCTCAGATTTTCCATCTGAGGATCGTTTTTCCGAACGCCTTTTTGGTATCTGCCTCAAAGGCTTTTTTGATGTCGGCGAACTCTTCTATCTCGATCACGTTACCTACCAGACGGCTGAGAAATTCCGGTACGTCGGGATTCTCGCGATAGATCCGTACGGTTTTTTCAAAGTCCCTTTTGCCGGAACGGCTGGTGCCGAAGAGCCTAAGGCCCTTTTCAAGGATCATTCGCGTGTTGATCGGCACGGGATATTCCGATACGCCGAGGATCGCGATGGTGCCTTCGGGCTTGATGTATTCGATGATCTGCTCGATCGCGATGGGGGAGCCGTTTGCGCCGACACATTCAAAGGCGTGATCAAGCGATAAATCATCAGGAATTTCCGTCGTCAGATGGGTCTCGTAGGCGAACGAAAAGTCGGAGAGCTTGTCGCTGTTGATGCCGAAGACATGGATCCTGCTTTCGGGCAGCATTTTGGTCAGCAGCAGCGAGGTGATAAAGGCAAGATTGCCGTCTCCCCATACGCCGATGTCCTCCCGCCTTTCGTGCGCGATATTCTTAAAACGGGTGATCGCGTGGACGCTGACGGAGACCAGCTCGGTAAACGCCGCGACACAGAGGTCGATATCCTCCGGCAGCTTAACGAGCCTTTCGGGAGCGATACCGTAGTATTCCTGCAAAAAGCCGTCCGACGAGCTGCCGCAGAATTTGGACGATCTCAGATAGTTCTCTGCGATATAGTCGTCGGATTCGCAGGGGATATTCGGGATCATCACGACCTTGTCGCCCGGCTCAAAGAGGGGAGAGGGGGAGTAGACGACTTCTCCAACCGCCTCGTGGATCAGCGCCATCGGCAGTTTTTCTTTCAGCACCTTCGCGTCTCTTGTCCCCTGATAATAGCGCTGGTCGGCGTTACAGATAGAGAGCGCAAGCGGTCTGACGATAACATTTTCATTCAGCTCTAAATCCTCAAAGGCGATCTCAAAACGCCTCGGGGATTTGAGCCTGTATACGGTATTAATCATTTTCGGTATCCTCTAAGAGCGATCTTGCGATCCTCAGGTCATAGGGATAGGTGATCTTGATGTTATAGGTTTCACCCTTGACCAGCTTGACAGTACTGCCTTTCATCACCAGGATCTTTGCCGCGTCGGTGAGGATCGCTCTTTCTTCCTCGCTTAAAGAATCGTACGCCTCTTTGAGCGCTTTCGCCTTGAAAGACTGCGGCGTCTGTCCCTGATACATATGCTGTCTCAGAGGAATATCGGAGATTGCGTAGCCGTCTGTGCTTTCTACGATCGTATCGGTCGCGGGGATCACGGTATCGCACGCGCCGAATTGTTGAGCTGCTTTGATGTTATCTTCGATCATCCGATGGGTGACAAAAGGACGAACCGAATCATGGGTGACGATGATGGTTTCGTCGTCCAGTCCGTCTGTTTCTTCGATATAATCAATTGCGTTCATGATCGTTTCGTTTCGGGAAGAGCCGCCTGCGATAACCTCGATTTTCTCCGGTTCTCCGATATGCTTTTTGAGGATACGCTTGGTGTGGCTGATCCAGTTCTCGGGAGTGAGGACGATCACTTTCTCAAACTTCGGGTTCAAAAGAAATTTTTCTACCGTGTAGATAAGGATAGGCTTGCCTTTAATTTCCAAAAACTGCTTCGGCGTGTCGGAAACGCCCATCCGCGAGCCGGTACCGCCGGCTAAGATTGCCGCATAGATCATAACAGTTCACCTCTGTAGTCAAATTCCGTGTCCGGACTGATGGCGGGAGCGCCCGCGTCCAGACGGTAGTAGTCGTGATAGTTCTGCCTTTTGGATAGCGGCAGCAGCGTCAGATAGTCCTCACCGTACCAGAGCTTCAGATAACGGTCATAGCCTGTCGGGATGAAGCTGTCGATCCCCTCGAACTTTATGGGGATGACGGACGAGAACCATTCCTTCGGCATACTGCCTTTATAGTTGTGGTCGGTCGCGGGAGGGAGCACATATCCCGTCTCGCGGGTTTCGTATTTTCTTGTCGCCTTATCATAGGACATAGAATAGCTGTCCATACTTTTCAGCCGCAGGATCGGGAGCAGGAGCTTCGAGAGCAGATATGCCTTGCCGTGTCTTGCGGTATTCTTCCAGCGGACATTCATCAAGAGCCGCCGGTTCATCAGACCTTTCCAGAAGCGGTAGCTGTCCTTCGGCGCGTTGTCAAAGACGAAGATATCAATAGAGATCCCCTTGGGCATCACATAACCGTCGGAGTATTTGGTAGCGAAATAGGTGTTCTTCGCAGTGATCCGATCAAAGAAGTAATGATAGCCGTCGCCGTTCTTATAATTCTCATAAAGAAATTTATCGTTTAGTTCATCACGGACGACGTTTTCAAATTTTTTGTAGTTTTCTCTGAGAAAAGCGACGTCGATATCGTCATCCCACGGGATGTAGCCTTGATGTCTGACCGCGCCGAGCATCGAGCCTCCCGAGAGAAAGTACTCGATATCGTGCTTGCGGCAGATACGGTCGAACTCTTTGAGCATTTCGAGCTGTAATTCTCTGAGAGCAGAGAGCTTTCCGTCATACTGCGAGAGAATGAAGGGGGAGAAGATATCGAAGTCCTTCGCGTATGCCGATAGGGTATATCGGATCGCTTCTTCCTTGGTGCAGACCGGCTCATAGCCAAGCGACGAGAGCTTCCCGAATGACAGAGCGCTGTAGGAGACCGTTTCACTCTCAGTATCTTTATACACAAGCTTTACGCCCTGATCCTGTATCATTCGGAAAACGGTCTCTTTGATCTCAAAAGCGTCGCAGTCGAACGACGAAGCGTTATATGCGTTGCCTGCCTGTCCGTGCTTTGACACGGTGAATACCGCATTGATGAAGTCCGGTACATACAGTGCGGAGAAGCGGCGGCTCATATCGTTTTGAGAGATCGTGATACGGTGATCGGTCTGCGCCTCTTCTGCAATAGGCTTCAGAGAAAGAGAATCAAATTCCGCGCCGAACAGCCTGTCGCAGAGCAGCAGCTTGACGCTTTTTCCCGCGTTAAGGGATAGGATCAGATCTCTGATTTGCCGTAGCTTTTCATCAGTGGCGATATACTCCATTTCCGCGTATTTCTGAATGGTGGAATTGCTGGGAATATTCTCTGAAAGAATGATAAGCAGCAGCGGTATATTTTCTTTCAAAGAGTGATCGATAGCGCAGCGCAAAGCAGTTTCATCAAATCGGCTCAGAGAAACCGCATACCATATTTCTCTTATAGAATTATCATCAGATGAACCAAGCAGATCCAGCGTTAGGTTCAAATAGCCGCAAATAAGAGAATCTCCCTCTGTGCGGACACGGCCCGCGGGGAGGAGGGAGCGCTTTTTGATATATTCAGTTGTCAGAAAGAGTTCATTCTCTGTAACGGCGTTCATTCTGACCTCAATATAGTTGTTGGTTGTTAGTTATTGGTTGTTTGTTGTCGGTTGTCAGCTTGATCAAAGTGAAGTGAATACAGCAAATAACTGAGAACCAATAACCGGGAACCGGGAACTTGTTTTCATTTCTTTTCTGCTTCTTTTTTCGCCTTTTCGGCTTCCTTCTTTTTCTTTTCGGCTTCTTTCTTTGCCTTTTCCGCTTCTTTGACCTCTTGATATTTCACAAAAGCTTCTTTGACGTCGCCGTCAAACATTACCTTGCCTTTTTTGAGGTAGATCGCTCTTTTACAGATTTCGTTGACGGAGTCTTTGTTGTGGCTGACGTACAGGACGGTAACGCCGGACCGGATGATCTCATTGATCTTGTCGCGGCATTTCTTTTTGAAGGACGCGTCGCCGACAGAAAGTGCCTCGTCGACAACGAGGATATCGGGTTCGATGTTGACGTTGATGGCAAATCCCAGACGCATTTTCATACCGCTGGAATAGGTGCGCACCGGCTGGTCGATATAGTCGCCGAGCTGTGCAAATTCGATGATACGCTCTTCGATCGTTTTGATGTAGCTGTCGTTGAGACCGAGGATATAGCCTTTGAGATAGATGTTCTCTCTGCCCGTCATCTCGGTGGAGAAGCCGGCGGTCAGCTCTAAGAGCGCCGCTACCTTGCCGTTGACTTCAACGCTGCCGGAGGTAGGATGTGCGACGCCGGTGATCATCTTGAGGATAGTGGATTTACCCGCGCCGTTATCGCCGATAAAGCCCACCGACTCGCCTCTGTTGACCGTGAAGGTGACGTCGTTGAGCGCTTTGTTGATTTTGGCGTTTTTGAGCTTAAAAAACAGCGCCCTGAATCTCTCGCGGTCATCCTTATAAAGCGTATATTCTTTAAATACATGATCAAATTTGATAATAGGTTCTGACATAAATTGCCTCTGAAACTATAAAGTGAGTTGAATAAAATTAGAAATATAATTATGCATTATGAATTATGAATTATGAATTAAAGAACGTCCGGCAGTCTCTTCCTGAGACGGTTGTAGTTGAAGATGCCCAGAATGATGATGAACAGCAGTTCCGCAAGAAAGACGTATAGCTCCGTTTTATATTCCCAGAACCACCGGTTATAGATGAAACAGTTGCGGTAGCCGTTGGCAAAGAAGTTGATGGGATTGAACAGCATAATCTTTCTGATCCAGTCATATTTGAGATTGCCCGTCAGCAGATAGGAGTCGTAGATAATACCGGACAGCCAGAAGATACCGGACATAACCGAGACGATCATATTCTCGAAGTCGCGCGAGAACGCCGACATCGGCGCCGTCGACCACGACAGAGCGAGGAAGAAGATGAACATCAGCGGCATATAGAATAGGATCTGGAGATTGTAGATGTTCGGTGAGATCCCGCCCGCGAGCGCTTCGCCGCTCGGCAGGGTCATCTTTCCGCCGATGAGAACAAGGTACAGATACATCAGACCGGTCAAAAAGATATGCACATACAACCTCGCGACAGAGGTGTATGTCATAATGGTGGATACGGGAAAGCTGACCTTGGTGACGAACTGACGGTTCTCCCGGATGGACTTTGCTCCCTGAACGATGCTTTCATTGATGAAAAACCACGGAATAAAACCGACCAGCATAAACAGAAAGCGTTCATACTCGAAGACGCCGCCGGCATGACCGAGTTCCGGGAATATTACTTTAACGTTTCCGGCGCCTTTCAGACCGATGGAAAATGCGAACCAATAGACGAACAGGGTGAACAGCGGCTTCACCACCGACCACAAAGGACCGATGACTGCGCCTTTGTACTTCTTGATCAGTTCATTCTTGGCAAGCAGCAATATCTGTTTTCCGAAATGATGGTGTTCTTTTGCGATTTGAAACATTGTTTTCTCCCTTGGGGCGGAGCGGATCCGCCCGGTGACCGGAATATGGTGAGTGATCGGTGAAAGCTCTGCGATAACAGGACAGACTTCCATAGACTAATCCATTCTAATATAAGTAATATTTATTATAAGAAAAAAATACCGTTTTGTCAATACGATCGGACAGAATACTCCTCTGCAATATACATAAACTATCCTCTCTTTCTTCCTCAAATTTTTACATACGATATTTTTCGCTATATATTGACTTTACTCTTTTAAAACGATATAATCTGTAATCAGTTAATTGGGATACCTACGGAGATCATCGAGGTCTAGTCTCAAGTCCTGATAGTTGTAGTGTATACGGGACTTTCTCAATTGACAAACGGGTACAAACTTAATGGAGGTCAGAATGCAAAAAGACGCTGTAGTAAAGCTGGAAGATATCAGCTTCAAGTATTCGAATGAGGTTATTCTCAACCATATTAACCTCGAAATTTATGACAAAGAGTTTATCACGCTGCTCGGTCCGTCGGGCTGCGGCAAAACCACGACGCTGAGGATTATCGCCGGCTTTGAAACGCCGGATGAAGGCAGTGTTTATTTTGAAGGCGAAAAAATCAACGACGTTCCGCCTCATAAGCGTTCTGTCAATACCGTTTTTCAGAAATACGCGCTGTTTCCCCATCTGAACGTATTTGATAACGTCGCCTTCGGTTTAAAGCTCAAGAAGCTTTCCAAGAAGGAGATCGAGCAGAAGGTCAAGGCGATGCTTGCCGTTGTCGACCTCAAGGGTTACGAAAAACGCCCCGTTAAGGCGCTTTCCGGCGGTCAGCAGCAGCGTGTGGCGATCGCGCGCGCTCTGGTCTGTGATCCTAAGGTCGTTTTGCTGGACGAGCCTTTGGGCGCTCTCGACTTAAAACTCAGAAAAGATATGCAGATCGAGTTAAAACAGCTGCAGCAAAAAACACAGAAAACGTTCGTCTATGTTACTCACGATCAGGAAGAAGCGCTGACGATGTCCGACCGTGTTGTCGTGATGAACAACGGCGTGATCGCTCAGATCGGTACCCCCGAGGAAGTCTATAACGAGCCTGTCAACGCGTTCGTCGCCGACTTTATCGGCGAGGCGAATATCATCAACGGCACCATGCTTGAAGACTGCAAAGTGAAAATTCTCGGCAAAACCCTCAACTGTGTGGATAAGGGCTTCGGTAAGAACGCTCCCGTTGACGTTGTGATCCGTCCCGAGGATATCGAGGTCATCCCGCCCGAAGAGGCGCAGCTGGTCGGCGTCGTGGAGGACGTCGTATTCAAAGGCGTTCATTTTGAAATGTCTGTCCGCTGCGAGAACTGCCAGTGGCTGATCCATTCCACCGTCGCCCAGAAGGTCGGCGAGAAGATCGGTATGACCGTCAGCCCCGACAACATCCAGATTATGCATAAGATGTTCCTCAATCCCAACAACGAGATATTTACTGAGGTTTATTATTCTGATAAAGAACAAAACACGACTACCTTCCTTTTGGAAGGCGAGGAAGTCACGATCCCCGATACCTTCTTTGAAGAGGGGGAGAAGCTCCATATCGTCCTGCCGCCCGACGCGCTGTATATTGCGGGCGACGGCGTAGGACAGCTCGATGAGGTATATATCGAGTCGGTCATCTGGAAGGGCGAGCACAACGAGATCATCCTCGAGTCCGACGAGAGAAAGTGGCTGATGCATTCAGACGTTGACGAACAGGTCGCAACCTACGTTCCCGTCTGTTTCGATTTCTCCAAGGCGACCGTCGAGAGGGCAGAGGAGGCGGAAGATGAAGTCTAAAGCTACCTCTTATCCCTATCTTCTCTGGATGCTGGTTTTCACCGTTATTCCGCTTTTGATGGTGATTTACTATGCGTTCACGGATTCTACCGGCGCGTTTTCGCTGCATAATTTTGTCAACGCGTCCGACTACAGCGAGGTGTTTCTTTATTCGCTGTATGTTGCGCTGATTTCCACCCTGATCTGTCTGGTGCTGGCGTA
Source organism: Ruminococcus sp. (assembly GCA_017404145.1). GTDB lineage: Bacteria > Bacillota > Clostridia > Oscillospirales > Acutalibacteraceae > Ruminococcoides. The sequence continues at coordinate 8,066 of JAFRCW010000054.1, read as the reverse complement.
TCCTCTGGCGTTTTCCATCTCCCGCTGTACGGAGTCGAAGCAGAGGATCATCGTGATGTTTTTGATGGTTCCGATGTGGATGAACTTTCTGCTTAGGATCTACGCGTGGGTGCTGATCCTCCAGAACTACGGTCCGCTGGATACGATCCTGAGCTTTTTCGGATTAGATCTGACCCTGATCGGCAACACCGGCGCTGTAGTTGTCGGTATGGTGTATGAATTTCTGCCCTTTATGATCCTGCCGATCCACGCTGTGATGAGCAAGATCGACGATTCGCTGATCGAAGCGGCGCAGGATCTGGGATGCAGCGGCGTTTATGTATTCCGCAAGGTGATTTTTCCGCTGTCCGTTCCCGGCATCATCTCGGGTATCACTATGGTATTCGTTCCCACCGCGTCCACCTTCCTTGTCGCACAGTATTTAGGCGGCACCCAGTTTATGATCGGTGACGTCATCGAGCGTGTGTTCCAGTCCGACCATCACACCGGCTCGGCGATCGCGCTGGTGCTGATGGTGGTTATCTTAGGCTTCCTCGTCTTTATGAACCGTTTCGGAGATAAGGAGGCGGTCACCGGATGAAGAAAGTATCCCAGAAGATCTATTTCGGCGTCATTATGGCGTTTTTGTATCTCCCGATCATCTATCTGATCGCTTATTCCTTCAACGACGGAAAAACCTCCGTGTGGAAGGGCTTCACACTCAAATGGTATGAGGCGCTCTTTTCCGACGCCCAGATCATGACGAGCCTCTATAATACCCTGATCGTTGCGATCCTCGCTTCGGTGATTTCTACGATCCTCGGCACTGCCGCGGCGATCGGTATTTATAACTTCAAGGGCGGCGTCCGTTCCGCTATCCAGAATGTCTCCAATATCCCGATCATCAACCCCGAGATCGTCACCGGTGTTTCGCTGATGCTGCTGTTCACCTTCGCAGGCGTGATGATGGGCTTCGAAATGGGCTTTGTTACCGTACTGCTCGCGCATATCGGCTTTTGTACGCCGTATGTGATCCTGAATGTCACGCCGCGTATCCGGCAGATGGATTCTTCTGTCTATGAGGCGGCGCTGGATCTCGGATGTTCTCCGATACAGGCGTTTTTCAAGGTCGTGCTCCACGAGCTGATGCCCGGTATTCTCTCGGGCTTTCTGATCAGCTTCACCTATTCTCTGGACGACTTTGTCATCACTTACTTTACCAGAGGCTCCAAGTTCCAGACCCTGCCAATCCAGATCTACACAATGACCCACCAGCGTATCAACCCCAAGGCGAACGCCCTGTCCGCTTTGATGTTTGTGATCATCATTGTGCTGCTGATCATCTCCAACGCGGTTTCCGCGCGCAGAGAAAGACAGGAGGCGCGATGATGAAAAGAGTGTTTTCGATCCTGATCTGCTGTCTGCTGATCCTTTCCTCCGTCAGTCTTTGTTCCTGTTCTTCGGGCGGTTACGAGGGAGAGGTTAACGTCTACAACTGGGGCGAATATGTTTCTCCCGGCGACGACGGCACCTTGGATGTGATCGATGAATTTGAGAAGCGCTACAACATCAAGGTCAATTATACGAACTTTGAGACCAACGAGGAGCTCTACAACATCCTCTCAAATTCCAACTCTACCTATGATGTGATCTTTCCGTCCGACTATATGGTGGAACGCCTGAGGACGGAGGGGATGCTCGAGGAGATCGATTTTTCCAACATTCCGAACTACGAAAATATCGACGAGAGATTTCGAACCGGCTCCTACGATCCCGAGGGAAAGTATTCTGTTCCCTACAGCTGGGGCTTTGTCGCTTTGGTGTACAATACCCAAATGATCGGCGACAACGAGATTACCGGCTTTTCCGATCTGTGGAATTCCGAATACGCGGGCAGCGTTCTGATGTTCAACAACTCGCGCGACGCGACTGCGATCGCGATGCAGCAGTGTGATCCCCCGATCGATCCCGGCGCGGAGTCGTTCACCAAAGAGGATATCGACCGCGCTACCGATAAGCTGATCGAGCAGAAATCGGTGCTGAAGAAGTATGTGATGGATCAGGTGTTCACCGAGATGGAGACCTCCCAGTCGGCGCTTGCGCCCTACTATGCGGGCGATATCTACACGATGTTCGACAACAACGAGGACCTTGACTACTGTCTGCCGGAAGAAGGCTCCAATCTCTTTGTAGACTCGATGTGTATTCCCACCTGCTGCCAGAATAAGGAGAACGCCGAGCTGTTCATCAACTTTATGTGCGAGGCTCAGATCGCCGCCGCCAACGCGGATTACCTCTGCTACGGCACGCCTAACAAGGCGGCGTTAGAGCTGATGGATGACGATTATAAGGAGTCGGAGCTTGTCAATCCTCCAGAAGAGTATTTGGAAAAGTGCTTTACTTTTTCAAGTCTCGACGACGAGATCTATAACTATATGCAGGAGAAGTTTGTCAAAGCCTGCTCCTCTACCGCAGAAGTCAGCGAGATCGAGACCAAGTCTTCGAACCCTACCGCTACGGTTATCGTTTGCGCGATCCTCGCCGTGATCATAATCGCGACGATCGTGATCGTAATCCTTGATATCCGCAAAGCTGTGAAAAACCGCGGCAGAATCCATAAGATTTAGCGAAAGCGTCCTTCGGGACGCTTTCTTTAATGAGGAATGAGGAATTGTAGGGCACGATGCCCGCATCGTGCCGAGTGAAGTGCTGCAGGAGGGCGCCGCCCTTACCTGATTATGAAATATGAAAAATGAGATATGAAATGTGAAGGGAGGGCTCCGCCCTCACCCGATTTGTAGGACCTTTCGAAGTGTCGTAGGGCGGGAGCTCCCGCCGAAACACGCTGTCAGATCTCGCATACCACTGTAAGAAAGCATTGATAATAACCGTAGGACAAGCCCGCCTTACGGTGTTACATCAATGTTCCGCGACAACTAACAACTAACAACCGGAAACCGATAACCATCCAATTCCTCATTCCTCATTCCTCATTTCTCATTTAATTGTGCCTTGCTATTTTTGGCGGGTTGTGCTACAATACCTCTGCCGGTCGCTTACCGGTATAGAAAGAGGATTTGATGAAAATATTTTGTATCGGCGACGTTGTCGGGATGGAGGGCAGACGTTTTCTGCGCAAAAAGCTGCCCGCCTTTAAGAGAGAACACGGCGTTGACCTTGTGATCGTCAACGGAGAGAACAGCTCTAACAAAAACGGCATTTCCAACTCCTCCTGCGACTATCTTTTCGCGTCCGGCGTGGATGTGATCACGCTGGGCAACCACGCGTTCAGACGGATGCAGATCTTTGACTATCTGGAGAACCGGCCCTATCTGATCCGTCCGCTGAACTTTCCCTCTCCTTCTACTCCCGGCAAGGGAATCTGTACTCTTGATATGGGCTTTACATCCGTCACGGTGATCAATCTGATGGGGCAGGAGGGGATGTCTCCGATCTGTGAGAGCCCTTTTATCGCGGTTGACAGAGCCTTGAAAGAGATTGATTCCAAGATCATTCTGGTGGATTTTCACGCCGAAGCGACCAGCGAGAAACGGGCGATGGGCTTCTTCCTCGACGGCAGGGTATCCGCGGTGTTCGGCACCCACACCCATGTTCAGACCGCTGACGAGGAGATACTTGCGGGCGGTACCGGATATATCACCGATCTCGGTATGACCGGCGTGATCGACTCGGTTTTAGGCGTGAAGAAAGAGATCATTCTCAGGCGTTTTATTGACAAGCTTCCCGAAAAATTCGAGCTCGCCGAGGGTGAATGCAAGCTCAACGGAGTTCTCTTTGAAATCGATGAAAGATCGGGAAAATGTCTTGCCGTCAGTCGATATGACCTAAGATAAGAGAAAGAAATGATTACTCTTGTGCAAGTTTTTTCTTGCTTATTTGAAAAAAATGGTGTATAATAGTTACAATTGTGAAACAATTTAGTTTTTTCAAAAAGGAAGTGTTTTCGTTGATTAACGGTGAAACTCTCAAACAAGCTATCATCTCCGGCGCTAATAATATTCAGATTTCCAAATCTCGGATTAACGATCTGAACATTTTCCCTGTACCGGACGGCGATACCGGTACCAATATGTCGATGACGATCGTTGCGGCTTCCGTCGCTTTGCAGAACAGCGAGGCGGATGATGTTGCTACGGTATCCCAGATGACCGCTTCTGCAATGCTCAGAGGCGCGCGCGGCAACTCCGGCGTTATCACCTCTCTCTTATTCAGAGGTATTTCCAAGGGCTTGGAAGGTAAGACTGAGGCGTCCGGCGAGGATATCGTCAACGCGCTGGGCTTAGGCGTGGAGGCGGCTTATAATGCTGTCACCAAGCCTACCGAGGGTACCATCCTGACTGTTGCCAGAATGGCGTATGAAGCCGGCTTAGAGGCGCTTGAGACGGAGGAAGATCCTGCGGCGCTGTGGGAGATCATCTGTGATGAAGCGGCTTACGCTTTGGAGCAGACCCCCAAGATGCTTCCCGTTTTGAAGAAGGCGGGCGTCGTTGACGCAGGCGGCAAGGGCATCCTCACCATCTTTGAGGGAATGCTTTCCGTATTCCGCGACGGCGTTGTGATCGAATATGAAGAGTCCGAGGCGCCGGAAGAGACCTCCGAGGACTTCTTCCGTTCCGCTGCGGCAGAGTTTGATCAGGTAATCAACTTTACCTATTGTACCGAGTTCATCGTCGGCAGAGATCCCGAGTGCGAGACCGACCCCAACGAACTCAGATTATTCTTAGAGACCATCGGCGACTCTATCGTGCTGGTAGCAGACGACGAGATCATCAAGGTTCACGTTCACACCGAACAGCCCGGCAACGCGATGCAGCGCGGTCTTGAGTTCGGTCAGCTCCTTACCGTCAAGGTTGAGAATATGAAGGAGCAGCATAAGAATGCGAAGATCGAGAACGAAAAGATGAAGGCTCAGGCACAGGCGCAGAAGGAAGAGCCTAAAAAGCCCGAGTTTGCCGCTCCCACAGAGGAATACGGCTTTGTCGCAGTCGCGGCAGGCGACGGTATCAAGGATCTGTTCTGTGAGCTTGGCTGTAAGCAGGTCGTTTCCGGCGGTCAGTCCATGAACCCCTCCACCGATGATATCTATGCGGCTGTTATGGCGACTCCCGCGAAGAAGGTGTTCATTCTTCCCAACAACAAGAACATCATTATGGCGGCGCAGCAGACGGTCGCTCTGGTTTCCGACAGAGAGTGCGTGATCGTTCCTACCAAGACCATCCCGCAGGGCTTATCGGCGCTTCTCGTCTTTGACCCCGAATCCGATACCGATACCAACGTCGAGAATATGAAAGCTGCGGCGAAGAATGTTGCGACCGGTCAGGTCACCTTTGCGGCGCGCGATTCCGAGTTCGGCAGCAAGAAGATCAAAGAAGGCGAGATCATCGGTCTGAACAACGGCAAGCTTTCCGTTACCGAGAAATCTCCCAACAAGGCGCTCTATAAGCTGTGCAAGCAGATGATCGACAAGGATATGTCTTTTGTCACGCTGATCGCGGGCGAAGACGTTTCCGACGAAGAGGCGCAGGAGGCTGTCGAGATGCTCGAGGACAAGTTCTCCGATCAGGTTGACATCACCTTCATCAAGGGCGGCCAGCCGATCTACTACTACATATTCAGCGTAGAATAAGAAGAAGGCTGTCGCAAGACAGCCTTTTTTTGAACGAAGAACTAAGAAATAAGAGCTAAGAACAGCGGTTACTCGCGTTGCTCGAACATTCTTATATTTTTATTTGATAATTGATATATCATAGGAGCGCATATGTCATTATTCTCCGTACCGATCACCAACTTAACAGGAATAGGGAAACGACGCGCCGAGCAGTTTTATAAACTCGGTGTGGATTCCGTCGGCGACCTGATCCGCTTTTATCCGCGCGCCTATGAGAACTGGTCCGAGGTCACGCCGATCGCGTCTGTCTCTCACGGAGAGCGGTATGTGATCCAAGGTACGATTGCGGAGGCGGTCAAAACCGTGCGTCTGTCCGGAGGCAGGTTTATGTGCCGTGTGGCGGCGTATGACGATTCGGGCTATATTAATCTGGTGTTCTTTAACAATAAGTACATCCCGTCGATGCTTCGCTACGGCGAGACTTATCTATTTTACGGCAGAGTGCAGAAAGAAGCAGTCGGCTACCAGATGACTTCGCCGGAGTTTTCCGAGCTGAAGAAAGCCGACGCGATCACCCCTGTTTATCACCTGACAGAGGGGCTTAACAACCGTATGGTCATCAAGGCGGCGCGTCAGGCGCTCTCTCAGCTGCCCGAAGTGATGAACGACCCTATCCCGTATGAGATCCTAAAGCGGTATGACCTTTGTACGCTGTCCTACGCGCTGAATCATATCCATTTTCCCGCTGATTTAAAGACGTTGGAAAGAGCGAGAAAGAGATTGGTATTTGAAGAACTGCTTGTCCTCAATCTCGGTATGCGGCTATTAAAATCCCGCGTCAGTGAGCAGACGTCTATAAAACTGGAAAAGGATTATTCCGGTGAGTTTTTCGCGACCCTGCCGTTTGAGCTGACCCGCGCCCAGAAAAACGCTGTCGTCGACTGCGTCAATGATATGATGCACAAGACCTCTCCGATGAACCGTCTGATCCAAGGCGACGTCGGTTCGGGCAAGACGGCTGTCTGCGCCGCAGTATGTTACACCTGCGTCAAAAACGGTTATCAGGCGGCGTTTATGGCGCCCACCGAGATATTAGCCGCCCAACATTTTGATACTTTCCAAAAGTTTTTTGAAAATACCGATATTAAAATTGAACTTCTGACCGGCGCGATGACGCCTGCTCAGAAGAAGACGGCGCGCGAGCGGATTGAAGCGGGCGAAGCAGATATTGTGATCGGTACCCATGCGATCCTTTCCGAGAGTACGGTGTTCCATAACCTCGGCGTCGCGATCACCGACGAGCAGCACCGCTTCGGCGTGGAACAGAGAAGCAAGCTCGCGTCAAAGGGCGAGAAGCCCCACGTGCTGGTGCTGTCCGCTACGCCGATCCCGAGAACGCTCGGGCTGATCATCTACGGCGATCTGGATATTACCGTGATCGATGAGCTGCCGCCCGGCAGAACCGAGATCCAGACCGTGCTGATCGATTCCGACAAGCGAGAAAGAGCCTTCCGCTTCCTCCGTTCACAGGTGGAAGAGGGACGGCAGTGCTATATCGTATGTCCTTTGGTTGAAGAGGGCGAGTCCGAGCTGACCTCTGCTACCGATTATGCTGCGGAGCTGATGCTCTCCCACTTTCCTGATATCCCCGTCGGGATCCTGCACGGGAAGATGAAGGCGAAGGAAAAGGACGAGATTATGCGTCAATTTTCTTTAAACGAAATATCGATACTGGTTTCCACCACGGTAGTCGAGGTGGGCGTCGACGTCAAAAACGCCACCGTGATGATGATCGAAAACGCCGAGCGGTTCGGTCTCTCCACGCTCCATCAGCTGAGAGGAAGAGTGGGCAGGGGAGAGCATAAGTCCTACTGTATTCTGGTTTCCGACAATAAGGGAGAGAATACACAGCTCCGTTTATCTACGATGTGCCGCACGACCTCCGGTTTTGAGATCGCCGATATGGATTTACAGATCAGAGGTCCCGGCGACTTCTTTGGCTCCCGCCAGCACGGCTTACCGAAGCTCTCGATCGCGGATTTCTCCGATACCGAGACGCTTTCACAGTCGCAGGAGGCGGCGAAAAACCTGATAGAGCATTCGCCCGATCTCAGTGATCCCGCCCTGCGCGGTCTGCGCGCCGAGATCAAACAGCTCTTTACCGACACCGAAAACACGATGAACTAAGAAAAAGCGTCCGTCTGGACGCTTTTTTAATGAATATTGAAAACTGAAAACTGAAGAATGAATAACGGTGGATACTCGCTTCGCTCGGACAATTGATTGCGGCACGATGTGGGCATCGTGCCCTACATCTTACACACTGCACTCTGCACTCTGCACTCTGCAGTCTGCACTCTGCACTATTCTACCCTGTACACATCCTGCTTTACACAGAGAAGGTTCTGTGATACCGCTCTGTCATGATGGAGTGCTCCGAAGAACCACTTTTTGAAGC
>JAFRCW010000053.1 GCA_017404145.1 Ruminococcus sp. | reverse complement strand
GTGCAGAGTGCAGAGTGCAGAGTGCAGAGCGTTGCGGTACAACCACAGAGAACCGAGGGATTTCTATGAAAATATCCACAAAAGGCAGATATGCCTTAAGAGTGATGATCGATCTGGCGGAGCATCATACAGGCGGCTATATCCCGATGAAGGACGTAGCGGCAAGACAGGAGATCAGCCTGAAATATCTTGAGCGGATCCTCCCCGTGCTGACGAAGAACAAGCTGATCGAAGGCGTTCACGGCAAAGGCGGCGGCTACCGCCTGACGCGTGATCCGTCGGACTATCCCGTCGGAGAGATCCTGAGACTGACCGAGGGAGATCTTTCTCCCGTCGCGTGTCTTTCTCCCGACGCTCCCCCGTGCGAGAAGGCGTCCGAATGCAAGACCCTCAAGCTGTGGAGAGACTTCTATGAAATGACGAATCGGTATTTTGATTCCGTAACGGTTGCGGATCTGATGAATGCCGATACAGCGGACCTGTATGTGATATAATACTAAACTCTGACTAAAAAGATTGATAATCTATTGCGTTAAATTTCACATAGCTTCGTTGTCGGACTTGACAGGCGCCAGCCTGCCTGCGTCCTCCGCCTTGCTCTGCGAAATTTCCCGCTAATATCTTATCAAATGTTTTAATCAGAGTTTAGTATAAATTGCCCCGCGAGGGGCTTTTTATATAGGGAAGAACTGAGAATGAAGAGTGAAGAGTAAAAAACGGGCCTTGCCCGTACCGAGCATTATTGTTTTCCGTTTGTTTACATTGATATGATTGCCTGCGCAGGTTTCTTATGCTACAATAAAAACGAGGGATGAAAATGGATTTTACACTGATTCGCGCCAAGCGAAAGACGCTCTGTATACAGGTCAAAAACGGAGAAGTCATCGTCAAGGCGCCTCTGCGGGCGTCGAAGAAGTCGATTCTCGCTTTTGTCGACAGTCACAAAGATTGGATCGAAAAGCAGAAGAAAAAGGAAGAGGAAGAACAGAAAGCGGCTGCCGCGCTGCCGGCTCTCACGCAGGAGGAGCTGTCGGCGCTTACTACAGCCGCAAAAGAGTATTTCCCGCCCGTTGTCAGGCGCTACGCTGCTTTGATGAACGAGGAATACGGAAAAATCACCATACGCTGTCAGAAATCCCGCTGGGGCAGCTGTTCAACAAAGAAAAACCTCAGCTTTAACTGCCTTTTGATGCTTACGCCCGAAGAGGTCAGAGAATCGGTAGCGGTTCACGAGCTTTGCCACCTGAAAGAGATGAACCATTCACGCCGCTTCTATGAAGAAGTATACCGTTTTTGTCCCGAATATGACCGCCTGAACCGATGGCTCAAGGAAAACGGGCCGCTACTGATCAAAAGAGTATATCCGCAATAACAATCATAGGAATAAATGCAGATTTTACTTGTATTTTTGAAAACAATATGCTAAAATAGAAAAATAAATCATCAAAAAAACAGAAACATCAAAAAACAGAAACAAGGTGATAACAATGAGAAAAATGAAAGGCGGCGTCGCAATAGCGCTGATCTGCGTATTACTGATGTCAGTAATGATGATGAGCTTTTCTGCGAATGCCACGGAAGAAAAGGCGTTTATCTTAGGTGACGCCGACGGCGACGGAGAAGTTTCGGTCATAGACGCGACGCTGATCCAGAAGCATCTGGCGCAGGTTACCGCAATTGCTGAGAATAATCTTGACGCGGCGGACGCGGATCACGACTATGTGCTTTCCGTCATCGACGCGGTCATCATCCAGAAGTGGCTTGCCAAATACTATGTGGCGTATCCGATCCACGCGAGCGTGACGAAGAGCTTTTTGGATAAGCTCTTCCCCAAGCCTGTCGACCCGACAGAGCCCGCTACCGAAGAGACAGTACCTCCGACAGAGCTCCCGACGGATGAGCCTACTGAGGAGCCGACAGAACCCCCGACAGAAGAACCCACCGAAGCGCCTACGGATCCTCCCACAGAGCCTCCCACAGATCCGCCTACAGAGCCTCCGACAGAGACCCCCACAGAACCCTTTAAGACCTTGAAGGGCGTTGACACCTCCTGGGCGAACGGAGATATCGATTTGAATAAGGTCAAAGCGGCGGGTTTTGACTTCGTCATGATCCGCTGCGGCTATGGCGACGATCTGACCTATCAGGATGACAGCCAGTTCGAAAGCACCGTCAAGAAAGCGGAAAAAATCGGTATGCCGTGGGGAACCTATCTCTATTCTTACGCTTTGAACCTGACAGAAGCACAAAGTGAAGTGGCGCATGTCAAGAGACTCTTGAAGAACAAGAAGCCTACCCTTCCCGTAGCCTTTGATATGGAGGACGCCGACGGTTATAAGCAGCGTCACGGCTTCCCCTCCAACACGTTGCTGGTCAATATCTGCAAAACCTTCCTCTCCGGGGTGCAGAGCGCGGGATATTATCCCATCCTCTATACCAATCTGGATTATATGAAGAACAAGCTCAACGATAATTCTCTGCTCAACAACTACGACATCTGGTACGCCCAGTGGAACTCGGAGTGTGAGTATCCCGGCAGAGCGGACCGACTGGGTATGTGGCAGTACGGCGGCGAGGTCAACTTCCTTGAGTCCAACTCTATCTCGGGCGTCGGTACGATCGACAAGAACTTTATGTATAAGGACTACCCCTCTATCATCAAGAGAGGCGGCTACAACAACTGGGCGGCGTCAGGCTATGCCGCATCCGGATGTGTTGACGAAGCGCAGGACGGCTTTACCAATATCGTCAGCTACAGCGCGATCGACGATATCGATCCGGATGGAGAGGAGCTTGTCGCGGCTTCGGGCGCAGTGGAGGAGATCAGCTGTATCGCGGGGATTCCTCTCGATCAGATCAATGTTCATTCTCCCGAGTATGAGCCTGTTTATGAATAAGTAAATAGAAAAAATTTTGGGACCCCCCAAAATATCGATTTGGAGCAGTACATATGAAGATAACCGTCAAAATCCTCAGCGTTTTACTGATCATATGCCTGACGGCGGGCATATCTCTTTCTGTCTCGGCGTATGAAACCGAGCTTGCCGAGGTCGCGCTTTGCGCCGATGTTCCCGATGAAGTGCATACCGAGATCAGTTTTTCAAACGGCGAGACGCTCGACTACGCCGCGGCTCCCGATATCGAAGCGATAGACGACGCTTCCTACCGGGATACCATAGAGAGCTATGAAGTTTTCTATCGGGAAAAATCTTTACTCGAAGTGGAATTTACGGAGTATTATTCTGCAGAGTTTACGATTCCCGAAACCACCAAAAACGTGTTTCTCGCGGGATTGACCGCGGAGAATATCGAGGAGACCCAGCAGAGGATCATCGACAGCTACAGCGGCGTTGACGAAACCCTGTCGCTGGAGGATCTGAGCTTTATCGACGCGGAGAAAACGATCAACGATACAGAGGACGACAACCTTTGCTGGGCGGCTGCGTGCTCCAATATCCTTTCCTACACCGGCTGGGGAGCGCAGGCGGGCTTTGCGACAGAGGACGATATCTTTGACGCGTATGTGGACGGTTTTACGGATAACGGCAATAACGTAGAATACGGCTTGGGCTGGTTCTTCAACGGCGTCAACACCTTTGAAAGGATTGCCGATGATGTAGCTCAGGTGAAGAACTACGGTTCATCGGGAGCGTATCTTACGGACTACGCTTATGACAGAGCGATGAATCATATAGAGATCTATGACGATTATGCCGGTATCAGTTACATTCTGGCGGCGCTCAGAGATGGCTGCGGCGTCGGACTGGGTGTAGAGATATTCATTAACGGCAGCGACGTCGGCGGTCACGAAGTAACGATATGGGGCGCTGTCACAGACGAAGCCTATGAGCCGGATGACATAGCGTACTATGATATGATCTTTATCTCCGACTCCGATTCCGATAAGTATAACCGCGGTTATACCGACCGCAGACAGGCGAAAAATGAGCTTGACCTCTATCGTCTGTCTTACTTTGATGAAGTGACGGACTATGAAGAATACAGTACATTTTCTTATACCGACGGATATAACGTCTGTGCGCTGTATGACTTTGACTATCTGATCCCCTACAGCGACGACATCGAAACGGAGACCGACGCGCAGGCAACTATGAATAAGACGACTACGGCGGACGTCGCGGTGAGAAATGTCTTTCTGTCCGACAGCGAAAACGGACGCTACACCGAAGAGTTTATGCTCGGCGACACCGTTTATATCACGCCTGTTATCGAAAATGTCGGCGACTATGTTTTTTCCGCCAGTCCTTTTCATACGCTGACGGCGAGCATATCGGGTACCGACCTGTCTTTTGAAAGGATGTTTACCGCTTCCCTGAATCCTTCGAGTTTTATCAACGCGATTCGGTTCTCCGCGGAGGGGCTGAAGAAGGGCGACTACACCCTGACGGTACAGTTTGACGCGGATCATCAGGCACAGGAAGCATACTATTATAATAACACCTACACGGTGGATTTCTCGGTGGTGACCGATCCCGCAAAATATATGGCGGGCGATGCGGACGGCGACTGGGAGATCACCGTGCTGGACGCGACGGTGATCCAAAAGGTTCTTGCGCTTCTGATAGCCGATGTGGACGGCGGGATCACAGAAAGAGGCGATCTGTACGGAGAGGGCCTGAATATCCTTTCCGTCACCGCGATCCAGAAGTATATTGCGATGATAGATATCGGCAGCGTCAGTATCGGTGAAATAAAAAATTATGAAACGGGAGAGTAAGAATGGCGAGAGATCAGAAAAGGAAAAAGAAAAGATTCAAATGGTGGAAAATTCCGATCGTTATTCTTCTGGTGATTCTTATTGCAGCCGGCGGCTATGTGGCGTATCTGCTGCTCTCCTATAACCGTATCGAAGACAATCAGGTTCTTGACGTCTATCACGAAGCGCAGATCAAAGAGGTACAGACAGGTACGGAATATACCGCTGTGACCGCTAACCTCGGCTTCGGCGCTTATACGCCGGACTACACCTTCTTTATGGACGGCGGCACACAGAGCTGGGCGGCGTCCAAAGAGAGCGTGGCTGCGTGTATCGACGGCTCCGCCGATCTGATCAAAGAGCAAAACCCCGACGTCGTGTTCTTCCAGGAGATCGACGACGATTCTACCAGAAGCTACCATGTCGACCAGCGTCAGATGCTCAACGATTCTTTTAAAGGTTATGACAGCGTTTTCGCGCGCAATTTCCACTCGGCGTTCCTTGCGGTGCCTCCGCTGCAGCCGCACGGCTTTGCCAACTCCGGAATCTTTACGCTCGCCGATTTCGAACTGACAGAATCCGTCAGAAGAAGCCTGCCGATCTCCGAGAGCTTTTCCAAGTTCTTTGACCTCGACCGCTGCTATTCGGTTTCGAGAGCAAAAACAGACAACGGCAAGGAATTGGTGCTGATCAATCTGCACCTCTCCGCCTACGGTACCGACGGCGATCTGCAGTCACAGCAGATGACCATGCTTTTCAACGAGATGAAAGAAGAGTATGACAAAGGCAACTATGTGATCGCCGCGGGCGACTTCAACCATGACTTTACCGTCGACTCCAAGGATGTGTTCAACGAGAGCTATTCGGAGGAGTATTCCTGGGCGGCGGCGTTCCCCGACGAGCTGATCCCCGAAGGGATCTCCAAGGTGACCGACTATGCCTCCGGTATGGTGACGCCCTCCTGCCGCAACTGTGACGTACCCTACTCCGACGAATGCTTCACCGTCATCGTAGACGGCTTTATGGTGTCCGATAACATTACTCCTACCTATATGAACATCATCGACAACGGATTCCTCTATTCCGACCATAACCCCGTTGTGATGAAATTTCAGTTAAACTGAATATCTGAAGATGACAGCGGGACGGTTTAAAAGACCGTCCCGTTTTTCCCTTGAATTCTGCTTTGTTTTGGTTTATAATATGGATGAATCCGGCGCAAAAACGTTACGCGCCAAAAAGGAGAATGCATTATGAAAAAATTATTGGCTTTATTACTGGCTTTGACAATGGTTGCGGCGCTTGCCGCCTGCTCCTCCGGTCCGACCGGTGAATCCGGCGCCTCGGGCAGCGCTGCGGAGGAGGTCACCGAAGCGCCCGGTCCTCAGACGATCGCCGACGAAACCGGCGTGATGAAAATGAGCTTTTCCGCTCCCGAGACCTTTGAGAGCGCCGAGCGTTTTATCAATATGCTGGCGGACGGTACCATCAAGGAGAAGAACGTGACCTTCAACATTTCCGACGATGAATCGGTCACCTATGCGTATGCGACAGAGGGACAGAATATGATGGAGGCTGCCGAGTCTCAAGAGCATGAAACCGCGGAATACGCCGGAAAGACCTTTATGATCTTCAACTACGACGGCGCTTATCAGTCGTTCACTCAGGACGGCGAAGATGTATTCGGTGTGGAATACACCGCTCCCGAGGGCGGCAGAGAGAAGCTCGACGCAGCGCTGAACGGGATCAGCTTTACCGATAACACCGACGCCGCGACAGACGATACCGAGATCGAAGGCGTCAGCTATACCTTAGACAATACACTGCCGCTGGCGGCATACAGCACGACCGTGACCGAGACCGCCGCGGGCGAGCTGACCAAGAAGAGCGTGATGTGGAAGTTCGGAGCAGACCCCGACGATCTCGACTTCCGCTTTGTGGTACGCGTGTACAAGAACACGACCATAGAAGCCTTACACAAAGAGGATAAAGAGTATGAGGATAAGGAAGTAAACGGCGTTACCTATTCCGTTCTTGTGGATTCCAACGCGGACGCTCCCTATGAGTATATGACCCAGCAGGGCAGCGACGTCTATGAGATCAGAAACAGCGGAAAGAGCAGCGGATGGGGCACCACCCGCACGGAAGAGTCCTTTGCGGCGTTCGATACCTTCCTCAACACCGTCAGCTTCAAATAATGCTTTCCAACATAAAAACAGGCAGGGCAAAGAGAGATTCTTTGTCCTGCTTTTTCAATTATTTTCAGTTTTCACTTGTAATCTGTCGAAAAAATCTTTATAATGAAACCGTAGCAAAAAATTCGACAAAAAAGGAGAATACCTATGGGACTTTTTGACAAAAAATACTGCAGCATCTGCGGAGAAAAGATCGGACTGCTCGGCAACCGTAAGCTCGAGGACGGCAACCTCTGCAAAAACTGCGCCGCGAAGCTTTCGCCGTTCTTCTCGGACAGAAGAAATTCTACCGTCGAGGACATCAAAGAGCAGCTTGCCTACCGTGAGGAGAACAAGAACGCGGTAGCTCAATTTCGCACCACCCGCACCTACGGCTCCGACACCAAGATCCTGCTCGATGAGGACAAGAAGCAGTTCATCGTGACCCGCGCGAGAAACATCGTCGAGGCGAATCCCGACGTGCTGGACTACGCGATGGTGACCGGCGTGGATATCAACATCGACGAGGACGCCGACGAGGAGAAGAGAAAGGACGCGCAGGGCAACTATGTCAGCTACAATCCTCCGCGCTATACCTGGAGCTATGACTTTGAGCTGATCATTCACGTGAATCATCCGTATTTCGATTCTATCAAGGTACAGCTCAATTCCTCTTCCGTCAGTATCAACGACGGCGCGGTACCGGAGTTCCAGAAGCCCAATCCCGAATACAACCGCGAGTTCAAGCAGTATGACGATATGTGCAAAGAGATCAAGGACGCGCTCTTGGGCGCCCGCCAGCAGGCGCGCGATGAGATAGAGGCTGAAAGAGCCGCCGCTTCCGCTGCGCCGACCGTGATGCACTGCCCCTACTGCGGCGCGAACACCACGCCCGATTCCTCCGGCTGCTGCCAGTACTGCGGAAGCCCCTTGAAATAGTGAATAATGAATACTGAAAAATGAATAATTTAGGGCGGGCTCTGCCCGCACCCGATTCTTGTTGTTACAAATAATGAAGCAGGAGTTTCAATCTGAAGCTCCTGCTTTTCTTTTCGTAATATTATAATTGTCGATTGTCCGAGCGTAGCGAGTAACAATCATTATTCATTATTCATTATTCAGTTTTCATTATTCTGTATTTTCAAAATACAGAGTCGTGCTCGTTCCGTCCTCGGCGATGACGGTGTTTTCAAATTCCTCTATTGCGTTAGCGATAAACGCTTCGGGTTCGGTAACGCGGGGGGAGAAGTGGGCAAGGTACAGTTGTTTGACATTTGCTTCTTTTGCCGTTTTTGCCGCCATACGGTAGGTCATATGCCCGTGCTGATGCGCTTTGTCGGCGTGTTCGTCCTCGGCAAAGGTCGCTTCACAGATAAAGAGATCTGCGCCTTTCGCGTTTTCTGTCAGGCTGTCACAACAGGTCGTATCGCCGGAATAAACCACCTTGATCCCCTTTCTCTCGGGGCTCATCACATCAGAGGGGAGAACGATCCTGCCGTCCAGCTCGATGCTTTCTCCCTGAAACAGCTTTCCGCGCAGCATGGGAGGGATATTTAACGCGTCCGCTTTCTCTTTGAGGAATTTCCCCTTTCGTTTCAGTGTGAACACATAGCCTTGGCTTTCGATGCGGTGGTTGGTTGAAAAGGCGGAGAGATACGCGCCTTGCGCAAAGCCCAGTGCGGACAGATCCAGCCCGTCCTGCGGCGTTTCAATCAGTCTGACTTCAAAAAGGATCTCCGTACACAGGGCGAGGATCGGAGCGAGGTGTTCATAAAGTCCCTTGGGTCCCGTGATGTACAGCGGATCGGTTCTGCCGAAGCACGAGAGCGACTGCAATAGCCCGGGCAGACCGAGAATGTGATCGCCGTGATAGTGCGTCAGCGCGATCAGGTCAACGCCCTGCAGATTGACGCCTGCCTTTTTTGCCGCGGACTGGGTACCCTCTCCGCAGTCGAAGAGGACGCTTTTTCCCATATGTCTGAGAAAGACGCTGATCAGCGCTCGGTCGGGCAGGGGCATCAGTGCGCCCGTGCCGATGAAGGTGATATCGATCATATGAAACTCCGTTTCGGTTGTTGATTTTTAAGTCAATTCTATTCTACCGCAATTTTTGGATTAGTCAATTGTAATTTGTGATTTTATCTGGTATCATAGGGGCGGAGTTGATATTATGAGTAAAACGGTATGGATCACGGGCGCAAGCTCCGGTATCGGAAAGGTGACGGCAAAGCTGTTTTTACAGCAGGGTTATACCGTCTGCGCCGGCGCGAGAAGAACGGAGCGGATGCGGGATCTGGAACGAATGGGAGCGCATATCTTCTATCTGGACGTTACAGATGCACAAAGCTGTGAAAAGTTTGTCCGTGATTCGTGTGAGCAGACAGGCAGAGTGGATATCCTGATCAACAACGCGGGCTACGGCGAGTACGGTCCCGTTGAGACGGTCAGCGAAGAAAAGGCGCAGCGTGAGATGGACACAGTAGTGTTCGGCGCAGTCAGGATGACAAAGCTCTGTGTACCTTTGATGAGAGAAAAAGGAGGCAGGATCGTCAATGTGATTTCCGCGGGCGGCAGAGCGGTCACCTATATGGGCGGCTGGTATCACGCATCTAAGTTCGCGCTGGAGGCGCTGTCCGACAGTCTCAGGATGGAGCTGGAGCCGCAGGGAATCCAAGTTGCGGTCATAGAGCCCGGCGGGGTGAAAAGCGCTTTCGGCGAGCAGGCGGCGCAAAATCTGAGCGCGTCTGTTGAAGGTACGGTCTATGAAAAAGACGGAAAGATCGTCGCCGATGTTTATCGCAGGGTCTACGGCGAGAAGAACAAAATGCTCACCACCGCCGACAAAGCGGCAAAAATGATCTACCGAGCCGCTGCCGCGAAGCGTCCCAAGACGCGGTATCTTTTCGGCTTCGGCGCGAGAAGCCTTCTGATTTTGCAGGCGCTTCTGCCGCAGAGAGCGTATGACCGTTTGATGAGGAGGATGTATACCGCTGAAATCACACAAAAGTTGATAAAATAATATGGATTCAAATATAATATTTTCACAAAAAGCCGTGATTTTTAGCAAAGTGCTACAAATTTTTACGGTTTTTTCTATCGGAATGCGTCTTGCTTTTAAAGTGTTATTGTGATAAAATATTCATATTATGGGCTAGTACCGACAAATTCCGAAAGCAAAGCCCTACAATCAATCGGCATTATTGTCGAAGCTAAGGTGGATGAATATGAATTCAAAAACGCTGCTTTATATCATAAAGCGCATTTTGCTTGCGATATTCACCGTTTGGGTTGTCATCACGATCACATTCTTCGTGATGCATGCGGTTCCCGGCGGTCCGTTCGTGGGCGAGAAGGCTACCACGCCCGCGGTGCAGGCGGCGATGGAAGCGAAGTACGGACTGGACAAGCCCGTTGTGGAGCAGTATTTTACCTATCTCAAGGACATTGTCACCAAGTTTGATTTCGGTCCCTCCTTAAAGCAGAGAGGCAGAGAGGTCATCAGCATCATCGGCGACGGTCTCAAGACCTCCGCGAAGCTGGGCGTGATCGCCGCGGCTGTCGCGACGGTCATCGGCGTCGTGCTGGGCGCTGTGGCGGCATTAAGGCGCAACAAGCTGATCGACCGGATCATCATGGTGTTTACCACCGCTTTTGTCAGTATGCCGTCGTTTATCATCGGCGCGCTGCTGTTGGCGCTGTTCTCGGTGCAGCTTGGCTGGCTTCCCGCAAACGGTACCTCCGCTGCGGGTCTGGTACTGCCGATCGTGACGCTCGCGCTGTACCCGATGGCGTATATCACAAGACTGACCCGCTCCTCGATGCTGGATGTTCTCGGACAGGACTATATCCGCACCGCGAAGGCGAAGGGCGTTTCGGGAACCCGCATCATCTTCGGACACGCTCTGAAGAACTCGCTGATCCCGGTTCTGACCTATCTCGGACCGATGCTCGCGTATATCGTCACCGGTTCTTTGGTCGTAGAGCAGATCTTTGCCGTGCCCGGTATCGGCCGCGCGTTCGTCAGCTCGATCACCAACCGCGATTATCCGATGATTATGGGCACCACCATCATTCTGGCGGCGCTGATCGTTGTGATGAATCTGGTCACGGATATCCTCTACAAGGTAGTGGATCCGCGCATCACCTTAGAATAAGGAGGGCTGAACGATGAAAAAGAAATTCTTCACCTTCCACGTGGATCTGGATATGTTCAACCCCGCCTCCGCGAAGGACAAGGAGTATATGGTGCAGATGCGCCCCTCTTCGACCTTCTTCAAGGACGGCGTCAAGAGACTGTATAAAAATAAAGTTGCGTTTGTCAGCTTTATCGTCATTATCTTCATTACCTTATCAAGTATAATCGTACCGATGTTCTGGCCCTATACCTATGAGGATCAGCTGGGCGTTCAGGCGGGCAAGGCGGTCGACGCCTCCTACAACAATCTGAAGCCCTTTGAATACGGCAAGTCGGAGCAAGAGCTGATCGACGAGGGAGAATCCGTCTTTCCGCACATCTTCGGTACCGACGCCGCGGGCAGAGACTATTTCATTCGCGTGATCTACGGTACGAGAGTTTCCCTTGCCGTCGGTTTCTTCGCGTCGATCATCGTTTTGGTGATCGGAACCCTGATCGGCTCGATATCGGGTTACTTCGGAGGAAAAGTCGATCTGGTGATTATGCGGTTCGTCGATATCATCTATTCGCTGCCCGATATGCTGATGGTCATTCTGCTGTCGACCGTGCTGAAGATGACTCTGTCTCCCGTGATCGAAGGCACCGCGCTCGAGAGCATCGGAGCGAATATCATCAGTTTGTTCATCGTATTTGCGCTCCTCTACTGGGTCTCGATGTCCCGACTCATCAGAGGTCAGATCCTCTCTCTGAGGGAACAGGAATATGTCCTCTCCGCACGCGCAACCGGCGCAAAGGGCGGCTGGATCATCAGAAAGCACCTGATCCCCAACTGCATCAGCGTGGTCATCATTTCCGCAGCTCTGCAGATCCCCTCCGCGATCTTTACGGAGAGCTACCTCTCCTTCTTAGGACTGGGCGTCAACGCGCCGATGCCGTCTCTGGGCTCTCTTGCCTCTGAGGCGCTCAACGGTCTGTCGTCCTACCCCTACCGACTGGTCATCCCGGCGGTCGTTATCTCGCTTATCGTATTAAGTCTCAACCTCTTCGGCGACGGTCTGCGCGACGCGTTCGATCCGAAGCTGAACAACTAAGGAAGGGGGAGAACGACTATGGCATTATTAGAAGTGAAACATCTTCAGACTTCCTTCTTTACCGATGCGGGCGAGGTCAAGGCGGTCAACGACGTGTCTTTCACCTTAGACCGCGGCAAGGTCTTAGGTATCGTCGGTGAGTCCGGCTCCGGAAAATCCGTCACCGCCTACTCGATTATGCAGATTTTAGCAGGCACCGGCAAGATCGTCGGCGGCTCTGTCAAGCTCGACGGTCAGGAGCTGGTCGGCGCGGGCGAAAAGGTGATGAAAAACGTCAGAGGCAACAAGATCTCTATCATCTTCCAGGACCCGATGACGTCTTTGAATCCTACCTATACGATCGGCAAACAGCTGATGGAAGCGATCATGCTCCATACAGACAGAAATAAACAGCAGGCGAAAGAACGCGCGATCGAAATGCTCCGCCTCGTGAACATCAACGAGCCCGAGAAGCGAATGAAGCAGTACCCCTTTGAGCATTCCGGCGGTATGCGTCAGCGTGTTATGATCGCGATGGCGCTTGCCTGCGAGCCCGATATCCTGATCGCGGACGAGCCCACCACCGCGCTGGACGTTACCATCCAGGCGCAGATCCTCGAGCTGATGGGATCTCTCCAGAAGGAACTCGGTATGGCGATCATTATGATCACCCATGACTTGGGCGTTGTTGCCCAGATGTGCGACGAAGTTGTCGTTATGTACGCCGGCTCCATCTGTGAACAGGGTACCGCGGACGAGATATTCTATCATCCCGCTCATGAATATACCAAGGGTTTGATGCGCTCTATCCCCACCGCGGACACCGCCGGCAAGAAGCTGCAGCCGATCACGGGTACGCCCATCGATCTGCTCAATATGCCGAAGGGATGTCCGTTCGCGCCGCGCTGCGATAACGCGATGAAGATCTGTATCAGCCACCGCGCCGAGCGCGAGATCATCAACGAAGATCACGCCGCCGCCTGCTGGATGAATGTCAAGAACCGGCTCGATCGCGGCGAGATAGAATTAGCAGAAGGCGGTGAGCAAGATGAGTGAGAAAAAGACGCTGATTGAGGTCCAGGACCTCAAAGAGTATTTTAATATCAATACCGGTATGTTCCGTTCCAAGCCGCTTAAGGCGGTCGACGGCGTTTCGTTCTCTATCAAGAAGGGTGAGACGTTGGGCTTAGTCGGCGAGTCCGGCTGCGGCAAGACCACCGTCGGAAGAACGCTTCTGCATCTCTATAAGCCCACGGGCGGTGAGATCCGGTATGACGGCAAGCTCATCAAATCCCGTTCCGATATCAAAGAATTCCGCAAAAAGGCGACGATGGTGTTCCAGGATCCCTATTCGTCTTTGAACCCCCGTATGACCGTTGCCGATATCATCGGCGAGCCCCTTGACGTTCACAAGCTCGTCAAAGGCAAGAAGGAGCGTCAGGAGCGTATCTTGGAGCTGATGGACTATGTCGGACTCAACTCCGAGCACGCGGCGCGCTACGCGCACGAGTTCTCGGGCGGTCAGCGCCAGCGTATCGGTATCGCGAGATCCTTAGCGGTCAACCCTGACTTTATCGTCTGCGACGAGCCGGTTTCCGCGCTCGACGTTTCGATCCAGGCGCAGGTCATCAATATGTTTGACGAGCTGCAGGATAAGCTGGGACTGACCTACCTCTTTATCGCGCACGATCTGCTGGTGGTACGCCACATTTCCGACCGTATTGCCGTCATGTATCTGGGCAGAATGGTGGAGCTTGCGGACGCGAACGAGATCTATGACCATCCGCTGCATCCGTACTCGAAGTCGCTGCTCTCGGCGGTTCCCGTGCCCGATCCCAAGGTAGCAAGGGCAAATAAGCGTATCGTTTTAAAAGGCGACATCCCGAGCCCGCTCAACGCGCCGTCGGGCTGTCCGTTCAGAACCCGCTGTCAGTACGCCTGTGACAAATGCGCCGAGGCGATGCCTGCTTTCGAAGAGGTCGAGACCGGCCACTTCGTCGCGTGCCACAGAATCAAAGAGATAAACTGAGGCTGTCATTCTGAGGGGCTTCAGCCCCGTGAGAATCCCCTTGTCATTACTACTGTGTGATAAGAGATACTCTTTGCAAACAGCCGCGAACAGAAGGGGATTGCCACGTCGGGCGTTGCCCTCCTCGCAATGACAAATAACAATTTCCGGTAAACCGTGTAATCCAAGATTGCACTTGTATATTTTATCATTTTTAGAAAGGATGACCTAAAATGAAAATCAAAAAGTTATTGGCCGTCGTTCTTGCTATCGCTATCGTAGCGAGCTTAGCAGCTTGCTCCGGCGGCGCAGGCGGCGGCGCCGCGAAGTCTTCTATCGCGGTATGTCTGGCTTCCGAGCCCGACACAATCGACCCTGCTCTCAACTCTGCTGTTGACGGCGCTACCTTGCTGACTCACCTGTTCTCCGGTCTTGCGAAGTGGTCTCAGGACGATAAGGGCAACCTCGAGATCGTCCCCGACGCTGCCAAAGAGCTGGTAGAAGGCGTTGAGAACGCTGACGGTACCATCACCTACACCTACACCCTCCGTGACGGCCTCAAGTGGTCCGACGGTCAGGATGTCAAGGCCTCTGACTATGAGTTCGCTTGGCAGAGAGCTGCTTCCACAGCCCTCGCAGCCGACTACGGCTATATGTTTGAGGTTGTTGACGGTTACGCTGACATCTGGGAGACAGACGCTAACGATCAGTATGTCAACCCCGACGCGAAGCTCAACGTCAAGGCGGTCGACGACAAGACCTTAGAGGTTACACTCGCCAACGCTGTTGCGTACTGGAACGAGCTTCTTGCTTTCCCGGTATACTTCCCGGTTCGTGAAGATGTTGTTGCCAACGAGTCTTGGGCGACCGATCCTTCCACCTATGTCAGCAACGGTATGTACAAGCTCTCCTCCTGGGAACACAACTCTCTGATCACTTTGGAGAAGAACGCCGATCATCCCGACGCCGCTGAGGTCACCATGGACACCATCGAGTTCTACCTCTCCGACGACGCGAACAACCAGCTTTCTAACTTCAAGAACGGCGACTGGCAGCTGATCGACGACGTTCCCACCAACGAGATCGCCTCCATCAAGGCTGAGTATCCCGACGAGTTCTTCAACGTTGGTCAGATCGGTACCTACTATGTATGCTGGAACATCAACGAGAACATCCTCCCCGAGGGTTCCGCACTCACCGGCGCTGAGAAAGAGAACGCTGAGGCTGAGATCAGAAACGCTGTTTCTCTGCTCTTAGACCGCAACTACATTGTTGACGAAGTTGCTCAGGGCGGACAGCTTCCCGCTTCCTCCTTCGTCGCGATGGGTCTGACCGACGCCGACGGTTCCGAGTTCTACAAGAACGCCGGCACCAACACCTTCGACGGCTACTATGACACCTCCGCTGAGGCTCTGGAAGGTAACTTTGCTTCCGCGATCGAGACCTTAAAGAAGTACTACACCTATGACGAGGCTTCCGGCAAGTTTACAGACTTCCCGTCCATGACTTACCTCTACAACACCTCTGAAGGTCATAAGGCGATCGGCGAGTACATCCAGTCCGCTCTCGCGAACGTCGGTATCACGCTGAACATGGAGAACCAGGAATGGGCTACCTTCCTGAACACCCGTAAGGCGGGCGACTATTCCATCGCTCGTAACGGCTGGCTCGCAGACTACAACGATCCGATCTGCTTCCTCGATATGTGGACCACCGCTTCCGGCAACAACGACGTTCAGTTCGGTAAGGGCGATCACGCTGCAGTTGCCGCTTACAGCTTAGACCTCACCGAGTACGGCTATGATACCAAGGTTGAGAACGGCACATGGGCAGAGACCTATGACGTCCTCATCTCCGATATCAAGTCCTGCACCGATAAGGACAATCGCTACAAGATGATGCACGTAGCTGAGGATATGCTCATGAGCACCGGCTGCCTGACCCCCATCTACTACTACACCGATCTCTATATGCTCGATTCTTCCGTCAAGGGCTTCTTCTCGAACCCGCTCGGATACAAGTACTTCATGTACTGCACCATCGAGAAATAATCAGAGATTTCTCAATCAAATACGGTTTACAGCTGCCGCAGGGAAACCTGCGGCAGATTTTTATGTAGGGCATCGTTTCCTACGGCTATCATTCCTGATATACTCTGCACTCTGCACCCTGCACTCTGCACTAAAACAGCCGTACCTTAACCGGTACGGCTGATGCTTTCGATATCGTTTTTTATTTGTTTTTGCAGTTCTTCGAGCGAGGAGAATTTTTTCTCCGGACGGATGAACCGAAGCAGCTGACAGAAAACCTCGGCGTCATACAGATCGCCTCCTTCATAGCCCAGCAGAAAGGTCTCGCACAGCGGAGACGCGTTCTCCTTTACGGTAGGGTGGACGCCGATGTTGGTAGCTCCCCTGTAGAATTTGCCGTTGATGAGCACCCGCGAGGCATATACGCCGTATCGGGGCACGGCGCAGGTGGGATCGATCGCAAAGTTCAGGGTCGGAAATCCGAGGGAGGATCCGATACGGTTCCCCTCTGAGACTTTACCGCTGAGAATATACGGCCGACCAAGCATCGCTCTGACCTTTTTCATTTTGCCCTGCGAAAGGCAGGAGCGGATGCGTGTGGAAGAAATGATCTCGCCCGCATAGTAGACGGGATCGGACACCTGTACCTCGATCCCATATTGACTGCATAAAGCCGAGAGCAGACCGGTATCGCCGGCGCCCTTGCTGCCGAAGTGATAGTTGAAGCCGCAGAAGACCTTTTCGGCGCGCATTTTCTCTTTCAATATGAGCCCGACAAAATCCTGAGGGCTGAGATCCCGCAAGGAGGAGAAATCCGCGAAGATGAGAGCGTGGGCGCCTGATACTTCGAAATATTTTTGCTTGAGCTCGTTGGTCGTCAGCAGCGGGGGCGCAGAGCCTGTCAGGGTTTTCGCTGGAGGCTCAGAAAAGGTCAGCACCGCCGAACACAGCGAGCCGCTGTTTTTTACAGCGTTTTTGATCACCGCTTGGTGACCGAGATGGACGCCGTCGAAGAAGCCGAGCGCGACCGAGGTATGATATCCTGTTTTTGCAAATTCGTCTAAAGAGGTAAATACTTTCATAAGCATTATTATAAACGAAAGAAATCATTTTTGCAACAGGTGATAATGTGACGCGTTTCGCGGAAAAAGAATTTGATGACGCCGCTTTGAAAGTATATGAAAAAGAGCTTTTGGAGAGGTATCCCTTTATCAGAAAAGAGGTGATCGGGTATTCTCTTCTGCACAGAGAGATCTGCGCCTATTCTGTCGGAGAGGGAGGAGCGCTGATTGCGGCGGTGTTTCACGGAATGGAACGGGTGACCGGAGCGATCCTGACGCGGTACCTTTTTGAGAAAGCGGAGGAAGTCAGAAAAGGAAAGACACTCTCCTTTACCGCGATTCCCCTGATGAATCCCGACGGAGCGCAGATCGCGCTGGACGGCGCCTGTGCCGCCGGAAGATACCGTATGCTGGTACAAAGGCTCTCTAAGAAAACTCCCTTCCGCTGGCAGGCAAACGCGAGAGGAATCGACCTGAATCACAACTTCAACGCGGGAAGAATCACGCTGCGGGAGAACGAGATCAAAAACGGCTTTGTCACAAGAGGCGCGACACGCTTCGGCGGAACCGAGCCGGAGTCAGAGCCCGAGAGCGCGGCGCTGTGCGATTTTTGCAGAAGAAACGACTTCGCCCTTGCCGCGGCGCTGCACTCGCAGGGGAGGGAGATATACGCGGATTTTGAGAACCACGCGCCTCAAAGCGCCGCGATCGCGAACAAAATGGCGGAAATTTCGGGATATACCTACTGTGAACCCTCGGGGACAGCGGTCGGCGGCGGGTTCAAGGACTGGTTCTGCAAGCGGTTTTGCCGCCCCGGCTTTACGATAGAGATCGGAAAGGGAGAGAATCCGCTGCCGAAGGAGACCGCCGATACCGAGTATGATCGGGTGAGAGCGATGCTGGATATCCTAATAGAACAGCCTTCCCTTTTTCGGGAAGGCTGATATTCATTCGCTAATCACTAATCACTGATCACTAACCACTGTATTATTCTTCGGGGAGATCTTTTCTCAGCTCGCGCTTGAGACTCTCGAAGAAGTCGGCGCTGTTGCTGTCGTCAAAGTTGAAGTCCGGTTTTTCCTCTTGCGGTTCTTCCGGTTTTTCTTCAACCTTTTCGCCTCGGGATGAGGAAGAATAGATCTCTTCAAACTCCTCGAATTCCTCGCCGGCATCCGCTTCGTCATCCTCTCTGAACTCAACGGGAGGCTTGTCTGTATCTTTCACGGGAGTGAAGACCTTGGTACCCTCAGAGGAGAGATCGGCTTCGTCATCAAAGAATTCTTCCGCTTCTTCGGGAGCTTCCACATGATGGGAGTGAGAAGAAATCTCTTCGGGCTCTACCGCGCCGAAATAGATCTCATACCAAACGAGGAATACGTAGATCGTCCAGATCTTTCTCGAATTGTCTTCTTTCTCGTCAAAGTGATCGTCGAGGAAGTCGAGCAGCATATCGGTGTTGAAGAACTTCTCGGCGGTCGGGGACATAAACATATCCTTGACAACGTTATAGTAATGCTCGTCTTTAAGCCATACGCGGGTGGGAACCGGGAAGCCCAGCTTCTCCTTCTCGGCGACCTCGTCGGGAAGCCTGCGGGAGGCGGCCTTTCTCATCGCATACTTGGTGTTGAATTTGTTGACTCTCAGATCGGTGGGAAGGGTGGACGCGACCTTGAACACTTCCTTGTCGAGGAAAGGTACTCTCAGCTCGAGAGAGTTCGCCATACTCATCCTGTCCGCTTTCAAGAGGATATCGCCGACCATCCACATATTGATGTCCAGATACTGCATCTTGGTGACGTCGTCATAGCGGCGCGCTCTGGTATAAAGCCTTCTGCACAGCTTGGAGGGATCGGTGGCAATAGCAGCGTTCTTCAGAATTTGTTCCTTCTGCTTCTTGTCATACATATAGGCGTTTCCGATGAAACGCTTCTCCAGCGGATGAGTCGCGCGGATCAGATAGTCTCTGCCCTTGATGTCGGGGAGCTTCTTCGCGATCGCGCAGATGCCTCTTCTGAGGAAGTAAGGCACGATCTTCTGGTACCACTTGAAGACTCTCGGATCGTTATAGATGGTATAGCCGCCGAACAGCTCGTCCGCGCCCTCTCCGGAGAGGACGACCTTAACGTGTTCGCTGGCGAGCTTTGCGACAAAGTAGAGAGCGATACAGGAAGGATCGGCGAGGGGCTGATCCATATGATACTGTACCTTCGGCACCGCCGCCCAGAACTCCTCGGAGGAGATGAGCTTGGCATGATGTTCCACGCCGATTTTTTCACTGAGCGCCTGAGCCCACGTGATCTCGTTATACTGTTCGCCGAAGTCAAAGCCGACGGTAAAGGTCTTTTGTCCCTCAAAGTAGGTGGATACCAGAGAGGAGTCTACGCCGGAAGAGAGGAAGCAGCCTACCTCGACGTCCGCGATCTTATGCGCGTTGACAGAATCCTCAAAGACAGCGGCGATCTTATCTACCGCCTGAGACTCGCTCATCTCGTTGTCGGGCTTGAACTTCGCTTCGAAGTATCTCTGGGTCTCGATCACTCCGTCTCTGTACCAGAGGAAGTGTCCGGGCAGCAGACAGTAGACGTTCTTGAAGAAGGTCATCGGCTGGGGACAGTACTGGAAGGAGAGATACGCGTCGAGCGCCTTGTCGTTGAACTCTTTGACAAAGTTCGGATGTTCGAGAATGCTCTTGATCTCCGAGGCGTAGACAAAGTCGTCGCCGATCTGGGTATAGTGCAGAGGCTTGATGCCGAAGAAGTCGCGCGCGAGGAAGAGCGCCTTGGTCTCCTTGTTATAGATCGCGAAGGCGAACATACCTCTGAGCTTTTCGAGCATATCCTCGCCCCACTCGTCAAACGCGACCAGCAGAACCTCGGTGTCGGAGGAGGTCTTAAAGCTGTGTCCGAGACCCTCCAGCTCCTTTCTCAACTCTTTATAGTTATAAATTTCGCCGTTGTAGGTGATGACCAGATTGCCGTTTTCGTTTTCGATCGGCTGGTCGCCCTTTTCCAGGTCGATGATAGACAGGCGGCGAAAGCCCATAGAGATAAAGCTGTCCGTGAAATAACCGTCCGAGTCGGGACCTCTATGGGTGATGACGTCGGTCATCCTTTTCAGGACATCTTCTCTTTGTTCCAGTTCGCCTGTAAATCCGCAGATACCGCACATACAGCAAAACTCCTTTCACGTTTCGATAAGCACACATACTTACCTAATTATACATCATCATCATAACATAAAATGTCAGAAACTTCAACATTTTTATGAAAATAATACAATTTGTGTGTCAGGTGATACCGGAAAATTTTTGCCGGATTTATTCTTTTGAGGTATTGACAGAGCGGTTATTACAAATTGTATAATATTCCTGTCTTTTTTCAGATAAAGAAGATAGGATTTTTCTAATAAATAAATTATGGAAAACTGAAAAAGAGGTATGGAAATGCAAATATCTTAGCGGGTTTCGGCTGTTCTCAAAAAAGTTTTGCTAGTTATCCACAGAGTTATCCACATTTTTAATGAAAAGATAGAATAATACAGATAGTATATTTTCTTTTAAAATATTCTTTTTTCAAATATAAGAGGAAATATCTCCGCTTTTTTTCACATATACTTTTGAGGTGAGGGTTATGAATCAAAAATATTTCTTTTGGTCGGAGCTGATCGGCGCAGCGGTGATATACGGTATCGCGACGCTGCTGCACTTTGTCTATCCTCTCAGCGGCGGAGCGCTGTCGATCCTGTTCGGCTCGGTCAACGAGAGCGTATGGGAGCATGTCAAGATCTTTGCGGCGGGTTATACAGCGTGGGCAATACTCGAGCTGTTGTGGAATAAAGCACCGTTTAAAAAGTTCTTGGTTGCGAAGGTTTTTGCTTTGTATCTGCTTTCTCTGATGATGATCGTCTTTTATTATCTCTATACGCTGATCCTCGGGAAGAATGCGGTCTGGATAGACATCCTTTCGTCACTGCTGTTTGTCTGCCTTGCGCAGGTTTTTTCCTATCGTCTGACGGTGACCGAAAAGGATACCAAGCGGTATTTTCATGAGGCGGCGATGCTGTTGATGCTGTATTTTCTGATGTTTTTCTCCTTTACGATCTTTCCGCCGAAGATGCCGCTGTTTCGTGATCCCGTCAGCGGAGGATATGGGATTTTGCCAAAATAAACTGCCGCTTTCTTTGAGATATGACAAAAATTGACAAGAAAAATTTTCGATATAATTCTAATGAATAACCAAAGCGGCAAACCAGATATGGTACAATACAACCGTATGAGTATACAATATAATGTGGTAATATGCGGTTATGGCGATGAAGAAAGAACAAAACGAAAAAGATGAGATATTAGTCGGCAGAAACCCGATCGTTGAAGCGATCAACTCCGACCGTTCCATCATCAAGATCATGACGGCAAAGGGCTCTCACGGATCTTCCGCTGCCGAGATCATCAAAAAAGCGAAAGCAAAGGGAATTCCCGTTGTCGAGGTCGATATCAAAAAGCTTGATTATATGACAGGTGGCGCGACCCATCAGGGGGTTGCCGCAGTTTGTGCCGCGGCGGACTATGCGGAGGTAGAGGACATCCTCTCTCTTGCTCAAGAAAGAGGGGAGTCGCCGTTTATCGTGATCCTTGACGGGATCGAAGATCCGCACAACCTCGGCGCGATCGTGCGGTCGGCGGAATGCGCGGGCGCACACGGCGTGATCATCAAGAAGCGTCACGGCGCGGGGCTGACCTTTACCGCTTATAAGGCGGCAGCGGGCGCCTTGGAATATGTTCCCGTCGCGAGAGTGACCAACATCGCCGACACGATAGAAGACCTCAAGAAAAAGAATATCTGGGTCTACGGCGCGGATATGGACGGAGCGGATTATCGGGAATGCGATTTTTCCGGAGCCGCCGCGCTGGTGATCGGCAGCGAGGGCAAAGGAATCTCCCGACTGGTCAGAGAAAAATGTGACCAAATCGTTTCTCTGCCGCTGAAGGGAAAGATCAATTCGCTCAACGCCTCTGTTGCCGCGGGCATATTGATGTACAAAATCGCTGAAAAACGATAAATAACCTGAATCACAAATATTTGACTTTATTTTTCAAAGATCAGCATAAAGAAGTTTACGACGAAAGGAGTTGATGAAATGAGCGCGTTCTCCAATGACGATGAAAAAAACACCCGCGACAATTTGATCAAAATGTTCAACGAGAACGAAGTCGGGCTTTCCGATATTTCGCAGATGGCGAATGACAGCTCAGAGTCATCCGCTCCTTCGCAGAAGCCTGAAAAGATGGAGGAGATCTACTCCACCAAGGACAAGCATGTCAAATATAAAAACCTTGCTCCCATAGAGGAGGAAGCCGCGCAGAAGAGAAAGGAAGAAGCCAAGCAGGAGCTGATCGACGGCAAAATGGAGTTTTCTCTGGATGAGGCGCGTCCCGATTTTCCCGAGGTCTCTCTCGAGGCGGAGCTTTCTCCCGATACGGTGGTCTCCGAGGAGATCATCGAGGATGTCAGAGATCTGAAGAATCTCCGCGGCATTTATGTGCAGGACATCGACGATATCGACATCAGTCTTGATCCGCAGGAGAGCGTCCGAAAGTATGAGAAAAAGGCGTCCGATAAGCGGCGTTATCACCTCAGAAGAACGCCCGGTACCGTCTCTCCCTCCGTCGCGTATTTCTCCGGCAAGGTCGTTTCCAAGGTTCCGGTCTATACGCGTGAGGCGGAGGTCAACAAAATCCCCGTCAAGGCGGGACGGTTCACCGATGTGGTAGAAAGCGAATACGATGAGTATCTGAGATCTTCCGATCCCACGATTTCGAAAAACTACCACGCGATGTATCAGCAGATCAAGCCCAAGCAAAGTCTCCTGATAACTTTGAGCCAGATGGCGCAAAAGCACAGGGAAGAGCAAAAGGCAAAAGAAGAAAGAAGAAAAGCGGAATCCGAGACGCAGGAAAACGCGCAAGCCGTTGAAAATTTTGATGAAGAAGCCGAAGCAGAACCGATCCGCAGAGAGAATTCTTTTTTGAAATTCTTCCGTGTGCTGTTTGCGGTTATCGGACAGAGCTTTGTTTCTTCCGCAAAAAACATCCCCGAATCTCCCACGGACTACGAGAGCCGTGAGGATCTGAAATATGTGGAAGGTCAGATCAAAGGCAATATCAAAAAGCTCAGGACAAGTCTGATCCTTTCTCTTGTCTTTACCGCCTTGCTGTTCTGGCTGGCGGTGATCGAAAGGATCGACAAAGAACTGATCTTTACCGGTTTCTTTGAAGAAGGACCCCTTTCCTATGTGATTACCAATCTTCTCTTACTGCTCGGCGCGGGTATCGCGATGAGAAGCTACATTTTTAACGGGTTGAAGCCGCTGTCCCGCTTCAAGGGCAACTGTGATACTACTCTATCGCTCGCTTACTGCGCCTGTTTGGTACAAAATCTGATCGCGCTGTTTACGGCAGATTCCTTTGCAGGCGGGGATAACCATCTCTACAGCTTTATCCCCTTATTGGCGCTGAGTCTGAACCTGATCGGCAGACTGTTGATGGCGTATCGGGTGAAAGGAAATTTCGGCTTTATTTCCTCCCAGACTCCCGCTTACGCCGCTAAGATCTATAACGATTCGGAGACCGCGAGAAGGATGATCAGCGGCACCACCGCCTCCAAGGGCGTGATCGCCTATCAGCATCCGACCTCTTTCCTTTCCGACTTTCTGAAAATTTCCTACGCGCCCGATCCTTCGGAGGAGCTTGCGGGCAAGATCACACCGATCACCATCGTCAGCTCCGTCTTTGTCGCGATCGCGTATGCGTTTATCTTCAAAAATGTCGCCGGTGTGTTCTCGGCGCTGTCGGTGATGCTGTGCGTCAGCATCCCGTTCTCGGCGCTGCTGGCGGGCAACCTGCCTTTGGCGCTGTTCTCGAAAAAAATGAAAGGCTTCGGCGCGATGGTGGCGGGATATCCCTCGGTCAGACAGTTCTGTGATACCGATTCCTTTATGGTAAACGCATCCAAGCTGTTCCCCAAGGGTTCCGTCAAACTCAAAGCGCTCAACGCCACCAGGGAATACCGCGTCGAGGAGAGCCTCGTTGCCGCCGCCATGGTGCTCAGAGAGGCGGACTCCCCGCTGGCGCCTGTTTTCGACGATTTGGTGGAGGAATACGCGGGATTGCTGCCGAAGGTGGAGTCCGTGATGTATGAGGATAAGAGCGGTCTGGTCGGCTGGGTCGGCGGAGAGAGGATCCTGATCGGCAATATGACCTTGATGAACCGCTATCATATTACCGTTCCCGAGAAAGCACAGAGCGTATCTTCCGGCGACGCCCGGACAACCTACTTTGCCGTTTCGGGTCAGTTATGCTGTGTTGCTCTGGTCACTTATAAAGCGAATCCGCAGTTGGCGTTCGCGCTGGAAAAGGCGCAGAAAAATGGTATGTCCGTGATTGTCAGCACGACAGACGCAAATATTACCGCGGATCTGATCGCGAAAGAATACCGGATGTTCTACCGCTGTGTGAAGGTCGTTCCCACCGGCTACGCTGCGGAGATAGATGAAACAACAGGCAAGACAGAGGATACCTCGCGCGCGTATCTTGCCACCAGAGGAAAGTTTTCTTCTCTGGTCAGAGCGGTCGCGGGCTGTATCGGACTGCGTTCCAACCTGACGCTGGGGATCGTGGTTTCCACCTTCGGTATTTTCTTGGGCGTGCTGCTGTGCGCGACGATGGTGCTGTACGCGACAGTCGCGCGGCTGTCTATCGTGGAGATGATCCTCTATATTCTGTTCTGGCTCGCGGCGACCTTTATTGCCGAGCTGGTCAGACGACCGTAAATAGTGCAGAGTGCAGAGTGCAGAATGATGACCTTTTCGACAGGAGTGGTTTTATGCTGATTGCGCCGTCGCTGTTATCGTGCGACTTTTCAAGATTCAAGGAAGAAATCGAAAGAGTGGATCGAGCGGGAGCCGACTGGATGCACTTGGATGTGATGGACGGGCATTTTGTGCCGAACCTTACCTTCGGCGCGCCCGTGATCAAAAAACTCAGACCGCATACCGAAAAACCCTTTGACGTCCATCTGATGATCTCACAGCCGCATCGCTATATCGACGATTTCTGTAAGGCGGGAGCGGATATCATCTCTTTTCATACCGAGTCGGATTCCGATATCGACGAGACGCTGAAGCTGATCGAGGAGAGAGGCGTCAAACCCGCTTTAGCGATCAAGCCTAAGACCGATATCGATATCGTACTTCCATATCTCGATCGGCTGTATATGGTGCTGGTGATGACAGTAGAGCCGGGCTTCGGCGGTCAAAGCTTTATGGCGGATATGATGGACAAGGTCAAACGGCTCAGAGAAGAGATCGCCCGCAGGAACCTGCCCACTCTGATTCAGGTGGACGGCGGTATCGCCAAGGATACGATCCGTACAGCTTATGAAGCGGGCGTAGACGTCTGTGTCGCAGGTACCGCGGTCTTCGGAGCGCCCGACGCAAAAGAAGCGATCGATGAAATGAAAAAGCTTTGTCAATAAAACGGAAGAAAGCAGGCGCGGACGATGCGCCTGCTCTATTGTATATTTTGAAAAGAATGAAGCAAAATAAAAAGCAGGATGTGTGATGCATCCTGCTTTGTTTATCCATTTGTTATTATCAGCTTTCTTCTACAAGGTTATCGTCAGCGTCGTAACGGCGTGAGATCTCGTTGCCGTCCTCATCTATTTCATACTCGATATAATAGCGGATAGAACCGTCGCTTTCGTGCTTGGTCATCTTCGTGAGATATCCCGTGTCGTCATATTCGTATTCGTCATAGGATCTTAAAGTACCGTCGCCGTTGTAGTTATAGATGAAGCTCTCGTATCCGAGGTCGTTATACTCTCTGACAATATAGCTGACGATCTCGCCGTTCGCGTCGATATCGGTGAACTTGATGATTCTGCCTTTTTCGTCATATTCTTTTTTACCCTGGCTTTGTACGTTGCCGTCGGCGTCATAGACGATATATTTGATCTCGTTGCCGTTCTCGTCATATTCGTATTCGGTAGAACCCAGTACGTTGCCCTTTGCGTCGTAGTTGGTGTTGCGGATACAGTTGCCGTTTTCGTCATAGTCGTTTTTGAAGTAGCTGGTGGGGTTGCCGTTGGAGTCGGTGCTGTAGGCGGTCAGCCCTTCGGGAATCGTAACCTTTTCTTCCTTTTTACAGGCGGAAAGCGTCAGTACGGTTGCCGCCAGCAAAACAAATATCAAAATAAGCGCCGCGGGTTTTTTCATGTTCCGGCCCTCCTATTTTCTTACATATTGTACCACAATATCGATTATAGCATAATTTGCAATTGTGTCAACAATAATTTTGTAAATTTTTAATGTACGGTGATAGATTATGTCAGGAAAAAACAAAACGACCGTTTTTCTGTCGTTACTGCTGGGAGGAATGATCATGTTGACAGCCTGTGAGAGTGAAAGCAGAGAGGTTTCGCTTCGCTATCCTTTGGAAAACCACGAAGACGAAGTCGTCAGTACGGGACTTGTCCTGTCGGATGACGATTTTGCGGGAGAAACAAACGCATATAACGAAAGGATCGCTTCTCTGTGCGCGGTGATGTCGGCTTCGGCGTTTTCGTCTGCAGCGCCGCAGGAGAATTTTCATGAGCTGGGATTTACGCATATTGCGAAATTCTCCTATGAAAAGGGTTATGACGAAGATACGGTCGGCGTTGCTATTGCGTCAAAGAAGCTCAGAGGAGAAACGCTGGTTTTTGTTGTCGCGCGCGGTACAAGGGGAAGAGAATGGTACTCGAACTTTGACGTAGGCTATGAGCCGGAGCATAAAGGATTTTCCGCATGCGCCGACTTTCTGATGCGCAAGGTCAAGCTGTATCTTACCAACTACGCGATCGACAGCGATACCGCGCGGTTTCTGATCACGGGATATTCCAGAGGCGCGGCGGCGGCGAATATTCTGTCCAAAAGAATGACGGATGAATACGGAAAGGAAAAAGTGCAGGCATATACCTTTGCGGCGCCGAATACGACCACGCTGAATAATTCCGACAGCTACAGCGGGATCTATAATATCATTAAGACGGACGATGTGTTTACCGCGATTCCCCTTGCTCAATGGGGCTATCACCGGTACGGAACGGATATCGTTCTGGACGGCAGCAGCGGATCCTCTGACGAAGCGCGTCAGGTGTTTCAGCAGATCACGGGAGAGGATTTTCGCGGCTTTGACAGCGCGGACAGCGTAGAGGACTTTCTGCTATGCGCCTATGAGTTAGCGCCTACCGTAGAGGATTATTATCACAAAGAATACACCGTCGGCGACGAGGGCTTATCTGTCTATGAATATATGAATATCGCGGCGAAGTTTTTGTGTGAGGAACAAACCAAGAAGGATGGAGATACCTTGATGGAGTCAATGGACTCTCCCTTCGCGGAGGTGTCAATGTTCTTTATGAACGGCGTCGATATGGAGGAGCTGCTGTTTTCAGGGAGCTTCACCAAATCCAGCGTCGCCGATTCTCACAGTATGGTAAGTTATATGATATTATTAAATGATGAATGATAGATGATAAATGATAAATACGGACTTTCAGGATAGAAAGATGTCTGCGGCGTTGTTTTGGATCAGGGCTTTGCCGTGTTCACGGATATGGGCGAGCGTCAGCGCGGAGATCTCCTTGACGCTGCCGTATTCCGAAAGGATGCTTTCCGCCTGCTTCGGCAGCAGGGGATAGGAGAATATCAGAACATAGCGATCCTGATAGGCATAAAGATTATGAGAGGGCAGACAGGAGAAGTTTTTAGACAGCGCCGCCATCCCGTCGAGCATATCGTCATAGGAAAGAAAGACGCACATAGGCAGCGTCTTTTGTTTTTTAACGCGGTATCTTCTGCCGCTATGTACTCTCTGGGCGTAAAGCAAAAGAAAATACCCTGTTTTGCAGGGTAGCGCCTCCAAGAGAAACCGTCTGCCTCTTGCGTCGATGCCGGCGTCTAAGCACGCGAGCAAAAGGAGCTTTCTGAGTTTTTTCTCATGCTCCGGATTTTGGGGAGAGAGCTTTTCAAGTTCCAGTCCCAGCGCTTGAATATCATCTTGTCGAAGGGTAATCAATATCCTGTCTTCGCCTAATTTTTCAAATGTCATAGCAGTACCTCGCGAATCTGTCTGTTTCTATCTTAATCTTGCGCCGGTATACTTTCAAGTGAAGATTACTGGCTGGAAAAAATTTCGTATTTTATTCTATGAAGCGGACATACCGATTGACATTCCTAACCCTGATGATGTAGAATTACCATACAGGGATGAACATCAAATACATTTCGAACGGTGATAAGGATTTTTGGAGGCAACTATGACTGACTGGCTGAGAAATTCTGTTTTTTATCAGATTTATCCGCAGAGCTTTTTGGATACCAACGCCGACGGCATCGGCGATCTGCCGGGCGTCACGGCCAAGCTCGATTATATCAAGGATCTGGGCTGCAACGCGATCTGGCTCAATCCGATCTACGACTCGCCGTTTCTTGACGCGGGTTACGACGTCAGAGATTATAAAAAGATCGCGCCGCGCTACGGTACAATGGGGGACTTTGAGCATTTGCTTGCCGAAATGCACAAGAGAGATATGAAGCTCTTGATGGATTTGGTTCCCGGCCATACCAGCGATACCCACGAATGGTTCCAAGCGGCGAAAAAAGCGGAAAGAAACGAGTTTTCCGACCGTTATATCTTCACAGAGTGCGTCTGGGACGCGCCGTCGGAATATCGTCTGATGTGCGGACTGTGTGAGCGTGACGGTAACTATATGGTCAACTACTTTTCTTCCCAGCCTGCGCTCAACTACGGCTTTTATCATGTGAAATATCCCGAGTGGCAGAAGAGCGCGGATTCTCCCGAGGCGTGGGCGACCGTAGAAGCGCTCAAGGATATTATGCGTTTTTGGCTGAATAAAGGAATAGACGGTTTTCGTGTGGATATGGCGGATTCTCTGGTCAAAAACGACGACGAGAAGATCGCCACCGCAAACATCTGGCGCAGTGTGCGGCAGATGATGGACGAGTGTTATCCCGACGCGGTGCTGATCTCGGAATGGTCCGATCCGCTGCGCTCTATCGTCAACTCGGGATTCCACGCCGACTTCTATCTCGATCATCAGAACAACGGCTATAACTATCTCTTCCGTTGTAAAAGCGGAGACGATAACCGCAGTTTCTTCGCCGACAACGCACACGGCGATATCGAGGAGTTTTTGGCGGATTATATCCCCGGCTATACCTGCTCCAAGGATCACGGGTATATCTGTTTTATGACCAATAACCACGATATGCCCAGAGCGCCGTTTTATATGAGCGACGATATCATCAAGCTCAGCCACGCCTTTATGATGACGATGCCGGGCGTTCCCTTTGTCTATTACGGCGACGAGATCGCGATGCGCTACCGCACCGATCTGGTCTCTAAGGAGGGCGGCTACTCCCGCACCGGTTCGCGTACCCCGATGCAGTGGAACTTTGAGAAAAATCACGGCTTCTCCGACGCAGACGAGGAGATGCTCTATCTGCCCGTTGATAACTGTGAGAATGCTCCCACGGTCGAAGGGCAAAAGGGTCAAGACGGCAGCGTGTATGAAAATCTGCGTTCGCTGATCTATATCCGAAAGGAAAACCCCGAGCTTTCTAACGACTCGGAGTTTGAGATCGTCTACGCGAGACATAACGAATATCCTTTCGTCTATCGCAGAGGGAGCTTCACCGCTTTTGTCAACCCGAGCAACGATACCAAAGAAGTGGATTACGCGGCGAACGGCGCACTCGTTCAGTATTCGATCGGCGGCTACGACATCGGCGAGAACACCGTAACGATCCACGGCAGAAGCTTTTTGCTGCTCAAGCACTGATATACTTAACCGTTTGTTACCATTGTTCGAGCAAAGCGAGTAACTATCATTCAGTTTTCAGTATTCAGTATGCATTAAAAAAGACCTTCCCGACTCGGGAAGGTCTTTGATATTATTGTCCGCTTCTGCGGTTCTGAATTTCGTTTAAGATCGCGTCGATATCGTCCGCTGTGGTGGAGGTATCGAGACTGTCGTCTTCGTACGGATCTTCGGTCACGAAGTGCTTGGGCGTTTCCTCATGAGCGAGGCGTCCCTTTCTCGCCGCTCTGGTGTTGACCTTGCGGGGGGTTCTTCTGTGCGGTCTCTCGGAAGGCTCTTCGATGTCGATATCCGTAGTTCCTTCTCTTCTTCTCGGCTTTTTCTCCTCCTGCTTCTTGCTCTTGGGAGAAAGGATATCGCCGATCAAAAGGCCTAAGAAGCCGCAGACAAAATACGCGGCAAGATAGATCAGAGAGGTAACGGGGCTGTACTTGAAGTTGCCGTAGAGGAACATACTCGGGATATAGAACGCGGGCGCGACCAGCGCGAGGAAAATATCCATCTTTTTCTTATAGGAATAGAAGCCGCAGCACAGCAGCGCCGTCAGCGGGAATACGCCGATATAGACGATATTATTGAATACCAGATTGGTGTTTTTCACCAGCGTGATCGGCAGGAAAAGATAGATCACGCCGATAATAATAATAAACGGCAAAAAAGATTTGAATTTTTTCTCAAACTTATCTTCCATTATTTTGACAACTCCCGTTTGGTTTCTGATTATATTTCATCCGATAAAAGGTTAAAATTTTGTTACCAAAGATTATTATAAAGTATATACTGCGCAAAATCAAGCCTATAAAAGAAAAATAGATCAGAAATTTTAGGCAGGATATCGGTTGACATCTCCCGTTTTAAGGAGTAATATATAAGATAGACGTTGAGCAATCAACGTTATATTTTTCAAAAATTATTCAGAAAGAGAGGCGAAAAGGATGGACGCTGGAAGTACAAGCGGCGCTGCCGGAGGGCGAAGTATGAACGACGGCAAACCCCG
This sequence comes from Ruminococcus sp., assembly GCA_017404145.1. Classification (GTDB taxonomy): domain Bacteria; phylum Bacillota; class Clostridia; order Oscillospirales; family Acutalibacteraceae; genus Ruminococcoides. The sequence goes on along the minus strand of JAFRCW010000053.1, from coordinate 2,800 downwards.
ACCTACCTGTATCATATTCGGCGTCTGTCGCCGCCCTTAGTTATTTTGCCTTCTCTAATGTCCTGTATCATTTAAAAATTTAAAGCATTACATCGTCTATTTGCATCGTACGTCGTTCTTGAGATTGACAGGCGACAGCCTGCCTGCACTCTCGTCCTTGTCCGGCACAAATATACTTGTAATCAGATTTCAATTTTTAATGACACAGAGCATCAGTGCCTTCTGCATCCAAGTCAGTCTTTGTAGGAGGTTATTATGGAGAGGAAAGAAAACGAGAAAATGCTCGAGATGATTCTCAGTCTTCTCGAGAAAAAGCGTTACGCTACGCTCAAGGATGTCCTGATGACCATGAACCCCTTCGATATCGCGGAGGTGTTCGAGGATATCCAGTCTGAGAAAGTCGCGGTCCTGTTCCGTCTGCTGCCCAAAGAGCTTGCCGCGGAGACCTTCGTCGAAATGGACGAGGACACCCAGCAGCTCTTGATCCACAGCTTTTCCGATACGGAGCTTAAGGAGATCATCGACGAGATGTACGTCGACGACGCGGTCGACCTGATCGAGGAGATGCCCGCGAACGTCGTCAAGAGAATCCTGCGTCAGGCGGATCCCGAGACAAGAAAAGAGATTAACGAACTGTTGAAATATCCTGAGGACAGCGCCGGATCGATTATGACGACCGAGTGCGTGATCCTCCGGCCGAAGATGACGGTAGAAGAAGCGATCAAGCGGATCCGTCGTACCGGTATCGATAAGGAGACGATCTACACCTGCTATGTTTCCGCGCCGGACTCTACCCTGATCGGTATCACCACCATCAAGACCCTGCTCCTCGCGGAGGAGGATGAAATTATCGAGAACATCATGGAGACCAACGTGATCTCGGTCAACACGCTTGACGACCAGGAAGTTGTCGCCCAGATGTTCAACAAGTATAACTTCCTTGCGCTGCCGGTCGTGGATAACGAGAACCGTCTTGTCGGTATCGTTACTTTCGACGACGCGATCGACGTCATGGAAGAAGAGGCGACCGAGGATATCCAGAAGATGGCGGCTATCACCCCGAACACCGAGAAGCCCTACGACCGTATCGGCGTGTTCGAGACCTATCTCAGCCGTATTCCGTGGCTGCTGATCCTGATGGTATCGGCGACCTTCACCGGTATGATCATCACAGGCTACGAGGACGCGCTCGCCGCGTCCAGCGCGGTATTTCTGACCGCGTTTATCCCGATGCTGATGGATACCGGCGGTAACTCCGGCTCTCAGGCGTCCGTTACCGTCATCCGTGCGCTGTCGCTGGGTGAGATCGAGTTCAAGGACATCTTCAAGGTCATCTTCAAGGAATGCCGCGTCGCACTGCTGTGCGGCGTCAGCCTTGCCGTCGTGAACTTCGCGAAGCTGATGTTCTTTGACCGGCTGGTGCTTCATAACGAACACATCACGCTTGTGGTCGCGTTTGTGGTATGTCTGACGATGGTGGTCACGATCTTCATCGCGAAGTTCGTCGGCTGTACCCTGCCGATGCTCGCGAAGAAGCTGGGCTTCGACCCCGCCGTGATGGCGTCGCCGTTCATCACCACGATCGTGGACGCGATCTCCCTGATGGTGTACTTTTCGATCGCCACCGCGATCCTGCATATTTAGCGATCCGATAACCGCCGCAAGGCGGTTATTTTTTTGAAAGATATTTATTTTTCTATATTGCAAAACACAGAAGAATATGATATAATAAATTTGCGACATAAAACTGGATATATTTCTGTGAAAGTGTGTATTTTTATTTCGGTAAAAATACAGGCTCTATTTCACATTTTCACAGGAAATAGTTTTGTGTCGCAGCAAAAAGAGCTGTGTTTTTCGTGCGCAGCCCGGCTGCGCATTTTTTGTCTTTATGAGATGATTTTGGTGAGATATTTGTCGTGAAATGCCGTTCACAAGAGAGTTTATTGTTTTTGGTGGATATGGTAAGAACACATATAGCTAAAAAGTAAGGAGCTGATTTTATGAAAAAGATTATTTCCGTTATGATATGTTTGTTGTTTCTTTTATCTGTTTCCGCGGTCTCTTCTTCCGCCTTGCCGAATGTCAATGTGATCGTCGGCGATGTGGATCTCGACCAGTCGATAACCGTTCTGGACGCGACCTGTATCCAAAAGAGCTTGGTCGGTATGGAAGAGCTTTCTTATCTTCAAGAGGTCGCCGCGGATGTAGACAACGACGGCTCACGCACCGTTGTAGACGCGACATGGATCCAGAGATATATCGCGAGCATCAAGTCAAAACAAACCACGATCAACGAGTGGATCTATTACGGATTCCTCGACGAATCCTTTACATCGGATAAGGGTGATCGATATATTGTTGTTCCCAAAGGCGATACGGTAACCTTTGAAGCGTCAGGAGAAACACCCGAGCTGTTTTTGCCGGTAACCTATGAATTTTATATCAATGATGAAGTCGTGCAGGAGAGAGGCGAAGATTCCGCCTTCGCATACACCTTTGACAAAGCGGGCAGATATACGGTCAAGGTGAGGATCTATAACCGCGCGGATTGGTATGAGGAGCGTACGATATCGCTTGATGTAACAGAAGCGCAAGAAACCGTTCCGACTCAAAGCGAAGCATAAAACATTCTCAAAACAGACTTTTCATACAAAGCAAAGGCGCTGTGAAGAAACGAAGCTAAAAGCTTCCGACTTCACAGCGCCCTCTTTTTTGCAGCAGTTATGTGGAAAAATGTTGAAAAAACCGTACACTTCCCCTTACCCCAAAAGAACAGCTCTTTGAATGTCACGCAGCC
>JAFRCW010000052.1 GCA_017404145.1 Ruminococcus sp. | reverse complement strand
TTGCTTATCTTTCCTTCTAAACATTCTAATACTTTCTGTAATTTTATTTCTGGTTTAATTTTTCCTTTTCTGGACATAACAATGCTCCCTTCATAGTTAACAGTTTTTTATTTCACTGTCTTCCATAAAGGGAGCATATCATTTTACGTCCGGGCTTTTTTCTTACCTATTGGAATTTATTAATACTTCTCTCTCTTTACATAAGAGGTGTGGAGCAGTTCGTGCGCCAGATGGGAGCCGGGCTTGCCGAGATATTCGTCGTAGATCGCCTTGATCTCGGGATTCTCGTGAGACTTTCTCTGCGGGAGACCCAAATCGTCCTGATAGAGCGCTTTCGCTCTGAGACCCTTGAGGTCGACGAAGTTTCTCACATGACCGGGCTGGATGGGCTGACCGCCGCCGTTGACACAGCCGCCGGGACAGCACATGATCTCGATGAAGTGGTAGTCCGCTTCGCCTGCTCTGACCTTGTCGAGGATCTTCGCGGCGTTCTTCAGACCGGAGGTAACGGCAACCTTGACCTGCATACCCGCGACTTCGTAGGTAGCTTCTTTGATCGGCTCGGTGCCTCTGATCTCGTTATAGTCGATCTGCTTGAGGTCTTCGCCGGTGAGAACATCGGCAACGGTTCTTAATGCCGCTTCCATCACGCCGCCGGTCGCGCCGAAGATAGTACCCGCGCCGGAACCGATACCCATGATGGGATCGAACTCTTCATCGGGAAGATCAACAAACTGGATGCCCGCGGTCTTAATCATCTTCGCCAGCTCTCTGGTGGAGATGGAGATGTCATTATCCTGCATACCGTCGCGGCCCTGATCGTCTCTCTGGATCTCAAACTTCTTCGCGACACAGGGCATCACCGATACGACAACGATATCCTTGGGATCGATACCCGCCTTCTCAGCATAGTAAGACTTGATCATCGCGCCCTGCATCTGCTGGGGAGACTTGCAGGTGGAGAGATGGGGGATCAGGTCGGGATAATAATGCTCACAGAACTTGATCCAGCCGGGAGAGCAGGAGGTGATCATCGGCAGGGTGCCGCCGTTCTTGACTCTCTCGATGAACTCGGTGCCCTCTTCCATGATGGTGAGGTCAGCGCCGAAGTTGGTGTCAAATACCTTATCAAATCCGAGCATCTTAAGCGCGGTGACCATCTTGCCGGTGACAAGAGAGCCAACAGGCATTCCGAAGCATTCGCCTAAGGTAGCGCGGATGGACGGAGCGGTGTGAACGACAACATGCTTGGTCGGATCGGCGAGCGCCTTAAAGACTTCCGCAGTGTTGTCCTTTTCAACCAGCGCGCCTGTCGGGCAGACAACGGTACACTGACCGCAGCTGACGCAGGCAACATCGGCAAGCTTCTTGTTGAACGCACAGCTGATTTCGGTATCAAAGCCGCGGTTGTTGGCGCCGATCACGCTGACATACTGTTCCTTACACGCGGCTACGCAGCGGCGGCAAAGAACGCACTTGTTGTTGTTTCTGACGAGATGAAGGGTGGAGAGATCCTCTTCATATCTGGGATCTTCGCCCTGGAAGTTCTTCTCGTTGACGCCGTACTCCAGACAGAGCGCCTGCAGTTCGCAGTTATCGGAACGCGGGCAGGACAAGCACTTTTTGTCGTGGTGACTGAGCAGCAGCTCTAAAGTGGTCTTGCGGTTCTTTCTGATCTCGGGAGTGTTGGTGAAGATCTCGGTGCCTTCTCTGTCGATGGGATAGACGCAGGCGGCGGCGAGTGAACGCGCGCCCTTGACTTCGCACAGACACATACGGCAGGCGCCGATCTCGTTAATATCTTTCAGATAGCACAGGGTCGGGATTTTGATACCGAACTTGTGGCAAGCTTCCAGAATAGTTGTATTCTTTTCAACGGTATAGTCTCTGCCGTTGATTTTAATGTTCAGCATTTCCATTTGTCTGGTTCTCCTTTCCCTTAGCCTTTATAAATAGCCTTGAATTTGCAAGCCTCGAAGCAGGCGCCGCACTTGATACACTTCTCGGAGTCGATTTCATAAGCGGGCTTCTTCTTGCCGGGGGCGGTATAGTCGGTGACGGTGATCGCGTTGACCGGACATCTCTTCGCGCACAGACCGCAACCGAAGCAGACGTTCTTGTCGATGACATACTTTAAGAGATCCTTACATACGCCCGCGGGACACTTGTGATCCACTACGTGAGCGATGTACTCATCCTTAAAGTAGCGCAGTGTGGAGAGAACCGGGTTGGGAGCTGTCTGACCGAGACCGCACAGGGAGTTCGCTTTGATGTAGTTGCAGAGCTCTTCCATCTCGTCAAGCATCTCTAAGGTGCCCTGACCGGTAGTGATCTTGTCGAGCATCTCGAGCAGTCTCTTAGTGCCGATACGGCAGGGAGTACACTTACCGCAGCTCTCGTCAACGGTGAACTCTAAGAAGAACTTCGCGATATCAACCATACAGTTGTCTTCGTCCATAACGATGAGACCGCCGGAGCCCATCATCGAGCCGATGGCGATCAGGTTGTCATAGTCGATCGGAACATCGAGGTGTTCTGCCGGGATACATCCGCCGGAGGGACCGCCGGTCTGAGCAGCCTTGAACTTCTTGCCGTTCGGGATGCCGCCGCCGATCTCTTCTACGATGGTACGCAGGGTGGTGCCCATCGGAACCTCAACCAGACCGGTGTTGTTGATCTTACCGCCTAAAGCGAAGACCTTGGTACCCTTGGATTTTTCGGTACCCATAGAAGCGAACCAGTCCGCGCCCTTTAAGATGATCTGGGGGATGTTCGCGTAGGTTTCAACGTTGTTTAAGGTAGTGGGCTTCTGATACAGACCCTTGACAGCCGGGAACGGAGGACGGGGTCTGGGCTCGCCGCGCTTGCCCTCGATAGAGGTCATCAGCGCAGTTTCCTCACCGCAGACGAACGCGCCTGCGCCGAGACGGAGGGCGATATCAAAGTTGAAGCCGGTGCCGAAGATGTCTTCACCCAAGAGACCGTATTCGTGTGCCTGATCGATCGCGATCTGCAGTCTCTTGACCGCGATGGGGTATTCGGCTCTGACATAGATATAACCCTTGGAGGCGCCGATCGCGTAGCCGGCGATCGCCATCGCTTCCAGAACGACGTGAGGATCGCCCTCTAAGACGGAACGGTCCATGAACGCGCCGGGGTCGCCTTCGTCCGCGTTACAGCAGACATATTTCTGATCCGCGTCGTTTGCCGCGGCAAATTTCCACTTCAAGCCGGTGGGGAAGCCCGCGCCGCCTCTGCCTCTGAGTCCGGAGTCAAGCATGGTCTGGATGACTTCTTCTCTGCTCATTTCGGTCAGGACCTTGCCCAGCGCCGCATAACCGTCGTTCGCGATGTAGTCGTCGATCTTCTCAGGGTCGATGACGCCGCAGTTTCTGAGCGCGACACGGTGCTGCTTCTCATAGAAAGTAGTGTGATTCAGGGATTTGATGGTGTCTTCTTCGACGGTCTCCTGATAGAGCAGTCTGGTGACGATCCTGCCCTTTAAGAGATGCTCTTCCACGATCTCGGGAACGTCTTCAACTTTAACCATCGAGTAGAAGGAGCCTTCGGGATAAACGACCATGATCGGGCCGAGGGCGCACAGACCGAAGCAGCCTGTGGTGATAACGTTAACTTCCTTTTCAAGACCTCTTGCCGCAAGCTCCTCTTTGAGCTTTTCGGCAATCAGCAAGCTGTGTGACGAGGTACAACCGGTACCGCCGCAAACCAGCACATTAGAACGATACATAGGAACCTCCTTACTTTAGCGCGCCGATGGTATATTCGGTCACGACATTGTGGTGAACGATATGGTCGTTGACGATACGGGGAACCATCTCGGGAGCCACTTTGACATAGGTGACCTTTTCCTGACCGGGAATCTCGATCTCGACAACCGGCTCATACTGACAGATGCCGATGCAGCCTGTCTGGGTCACGGTGACGCTGTCGGTCAGACTCCTCTTGGCGATTTCTTCCGTAAATGCGTTAAGTACGGGACGCGCGCCGGCAGCGATACCGCAGGTAGCCATACCGACCAGCACTCTGGCGGCGTTGGGATTCTCTTTCCTGAGGTCGAGCTGAGCCTTCGCTCTGTCCCTGATAGCTTGTAATTCAGCTAATGATTTCATTTTCTGCACCTCCATATATATTTTGAGTATTTTCTTCTAAAAACTGTCCGATCCATTCGAGCACATCCGGCGTGTCGAGACTGACGCCCTCAAGAACTTCCCGAAGCTCTCTGGTGTCAAGGGTGAATTCTCCAAGGTCGGTGCCGTGGCGAAAGACGAAGTCGATATCGGGATTACACTGGATCAGGATCTTGATCGTCGAGTTAATATCGCCCAGAGGGGTCATATCCACAGAGGATTTGACGTAGGAAGCGGTGGTGGATGTACCCTCGCCCGGCTTTGACCGAATGTCAAAGCTGCCTCCTGTCTGTTCGGCGGAAAGCTTGAACAGCGGAACGCCCAAGCCGACCTTACGCGTGGTGCGCGTGGTAAAGAACGGATCGATAACCTGCTGTACCTGTTCGTCGGTCATACCGCAGCCGTTGTCGGAGATATTGATCGTCAGAAAATCTTCTTTGTCGCTCTCTGTTACGGTGATCTCTATCAGACTCGCCTGAGCCCTGACGGAGTTCTGCGCTACGTCCATGACGTTAAGGGATAGCTCTCTCATTATGCTTCTTTGTACCTCTTGAGAATACCGGGAACCTCGTCGGTAGTCAGTCTGCCGTAGACGTCATCGTTGATCGTGATGACGGGGGCAAGACCGCAGGCGCCGATGCAGCGGCAGGCGGTGAGTGAGAACTGACCGTCAACGGAGCATTCCTCCGCCTCGATGCCGAGCTCTTCGCTGAGCTTGTTCAGGACGTCACCCGAACCTTTAACGTAGCAGGCAGTGCCCAGGCATACGCTGATGTGGTATTTGCCTTTGGGAGACAGCGCGAACTGGCTGTAGAAGGTGGATACGCCGAAGACCTCGTCAAGCGGCACATTCAAGCCGTCCGCGATCATTGTCTGGACCTCCAAAGGCAGATAACCATAGATTTCCTGAGCTTCCTGCAAAACAGGCATCACAGCGCCGGGATCGTCACGGTGATTCGCGATCGCTTCCTTTAGCTTCGCTTCCTGCTCAGGTGTTCCCTGAAAGGGGATGCTGCTGATTTTCTTTTGCATCTTATTTCCTCCCTGATAGTGAATTTGTTGTGCAAATCTTAGTAAACAATGAGTCTGTTTACATATCCGAAAAATCACACATACAGACACATATAATATAGCATATTTTTTGTGAAATGTCTATAAGGTTTTGTAATTTTCGCTCGGAAAAAAGTAGAAAAAATGCCGATTTTTTTGACGTTTTAGGTTAGCAAAAGCTAACTTTTGACAACATTTGAACCATAATTCGAAAAGAGAAAATAACGCCAAAAAGAAAGAAGCCCGGGCGTGGCTCCCAAGGCTTCTTCTATCATTAAGTTTCTGTTTTCGTGGTGAATCAATACACCTGTAGGGCGGGGGCTTGTGTCCGCCGAAATTTTATGTTAAATCAATGTTATTTGCGAAATATATATGACATATGTTTTGCTTCGCGTGAAAACATTTCGATAATAGCAACGTTTCGGCAAGTCGAGGGCGCCTTGCCCTACGGTTGATGTGCTTTGCTGCCGAACACGGTATCTGTTACCATCGTTTCGGCGGGAGCATTCCTCAGCCGGAGACGGTACCTCTCTGTCACCGCTCTGCATCTCTTATCAACCGGGAACTAATAACAAGGAACCGGGAACCATACTCAGTTATACTCCGACATCACCGCTTTACCCTGTTCAAGGGACTTCGGCACATCCAGTATCCGCTGGTTTCTGCTGCCGCGAAAATGCAGCATCAGGCTCTTTTCCTCTAAGATGAAAGGTCCGTCCACCAGCCAGTCACACTGTTCTAAGAGCTTTTTGTATTCCGGATGCTTTTCGAAGTCGGCATACAGCTTCTCAAAGGTGTAGCCGGTGTAGCAGAAGATGTTGTAGCCTTCGGCTTTCGCCTGTCTTGCCAACTCTGCCATTGCATCCGCCTGCGCGAAGGGTTCGCCGCCCGAGAGGGTCAAGCCCTTGATCAGCTTATCTTTCTTGGCCTCTTCGATGATCTTTTCAACGGTGGAATCGTAGCCGCCTGCAAAGTCCCATGTCTGTTCATTGTGACAGCCCTTGCAGTGATGCGGACAGCCCTGACAGAACACGGTCATCCGGATCCCCGGACCGTCTACGATGGACTCCCTGATGACGCCTGCGAGTCTGATCTTGGTGCTCATACCGCCTCGGACATCTCACATTCGCAGACGAGATCATGCTTGACTCTGTCTTCAACCTCTGCGCGCTTGGCGTTGTTGAAGCGGTCTAAGGTACCGACGAGATAACCGGTGATACGTCTGATTCTCTCGACCTTTTCGCCGTCTTTGATCTTTCTGCCGCACTTGGGACAGTAGTCGCCGATGATGCCGGTGTAGCCGCAGACAGGGTCGCGGTCAACGGGGTGATTGATCGAGCCGTAGCCGATGCCCTCTTCCTTCATACATCTGACGATCTGCTCGAACGCGTCGAGATTCTCGGAGGGATCGCCGTCGAGCTCGACATAGGAGATATGACCCGCGTTGGTCAGCGCGTGATAGGGCGCTTCGAGCTTAATCTTATCCCATGCGGAGATCGGGAAATATACGGGAATATGGAAGGAGTTGGTGTAGTATTCTCTGTCGGTGACGCCTTTGATGACGCCGAAGCGCTCTCTGTCGATTCTGACGAATCTGCCGGAGAGACCTTCCGCGGGGGTAGCCAGACAGGTGAAGTTGAGCTGATGCTCCTGAGACGCCTTGTCGAGTCTCTTGCGGATGAAGGAGACGATCTCAAGACCCAGTCTCTGCGCTTCTTCACTCTCACCGTGGTGCTTGCCGATCAGAGCGACCAAGGTCTCCGCCAAGCCGATGAAGCCTAAGGAAAGAGTGCCGTGTTTTAAGACTTCTCTGACCTCGTCGTCGATGGAGAGCTTCTTAGAGTCGATCCATACGCCCTGACCCATCAGGAACGGGTAGTTTCTGACGCACTTCTGACACTGGATCTCAAAGCGTTCGAGAAGCTGGTCGATGCACAGGTCGATCAGTCTGTCGAGCTGCTCAAAGAAGAAGTCGATATTCTTGTTGGAGAGGATCGCGAGTCTGGGAAGATTCATCGAAGTGAAGCTTAAGTTGCCTCTGCCGAAGGTGATCTCTCTGGAACGGTCGTGGACGTTGCCGATGACTCTGGTACGGCAGCCCATGTATGCGATCTCGGTCTCGGGATGACCGGGCTTGTAGTAGGGAATGTTGAACGGCGCGTCGATGAACGCGTAGTTCGGGAACAGTCTCTTCGCGGAAACGCGGAAGGAGAGCTTGAAGAGGTCATAGTTGGGATCCTCGGGGTTATAGTTGACGCCCTCTTTGACCTTGAAGATATGTACGGGGAAGATGGGAGTCTCGCCGTTGCCCATACCCGCCTCGGTAGCGAGCAGGATATTCTTGATGACCATTCTGCCCTCGGGGGATGTGTCGGTGCCGTAGTTGATGGAGGAGAACGGAACCTGCGCGCCCGCACGGGAGTGCATGGTGTTGAGGTTGTGTACGACCGCCTCCATTGACTGGAAGGTGGCGCGGTCGGTCTCTTCTGCCGCGTGCTTTTTCGCGAAGCGCTGGATCTTTCCGGCGATCTTCTCGCCGTACTTCTCGGTCAACAGCTCGAGTTCTCTCGCCTGATACTTCTCGTCGGGAGAGAGCTTGGGGGAGGAAGAGGTTTCTTCTTCCGCCTGATCGCAGAGCGCCTTGACGTCAGCCGCCGCGTTCTCGTCGTCGGCGAGCAGCTCCGCGCCTCTACTGAGGTTCGCTCTGTAGCGCTTTCTGTATGTCTTGGCGACGCCGGGAGCCATCGAATAGTCAAAGTTCGGGACAGACTGACCGCCGTGCTGGTCGTTCTGGTTAGACTGGATCGCGATGCAGGCGAGAGCGCCGTAGGTCGCGATGTCGTTAGGTTCACGGATAAAGCCGTGACCGGTGGAGAAGCCGCCCTTGAAGAGCTCTAAGAGATCGATCTGGCAGCAGGTGGTGGTCAGGGTGAGGAAGTCGAGGTCGTGAATGTGAATGTCGCCCTCGCGGTGCGCTTTGGCGTGCTTGGGGTTGAGGATATACATCTGGTAAAATTCCTTCGCGCCCTCGGAGCCGTATTTGAGCATGGTGCCCATCGCGGTGTCGCCGTCGATGTTGGCGTTCTCACGTTTGACGTCGTTATCCTTCGCAGATTTGAAGGTCAGCTCTTCATACACCTTCATCAGCTTGGTGTTCATCTCTCTGACTCTGGTTCTCTCCGCGCGGTAAAGGATGAATTCCTTCGCGGTTCTCGCGTGACCGTTCTCGATCAGGATCTTTTCTACGGTATCCTGTACATGCTCAACAGAAGGAGTATCCTCGCCCTCCGCCTCTAAGTACTCGCATACCTTTTCGGCAAGTCTTTTTGCCGCTTCATAGTCGCTGCCGCCGATTGCCGCAGCCGCTTTGTAGATTGCCTGCGTGATCTTCTCCATATCGAAGTCAGCGGCTCTTCCGTCTCTCTTGACAATTTTGGTGATCATGTTAATTCCCCCGGTTTTGTTTTCTGTTTTTGTAAGACACAACAATTTGTTACAAACCTGTAATGGTTAATGCGAAAACCACAATATATTGTGTCCGGTTCAAAATCCTGACATACTATAGCAGATTGCGGAAAAAAATTCAATTGTTAAAATACACTATAAAAAAAATATTTTTCGTCTATTTTGAATACAAACGTAAAAATGATATTCAAAAAAGAATTATAGTAAAAAAATCCGCAGGAATTTTTTGTAACCACAAGATATAGTGGTGTAACCAATTTGTAACACTTTATATAGGGAAGGTATGAGAGCCTGTCAGAGGTCCGAAAAGGCGGGAAAATGGTTGTTAGTGGTTAGTTATTGGTTGTTGGTTCAACTGTAGGGAAGGGTCTTGACCCTTCCTTAACGTTGATAACAGATACCGTCTCCGGCTGAGGAGAATGCTCCCGCCGAGCGTCTTCTGGCATATCAATGTACTTTGCGAAGCATATTTGACGTGTGTTTTTCTTCGCGTGAAAACGTCGTAATGTTTACGGCATTTCGGCGGGAGCAAGCCCCCCCGCCCTGCAACCCTACACAACGCCCAGCGGCGGAAGAGTCAAGACCGTTCCCTACAATTATTATAATCGGGTGAGGGCAGAGCCCTCCAATCACGTTTCATATTTCATTTTTCATATTTCATAAACTCTGCACTATGCACTATGCGCTGTGCGCTAAATGTTGTTCGTTTCCAATACAAAGAAAAGCGCCCCTTCGGACGCTTTCCCAATTGATTTCAGTTTCAGATTTCTACGGTCTTGACTTTGTCAAACTCGTCTTGGATCTCCTTAGAGGGAGCTTTGGTGATCAGAGCGACGACAACCGCGACGATCAGCGCCAGCGGGAAGCCGACAACCAGTGAGTAGAGACCGGTGACAGAGCCTAAGGTCGCGCCGCCGATCATCGGGATGTAGTCCCAGAGGATGACGGTGACAGCGCCGACTGCCATACCGGAGACTGCGCCGGCGAGGTTAAAGCGTTTCCAGAACAGCGAAAGCAGCACGATCGGACCGAATGCGGCGCCGAAGCCTGCCCACGCGTCGGATACCAGACCCATGATCGAGGACTGCGGATTGAGCGCGATCACAAAGGCGATGATCGCGACAACGACGACTGCGATCTTACCGACCCACAGCGCGCTCTTCTCAGACGCCTTCTTATTGATAGCGCCCTTATACATATCCTCGGATACGGCAGAAGCAGTGACCAGCAGCTGGCTGTCCGCAGTGGACATAACCGCCGCCATAATTCCGCAGAGGAAAATACCGCCGATGAATACCAGCACGAAGTTGCCGTCGAAGATCTGCAGGATCGACTTGATGAATACGGTTTCTTTGGTGGTTTCGTCGAGAACCTCGGTCAGATAGCCTCTCGCCAAAAGACCGACGAGGCACGCGGCGCCGAGAGAAAGAATAACCCAAATGATCGCGATGACTCTGGATTTCTTGACTTCCTTATCGGACTTGATCGCCATAAAGCGGACAAGGATGTGAGGCATACCGAAGTAGCCCAGCGCCCATCCGAGGTTGGAGATGACCGAAACAAAGGTGATGGGATTGCCCTCGGAATCCTTGAAGAGGCTCAGATAGCCTGCGGGATCCGCAACGCCTTTTTCACCGAGAGCTGCGGAAAGAGAGCCGAAGTCCTTGGTCATGCCGATATACATGATGATCGGAACCGCTAAGATCGCGACGAGCATCAGCATACCCTGGATAAAGTCAGTGTAGCATACCGCTTTGAAGCCGCCTAAGAAGGTGTAGACCAAAATAACGACTGCGGCGATGATAAGACCGACGAGATACATGGTATCCGCGTTTCCTTCTGCTCCGAAGACGTTCGCGAAGAGCTTTGCGCCCGACGAGAACGCCGATGCGGTGTAGACCGCGAAGAAGATAATGATGATGATCGAGGAGACGATCTTCAGCGCGCCCTTCTTGTCATGGAAACGGTTTTCGAAAAAGCTCGGGATAGTCAGCGAGTTGTTCGCGACGATGGTGTACTTTCTCAGTCGTCTCGCGACCAGATACCAGTTGAGTACGGTACCGATCAAAAGTCCGATCGCGATCCATACCTCGCCGGTGCCGGCAAAGTAGATCGCGCCGGGAAGACCCATCAGCAGCCATCCGCTCATATCGGAAGCCTGCGCCGAGAGCGCGGCTGTCCAGGAGCCGAGTCCTCTGCCTGCCAAGAAGTAGTCTTCGTTGTTCTTGCTCTTTGCGTTTAACGCGCCGATCATGATCATCAGCGCCATGTAAGCGACAAAGGCAACCAGAATGATAATGGTGTTGGTTGACATGTTTTACCCTCCATATTTTTTGTTGGATTTCCCAAAACATCAATAGTATACTACCGCAAAAAATGAAACGCAATACAGAATGAAGTATAGACTAAAATAAAGAATCAACAGACTAAAATAAAGGAAAACCCGCATTAATACTTAGTTTAATGCGGATATAATAAGTTAGACTAAAATATGAACATTCATTATGAATTATGCATTATGAATTATGAATTAGATCTGAGCCCTGAGAGAAACAGCGGCATTACCGACTGGGAATATTCCGTAAGAGAATATTCACCGCCGTGCAGACACCAGTCGTAGAGCAGCGCTCTTTCACACAAGGCGTAGAGTCTGACGATCTCCGCGGAGGACTTTTCGCGGGTGATCTCTCCCTTTTCCTGTCCGCGCTGTACGATTCTTCGTGAGAGCTTATAGTAGTAGCGCGAGTGATCGACCAGTTCTTTTTCGCCCTTTTTGGAGATTTGCTGGGCATACAAGCGAGAGAGCAGCTCGATGTCGATATTGTTCTCGATCATCAGAAACAGCTCCTTCGTCAGATAAAAAAGCTGTGTCAGACTGTCCTGTGAGTCGTCGAGCGTCGGCTCCAGCTCCTGATATTTTTCGTCGAAAAGATAGGCGAGAGAGCCGAGTAACGCCTCCTTCGAGCCGAAGTAGTGATAGAACGAGCCTTTGGAGGTAGCGGAGAGTTCTACGATTTCGTCTATCGTCGTATTATCAAAGCTCTGATCATAAAAAAGCTGCCACGCGGCAGAAACAATGCGGCTTTTGGTTGGGCTGACAGATTTTTTCATTGGATCACTTCCCGGAGATATTCTATACCAAGTTCAGTGTTTCGTCAAGGGGGATTATTGTAGTGTAGAGTGCAGAGTGTATGGTTTATGAAATATGAAAAATGAAATATGAAATGTGTCGGGAGGGCTCTGCCCTCACCCGATTATAATAATTGTAGGGAACGGTCAAGACCGTTCACTACTGTTGAACCGATAACCAACAACTAACAACCGGGATCCAAACAATTCCTCATTCCTCATTCCAAATTCCTAATTCTACAAAGTGCTTGTATTACCAAAGTTTTTGTATTATAATGTAATATAGCAAAATTTGTACACTTTACGGAGCATACTATGGATAAGGATTTGATTTTTACCCGCCGGCTGTGGGCGGAGATCAATATGGATTCGATCAAGCATAATTATCGGGTCATCAAAGAGGCGATCGGAGATACCAAGCTTTGCTGTGTGGTCAAGGCGGACGGCTACGGTCACGGCGCTGTGGAGATCTGCAAGACCTATCACGAGTTGGGCGTGGACTTCCTCGCGGTGTCCAACCTCGACGAGGCGCTCGAGCTTCGGCGCGCGGATATCAACGAGCCGATCCTGATACTCGGCTTCACCCCGCCCGACCGATGTGTGGATTTAAGCCGCTATCATATCTCTCAGGCGGTTTACGGCTCAGAGTACGCCGAGCTTCTCAGCGAGAAGTGCGCTCTTTCGGGTGTGGAGGTCAAGATTCACGTCAAGCTTGACACCGGAATGAGCCGCATCGGCTTTATGTGTCAGGAGTTTCCGAGAGATAATAATTCTATAAAAGAAATAAAATCAGTTTGTTCCCATAAGGGACTGATCCCCGAAGGAATCTTCACCCACTTCGCGGTCGCAGACGACGGCGAACAGGGCGAGGACTTCACCCGCAGACAGTATGAGAACTTCACCCATACCGTTGACGCGCTGGAAGATATGGGGATTCATTTCGAGATCCGCCACTGTTCTAACTCTGGCGCGATCATCGACTACAAGGAGATGCGCCTCGATATGGTGCGCGCAGGTATTATCCTTTACGGCTATGCGCCTTCGGACAAGCTCAGAGAACAGCTCGATCTGCGTCCCGCGATGCGCCTCAAAACGATGATCTCACATATCAAGACCGTCAGAAAGGGCGCGACCGTCAGCTACGGCAGGACCTTTACCGCCGAGCGTGATATGCGGATCGCAACCGTTCCCGTAGGCTATGCGGACGGATTTATCCGCTCTTACGCGAAGGACGGCTATATGTTCGTCTGGGATCCGACGAGGAAGTTCGGCAAGAACTGCAAGATCGTCGGGCGGATCTGTATGGATCAGACCATGCTGGACGTTACCGACTTCCCCCAAGCGGAGCTTAGTAATATCGTGGTGGTGTTTGGCAACGGTCACGACGGCGAGCCGACCGCCGAGGATGTCGCCCGCTGGGGAGACACCATCTCCTATGAGGTGCTGTGCGCTGTCAGTAAGCGAGTCCCGAGATTATACCGATATAACTGGATCACGGAGAATGTGATTTATAAGCTTTAGATTAATGATGAATGATAAATGAAGGGCGGGACACCCGCACCCGTTTTCATAGTGCAGAGTGCAGAGCGTAGGGCAAGGCGCCTTCGACTTGCCGAAAGAAATTGACCGACCGAAGGGAGAAACCTTTGTGAAATTATTAGTAGTAGACGGAAACAGCATTGTCAACCGCGCGTTTTACGGAATACGCCCGCTGACCACCAAGGACGGCGTCTTTACCAACGCGGTCTACGGTTTTATGACGATGCTCGAAAAAATGAAAACCGACGTCAACCCCGACGCGGTGGCGATCGCGTTCGATCTCAAAGCGCCGACCTTCCGCCATCAGGCGTACGCGCTGTATAAGGCGAACCGCAAGGGGATGCCCGAGGAGCTCGCTATGCAGATGCCGCTTTTAAAGGAGTTGCTGGGCTATCTGGGCTATCCCATCGTGACCTGCGAAGGCTATGAAGCCGACGATATCTTGGGCACGCTTTCACGCGTCTGCGCCGAAGAAGGCAGCGACTGCGTCATCGCGACCGGCGACCGCGACAGCCTCCAGCTGATCGGCGATCATATCTCCGTGCGTCTGTGCAAAAATATGAACGGCACCACCCTCTATACCCCCGAAACGGTCAAAGAGGAATACGGCGTTGACCCGAAGTCGCTGATCGAGGTCAAGGCGATCCAAGGCGATTCCTCCGACAATATCCCCGGCGTTGCGGGCATCGGTCCCAAGGGCGCGACCGAGCTGATCCAAAAGTACGGCACTGTGGATTATATCTATGACCACATCGACGAGCTGGACATCCGTCCGAATATGAAGAAAAAGCTCGTTGATTCCAAGGATAACGCCTATCTCAGCCGTATGCTCGGCGAGATCAATCTTAACGCTCCCGTCGATACCGACCTCTCGCACTATGAGATGAAAGAGCCAGACAGAGAGAAAGCCGCCCGGCTGATGGCGCGTCTCGAGCTGTTCTCACTGATCAAAAAGTTCGATCTCGAAGCGGTGGAAACGCCGAAAGAAGCGGAACATCAACAGAGCGCAGAGCTTCAAATCGTGCCGTGCGACAGCGTTGATGAAATCCTCAAAGAGGAGACAATCTGCCTTTATTGTTCTTTAATAGAAAATAAATTTGAGGAAGCGTATATTTCTTCAAAAAAATATTTACACGAAATTTCCTCAGAAGAATTATTGTTACAGATACTCCGATCGGGAAAACCGATCTTGACCGACAACTCCAAGCCGCTTTTCGCCTATGCGGATGAGAAAGGCTTTGACATCAACATCGGCTTTGATATTTCTTTAGCCGCCTATCTGCTCAGTCCGTCGTCATCGAGCTACGACCTCGAGCGGCTGTGCGCCGAGTATGGGGTGAGCGTACCGCAGTCTGAAAATATCACCCTCTCCTGCGCTTATTCTATGCCCGCGCTGATTGAAAAGCTCAGCGCGAAGATCGAGGCGTTTGAACAGCACCATCTGTTCTATGACATCGAGATCCCGCTCGCGCGAGTGCTTGCGCGAATGGAGAACATCGGCTTTGCGGTAGACGTTGAGGGGATACGCGACTACGGCGAGAAGCTCTCTGTACAGATCGAAGAGCTGAAGAACGAGATCTACGACGCGGTGGGATATGAGTTCAACATCAACTCTCCCAAGCAGCTGGGCAAGGCGCTGTTCGAAGATCTCGGACTGCCTGCGAAAAAGAAAACCAAATCGGGCTACTCCACCAACGCAGAGGTGCTGGAGGAGCTTTCCCGCTATCATCCGGTCGTCTCGCTGATCCTGAGATACCGTACGGTGGCAAAGCTCAAGTCCACCTACTGCGATTCTCTGGTGGAGAAGGTTGCCTCCGACGGCAGGATTCATTCATCCTTTAACCAGACCGAGACCCGCACCGGCAGGATCAGTTCCACTGAGCCGAACTTGCAGAATATTCCCGTCCGCACGGAGCTTGGCAGAGAACTCAGACGTTTCTTCAAGGCGAAAGACGGCTGTGTGCTGGTCGACGCCGACTACAGCCAGATCGAACTGCGTGTGCTCGCGCATATCGCGGGCGATGAAAATATGAAAAAGGCGTTCACCGATAACGTGGACATCCATACCCTCACCGCCTCACAGGTGTTCAATATGCCGGTCGAGATGGTCACGCCTTTGATGCGTTCCCGCGCCAAGGCGGTCAACTTCGGCATCGTCTACGGCATCGGCGCGTTCTCGCTCTCAAAGGACATCGGCGTTACGGTGAGAGAAGCAAAAGAGTATATCGAGAGCTATCTCGCTCATTTTCCGAAGATCGACGCCTACATGCAGGCGGTGATAGAAAAGGCGAAGCGTGACGGCTATGTGGAGACGATCGAGGGCAGACGGCGTTATCTGCCGGAGCTGACCGCCTCTAACTTCAACACCCGCGCGTTTGGCGAGCGCGTCGCGAGAAACGCGCCGATCCAAGGCACCGCCGCAGATATCATCAAGATCGCGATGGTGAAGGTGGACGAACGCTTGCGTCGTGAGGGACTGTCCGCGCGGCTGATCTTACAGGTGCACGACGAGCTGATCGTGGAAGCACCCGTTTATGAGATGATGCAGGTTGCGATGCTCCTGCAGGAGGAGATGGAGTCCGCCGTGTCGCTCTCCGTTCCCCTCGTCGCCGAGGCGGCGATGGGCGAGACGTGGTACGATGCAAAAAGCTGACGCTTTTTGAACTAAGAACTAAGAGAGAAGAACTAAGAACGTAGGGTGGACTCCGTCCACACCTGATTGAAATGGAAGGATGATGTGATGATGGACAAGATCTTATTCGTATGCACAGGCAACACCTGCCGGTCTCCGATGGCGCAGGTGATCTTTAATATGCTGTCGGCGCAGAAGGGGCTGGGCATTGTCGCTGAGTCCGCGGGCGTCGCTACGGTCTCGGGATTATACGCTTCCGATAACGCTGTCAGGGCGATCGCGGAGATCGGCGGCGATCTATCGACTTTCAGAACGCGATTCCTCCCCGAGGTCGATCTCAACGAATACAAGCTCTTTGTTGCGCTGTCCGACGAGCACGCCGACATTATGCGCTCGATGGGGATTCCCGACTCCCATATCCGGGTACTCCGCCGCGCGCCGAACGTCAACGATAAGTACGACATCCGTCAGGGGATCGTCGATCCCTACGGCGGCGACATCAACGTCTATCGCAAATGCCGCGATGAGATCTACGGCGCCGTGAAGGGACTGATCGCTTCGATATGAAAATGATGAGAATGACTGACGGCTATATCGTCAGGGTCAGAAAACTGCTCGGTCATTGCTTTGCGCATCCGTGGACGCTGACCACCATCAAGAACACCATCGACCGTGAGGATGTTTACAGCCTGATCTTTGTCGAGGGGGATGAGGTCGCCGCGTTTCTGGCGTTTGAGAAGATCCTTGACGAGGGCAGCGTGGAGCTGATCGCGGTGGATGAGAAATATCGCCGCCGGGGCTTGGCGAAGTTTATGCTGGAATATATCATGAATACGATCGGGGACTTGAGCGTGGTCACCTTAGAGGTGCGCGCCTCCAACACTCCTGCGATCAGCCTGTATCAGAGCTTGGGCTTTGAGCAGATCGCCGTCAGAAAGAACTATTACGCCGATATCAGCGAGGACGCTCTGGTGATGCAGAAGCACCTCGAGAAGAAAGCGCCGAATAAAGACTCGTTCCTCTGGCGCGGACTCTACGGCAAAGAATAAATCATAAAGAATAACAGGTAATACTATGAAAATCCTAGGAATAGAAAGCAGCTGTGACGAGACCGCCGCCGCGGTGGTCGAGGACGGTAGAACCATCCTTTCGAATATTATTGCTTCTCAGGTAGAGGAGCATCGCATCTACGGCGGCGTGGTGCCGGAGATCGCTTCCCGCCGTCATGCCGAGGCGATCGTCGGCGTCGTCGATGAGGCGCTGAAAGAAGCGCAGTGCACGCTTGACGACATTGACGCGATCGCGGTGACCTACGCGCCCGGGCTGATCGGCGCGCTGCTGGTCGGGGTGAACTTTGCGAAGGGGCTCGCTCTCGCGACCGGAAAACCGCTGGTGCCGGTGCATCACCTGCGTTCGCATATCGCTTCTAATTATATTTCTGATAAAGAATTAAAGCCGCCGTTTCTCTGTCTGGTAGTCTCGGGGGGCCACAGTCATATTGTTGAGGTGAAGGACTACACCGATATGCGAGTGGTCGGCAGGACTCGTGACGACGCGGCGGGCGAAGCCTTTGACAAAGCCGCGCGCGCGATGGGGATCCCGTATCCCGGCGGCGTTGAGCTCGACAAAATCGCTGAGGGCGGTGACGAGAACGCCTACGCGCTCCCGCATCCCAAGGTGGACGGCTCTCCCTATGACTTTTCTTTCTCGGGACTCAAGACCGCCGTGATCAACCTGATCCACAACAAGGAGCAGAAAGGGGAGGAATACTCTGTCCCCGACGTCTGCGCCTCTTACCGCAAGGCGGTGGTGGACAGCCTGACACAGAACTTCCTCAAAGCCGCCGAGGATCTGGGCTATACGACCCTCGTTACCGCGGGCGGCGTGTCGGCGAATTCCCTGCTGCGCCGAGAGTTGGAAAGACAGTGTCAAGGCAAATATCGGCTCTATATGCCCGAAAAATACCTTTGCGGCGACAACGGCGCGATGGTCGGCGCCCAAGGATACTACGAGTATCTCGCCGGCAACATCGCCGATCAGTCCTTAAACGCCGTCGCTACCTTACCCATCAGCGAAACCCGATTTACCAAACAATAAAAACCTCCCTTGTGAAAGGGTACAGATTGATTGAACAAAGTGAGAGACCTGTATTGAAAAGAATCCTCTTATCTCTGCTGTCTATCGCGCTGATCTGTGCGCTGCTCTGCTCCTGCTCAATGCTCGATGAGCTTTTGCAGGATGACGACGTCGCGGCGATCGGCAAAGATGACCCGGAGAAATATGTTGCGATTGATAGATACGTTTTTACCGTATCTCCCTATTATATGCCCGTCGAGAACCGCGCCTCCTACTATCTGCTGGAGACGGAGGCGGAGCGTGTACTTTATGAAAAGCTGGTTCAAAGCGCCTATTCCATCTATCCCGAGCCGTATGCCGAGGGCTACTACAACTGTGAGCAGGCGGCTCTGGAAGGCGCGCTGCTGAGCGAAGCGCAGATCCGTGTGGTGATCAAGGCGATCTACGACGATCATCCCGAGATCTTCTGGATCACCTCCACCTTCGGCTATGTGATCGACAAGGGAAGGGACTGCACTGTGGTTCAGCTGCATTCTGATTTTTCTCCCGCGGATGTTTCCGTGGCGGTGGATGAGGTCGGCGCGCTGGTCGACGAGTATCTTGCCGATCTGCCCGATGGACTTTCCGTCTATGAGCGGGAGCTCAAGGTTCACGATGATATCATCGATATGTGTCAGTATCAGCTGGAGGCGGCTTCAGCGGGTACCTCCGACGGCTATGAGAAATATTATACCGTCTACGGAGTGCTCAAAGAGAACTATGCGGTATGCGAGGGCTACGCGCGTACCTTTGAACTGCTGATGAATCTGCTCGGCGTCGACTGCGTCGGTATCACCGGTATGGCAGGCGGCGAGGACAAAGAAGAGGAGCTTCATATGTGGAACGCCGTGAAGCTCTCCGGCGACTGGTATCTGGTGGACGCGACATGGGATGATCAGGAGGACACCTTCCAGCGTCACGACTATTTTAACGTCAGTACGGAGATTATGAATCTCGACCATACACCCTCCAAGCTGTTTTCTGAGCTCTCGGACGAAGAGATCAACGGTGACGAGACCTACTCCGCCGTGGCGATGAATATGTTCGTTCCCGAATGTACCCAGATGGCGTACAACTATATCGTCAGAGAATACCCTCATCTGAAAGACTATGATGCGGAGGATGTGATCGACGCGCTGTATGACGCCGCCGCCGCGCAGGAGACCTACTTTGAGTTTTATGTGGATCAAAACTATCTTGATCTGAATGAAGCGATCAACGTTCTTTTCGCCGACAGTCCGCAGTATTTCTTTGACTATGCGGACACGGTCAACAGTTGGCTTAGCAGCTATATGATCGATACCTCGTCGATCAGTTATGTCTCCGATCCGGTCCTTTCGTATATCGTGGTGGAATTGAAATATCTATAAAAACAGGCTCCCTTCTGCGGAAGAGAGCCTCATTTTACGGCTTTTTTTTGAAGATAAAGATCTTAGCGGCAATGTAGTTCGAGATGACGACAAAGACGTTGGATACGATCTTGGAGACAAGGAAGTTCCAGTGCCAGACGTCGACGAACAGCAGCATCATGATCATCGAGATCACCAGAGAGAGGATCCTCGCGCCGAAGAACGAGAAGAATTCTTTGAGGAAGCCTTTCTTTCCTTTGTTGCGGGAATGAAAGACAAAGAGCTTGTTGGTGAAGAACGCGAAGATCGTCGCGAGAACATAGCCGGTGACATTCGATACGGTGGTGAGCAGCGCGTGCTTGATCGGCAGATAGTTGTAGCACAGGGTTGAGGTGCCGATATCGACGATCGCCGTCAGCATACCGAACGCAGTATATTTGAGCATTTCGATACTGATAAGATCGTGTTTTGTATCATCCCATACTTCTTTGAGAGTCCGGATATCACCACCGCCTTTCCTGATATTTCGTCATTGCGAGGGCAAAGCCCGCGGCAATCTCAACCGATTACAACAGCAACCGGAGAGAATATTTTAATAATTCATTATACCATAAATAATCAAAAATCGCAAGCCAAAAACCACTTGTACAATTTGTGCATTTGTGATACAATACTCTGTGATCATAAGGAAAGGAGGACGTCCTATGAAAGCGATGTCGGTCGATCTCGGACATGTGCGGACAGGGATCGCGGTATCTGACAGTATGGGGATGCTCGCGTCGTCGCTGTGCGTGATTGAGGAAAGAGACGACGAGCGTCTGGTGGAGAAAATCTCTCAGATCGCGAAGGAGCAGAAGGCGCAGATCATCGTTGTCGGTCTGCCGAAGAATATGGACGGCTCCGAGGGAGAGAGCGCCCAGCGGGCGAGACAAATCGCGTCACAGATCACTGAGAAGTCTTCTATACCGACGCATATGCAGGACGAGCGCGGCACCACTATCACCGCCCACGCCTATCTGTCCTCCTCTGAGGTATACGGAAAAAAGAGAAAGAAAAAAGTAGACGCCGTAGCGGCGTCCATCATTCTGCAGGATTATCTTGACAGTCAGCGATAGGAGAAAATATATGGAACTTTTGGAAGAGATCAATTATCTGGCAAAGAAAAAGAAAGAACAGGGACTTACCGAAGAGGAGCAGCAGCGTCAGCAGGAGCTTCGGAAGGAATACCTCAAGGGCTTTCGCGCGAAGTTCAAGACCCAGCTCGATAACGTAGAGGTCGAGTACCCCGACGGAACCGTGAAAACTTTAAAAGAACTAAGAAATAAGAAATAAGAAATAAGAACTGCGGGAGGGCTCCGCCCTCACCCGATTGATTTGGTGAATGATGAAAGGTGAAAGGTGAATGGTTGCGGGAGGGCTCCGCCCTCACCCGATTGATTTGGTGAATGATGAAAGGTGAATGGTTGCGGGAGGACTCTGTCCTCACCTGTTTTTTTGAAACAAATAATAAAGCTGGAGTTTCCAATGAAGCTCCAGCTTTTCTTATATAATTGTTCGAGTGAAGCGAGTTACCATAACTTTTCACCTTTCACCCTTCACCTTTCACCTTTGTTCTTGATACTCCTTCCGCCATCGCGAGGAAGAGGAAGAGGGTCGGGGTGGTGATCGGCTGATAGAGGTTGACGACCGCTTGGATCGCGTAGCCCAGCACCGCGCTGATAAACACCAGCGTGATCGGGTTCTCATAAGATTTTCTGACAGCGCGGATCGTGCCGCAGAGAAGCATCCCGAGATACGCTGCGACGCCTAAGATTCCCTGTGTGATCAGATAGTTGAGATATTCGTTGTGGATACAGTCGGTGGACGAATCACCGAAGCGCTCCAACAGCTCTGCAAAGTGCGGCTCAAAGACATGATAGAAGGTGTCGGGACCCGAGCCGAACAGCTTGTGGAGAATGTCAAATCCTGAGAATTCCTGCATTCCGTTGATCCACATAAAGCCGCGATGGGTACCCCAATAGTCGTTGAAGCGTAAAAGCTTTTCCATACTGCCGAGATCGGTTGTGGTATCCACGTTGGTATAGTAGAGGAACGCGCCGAACAGTCCGGTGACCGAGAGACAGAGCAGCGCGATGAAGATTCCTTTCATCACCTTGCCGTTATAGCCTTTCGCGAGCGGTCTTTTGAATACCGTCATCAGAACATAAATCAGCAGGAAGAAGCCGATCGGCGCGTACAGATACGGAGAGAACAGTAAGAATCGCGGGATCGCTTCAAAGTTCTTCGCGTGATCACTCAAAATATAAGAGAACAGTCTGAGGAGCTTGCCGGAGCCGAAGAGGATCGCCAGCGCGAGCATATAGTTTCTGAACTTATCGAAATCTCTCGCGCAGAAGATGAGCATCACCATCAAGATAACGGCAAAGCCTAAGTAGCCTGAGTTGGAGTTTGCGCAGATCAGTCCGCCGTAGGCGATACCGATCGAAATACCCGAAAGGATCTTCATATATTTTTTTTCGGCGAGGACGAACATCATCACCGCCACCGGCAAAAACAAACACATAAACGACGCGATCGTGTTCTTGTTGCCGATCGTGGTGCCGAAGTCCTCGATCACATCCGCAGAGTAACCCTCTAAGATGCCGAACGGATCGATATAGTAGAAGTTGAGGATCGTCAGCAGCGCGACGCCCGAGGAGAACACCAGATACGACGCGATCACGTATTCCTTGAACACATAGAACCGCGATACGATGAAATAGGCGATCAGGTACAGTCCCAGCAGGATCAGTCCGTTGTTTCTGCCCGCGTTGCCGGTCAGCGCGTCCGGCGGATAGGGCGAGAGCACGGTAGAGATCGCGGCAAAGCCGAAAAAGCACAGCATACAGATATCCGTCGCCGAGAGCGGCAGCATAACCTTCTCTTTGATTCCCATCCTCCGATTCTCCGAGCTGTATATCAAAGAGGTCGCCGCGGTGGAGAGGAACAGTACGCCCGTCAGTCCCATAAAGAGCCAGTACTTGTCCGTTCTCGCGTGTGAGTAGCTCTCCGTCAGAAACCACGGGAAGAACGTGAACATGATAAGCAGATAGTAGCTCGTCAGCGAGTTCCGTACATTATATTTCGGTTTGTTTTGATGCTGCGGTGCCATAAGTTACCTCGATGATTCATATCGCTTGTGATTTGGCGGGGATCTTCCACCATATTGCCACAAGATATTGTAGCTCTTTTTATTGCTTCTGTCAACTACGCAAAAGGCTTTGGCGGTAGACTAATGTAGGGCAAGGCGCCCTCGACTTGCCGTTCCCCTTTTGAAAGGGGATAAAAGGGAATGATGAATTTTTGTTCGAGCGAAGCGAGTATCCCTGTTATTCACGTTGTAATAATATCAAAGTTTCGGCAAGTCGAGGGCGCCTTGCCCTACGATTGGGGTTTATGTGCCTGAGAAATCTATTATATGAGTCAAACGTTAGGGGAGGGTCAAGACCCTCCCCTACAATATTTATGATTTTTTCTTCCTGATCAGCCTGACGGCGTTTAAGACGCACAGCACGCACACGCCGGTGTCGGCGAATACCGCGAGCCACATCGGAGCGATCCCGAGCGCCGCGAGCGTGATGATGACCGCCTTGACCATAAGGGAGAAGGTGATGTTTGCTTTGACGGTGCCGATCGTGGAGCGGCAGAGGCTCACCGCCTTGGGCAGAGCGCTGAGATTCCCTGAGGACAGCACCATATCGGCGGATTCGATTGCCGCTTCACTACCCAGCCCCATTGCGATACCGCAGGAGGCGCGCGACAGCACCGGCGCGTCGTTGATCCCGTCGCCGACAAAAGCGCACTGTCCGTTCTGCCGGATCAGCTCTTCTACCTTGTTCACCTTATCCTCGGGCAAAAGCTCGGCATAACAGCCGTCTAAGTGGAGAGCATTCGCGACCGCTTCGGCGTTTTGGCGTTTGTCGCCCGTCAGCATACACAGCCGCCTGACCGACAGCGCTCTGAGCTGCTGCAGCACCTGCGGCGTTTCTTTACGTACGCTTTCCGAGAGCAGGACTGTGCCGATGATTGCGCCGTTTTCTCTGATCTCCACACCTGCGCCTTGGGAAGGCTTACAGCAGGAGATCAGACGGTCGCCGTATCGGGCTTCTACGCCGTGACCGGAGTGTTCTGTATAGTCGGATAATTCCAATATAGAAATATGATTATCGTTTGCATAATCGACAATCGCTTTGGCGATTGGGTGGGAGGACTTCTTCTCTACAGAAGCCGCCAGCTGTAATAATTCTTCTAAAGAATATTTACTTGTTGATTTTATTTCTTTTACAGAAATATGATTATCGGTCAGAGTACCGGTCTTGTCAAAAGCGATACAGCTGATTTTCGCCATTACCTCAACGAACCTGCCGCCCTTGATCAGGACGCCGTTCTTGGACGCCGCTCCGATGCCCGCAAAATAGGAGAGAGGCACCGAGATCACAATAGAACAGGGGCAGGAGGCGACTAAGCAGGTCAGCGCTCGCTTGATCCACAGCGCCCATTCTCCCGTAACAAGAGAGGGGATGACCGCGATCAGCACTGCGAGGATCATCACCGCGGGGGTATAGAAGCGGGCGAATTTGGTAATCAGCTTCTCGTGATCGCCTTTGTTCTTCGCGCTGTCCTCTACCAGCTTGACAATGCGGGACGCCGCCGAGTCGGAATAGTCCTTGGTGGTTTTGATTCGGATCGCGCTGTCGTTATTGAGCATTCCCGAGAGAAGCTCTGTCCCCGGCTGAGCGAAGAGGGGAGCGGATTCTCCTGTGAGCGAGGATGTGTCGAGCGTTGTCTCACCCTCAACGATAACGCCGTCGATCGGCACGCGCATATGCGGCGCGATTTCGATCAGCGAGCCTTTTTTGACGTCGGCGGCAAGAACTTCTTCGGTACCGCTGTCCGTGACAAGAACCGCTTTGTCGGGACGGATATCCGCGAGTTTGCGGATATCACGGCGGGATTTCTCCACCGCCTTGTCCTCAAGAATCTCACCGAAGCCGAACAGCACCGTGACCGCCGCCGCTTCGACAAAGTCGCCCAAGATCATCGCCGCAACGACCGCGACGGTCATCAAGGTAGTCTCGTCGATTCTCAGCTTGATGACGGACTTGACGCCTTCTATCACTACGTCATATCCCGACAGTACAGTAGCGGCGATCGCGAGGATCATCACGGCGGTATCATATTCCGTGAACAAGTGAAGGACGAACGCCGCAACAAACAGCGCCGCCGCGGAAAAGAGCAGGATCAGCTTGAGCTTGCCGCCTTCATGATGATGCTCATGGTCGTGACCGTGTTCATGGTGTTCTTCCTTGTCCAGTACGGTCACACCGTCCTCAACGGAGTCAACCAGTCGCTGGATATCTTCTTTTATATTTCTTTTTTCGCAATTTAACGACAATTCCTTGGTCATGAACGAGAAGGAGACGTCGCTGTATTCCTCTTGATCTGCGATTTTCTTCTCGATCACTGCTGCGCAGTGCGCGCAGTCCAGACCTTCTAAAATCAATTCATGTTTCATGGTATCACCTTCATACAGAATAATGATCAATGATAGATGATAAATGATAAGTAAAGGGCGAATCTTCTGCGAAGACGGCAACCCTTCCGGCGCGTTGCGCCACCTCCCCTAACAGGGGAGACTCCCGCACCCGAAAAAAATTGTTCGAGCCGAAAGCGAGTAACCGCTATTTATCATTCATCATTTATCATTCATCATTTGGAACGGCTCCGTCATTCCAATATATGCTCCAGACCCATCTCGAAGATCAGCTTGATGTGTTCGTCCTCGAGAGAATAGTAGCTCTGCTTGCCCTCTCTTCGCACCTTGACGAGATTTTCCTGCCGCAGGACGCGGAGCTGGTGGGAGACGGTGCTTTGCTCCATCCCGACGATGTCGGCGATACAGCAGACCGAAAGCTCTCTCTCGAACAGCGCGCACATGATGCGGATGCGGGTGGAGTCGCCGAACACCTTGAAGAAGTCGGCAAGCTCGAACAGCGTGTCGGCATCGGGCATATTTGCCTTGACCGAGGTGACAAGTTCTTTATGGTTATCGTGTGACATAGCTACCTCCGATTATTTAAACAGATGAACATATGAACAACCGTTCATATTTTAAACACATCATACACCCGATTGTTTCGGATGTCAAGAGGGTTTGTAAATTATTTCTTGAATCATACGCTGTTTCGCGATATAATGGTTTACAGAAAGGGGAGAGAGACAATGAGCCGGAGTTTTGCCGTGATATTCGATATGGATGGGGTACTGTTCGATTCCGAGAGCGTCTATATCGAGGGCTATGTAAAATACGCGAGCGACTATCCCGATATCCGTGAGACCTCGCTTTCCTGTGTCGGCGCAAACGGCAGGAGAACCCGCGAGATCTTTATGGAAAAATACGGCGAGAGCTTTCCTTTCGACGAGTATTATCGCAAGGTCAAGGCGTATGTCCAGTCGCATCCGATCCCTTTGAAACAGGGAGCTGTTGAAATTCTTAAATTTCTTTCAGAGAAAAATATCCCATTGGCGCTCGCTTCTTCCACATCCACGCCCAGCGTAATGAAGATGCTTGATGAAGCACAGCTTTTACCATACTTTGACAAGGTGATCTGCGGCGATACGGTGAGTCACTCCAAGCCTCACCCCGAGATATTTCTCAAAGCGGCGGAAGAACTGGGATATGCTCCGGAGAACTGCTATGTGATCGAGGACTCCTACAACGGTATCCGCGCGGCGTATAATGCCGGTATGATCCCCGTGATGGTGCCGGATATCCTGATGCCGGACGAAGAGATCAGAGAGAAACTCTCTTATCTTTTTCCTGACCTCCCCGCTGCGCAGGCATTTTTTGAAGGGCTGATCCAATAAACCTTTCCAACAGTTATTACATTCAGGTGCGGGCAGAGCCCGCCCTTCACATTTCATTTTTCATATTTCATATTTCATAAAAACTTGCACTCTGCACTCTGCACTCTGAACTCTGAACTAAAAAAGGTGATACTATGTCATTTACATTAACATTCTTACCGCGTTTTCGCGAGTCCGACGCGGACGGTCTGGTCGGCGTGAAAGGTTACGTCGATTATTTTCAGGATATTGCCTCGGGGCATTTCCATTTATACGGCAAGGGCAACGACACCCTGCCCTACAAATACGGAGTAGCGTGGGTGTATTCCAAATACAAGCTCAAAATATATGCGAAAGCGGATTTCTCTGAGAACATTTCCGTGACCTCATGGGTCTCCAAGTGCGATCCCGTGCGCGTGTGGCAGGAGATGGAGATCAAAAGGGGAGACCGGCTGCTTTGCGAGGGCAGGCTCGAGAGCTGTCTGGTGAATCTTAAAGAGGCGAAGCTCGTCAAGACGCCGTACATCGAGCTGCCCGACGATCTCGTCGAGGACCGCCTGACCTCTGTCGATCGCTTCTCCCGCAGGATGAAATTTACAGATGACGCCAAGTACTGCTATACCTACACGGTGCGCTACACCGATCTGGATAACAACCGCCATATGAACAACCTCCACTATGTGGAGTTGTTTCTCAACGCTTTTTCGCCGGAGTTTTTTGACGAAAACACCGTCACGGACTTTGAACTGCAGTATATTTCGCAGGCGTACTATGGCGACGAGCTAAGGGTATTCGAGCTGCGCGAGGGCGATACCCATACGCTTTTTGCCGTGAATCAAAACGATGAGCTGATCGCGGGATGCGTGATTTCAATTCATAATGCATAATTCATAATTATAATGAGCCCCCTTATCAATCAGGTGCGGACAGCGTCCGCCCTTCACATTTCATATTTCATTTTTCATACTTCATAATAAAAAGCTCTTAGCTCAACAATCAGGTGTGGACAGCGTCCGCCTACCATTATGCATTATGAATTATGAATTAAAAAAAGGCTTCCGGATCGGAAGCCTTTTTTCGTTGATTAAATTACAGCCAGTGAAGCGTATCTTCGTACACGTTGATGTAGTCCTGAGCAGAACGCTCCCAGGAGTTGTCACTCATCATCGCTCTCCACATCAGCTGGTGCCAGCCTTCGTTATCATAGATACCCGCCAGCGCGCGCTTGACAGCGTTGCACATATCGGCGATATCATAGTTGCGGAAGGTGAAGCCGTTGCCGTAGTTATCGGCAGAGTCAAAGACGGAGTCTTTCAAACCGCCGACCTCTCTGACGACCGGGATGGTACCGTAACGGAGCGCGATCATCTGGGACAGACCGCAGGGCTCTTGCTTACTGGGCATCAGGAAGATGTCCGCGCCGGAATAGATCTTTCTTGCCAGCTCGGGAACGAAGCCGTGGCAGGTGCAGACTCTGCCGGGATAGAACCACTGCATATCTCTGAAGAAGTTCTCATACTCTTCATCGCCGGAGCCTAAGATGACGAACTGCATCTTATGGTTGTTCAAAAGATCCGGCAGACCGCCTCGAACGAGGTCGAGACCCTTGTGAGCGACCATACGTGTGACCATCGCGACGATCGGGGTATCCCAGCTCTGCTCTAAGCCCAGTCTCTCCTGCAGGCGTCTCTTACACTCGCCCTTGCCGGACATATCCTCTTTGGTATAGTTGCAGTAGAGCTGATAGTCGGTGGCGGGATCATAGGACGCTTGATCGATACCGTTTAAGATACCGCAGAGCTTATAGTGATTGTTGATCAGCGCGTGATGCAGACCGTGGCTGTACCACGGATCCTTGATCTCGAGCGCATAGCTCGGGGAGACGGTGGTGACACGGGTGGAGCAGTAGATCGCGCCCTTCATCATGTTGAGCTTACCGTCCATCTCGAGGATCTTGGTCTCTGTCGGGGGAATACCGACGCACTCGGTGTTGACCTCCCAGCCGTACTTGCCCTGATACTGGATGTTGTGGATCGTGAATACCGACTTGATGTTATAGTACCACGGATTCTTAGAGTAGAACAGGTAGTAGTAGACGGGAACCAGCGCTGTCTGCCAGTCGTTGGTATGGATGATGTCGGGATGGAAGTCGATATAGGGGAGCATCTCGAGGATCGCTCTAGAAAAGAATGCGTATCTCTCGGCGTCATCATAGAAACCGTAGAGCTTGTCACGCTTGAAGTAATACTCGTTGTCGATGAAGTAGTAGGTGCAGTCGTTCCATCTTGCCCAGAACAGCCCGCAGTACTGATGTCTCCATGCGACCGGTACGGTGAAGTTGGTGATGAAGTTCATCTGGTTCTTCAGATCCTGCGGAATGGTGCCGTACAGCGGGATAACGATACGGCAGTCCTGACCTTTGCGGCACAGGGTATGGGGCAGAGAGCCCGCTACGTCGGCGAGACCGCCGGAACCCGCAAACGGATTCGCCTCGCTGGCACAATAAAGAATTTTCATAGAATTCCTCCTTATTTATTGGTGAACAGTCATTCTGAGGGGCTTCAGCCCCGTGAGAATCCCCCTGTCATTATGACCGTGATCGAAAAGAAGGGGATTGCCACGCCCCAAAGGGGCTCGCAATGACAATCAGATTACACAATTGATTTCTTCGCGATGTACATCGGATAGTAGGGGCTGCCCTGCAGGGAACTGCCGCGGCTGACCTTGACGTCCTTGTCGATAACGGTGTAGGAGAGGGTCACGCCGTCGCCGATCACAGAGTCCTGCATGACGATGCAGTTTTTCACTGTTGCGCCCTTGCCGATGTGAACGCCTTTAGAGATGATGGAATTTTCCACCGTGCCGTTAATCACACAGCCCTGCGCGATCAGCGAGCTCTTGACGTTGGACTCCAGACCGTACTTGGACGGAACGTCGTCTCTGACCTTGGTATAGATCGGACGCTGATAGTCAAAGAGCTTATAACGGGTGTCTCTGTCCATCAGCTTCATATTCGCGTCATAGTATTCCTTGACGGAGCCGATGATCTCGCAGTAGCCTTCCAGCTCATAGCCGTAGAGGTTATAGTTCTGCAGAGCAGGCTGGAGTACGTCTCTGACGTAACTGTACTTGGATTCACTCATCGCCTGACGGATCAGACCCATCAGCACCGCTTTCTTGATCAGGATGGTGCCGATGCTGAGGTTACAGACCTCGTCGCTTACGGGCGTCGCCATGACCTTTTGGATCTTGCCGCTGTCATCCATCTCAAGGATGCAGCGGAAGTCGTCTGTCAGAACACTGACCGCTTTCTTGATATAGACGAAGACAGCGTCGGCGTTGTTCTTCTCGGAGAATTCCAGCACCTTGCCGAAGTCCATATTATAGACGCAGTCCGAGGGAGAAATCAGCACATATTCCTCGTCGCCGTGCTCAATATAGCCGTGCAGGTTGAAGATCGTTTCGACAATGGTGGAGAAGCTGTGCTCGCCGTAGGGAGGCAGGATCGAAAGACCCGAACGCCTGCGGGCGAGGTCCCACGCGGAGCCGGAGCCGACATGGTCCATCAGAGACTGGAAGTTCTTCTTGGTGACGATACCGACATTGTTGATGCCCGAGTTCGACATATTCGAAAGCGGGAAGTCGATCAGTCTGTATTTGCCGCCGAAGGGAACCGACGCGGTGGTACGGTAAGCGGTGAGGTCGGGGAGGTTCTTTTCGTTAGTATTCGCAAAAATCAAGCCTAATATTTTATTGCTGCCCATGATCACACCTCCACATCTTTATCGATCATCGCTTTGGCGGGAATCACGACTCCCTCGCCGATCTTCAGCCCGTCGCCGATGACGGTAATGCCCCAGTCGTCGCGGTTTTCGAATTCAGTGGGGTTCGCGCCGATCTTCGCGTTCTTGCCGATCACGGTATTCTCGCTGATGATGGAGAACTCTACGTGAGCGCCCGCTTCGATGACGGTGCCGGGCATGATGATGGATGAATTGACAACGGCGCCTTCGCCGATCTGCACGCCCGAGAAAATGATGGAGAATTCCAATGAGCCGTCTACGTTGCAGCCGTCACTGATCATCGAGTTCTGGATGTGCGCGTTATCGCCGACATGGTGCGGCGGCATCATCGGGTTGCGCGAATAAATATTCTTGAGGTCAAGCTGGAGCTTGGGATCGAGCAGATCCATGTTCGCTTCCCAGAGGGAGTCGATCGTACCGACGTCCTTCCAGTAACCGTCGAAGGGATAAGCGACCATTTTCTCACCGGAGTTCAGCATCAGCGGGAGCACGTTCTTGCCGAAGTCGTTGGAGGAGTTCTCGTCAGCGGCGTCGTCAATCAGGTACTGCCGGATCTTCTTCCAGGTGAATACATAAATGCCCATCGAAGCGTTAGTCGACTTCGGATGTTCGGGCTTTTCGTCAAATTCATAGATGGTGCCGTCCTCATAGGTGTTGAGGATACCGAAGCGGGACGCTTCCTCAAGGGGAACGTCGATCACCGCGATGGTACAGGCGGCTTGTTTTTCTTTATGGAACTTCAGCATATCGGCGTAGTCCATCTTATAGATATGGTCGCCGGAGAGAACAACGATATAGTCGGGGTCATATCTGTCGATGAAGCCGATGTTCTGATAAATGGCGTTTGCGGTACCCGAGTACCAGTCGGAGCCTTCCTTTGACTCATACGGCTGCAGGCAGGTTACGCCGGAGTGCAGACCGTCGAGCTCCCACGGCTGACCGTTGCCGATGTACTCGTTGAGCTCTAAGGGCTGATACTGTGTCAGAACGCCGACTGCCTCGATACCGGAGTTGATGCAGTTCGACAGCGGAAAGTCGATGATCCTGTACTTTCCGCCGAAAGGCACCGCGGGCTTGGCGATCTTTTTCGTCAGCACGCCCAGACGGGAGCCTTGTCCGCCTGCCAGCAGCATAGCCACTACTTCTTTCTTAGGTGTCATTCTTTTTCCTCCAATAAATTGGTGTCTGGGATATTTTCCGTTTTGGCTTTCTGTTTTGCCCGGACAGATGAACTGCCCGGGCAGTTTATCGTTTCAGTTATTTCTTTTCGTCTTTCTTAGCTGTTTTCTTAGAAGCCGCTTTTTTCTCGGCGGGCTTCTTTTCGGCAGCCTTTTTGGGGGCGGCTTTCTTCTCAGCCGGCTTCTTTTCGGCAGTCTTCTTGGTGGCGGCTTTTTTCTCGGCGGGCTTCTTCTCGGCAGCCTTCTTGGTGGCGGCTTTCTTCTCAGCCGGCTTCTTCTCGGCAGCCTTCTTGGGAGCGGCTTTCTTTTCCTCAACCTTCTCCTTGACCGCTTTCTTGACTTCTTTCGCCTTCTTTTCGGCTTCTGCCGCTTTCGCCTTCAGCACCTTCTCGGCTTCTTCTGCTTTCTTTTTAGCTTCTTCGGCAGCTTTCTTCGCAGCTTCCTCGGCAGCCTTCTTCTTAGCCTCTGCTTCCGCTTTCTTTTTGGCTCTGGTTTCCTTCGCCTTCTGAGCGGCAGCGGCGCGCTTTGCCTTCTTCGCGGCTTCTTCTTCCTCTGCCTTGATCTGCTTGGGGCTCTTTCTCTTTTCTACACACTTGAGATACAGAGCGCTCATCGGAGGCAGGTTGAGAGAGATCGACTGCTCAAAGCCGTGCTTCTCTTCTCCGTCGGAGAGGATGGAGGTGCCGTTGGTCTTTCCGGTGCCGCCGTAGATCTCGTCGTCGGAGTTAAAGACCTCGGCGTATACGCCGTAGTCCGGAACACCGATGAGGTAGTTCTCTCTGTACATCGGCTGGAAGTTGCAGACCACGATGATGTTGTTGCCTTCTTTGTCGATACGTCTGAACGCGATGACGGACTGCTGATAGTCGTCGTGATGGATCCAGTTAAAGCCTTCCCATGTGAAGTCGACCTGATGCATACAGGTGTTGTCCTTATAGAACTCGTTGAGCGCGCGGAAGAAGTCGTTGAGCTTCTTATGCTTCTCAAAGCCTAACAGACCCCACTGCAGCTCTTCGGTAGAGTTCCACTCGTCAAACTGACCGATCTCGGCGCCCATGAAGGTCAGCTTCTTGCCGGGGTGCGCCATCATATAGCTCATAAATACTCTGACGCCCGCGAACTTCATATCATAGTCGCCCGGCATCTTGTTGATGAGCGAGCCCTTGCCGTATACGACCTCGTCGTGAGAGATGGGAAGCAGGAAGTTCTCGGAGAACGCATACAGGAAGGAGAAGGTGATGGAGTTGTGGTGATAGGGTCTCCACAGCGGATCAAGGGACATATAGGAGAGCATATCGTTCATCCAGCCCATGTTCCACTTGTAGTCGAAGCCTAAGCCACCGTCGGAAACGGGACGGGATACCATCGGCCAGGAGGTGGATTCTTCCGCGATCATCATCACGGTCGGATGATGCAGGTGAACAGCGGTGTTGAGTCTCTGGATGAACTCGACCGCTTCAAGATGCTCGTGACCGCCGTACTTGTTCGCGACCCACTCGCCGTCTCTTCTGTTATAGTCGAGGTAGAGCATTGAGGCGACAGCGTCCACGCGGATGCCGTCTACATGATACTTGTCCAGCCAGAACATCGCGGAGGAGACGAGGAAGGAGATGACTTCGTATCTTGCATAGTCAAATACATAGGTGCCCCATTCCTTGTGCTCGCCCTTTCTGGAGTCCTCATATTCATAGCAGTGGATGCCGTCAAAGCGACCGAGACCGTGTGCGTCCTTGGGGAAGTGCGCGGGAACCCAGTCGAGGATAACGCCGATACCCGCCTGATGGCAGCGATCGATGAAATTCATAAACATTTCGGGGCTGCCGTAGCGGGAGGTGGGAGCGTAGTAACCGGTTACCTGATAGCCCCAGCTTCCGTCGAAGGGGTACTCGGTCATCGGCATAAACTCGATGTGGGTATAGCCCATCTCCTTGACATAGGGAATCAGCTCGTCGCCTAATTTGTCATAGGAGAAGACGTTGCCGTCGGAGTACTTTCTCCAGGAGCCCGCGTGTACCTCATAGATGTTGACGGGGTTTTCAAAATGGTTGTGTTCCATTTTATACTTGTACCACGCCTCGTCGTTCCACTGATACTTGTTGTAGTTATAAATGATGGAAGCGTTGTCGGGACGGGTCTGGGTATGGAACGCAAACGGATCGGATTTGAGAATCTTCTCAAACCACGGCGTCTCTACACAGTATTTGTAGATCGCTGTCTCGCCGAGATTGGGGATCCATGTTTCCCATACGCCGCCCTCGGAGATTTTGTACATGTAATTCGCCTGCTGATCCCAGCCGTTAAAGTCGCCGACTACGGAGACCGTCAGCGCGTTGGGAGCCCAGACGCGGAACATGGTTCCCTGAACGCCGTCACGCCAGAAGTCGTGAGCGCCGAGAAAATCATACACTCGTACGGCGTCGCCGCCGTGGAACAGGTCGAGAGGGAATCTCTCATCGTTTAATACATAATTCATAAGCTTACTCTCCTTTTCGGTTGAATCTACCGCGGACAGCTCCAAAATGACAGAGTGATTCACGGTACGTATAAATATACAAGATTATCTTAACAAAAGTTTTATGAAAATTCAAGTAAAAACAGAAATTGAACTCCAAACTTTTCGTGCAATTTTTATAAAATCTGTCAAATCCATAGTCATTCTATACAAGCCGGTGAGCTGTTTTCGGTTTGATTTCACAAAACGGAGATTATATTTTCTTGAAAGAATTATGATTTTCTGTAAAAAAAGAACATAATTATAATTCTTTTTTCTAATTATTTTTTGTCCTGCGTATTGACATTTGGCGGGATTTATATTATGATGATATACGGATGAATTTGTGTGTTCGAGAGATCTTACGCGTCGTCTTTTTCCGCGGAGATGTTGAGGATATGCGGGTTCACCGGAGCGGGAAGTCGCTCGGACGACCTGTTCCTATTCTTTTATTAGACTCTATCAAAGAGCCGTTATTTATAGATATTTGTATCTATTACCATTCATTCCACATTTGTGTTTCTATACACAACTTCCTTGTTCATGCTCAAAGGAGCATTTGGTGATATAAAATTGAATATCTGACTGTAACGGCACCGTAAGTTGAGTTTGGTTGAAAAATCAAATCAAGGAGGTGTCAGAATCAAATGGACTTATGGTTAAGTATCGTGCTTATCGCAGCGGGACTGATCATCGGCGCGGTTGTCGGCGTATTCGTCGGCAGCGCTTACCGCAAGAAGGTAGCGGAGGCTGAGATCGGATCTGCGGAGCAGGAGGCTAAGCGTATCGTCGAAGACGCGATGAAGACCGCCGAAGCCAAGAAGAAAGAAGCCATCCTCGAGGGAAAAGATGAGGTTCACCGTCTCAGAACGGAGTCCGAGAAGGAACTTTCCGACCGCAGAAAAGAGGTTCAGCGTCAGGAGCGCAGGATCCAGCAGAAGGAAGAAACCTTAGACCGCAAGCTCGACAACGTCGAGAAGAAGGATGAGCGAGTCAACAAGAAAATGAAAGAAGCCGAGGCCCGACTTGCCGAGGTGGAAACAATCAAGAAAAGTCAGTTTGAAATGCTCGAGAGAATCTCGGGCTACACGGTGGAGCAGGCGAAGGAATATCTCCTCTCCCAGCTTGAATCGGAGCTTTCTCACGAGAAGTCGCTCAAGATCATGGAGTATGAGCAGCAGCTCAAGGATGAGAGTGAGAAGAAGGCGAGAAACATCATCTCCCTTGCGATTCAGCGCTGCGCCGCCGACCAGGTGGCAGAAGCTACCGTATCCGTTGTTCCGC
Organism: Ruminococcus sp.; assembly: GCA_017404145.1. Taxonomy (GTDB): domain Bacteria; phylum Bacillota; class Clostridia; order Oscillospirales; family Acutalibacteraceae; genus Ruminococcoides. The sequence continues at coordinate 43,041 of JAFRCW010000052.1, read as the reverse complement.
TGCCCAACGACGAGATGAAGGGCAGGATCATCGGACGTGAGGGCAGAAACATCCGCGCGATCGAGACCTTGACGGGCGTTGATCTGATCATCGACGATACCCCCGAGGCGATCACGCTCTCATCGTTTGAGCCTGTCAGAAGAGAGATCGCCAGGGTTTCCTTAGAGAAGCTGATCTCCGACGGCCGTATCCATCCCGCGAGAGTGGAGGAGATGGTCGAGAAGGCGAGAAAAGAAGTCGAAGCGTCCATCAAGCACGCGGGCGAACAGGCTGTCTTAGAGGCGGGCATCGGGCATATCCATCCCGAGCTTGTCAAGATTTTGGGACGTCTGAAATACCGCACCAGCTACGGACAGAACGTTCTCAACCATTCCTTAGAGGTTTGTTATATTTCCGGTATGATCGCTTCCGAGCTGGGTCTTGACCCCGCTACGGCGAAGCGCGCGGGTCTCTTACACGATATCGGCAAGGCACTCGACCATGAGATCGAGGGCTCCCATGTCGAGATCGGCGTAGACGTCGCGAAGAAGTATAAAGAGAGTGAAGCCGTGATCCACGCGATCCACGCGCACCACGGCGACATTGAGGCGAAGACCATCGTCGCCTGCATCGTACAGGCGGCAGACGCGATCTCGGCGGCAAGACCGGGCGCGAGAAGAGAGAACCTCGAGAACTACATCAAGAGACTCCAGAAGCTCGAGGAGGTCGCGTCCTCCTTTAAGGGCGTCGAGACCTCGTTTGCGATCCAGGCGGGCCGTGAGATCCGCATTATGGTCAAGCCCGAACAGGTCAAGGACGATTCCATGGCGTCTCTGGCGAGAGATATCTGCAAGAAGATCGAAGAGGATCTGGAGTATCCGGGTCAGATCAAGGTCAACATCATCAGAGAATCCCGCGCCGTCGACTATGCGAAATAAGCAAAAAATTCCCCGACATCTGTCGGGGAAATTTTTTTAGTGCAGAGTGCAGAGTGCAGAGTTTTGGCGACTCGCTTCGCTCGAACAATTGCATTTGTCATTCAGAGGGAGCCCCGCGACCGAAGAATCCCCTTGTCATTACTGCCGACAGCAGAAGGAAAAGGGATTGCCGCGTCGTGACCGCAAGGGTCACTTCTCGCAATGACATCATACAATTCAGGTGCGGACAGCGTTCGCCCAAAATTTTCCATTTTCCATTTTCAATTTTCCATTATTGTTTATTCCGTCCAACTCGGAATATACTCCTTCTTCGCCGAACTCAGCTCCTGCGCGAAGCCGTCAAGTTCCAAAGCATACAGATATGTTAACACTTTCTCATACTCTCTCTTGGTGATCCTGCGGTTAAGATCCGATGTCTGATCCGCTTTGCCGCAGGGGAGATACTGACTCATCAGGCTGATGAGAACCTTTTCGCCGAAGCGTTCTTTGATGAGCTCCAGTGCGCCGAGGCTGTTCTTGGTATGGTTAGGCAGCACCAGATGACGGATGATCACGCCTTTTTTGATCAGTCCGTTTTTGATGACGACTTCTCCTGTCTGGCGGAGCATTTCTTCGATCGCGGACAGAGCGGTCTCCCGGTAGTCGGGACAGCCGGAGAGCCGCATCGCGAGGCTGTTATCGCTGTACTTGTAATCCGGCAGATATACGTCGATAAGCCCTTCGAGTCTCCGGAGCGTTTCGACCTTTTCATAGCCGGACGTATTATATATTATAGGTATAGCGGGACGGTAGAGGTCAAATGCCTCCAGAACGGCGGGGAGAAAGTGGGTCGCTGTCACCAGCTCGATGCTGTGCACGCCCATCGCCTCCAGCCGTTTGATTTCTTCGCTCAGTTTATACGGCGTGAGGATCCTGCCCTTGCCGCCTTGGCTGATTTCGAAGTTCTGACAGTATAAGCACCTGAGGGTACAGCCCGAGAAGAAGATTGCTCCCGTGCCGTTTGTTCCGCTGATCAGCGGTTCTTCGTCGTAGTGGGGCGCGATCCGAGCGACTTTCATCTGTTCACCCATCCCGCAAAAGCCCTTCTGCTTTTTTCTGTCAACCCCGCAGTTTCGCGGACATAACTTACAAATCATCGTATCACCGAGGATATTATAACACAGCTTGACGTAAAAAGCTATAGCGGCGGGAAAGTCTTGACATTCCCGAACTAAGAAATCTTTTTATTATGAAATATGATATATGAAATATGAAATGTTGTGGGAGAGCTCCGCCCTCACCTGATTGGTATGATGTCATTGCGAGGGCTTTAGCCCGTGGCAATCCCCTTCCTCTTGCAACCGGCAGTAATGACAGGGGGATTCTTCGGTCGCAGCGCTCCCTCTGAATGACAAATACAATTGTCCGAGCGAAGCGAGTCACCATCACATTTCATATTTCATATACCATATTTCATAATTATTAATCATTCAAAAACTCCTCAATCACTTCATCAAGGTGAATCGGATCGAGCGACAGCTCGTTCATATCATTGATCAGGCAGGATAAGCGTTCTTTGTCATCGGTGATGTCACGGATGACGCGCAGACAGCGTCTGTCCCTGACGACCTTGACGCCGTAGGAGAGATGCTCCTGTCCGTATGTGATTACGGTTTCCTCAACAAGCAAATATGTTATCATAACACACCAATATGTGAAACAAATTCTCTTTTATTGAATAATATCATACGTTTTTAAAAAAAATCAAGTATTTCGACAAAAGTGTAATGAACATTACAAAAGCAGATTTTTTCTGTCATTTCTCTTGAAAAAGATTGACAGATATGATATATTGTAATCCCATAAAAACCAAAACGCCGTCGGGTGTTTCGGAAAGCCGCAGGATGTCATATAGAATTGTAGGGCAAGGCGCCCTCGACTTGCCGCCGCAGGGGCGTTTTGATTATACCAGACGTTTCATACAGGAGCAGGATTTTACCGGCATATCCTGTAACCGATAGGGATATGAAAGCAGTGTTTCGGCGGGCGAGCACCCGCCCTACATTTGTATCAATGTTTTCTTACAGTGATAAACGGAATTTAACGGCAACGTTTCGGCAAGTCGAGGGCGCCTTGCCCTACGTCTCTATGCAACGCCCTACCAATCAGGTGAGGGCAGAGCCCTCCCTTCACATTTCATTTTTCATATTTCATATTTCATAAAAAAAGAGTTCTGCACTCGGGAGGGTCAAGACCCTCCCCTACAGTATGAGGTAATATAATGGACAAAATGATATATGTTGACAACTTAAGAAAAGAGTTCAAAAAGGTCATCAAGGAGCCGGGACTCAAGGGCTCCGTCAAGTCGCTGTTTTCTCCGAAGAAGGAGATCATCACGGCGGTGGACGGCGTGTCCTTTGACGTAGACAGGGGAGAGATCCTCGGCTTTATCGGACCGAACGGCGCAGGCAAGTCCACGGTGATAAAAATGCTCACGGGTATTCTCACCCCGACCTCGGGTATGTGCCGTATCAACGGCAAGATCCCGCAGGAGGACCGCAAAAACTACGTCAGGGAGATCGGCGTGGTGTTCGGTCAGCGTACCCAGCTGTGGTGGGACTTGGCGCTTCGGGAGACCTACGCGGTCTTAAAAGAGATCTACGAGGTCCCCGACGAGCAGTATCACAAGCGGATGGCGTTTCTCAACGAAGTATTGGAGCTGGACGATTTCATCACTTCACCGGTACGCACGCTCTCGCTCGGTCAGCGGATGCGCGCGGATATCGCCGCGTCGCTGCTGCATTCTCCGAAGGTGCTGTTCCTTGACGAGCCGACCATCGGTCTGGACGTCGTAGTGAAAGAAAATATCAGGGGCGCGATCCGTCAGATCAACGAGCAGGAAGGCACTACCGTGATCCTCACCACCCACGATCTCTCCGATATCGAGCTTTTATGCGAACGGATCGTAATGATCGACAAGGGCAAGAAAGTTTTTGACGGCGCGCTCTCTCAGCTCAAGCACAGCTACGGTCAGATGCGCACCTTCCGTTTTGAACTGTTAAGCCCCGACGACATCGCACTCTTGGACTATCGGGGCAGGTTCAAACTTTCCGACGACGACTGCTCCACAGAGGTAAAAAAAGCCTCCGTTTGTGTCAAATTCAACTCCTCGCTGGTATCGGTGGAGGATATGATTTCCTATACTTTGCAGACTGTCCATGTCAAGGACATCGAGATCCGCGATGTGGAGATCGAAGAGATCATCAAGCGGCTGTATAAACGGGAGGTGGCGGTATGACGAAGCTCAGACACTTCTTTCGCATCTATCTGCCGTTTTCCCGCGCGGGTATTCAGGAGATGGTCGCGTACCGCGCAAACTTTATCTGTTTTCTGATCGGTGAGATCGTGTCGGCGTTCATTATGTTCTTCGTGTGGAAGGCAGTATTCGCAAGCTCTTCACAGCAGACGTTCAACGGCTTTACCCTGGAGGACATGGTCGTCTATGTGTTCATCACATTTCTGACCGGTTATCTGACCTATTCCGACGGCGCGTTCGCGATCGGCGAAGAGATCGTCGACGGCTCCATCGCGACGCGGATGATCCGCCCCTGCTCCTTTGATATGTGCTTTCTGTTTCACGAGCTGGGATCAAGGCTGATCAGTATCGCGATGATCTTCGTACCGATCGTCGCGGGCGTAGAGATTTACCGCTGTGTGATTACGGGAAGCGTGCGGTTTGACATCCCGCACTTTCTCTTGTATCTGCTGAGTCTGACGGTCGCCTACGGGATCTCCTTCTATTTTAACGTGTGCTACGGCTTTATGGCATTTTTCTTCAAGAATCTGTGGGGGACTTCCCTGATCAAAGAGACGCTGACGAGCTTTCTCTCGGGCGCTATCGTGCCGCTGGCGTTTCTGCCTGCCCCGCTTGCGGCGGTACTTAACTTTCTGCCGTTTGCGTCTTTATCCTATACGCCGGTGATGATCTATATGGGGATGTATTCCTACGCTGAGATCGCTTACCGCATCGGACTGCAGCTGTTCTGGCTGCTCGCGATGTTCTTACTCTCGAAGCTGATCTGGCGTTGTGCCGTGAAGCGGCTGTCCGTACAGGGAGGGTAAGACGATGCTCAGATATCTAAGACTCCACCGGATTTTTATCTCCCAGCACCTGAAAAGGCTGATGGAATACAAGACCGACTTCCTGCTCGGCGCGATCGGTCTTTTGATCGCGCAGGCGCTGCAGGTGATGTTCATCGGTATCATTTTCAGTCAGATCCCGGAGCTCGAGGGCTATACCTTTGACGAGGTCTTGTTTATCTTCGGCTTCTCGCTGATCCCGAAGTCGCTGGATCACCTGTTCACCGACAATCTCTGGATGGTGGGCTATTCGATCGTCCGCAAGGGCGACTTTGACAAATACCTCACCAGACCGATCAACAGCCTCTACTATGTGACGGTGGAGCGTTTCTGTGTGGACGCGTTCGGCGAGATGCTCACGGGGATCCTGCTGCTCTCGTATTCGATACCGCGGCTTTCTATGGCATTTCACTGGTATACGATACCGCTGGCGCTGGTGGTAGTCATCTTCGCGACGCTGATCTATACCTCTTTAAAGACGATGACCGCCGCGATTTCGTTCTGGACAAAGGCGTCGGGACACATCATCCATATGCTGTATATGACCAACGACTTCTCGAAGTACCCGGTAACCATCTATAATAAGGCGGTGCAGACGCTGATTACCTATGTGATCCCGTTCGCGTTCACTGCGTATTATCCTGCGAGTTTTTTCCTCACAGACAAGAATCCGCTGTTCTGTATCGGCGGCACCGTGATCGCGGGAACGGCACTGTTCGCGCTCGCCCTGTTCATCTGGAACCGCGGGATCAGAGCCTACGAGTCCGCGGGATCATAGCTTTGTGAACTAAGAAATAAGAACTTAAGAAATAAGAACGGTGGGCGGACGCTGTCCGCACCTGATTGGCAGGACTCTATGCAACGTGCTGCGGCGGGAGGGTCAAGACCTTCCCCTACTGTTCTTCCATCACACATCTTTCAAAAAACGCGTCCGTAAGGGGCGCGTTTTCGTTACTATTTCCCTTGCATCCGACATCCGATTGTGGTATAATATTACGGATAATAGAGAAGTCTGCGTTCCGGCGGCTTATGAAAGAGAAAAGAGGGGAGAAAGTGGCATATGCAAAGCTGATCGTGATCGACGGTCTGGACGGTTCCGGAAAGGCGACCCAGTCTAAAATTCTCTGTGAGAAATTAAACGAGGCGGGATACCAAGCGCGCACGCTGTCTTTTCCCGACTATGAGAGCGATACCTCCGCCTTGGTTCGGATGTATCTGTCCGGACAGCTCGGCGATAATCCCGCCGACGTCAACGCCTACGCTGCCTCGTCCTTTTACGCGGTGGACAGGATCGCGTCTTTCTTAAACGGCTGGAAGAAAGACTATGAAAGTCTTGACTATATCATCTGCGACCGCTACACTACCTCGAACATCATCCACCAGATGGCGAAGATCGATGAAGGGGAGAGGCAGGCGTTCTGCGACTGGCTGTTTGACTATGAATACAGCCGTCTGGGCGTTCCCGCTCCCGAGAGAGTGCTGTTTCTGGACGTTCATCCCGCCGTCAGCCAGAGACTGATCTTCTCCCGCTATCAGGGCGACGAAAGCAAGAAGGATATCCACGAGAAGAACTTTCGCTATCTGCTCTCCTGCCGCGAGTCGGCGGTGTGGGCATGCGAACACTTAGGCTGGACGACAGTCAGGTGCAGCGATGAAGAAAATATGCGTACCATAGAGGATATCGCGGACGAGATATTCTCGCTGGTGACGAAAGAGATATAACAGACACTGGTTGATTCGGAGGAAGATATGTATTATTTGTTTTTAGCGGAAGGCTTTGAAGAGGTTGAGGCGCTGACTCCTCTCGACTACCTGAGAAGAGCGGGCGTCAAGATCTTGTCCGTCGGCGTGACCGGCGAGTATGTCACCGGCGCGCACGGGATCACCGTCAAGACCGATATCCCGCTGAGCGACGTCAAAATCGGCGACGACCTCGAAGGGATCATCCTCCCCGGCGGTATGCCCGGCACCAAGAACCTTGAAGCGTCTATGGACCTGAGTAAGCTGTTGATCTACGCGAACGCGCACGGCAGGCTGATCGGCGCGATCTGCGCGGCGCCGTCGATCCCCGGCAAGCTCGGACTGCTCGACAGCAAAAAAGCGACCTGCTATCCCGGCTTTGAAAGTACGCTGAAGATGGCACTGCCGCAGACCGACAAGGTTGTCACCGACGGCAACATCATCACCTCCCGCGGCGCGGGTACCGCGAACGAGTTCGCGTTTGCCCTGATCGCGTATATCAAGGGTAAGAACGCTGCGGATCAGATCGCCGAGGGCGTTATCTTCCGATGAGCGGCGTCCGTTTTACCGGCGCGCCCGATCACGAAAAAAGCACCCTGCGCCGGTTTTTCTTACAGAAACGTAAAATTCTTTTAGAGAAAAATCCGGAGAAAAAGCGCAGCTTGGATTTAGAGATCCAGAGCAGGCTGCTGATGAGTGAAGAATACCGCAGCGCCTCCCTTGTGCTGTGCTATGTCTCGAGAGATTTCGAGATCGACACACTGGGCGTTATCCTCGCGGCGCTGTCCAACGGCAAGCGTGTGGCGGCGCCGAAGTGTGAGGATGACGGCAGTATGCGCTTTTATCCGATCTCATCGCTGTCGGATCTTAAGACGGGCAGCTTCGGTATCAAAGAGCCGAAAGAGGGTATAAGACCGCTCGAGGATCTCAGCGGCTCCATCTGTATCTGTCCCGCCCTGTGCTGTGATATGAGAGGCTATCGGGTGGGCTTCGGCAAAGGTTATTACGACCGGTTTTTAAAGACATATGAGGGCAGCACTCTGTCTTTGTGCTACAGCGACGCGCTGATCCCCGCGATCAACGCGGACGCCTATGATATTCCGGTGCACATCGTTGTCACCGACGAATTTATCAGACGCAATCAACAGTAAGTGATTTTTCAAAGGAGAAAAGCTTATGAGCGATAAAAGCAATCGTTATCCTGAGGATTCGATAGAAAGTACCCGTCAGAAGAAGATGGAGGAGTTTCGCCGTTCCTTTGATCAGAAGGCGATCAGAGGCGAGTATGATGACGACGTCTCCTACAACGAGTATTCCGACGATACCTCTTCTACCAGCTACAGTACCGATAACGCTTCTCTTCGCAGGAGAAAACGCTCCAACGAGATCAACTCTTATTCCGACTCCGACACCAGACGCAAGATCGAGCGCGACTCCCACAAGGAGCTCAAACGTCAGAAGAAGGAAGAGAAGAAGATCGAGAAGCAGAAGGCGAAGCGCAACCGCAGGATCTTTAACATCGTATGGATCTCGATGGTGGTGATCCTCGCCGTAGCGATATCCCAGTTCCTTCTGGTCGGCGTCAACGACCTGCTCGCCGTCAAGAGGGAGCTCAATCCCCAGAAGGTGACCATCTCTATCCCCGCTAACCCGACGATCGGCCAGATCGCAGATATTCTCTATGATAACGGCGTGATAGATAAGCCCGAGTTCTTCACCATGTACGCGAAGTTTACCTCCTCCGAAGAGGGCTTCCGTCAAGGCAACTTTGAGATAGATACCGACAAGGACTACGAGGCGATCATCAACTTTTTACAGTCCAACCAGAACCGTACCGACATCGTGCGCGTACAGGTTACCGAGGGTATGAATGTGCTGGAGATCGCGACGCTCTTACAGGAGAACGGTGTGACCGCCGATGTTCAGCAGTTCTTGGAGATGTGCAACTCCGACGTTTTTGACGAGGACTTCACCTTCCTCAAAAACATCGACAACGCCTCCGAAAGATACTATAAGCTCGAGGGATATCTCTTCCCCGATACCTACGACTTCTATCTTAACGAGGATCCCAAGGTCACGATCTCAAAGTTCCTCGACAACTTTGAGAACCGCGTGATCTATCATAAGGAAAGATATTTCGGCGAGTCTAAAAAGACGACGCTCGAAGAGCAGATGAACGACTCGGACTATTCGATGGACAGCATCCTGACCATCGCATCGATCATCCAGGCGGAGGCGGCTACCAAGGAGGATATGTACTATATCTCCTCGATCCTCCACAACCGTCTCGACTACGGCTATGAGATCAACGCGGGCAGGCTCGAGTGCGACAGTACGTCGTACTACCCCTACCGTAATGAAGAGAGCGTTCCCGACAGTATCAAGAGCACGTTCGAATCCAGCTATGACACCTATGAGATCGCCGGTCTGCCTGCGGGACCCATCTGTAACCCCTCCGTGGAGGCGATCAAGGCGGCGCTGAATCCTTACGATACCGAGTATCTCTACTTCTGCCACGCTTCGCCCGAGGACGGCTCCACTCCGTACTATTCCACTACCCTCGAAGAGCACGAATATTATCTGTCGATTATTTGATAATGGGATAGGCTCCCTTTGATAAAGGGAGCTGTCACCGTATGGTGACTGAGGGATTGTATCAATGGAGCAAAGCGACCAACCTTATAAAAAGGTTTCTCCCTTCGGTCGGTCAATTATGCAATCCCTCCGTCTCGGCAAGCCGAACTTCTCTAGCGAGAACGGCAACCCTTCCGGCGCTGTGCGCCACCTCCCCTAACAGGGGAGACTCCTCCCTTTACCAAAGGGAGGCTTATCAGGAGAACTTATGATCAACAAACCAGAAATTTTATCGCCTGCGGGCGATCCGGAATCTTTAGAGTCGGCGCTGTTATACGGCGCCGACGCTGTCTATCTCGCCGGCAAGAGCTTCGGGATGCGGACAGCGTCTAAGAATTTTTCTTTAGAAGAATTAAAACTCGCCTGTGAGCGAGTGCATCAACAAAATAAAAGGCTCTATCTGACCGTGAACACCCTGCCGAGAAACGCGGATATTCCCCTTATGCCCGACTTTCTTTCTGCGGCGCAGGAGTTAGGCGTTGACGCGTTCATTATCGCCGATCTCGGCGTGTTTGAGCTTGCGAAACGATACGCTCCCAAGGTGGAGCGGCATATCTCGACGCAGGGCGGTATCGTCAACTACGAGTCCGCTCTCGCGTGGTACAACCTCGGCGCGAAGCGCGTGGTGCTGGCGAGAGAGTTAAGGCTCGACGAGATCGCCGAAATGCGCTTAAAGATCCCTTCGGATTTGGAGATAGAATGTTTTGTCCACGGCGCGATGTGCGTATCCTTCTCCGGCAGATGTCTGATCTCAAGCTATCTGACCGGCAGAGACGCCAACCGCGGCGACTGCGCTCAGCCCTGCCGATGGAAGTATCATCTCTATGAAGAAAACCGCGAGGGTCAGTTCTTCCCGGTAGAAGAAAGCGCTGATGGGACCTATCTCTACAACTCCAACGATCTGTGTATGATCCGTCATATCCCGGAGCTTTGCAGAGCGGGGATCTCGAGCTTCAAGATCGAGGGCAGAGCAAAGACTTACTACTATACTGCCGTGACCGCGAACGCTTACCGCAAGGCGGTTGACGAATATTTTGAACACCTTGACGATCCCGACTATCGGGTGTCTCCGTGGATCGTCGAAGAGCTGGAAAAGATCAGCCACCGAGTCTATTCCACCGGCTTTTTCTTCGGCACCGAGCCCGGTCAGGAGACGAAAAGCGGCGGCTATATCCGTAAGTTCAACGCGGTCGCCGTCTGTGTGGAAAGCTCTGTGGACAACGTCTGCACCGTTACCCAACGCAACAAGTTCTTAGTGGGCGATACGCTCGACATTCTCCCGCCGTCGGGATATTCCTATCAGGTGATCTGTCAGTCGCTGAGAACGGAAGACGGGGAAGAGGTCGAGAGCGCCCCCCACCCGATGCAGAAGCTCTATATGACAACTGACAAGCCCGTGGAGAAGGGGTCTGTGATACGGAAGAAGCTTATTTGAATGAGGAATGAGGAATTAGGAATGAGGAATTAGGAATTGTGTGCGGGGCACCCGATTGGTAATTTTGTCATTCCGAGGAGTAACTGCATTATCTGTCATTCTGAGCGGTGCCCATAGGGCAAAACGCGAAGCGTTTAGTCGAAGAATCCCCTTGTCATTACTACCGTTTGCTTAGGGTTGTAGGGCACGATGCCCACATCGTGCCGAAACGCAGCGTTCCAATCAATTCTGAATGCGAAGCAAATCGTGCTGCGCGTTTTCACGGCATAAAGATGAAAGGCTTCGGCAAGTCGAGGGCGCCTTGCCCTACGGCTAAGGTTTGAACCCAACCGATAACGACTTATGCTATCAGCCTTTCGGTTCGATGAGACTCCCCTGACAGGAAATTCCCCTGATAGGGGAAATGTCGGCAAAGCCGACAAAAGGGTTGCCGTTCTCGCTTAGAGAAAGATGGGCAAAGCCCGGAGGGGTGGGCTGTCCTCGCCCAGAGGAGGCATCGAACCCTACATCTATATCCAACGCCAATAATTCCTAATTCCTATCTCCTAATTCCTAATTAATAATACCTCTTGACAATCCCATCCCCACGCGATATAATATGTTTTGCGTTGACGGGAAGAGCTGTTTTTTTTGCTGTTTCAGAGAGAGGTCGGACGGTGCGAGACCTTATAGCGGAGGACGGCGGCCGCCCCCGAGCATCCGGGTGAAGAATCCGGCGTACCCCTGCGTTAAAGGGAGTCAAGCGGGCAGAGTCTCCGACTTTGTCAATTTGGGTGGTACCGCAGGTTATGCCTGTCCCATGGTTGGGATAGGCATTTTTTATTTTATAATGAATGATGAATGATAAATGAAAAGTGACGGTTACTCGCTTTGCTCGGACAATTTATTTTTGGTGCGGTTATCCCGCCCGATATTTATCATTTATCATCTATCATTTATCATTTTGTTTGGAGGAAATCATCATGCAGTATATGGGTCTTAACGAACTCAGAGAAACATTTTTATCATTTATGGAGTCAAAGGGTCACCTCAGACTCCCGTCCTTCCCGCTGATCCCGAAGGATGACAACTCGCTTCTTTTGATCAACTCGGGTATGGCGCCGATGAAGAAGTACTTCACCCGCGAGGTCACGCCTCCCAGAGACAGGGTCACCACCTGCCAGAAGTGCATCCGTACGCCCGATATTGAGCGCGTGGGCATCACCGCGCGTCACGGCACATTCTTCGAGATGCTGGGCAACTTCTCGTTCGGCGACTACTTCAAGAAAGAAGCCACCGCGTGGGCGTGGGAGTTCTTCACCGAAGTGCTCGAAATGCCTAAGGAGAAGCTCTATGTCTCGATCTATCAGGAGGATGACGAAGCGTATGAGATCTGGACAAAGGAGGTCGGCGTAGACCCCTCTCATATGGTCCGTCTGGGCAAAGAGGACAACTTCTGGGAACACGGCTCCGGTCCCTGCGGCCCCTGCTCCGAGATCTATTTTGACCGCGGCGACGAGCACGGCTGCGGCAAGGAAGACTGTCACGTCGGCTGTGACTGCGACCGCTTTGTCGAGGTCTGGAATCTGGTATTCTCCCAGTTTGAATCCGACGGCAAGGGTCACTATGAGCCGATGGCGAGAAAGAACATCGACACCGGTATGGGTCTCGAGCGTCTTGCCTGCGTGATGCAGGGTGTGGACAACCTGTTCCTCGTCGATACTGTCCAGAATATTATGAAGCATATCAGCTCGATCGTCGGCGTGAACTACGGCGAGAGCGAGAAGAGTGATATCTCTCTGCGCGTGATCACCGATCATATCCGTTCCACTACCTTTATGATCGCCGACGGCGTGATGCCCTCTAACGAAGGCAGAGGCTACGTTCTCAGAAGACTCTTAAGAAGAGCCGCGCGTCACGGCAGGCTCTTAGGCTATACCAAGCCCTTCCTCTATGAGGTCTGCGACACCGTTATCAAGGAGAATGCGACCGCTTATCCCGAGCTGGTGGAGAAGCAGGACTATATCAAGAAGCTGATCAAGATCGAGGAAGAAAACTTCCAGAAGACGGTCGAACAGGGCTATGCGATGATCGAGAACATTATCTCGAAGCATGACATCAAGACCCTCTCCGGAGAAGATGCGTTCAAGCTCAACGACACCTTCGGTTTCCCGATCGACCTCACCCGCGAGATCCTCGCCGATCACGGCATCAAGGTAGACCTCGACCGCTTCCACGAGCTGCTGCTCCTGCAGAAGAAGCGTTCCCGCGCGGCGCGCAAGAACGCCGGAGCGGACGCGTGGATCTCTGACAGCACCGATCTCTCCGATCTTCCCGCGACCGGGTTCTTGGGCTATACAGACTTCGAGAGCGAATCAAAAGTTCTCGCTATCGTCAGAGACGGCGAGCGCGTCGATACCGCGCAGGAGGGCGAGACAGTCGTTATCGTTCTCGACAAGACTCCTTTCTATGCCGAGTCCGGCGGTCAGGTAGCCGACACCGGCGAGATCAAAGACGGCGGCGCCGTGATCGACGTTGACGCGGTGAATAAAGACGCGAACGGCATCTTCCTGCACGCCTGTGAGATCACCACCGGTACCGTCGCGGTAGGCGACGCCGTGTCCTGTGCGATCGACAAAGACCGCAGAGCCGATATTATGAGAAACCACACCGCCGCGCATCTCTTGCAGGCGGCGCTCCGAGAAGTATTAGGCACCCATGTCCAGCAGGCGGGCCAGCTTGTTTCAGAAGACGTCTGCCGCTTTGACTTCACCCACTTCTCCGCGATGACCGCGCAGGAGCTGATGGACGTCGAACAGCTTGTCAACGAAAAGATCCTCGACGCGATCGATGTGACAAGCACCGAGATGTCCATTGAAGATGCAAAGAAGCTCGGCGCGATGGCGCTTTTCGGTGAGAAGTACGGCGACAGAGTCCGCGTGGTGCAGGCAGGCGAGTTTTCTAAGGAATTCTGCGGCGGAACTCACGTGAACAATACCTCCCGTATCGGTCTGTTCAAGATCCGTCAGGAGGGCTCGGTAGCCGCAGGCGTCAGACGTATCGAGGCGGTCACCGGCAAGGGCGTGCTGAAATATCTCGACAACGCGATCGCGATGATCGGCGCGTCCGCTCAGATCCTGAAGATCAACAATCCCAAGGAAATGGTACAGAGCGCTCAGCGTATTGCCGAGACGATGCAGGAGAGCCGCAAGGAGATCGAAAAGCTCAAGGAGCAGCTTGCCTCAATGCAGATGAAGACGGTGCTCGATTCCGCTGTCGACGCAAACGGCGTTAAGGTCATCACCGCGAAGTTTGAGGGGACTTCTCCCGATATGCTCCGCAAGATGTCTATGAATCTTACCGACGCGCCCGATCCGGTTGTTGCGGTACTCGCCGCGGTGGGTGACGGAAAACTCACCTTTGTGTCCGGCGCATCCAAGGCGGCGATCGAAAAAGGCGTCAAAGCGGGCAACGTCGTTCGTCCCGTTGCGCAGATCGCAGGCGGCAACGGCGGCGGCAAGCCCGACATCGCTATGGCGGGCGGCAAGGACCTTTCAAAGGTCGATGAAGCCCTGTCTGCGGTTGCGGATATTGTAAAAGGTTTGATGTAAAGCAAAAGTCCTTCCCTCAGCTTGGGAAGGACTTTTTAAATGAATACTGAAGACTGAAAACTGAAGAATGAATCATAATGGTTACTCGCTTCGCTCGGTAAAGCAACGTTTCATAGTGTCGTAGGGCGGGGGCTTGCTCCCGCCGAGAGTCTTCCTGAAAATCAATGTAATTTGCGAAGCACATTTAACGTTTGTTTTGCTACGCTTGAAACCATTTCGATAACAGCAATGTTTCGGCAAGTCGTGGGCGCCTTGCCCTACGGTGGTAAAGCAACGTTTCATTGTGTCGTAGGGCGGGAGCAAGCCCCCGCCCTACGACTGAAATCAATGTTTCATAAAACCGTATAGGAATCGGGTGAGGGCATAGCCCTCCCACAATTATTCATTCTTCAGTCTTCAGTTTTCAGTAAAAAACAAAAATCCCCCGAGATTTCTCGGGGGATTTCTTGATGTTGTAGCTATCAGACCGCTCTTGTTACCTTACCGGAACGTAAGCAACGGGTGCAAGCGTGTACACGTTTGGGAGTACCGTCAACAATCGCCTTTACTCTCTGAACGTTGGGCTTGAAGGTTCTGTTGGAACGTCTGTGTGAGTGAGAGACCTTGATGCCGAATTTAACATCCTTGCCGCAGAAATCACATTTTGCCATGCTTGTACACCTCCCTTTTTTGAAGTGATAATGATGAATTCATACGTTAACTCGTATATAATAGCAGAAACAAATCAAAAATGCAAGCGTTTTGTGAAAAAATATTTTTATCTTGTAATTTTTTTGTAACTGTAGTATAATGCTATATGTATATTTATATGTGGGAGTATGCCATTTGGAAAAATCTTATTATGAAAAATGAAATATGAAGAATGAAATGTGAATGGAGGTCAAAAATATTGATTCAAAAATCCGCAAGGATTTTCCCGATACTTTTCATATTTCATATATCATATTTCGTAAAAGAAATCCTATTTGACTATAGATAAATGGTTAAGGTGAAATTATGCTTTTTAGTTTATTGCGCGGACAACTGGATATTTACTCGGCGCTGATGGAGATCGCGGCGATTTTGATTATCATCTTTCTGGTACTGCCGTTTCACGAGTGGGCGCATGCGTTCACGGCGCTGAAGCTCGGCGACGAGTCGGTGAAGTACCGCGGCAGACTGACGATCAACCCGCTGGCGCATATCGACCCCTTCGGCGCATTGGCGCTGCTGCTGTTCGGTTTCGGCTGGGCAAAGCCCGTTCCGATCAACCCGCGCAACTTCAAGAATCCCAAGGCGGGGATGGCGCTGACCGCCCTGATGGGTCCTGTCGCGAATATCGTCGCGGCGTTTGCGGGCGCGCTGATCTATATCGCGCTGTTTGCATTCTTTCCCCAACTGTTTACATCCAACACCGCGGGACAGTATCTCGCGCTGTTCTTCAACTTCTATGTCTCCGTCAACTGCACGCTGGCGGTGTTCAACCTGATCCCGATCCCGCCGCTTGACGGCTCCAAGATTATGTTTTTGTTCTTGCCCGACAGGGCGGTGGCGTGGTTCTACAAGTACCAGATGTTTATCTCGATCGGGCTGCTTGTGCTGTTGTGGACGGGAATCCTGTCGACGCCGCTGTCGATTGTGAGCGGTCTCTTGTATAACGGCGTGATGTTTGTCGCAAGACTGCCGTTTGCGGCGTTTTTGTAAAGCAGGGGAGGGTTCTAACTATTTGTGATGCGTTGCATTTCTATCTGCTTTTCAAAGGAACAAGTGTAGGGCAAGGCGGTTCGCACCCGAAACCGATATTTGAATGTAACGTCTTTCAGCAAGCTGAAAAAATAACAACGAGAGGAGGAGCATTATGCCTAAACTGAATAACACCCAGATCACCATATTGCCCTCCGAGGGCGATGTGCCGGGGATCGGCATCTCAGAGCAGGAGGACAAGCTCGTCTACCACTTTGAGGTCTTTGACGGGCCGCTGGATCTCTTGCTGACCCTGATCGCGAAGAATAAAATCGACATCTATGATATTTCCATATCAGAATTATTAGAGCAGTATATGGAACAGATCGAGCGGATGAAAGAGGAGAATATGGACATAGCCTCCGAGTTCTTGGAGATGGCGTCGAGACTTCTCTATATCAAGTCTGCCGCGCTGCTGCCCAAGTATGAGGACGAGGCGGAGGATCTGAAGAAGGAACTCACCGGACAGCTGCTCGAGTATCAGCTGTGCAGAGAGGTGGCGGCGATGCTCACCCCGCTGTATGACTTTGATACCTTTGTAAAGCCGCCGTCAAAGGTGGACTTCGATCTGACCTATAACCGCATTCACGAAAGCGAGGATATCGCCCGCGCCTATGTCAGCGCCGTCGGCAGAGGAAAGAGGAGACTGCCGCCGGACCGATCGGCGTTTGAGGGTATCGTTTCGAGAAAGATCATATCCGTTTCGTCGAGGATCATCCACGTGATGCGCCGCCTCTGGCACGGCAAGACCGTCACCTACGGCGAGCTGTTCATCGCTTCTAAAGAGAGATCGGAGCTTGTCGCGACCTTCTTGGCGGTGCTGGAGCTGGTCAAGGGCAAGCGCGTAAGGATCGAGGGCGACGGCGACACGGCGACCGTCCGTATGATTGAGAGGGATAAAAATGACTGAAAAAGAATACAGAAGCGCCATCGAGGCAATACTCTTTTCAGCGGGCGATTCCGTCGAACTCGAAAGACTCGCCCAGACCTTTGAGCTGCCCGAATCGGCGATCGAAGAACAGCTTCGGATCCTGACGCAGGAATATGCGGACGAAGAGCGCGGTATCACCATCATCCGCCTGAACTCCTCCTACCAGATGGTGTCTGTCAAGGCGTATGCGCCGTATGTGAGAAAAGCGATGGATCTTCGCCGCAATATCCCGCTCTCTCAGGCGGCGATGGAGGTGCTTGCGGTGATCGCCTATAACCAGCCCGTCACCAAGAGCTTTGTCGAACAGGTCAGAGGCGTGGACTGCTCCGGCGTCATCGGCTCATTAACCGCCAAAGGACTGATCGAAGAAAGAGGCAGACTGGAGCTTCCCGGTCGTCCGCTTCTTTACGGCACCACCGAGAACTTTCTCAGGTGTTTTTCCATCTCTTCGATCGACGAGCTCCCCGCGATCCCCAAAACCGAGGACAGAGAAGGAGATACCGGCAAACAGCTTTCCATCTTTGACGAGGAGAATAAGAACGAAACAACAGTGACCGGTACGGTGGAGGAAATCGTAGAAGAAGCCGTAGCTGATAATTCTATAGAAGAAAATAACTGAGGCCTGTTTTGACAGCGTTATATATCATTCTCGGGATACTGCTCCTGATTTTTCTGATCCTGCTCATACGGGTGCAGGTGTTTATGGAATACTCCGACACTATCCGTCTGAGCGTCAAGGTGCTTTTTGTGAAGATCCGGCTGATCGACCCCGATAAGGAGAAGAAGCCGAAGAAGGAAAAGCCCAAGAAGAAAAAGAAGAAGAAACCCGCGAAGAAGAAAGAAGAATCCGAAGAAAAGAAAGAAAAAAAGAAAAAGCCCAATATGCTGACAAAGCTCAAGGAGAAGAAGGGCGTTACCGGTCTGATCTCGCTCTTTACCTCATTGGCGAAGATCGCGGGCGGGATGCTCAAAGGGCTTTTCTCCCATATCGTGATCCACCGGCTGGACGTTGGTCTTGCGATCAAAGGCTCCGATGCGTCGGATACCGCATTGACCTACGGCAGGATCTGTTCGGTGCTTTATCCTTCGGTCAATATCATTACCTCTGCGACCAAGACCAAGGACTACCACGTTACCGTGGAGCCGGTCTTTGACGACAGCCGCGAAACGGAAGTTTACGCGAACATCCACGCCCACCTGAGAGTCATCTGGGCAGTATGGGAAGTTCTCAAGGCGGCAGTCAAGGTGCTGTGGGTGAGGATAAGGCTTTAATAACTAAGAACTAAGAAATAAGAAATAAGAACTGAGCGGGCGGGCTCTGCCCGCACCCGATTATGAATTATGCATTATGAATTATGAATTCCATATAAGGAGATGTAAGATATGAGTGATCATCCTATTAACGGTTTGATGGATACCACGATGAAGAAGATCAAAGAAATGATCGACGTCAACACCATCATCGGCGATCCTATCACCACTCCCGACGGCACCACCATCATCCCTGTGTCGAAGGTCAGCTACGGCTTTGCTTCCGGCGGCTCCGATCTGCCTACCAAAAAGGAGAACCGCGAGTGCTTCGGCGGCGGCTCCGGCGCGGGCGTCACCATCACTCCCATCGGTTTTCTGAGTATCTCAAAGGGTAACGTGAAGATGATCCCGATCGAGAACTTCGATTCTCCGGTGGATCGCGCGGTGTCGATGATTCCCGAGGCGTTTGACAAGGTCTCTGCTTTTATCAAGGAAAAAACAGGGAAGAAGGATGCGATCTCCGATCTCGACGCCGACCTCGGCGATTTTGAGATGTAAAACCATTTGTCATTGCGAGGGCTTTAGCCCGTGGCAATCCCCCGGTACAAGTGGTTAGTGTATAGTGGTTAGTGTTTAGTGGTTAGTTAGTATTAATAGCTGTCCGCAGGACCCTATAAACCAATCACTAACAACCAACAACTAATCACTATATTTAGCAATGGGATTCTCACGTCGGGCGCTGCCCTCCTCAGAAGGACAGAATAAAAGTTCTTTTTCTGATCCTTTCCCTCATATACTCTACGGGGTGATAGGATGAAAAGGCTTTGCTGTGCGCTGGCGTCACTGTGTCTGATGCTCTGTGTGTCCGTACTTCCCGCGAGTGCGGAGGATGTGAGCGTATCCGCGCAGGCGTATGTTCTCTACTGTCCGCAGAATGAGGAAATAATTCTTTCAGAGAATAAAGACGCTCGCTTGCCGATGGCGTCCACCACCAAGGTGATGACTGCTCTGCTGACGCTGGAAGAAGCTCAAAAGGACAACTGCGCTGTGGAATTCACCGAGGAAATGACCGCCGAGGGCAGTTCGATGTATTTAGAGGTCGGCGAGCAGGTAACGCTCTATGATCTTGCGGTCGGGATGCTGATGCAGTCCGGCAACGACGCCGCCAACGCTGCGGCGATCGCGATCGACGGCAGCCTGCAGAGCTTTGCTGACAGAATGAATATCAAAGCGTCCGAGCTGGGGATGAAGAATACCCATTTTGTCACGCCGTCGGGACTCGACGATGAGGATCACTATTCCACCGCCTATGATATGGCGCTGCTGTTGTCTGCCGCGATGGAAAACGACGCTTTTCGCGAGATCACCGAAAACACCTCGATGACGGTGGACTTTGTCTGTCCCGATGATAAGCGCGTGACCTATCAGAATCACAACAAGCTCCTCAAATTCTATGAACCGTGTATCGGCGGCAAGACGGGCTATACCGAGCGCGCGGGCCGGTGTCTGGTGACCTGTGCCGAAAAAGACGGCGTCAGGCTGATCTGTGTGACGCTCGACGATCCCGATGACTGGGACGACCATATCGCGCTTTTTGAAGAAGGGTTTTCGCGTGTGAAAGCCTCGACTTTGGGAGAAGGGGAGACCTTTTCCGTTCCCTTAGTCGGCGCAGCGGCTGACGCTGTGACACTGATCTGTGAGCCGCAGACAGCAGTATTGCCGGCCGACGCGCAGGTTGAGAGAAAGGTGATTCTTCCCGACTTTGTCTATGCTCCCGTAAAAAGGGGCGAGACGCTCGGGGAGATCCGGTATCTCTCCGACGGCAAAGAGATTTTGAAGCTCCCTCTGGTCGCGGATGAGGATATCGATGGTACGAAACAAAAAACACTATTGGATTACATAAAGGGAATTTTCTATTGGCTCTGATAAGATTACAGAAGATGCTCTCCGAATGCGGAGTAGCGTCCAGAAGAAAAAGTGAAGAACTGATCGCGCAGGGCAAAGTCAAGGTCAACGGACAAAAGGCGCAGATCGGCGACAAGGTCGATCCCTACAGTGACAAGGTCACCGTCTCCGGCAGAAAGGTCACCTATACCGCGCGTCCCGAGTTTCGTTATCTGATGCTCAACAAGCCCCGCGGAGTACTGACGACGATGCAGGACGACAGAGGCAGAAAGTGCGTCGCCGATTTGCTCAGGGACGTCCCCGAGCGCGTTTATCCCGTCGGCAGGCTTGACCGCGATTCCGAGGGGCTTTTGCTCTTGACCAACGACGGCGAGTTCGCCAATCATGTGATGCATCCGAAGAAGGCGATCAACAAGGTCTACCGCGTTTCGGTGCGTCCCGACGTCACGGACGAGCAGGTATCGAAGCTCTCCTCGGGCGTTATCATCGACGGGCGAAAGACCGCTCCGGCGCAGGTGCGTGTTGTCTCACGCGATAAACAGCAGGGACGAGCCTCCTTAGAAGTCGTGATTCACGAGGGCAGAAACCGCCAGATCCGCAAGATGTGCGCCGCGGTCGGCTTAGAGGTCGCGCGGCTCAAGAGAGTCGCGATCGGCGGCGTGAAGATGGGCGGCTTAAAGCTCGGTATGTACCGCGATCTTTCCGATATTGAGATCAGAAAGCTCTCCGCCGACCCGAACCCCTCAAAGTTTGAGGTGGAGTGATTTTAATTCATAATTCATAATTATTTTCCTCATTGTTGCGATACAAGGAGAAACCATGCTAACTGTCAAACCGTCTGAAAATAATTCTACAGAAGAAATAAAAACGCTGATCTGCCGTGATGACGATCGGGAAGTCGGCTATGTGAAATTCCGTCAGTACGGCTATATCATCGACATTACCGACATCGCGCCTAACCCGCTCAATCCCGCTGAAATCAAGGGGGATACCTTCACCGTGCTCGATACGATCATCCGCGCGCTGGGCTCTTACGCCTTGAATCGTTCGTGCTATTATGTCGAGTCCTCGGCGGGTTCGATCTTTCCGACATTGTCAAAGCTGAGATTTGAGCTGAAGGACGGAAAAATGAAAAGTGATCTCTCACAGCTTCTTACCATGTGCAAGCACTGAGCTTGCACAATTTTTTTGTATAAAATGATTGTAATTTTACACCGATTGCGTTATAATATAAAATGACATAATCCGGAAATCTTTAGTATCGGAGGAATGAATATGGAGATAGAAGTTAAGCTCAGAGAGAAAGCGGTATTAGACGCTTTCTTCGATGAAGGCAGCTTTGTCGAGACCGACGCGCATCTTTCCGACGCCGAGGTCGTCGCGGGGTACGGCGCCGTCGACGGCGTGACCGTGTTCGCGTTTGCCCAGAATGTGGAGGAACGCGGCGGCGCGATGAGCAAAGCGCACTTTAAGAAGATCTCAAAAATTTACAAGCTGGCGCTGAAAACCGGCGCTCCCGTGGTGGGGTTCTATGATTCCACCGGCGCGAGACTGGAGCAAAAGTACGAGATGCTATCCGCTTACGGTGATATCCTGAAGAAGAGCTCCACCCTCTCCGGCGTTGTGCCGCAGATCTCGGTGATCTTAGGCAACTGCCTTGGCACCACAGCATTAGTCGCCGCGTCCGCGGACTTTGTGATCATGTCCGAGACCGCGCGTCTCTCTGTCGATACCCTCGGCGAGAACGCATCGGCGCAGGATAACCAAAAGGCGGGTATCGCATCATTCGTCTGCAGGAATGACGAAGAGAGCGTCAAGAAGGCGAGAGAACTGCTCTCCTATCTGCCCGCGAATAACTTAGAGCCCGCTCCGGCGTATGAGCCTGCGGCTCCCTTTCAGAATCCCGATAAACTGCCTAAGTACATCTGCGACGAGGATTCGCTCCTTTGTGTCGGCGACGGCTTCGGCGAGAACGTCTGCACCGCCTTCGGCAGAGCGGCGGGAATGCCCGTCGCTTTGGTGAGAACCAAGGGAGGCGTGCTGTGTGCCGCAGAGTGTGAGAAGATCGCGCGTTTCGTCCGTTTTGCGGATGCGTTCTCTATTCCTGTCGTTACACTGGTTGACGCGGAGAAGTTCGGCAGTACCAAGTCTGCTTCTAAGGTCGTCTGTGCATACGCGGAGGCGACGACGGCGAAGATCGCTATCGTAGAAGGCGAAGCGACCGGCGCGGTATATATCGCGCTCGCGGGCGAATCCGCCGGCGCTGACGCGGTGTTCGCGCTGCCCGAGGCGGTCATCTCTCCCGTAGCGCCGCTTGCCGCCGCTTATATTCTCGATGAGACGATCGGCGATCTTCCCTTTGAGGAGCAGGAGAAGTCAGCGAGACAGTTTATCAAGGCGAACCTGACCGCCGAAAAGGCCGCTGAGGACGGTTATATCGACGCGGTAGTGGATAAGACGGAGCTTCGCTCTCACATCGTTGCCGCGCTTGAGATGCTCTCCTCTAAGCGGACTTCCTCACTGCCCAAGAAGCACACCACCATACTGTAAGAGATTATTTTAGATAGAAGGAGAATCAACGATGAAGAATTTAAGAATTACCGTAAACGGTGTTTCCTATGATGTACAGGTAGAAGAACTCGGCGAGTCCGCGGCTCCCGCTC
Source organism: Ruminococcus sp. (assembly GCA_017404145.1). Taxonomy (GTDB): domain Bacteria; phylum Bacillota; class Clostridia; order Oscillospirales; family Acutalibacteraceae; genus Ruminococcoides. The sequence goes on along the minus strand of JAFRCW010000052.1, from coordinate 20,134 downwards.
CTGCCGCCGCACCCGCATCCGCGCCCAAGAAGGCGGCTCCCGCTGCGGGCGGAAAGCCTGTGACCGCGCCGATGCCCGGCACGATCCTTGATATCAAGGTATCTCAGGGTCAGGCGGTCAAGGCGGGCGATGTGCTGGTCATCTTAGAAGCGATGAAGATGGAGAACGAGATCAAAGCTCCCTCGGACGGCACCGTCGCCTCTGTCGCGGTAAGTAAGGGCGAGGGCGTAGATACCGGCGCTACCCTGATCACACTGGCGTAAGAGGTCTGTTATGAAAAAGATTAAAATTACCGAAACTGCATTACGAGACGCGCACCAGTCGCTGATCGCTACCCGTATGACCACCGAGGAGATGCTCCCGATCCTTGACAAGATGGACAAGATCGGCTACTACTCCTTAGAGTGTTGGGGCGGCGCGACCTTTGACAGCTGCTTAAGATTTTTGAATGAGGATCCCTGGGAGCGTCTGCGTATTATCCGCGACCACTGCAAGAACACCAAATTACAGATGCTGTTCCGTGGTCAGAATATGCTCGGCTACCGTCATTACGCCGACGACGTACTGGAGTACTTCGTACAGAGGACTGTCGCGAACGGCATCGATATCATCCGTATCTTTGACGCGCTCAACGATATCAAGAATCTCCAGACCGCGATCAAAGCGGCAAGAAAAGAGGGCGCTCACGCGCAGGTAGCGATTAGCTACACCACCGGTCCCGTATTCACCGACGAGTATTATGTCGAGTATGCGAAGCGGATCGCCGACGCAGGCGCGGATTCTATCTGCATCAAGGATATGGCTGCGCTCTTGACTCCCTACCGCACCGAGAAGCTCGTCAGAGCGATCAAGGATCAGGTAGACCTACCCTTACAGCTGCATACCCATTATACCTCCGGCCTTGCCTCGATGTGTCTTTTGAAGGGCGTAGAAGCGGGCGTTGATATGATCGACACCGCGATCTCCCCCTTAGCGCTCGGCACCTCCCACGCGCCGACCGAGTCGATGGTAGCGGCGCTGATCGGTACCGAGTATGAGACCGGTATCGACCTTGAAGCGCTCAACGAAATCAGAGATTACTTTATGACCCTCCGCGAGAAGTACATCAAGTCGGGATTATTAGACCCGAAGATGCTCGCGACCGACGCTAAGGCGCTGATCTATCAGGTGCCGGGCGGTATGCTCTCGAACCTTCTCTCCCAGCTCAAACAGGCGGGCAAGGAGGACAAGCTCATCGAAGTGCTGGAAGAAGTGCCGCGCGTCAGAAAGGACTCCGGCTATCCGCCGCTGGTCACTCCGACCTCCCAGATCGTCGGCACCCAGGCGGTGTTCAACGTGATCACCGGCGAGCGCTATAAGATGTGTACCAACGAGTTCAAGGATCTGGTCGCCGGCAAGTACGGCACCACTCCGATGCCGATCGACCCCGACTTCCGCCAATCGATCATCGGCGATATGACGCCGGTCGACTGCCGTCCCGCCGATCTGCTCGAGCCCGAGCTCGAAAAGCTCCGTTCCGAGATCCCGCAGTATATCGAACAGGAGGAGGACGTCCTCTCCTATGCGCAGTTCCCGAAGGTAGCGGTAGACTTTTTCGAGAAACGCAGAGACAAGAGAGTCGGAATCAACTCCGCTCTCGTCGACAGAAAGCACAAAGTCCATCCGGTATAAGAAAAAGCCCCGTTTGGGGCTTTTTTTAGTGAAAGATGAAAGGTGAAGGGTGAAGGGTTGTGGGAAAAACCTTACGGATTTTTGGATTGATATTTGGTGCCATTCAGAGGGAGAATCCTCTTCCTATTGGGACCAGTAGTAATGACAAGGGGATTTCCACGGTCGCAATGACAACATCATAATCAGGTGCGGGCAGAGCCCGCCCTTAACCATTCACCGTTCACCATTCACTCTTCACACTTAGTTCTTAGTTCTTAATGATTCCCTGCGAGAACTCGTTGATGTGTTCGTTTCTTGCGAGGTTCATCGCCTGGGTTGCTTTCAGATCGATGTTGAATATTTCTTTTGAAGAATGATCCAGCTTATCGTAATCCGCTTTGACTCTGACGACAAGGGGGAGAGCCGCGTACGGAATCAGGTTCTCCATCCGTTTTCTGACGCCGAGGATGCGGACATAGGGGACAGGGGTGTTTTGGATGTCGGATGTGATCCCCAAGAGCGCGCAGAGCAGGATCCTTCTCAGGCGCGCGTGGGTGTAGCGCTTGGTTTTGACCGCCGTTAATATTTCTTCTGTAGAATTATACTCCTGCGCCGCTTCATAGATGCGGTTCTCCAGACCTTCGCTGACGTCGGCGAGTGTGGCGATCTCTTCTCGGGAGGAGGTTTTGAGGATATAGAGGATCGCATTTTCCAGAGCAGAAAGCGCCGCGGGCTTTTCGATCTTCATCGGGGTGAACGCCGTGACGTCCGCGTTGTCGGCGATCAGGTCGCGGATGCACGATCCGCTGGCGATATTGCCGACGGGATTGGGGCTGTCGTGGGGAACGTCCTTTCTCCGGATCGCGACGGGAAAGATCCCTTCTGCGCGGCACGCTTTGATATATTCGAGCGCAAGGATGTTGTTGGGCTGTTTCATCGCGTCGGCGATCGCGTCTTCACCGCGTTCGGCAACCGCCTCCGTGAGCGCTCTCGGGTAGTAGTCGCCGTCTTTCATTTTTTGACGGATTAATTCTTTTACAGAATAATCATCCAGTGCGTCCGTGATCTCTTTGAGCGTATCGAGGTTGTCCTCCGCGCCGAAGCAGAGAATGTCACAGTGAAGCGCCTTGGCAAGTCTTACGCCGTTTTGGGCGAATACCGCGGCGCTCGAGAGAGCATAGGGAGTGGGAAGCTCCGCGACGATATCCGCACCGCCCAACAGCGCCGCCGCCGCTCTCTCATATTTGTTCACCACGGCAAGCTCGCCGCGCTGGACAAAATTGCCGCTCATGATACAGACGATTTCATCAGCATATTCTTTTCTTATTTTCTCTAAAAGAAATTTGTGCCCGTTGTGAAAGGGATTGAACTCGCAAATCACCGCGGCTCTTTTCATATCTGTCACCAACTTTGAAAAACCTCTTGAAATGAGGAGAAATTTGTACTATTATTATAGGTGATATTGGAAAACATTTCAACCACAGGAGGAAAACTTATGAAAATATTAGTTATCAACGCGGGCAGCTCCAGCCTGAAGTATCAGCTGATTGATATGGAAACCGAAGAGATGATCGCCAAGGGCAACTGCGAGCGCATCGGTCAGGCGGGCTCCTTCATCGGCCACAAGACCGCCGACGGCAGAGCTTATACCAAAGAGATCGATATGCCCGATCACGCGAAGGCGTTCTTAGCGGTCAGAGACGCACTCCTTTCCGAAGAATACGGCGTAATCAAGAACCTCGACGAGGTATCTGCGATCGGTCACCGTATCGTCCAGGGCGGCGCGCTGTTCTCCGATCCCGAGCTGGTCACCGACGAGGTCATCGCGGGTATCGAGAGCCTGATCCCGCTGGCTCCTCTGCATAACAAAGGTCACGTACAGGCGATTAGGGGCTGTAAGCAGGTATTCGGCGATTCTACCCCGATGGTAGTGGTATTTGACACCGCTTTCCACTCCACCATGCCCGAGAAGGCGTATATGTACGCGGTTCCCTATGAATTCTATGAGAAGTATGCTGTCCGCCGCTACGGCGCGCACGGCACCTCCCACCGCTTCGTCTCTCACGAAATGGCGGATATTATGGGCAAGGATATCAAGGACTTAAAGCTCATCGCCTGCCATATCGGCAACGGCTCCTCCATCACCGCGGTCAAGAACGGTAAGGTCATCGACACCTCCATGGGTCTGACTCCCCTTGACGGCATTATGATGGGCACCCGCTCCGGCTGTCTCGATCCTTCCGTTGTCACCTTCATCGCGGAAAAGGAAAATCTTTCTCCGGTCGAGATGAACGACCTGCTCAATAAGAAGTCCGGTCTCTTAGGTATTTCCGGCGTATCCTCCGATGACAGAGACGTTACCAAGGCGGAGGAAGAGGGCAACAAGCGCGCGGCGTTGGCGCATCAGATGCTCTACTATCAGATCGCGAAGTATATCGGTCAGTACTGGGTCGCGATGGGCGGCTGCGACGGCATCTGCTTCACCGCAGGCCTCGGCGAGAATCAGCCGATCCTCAGACAGGCGGTCTGCGACTATCTCGCTTTCCTCGGCGTAAAGGTCAACAAGGACGTCAACGATACCCTCCGCGGCAAGACCGCGAAGATATCTGCTGACGATTCTTCCATCCCCGTCTATGTGATCGCTACCAACGAAGAGCTTGCGATCGCGAGAGACACCAAGGAAATCGTTGAAAAGTTATAATAATTCGAATAATGAAAAATAATCAAGGCGGAGCGTTGCGGCTCCGCCTTTTGATGTATGGTGAGATTATATTTTGTAGGGCACGATATAGGCATCGTGCCCTACGGTTTATGATTCTGCACGGGGTTCTTTTTTACTTACCACCGCCGAGATGATACGGCGGTTTTTGACGCGTTTGACGGTGAAGCGAACGTCTTCGTATTTGACCTGATCGCCCTTCTTGGGGATCGAGCCGAGCTGTTCTGCGATAAAGCCGCCGACGGAGATGCTCTCGATCTCTTCGTCCATCACTACCTCGAGCATTTCAAACAGTTCCTCGAGATCCATATCGCCCGAGACCAGATATCTGCCGTCCTTGAGCTTGGTGAAGTCGCGTTCGATCTCTTCATCCTCGTCCCAGATGTCGCCGACGATCTCCTCAAGCAGATCCTCCATCGTGACGATGCCGAGCATCCCGCCGTATTCGTCGGTGACGACGGCGATGTGCAGCTTGTCCCTGCGAAAGTCGTCAAGAATGTCCGAGAGCCGCCGGGATTTGTAGATAAAGTGTGCGGGCGCGATCATCTTTTTGATATCAATATTCTTTTCGAGAATTAAAGATTCCAGAAAATCACGGGTATGCAGAATGCCGATCACGTTGTCAATGCTGTCCTCATAGACGGGGATACGCGAATAACGCTCTTTCAGGATGACGTCGCGGATCTCGTCGATCGGATCTGAAACCTCGATCGCGGTGACGTCTACGCGGGGCGTGAGGATCTCGAACGCGGTCTTTTCGTCAAACTCCAGCGCGGACTGCACCAGCTCGGATTCCTGCTCCTCTAATACGCCTTCTTCTTCGATGGATTCGATGATGTATTTGAGCTCCTTCTCGGTGACGGAAGGGGCGTTCTCTTTGATTTTCGCCATCTTCATAAACAGAATTTTAATTCCGGAAAAGAAATATACAAGCGGCGTCAGTACATAGGTCAGTACCTTGAGAATGAAACCTGTGTGCAGGGTGATGCGGTCGGTCGCCTCTTTACCGTAGCACTTGGGTACCACCTCGCCGAAGGTGAGGATCAAGAGGGTCACCGCGCCGGTCGCGATCGCCGCGCCGTAGTTTTGGAAAAGATTGATGCACAGCACCGTCGCGAGGGACGAACAGCCGAGGTTGACGATGTTGTTGCCGATCAGGATCGCCGTCAGCGCTCTGTCAAAGTTGTCGCAGACCCACAGCGCGTTCTTCGCTCTCTTGCTGCCGGAGTCCGCGAGCGCCTTAAGACGGATGGTATTCGCGCAGGAGAAAGCCGTCTCGACACAGGAGAAGAACGCCGAGAGCGCGATGAGTATGACAATAATGATCGAATAGGTGATATTGGGATTCATATTTCCTCTGAAAAGCATAATATATTTATTTTAGGATACATTAAAAACGCCGAAATAATATTACAATATAGAAATATATGGCACAAATTTGTATTTTTCTCTTGAAGAAATAATTATTTGGTGGTATACTAAATAATGCTTTCATATGTCCTTTCGTATACATTATTTTGTGTTTTCGGCAAATGCTATATGCGGAGGCGAGCATATGAGAAATGACGAAATCGAAGAGCAGGAGACTCCTGAGACTAACGAAGAAAACACCGCGCCGCAGGATTCTCCTTATCATTTAGGCTCTGTCATCACGCACAGGGGAGACAGGGTGATCTACTGTCTGACGATCATCGGGCAGATCGAGGGTCACTATGTCCTGCCGTCGAATAATAAAAGCACCAAGTATGAACACGTGATCCCCACGCTGGTCGCGATCGACGAGGATGAGCATATCGACGGACTTTTGCTGCTGCTCAATACTGCGGGCGGCGACGTGGAGGCGGGCTTAGCGATCGCGGAGCTGATCAGCGGGATGAAGAAGCCGTCCGTTTCGATCGTGCTCGGCGGCGGGCATTCTATCGGCATTCCGCTGGCGGTCTGTACCGACAGGAGCTTTATCGTGAAGTCCGCGTCGATGACGGTGCATCCCGTGCGCACTACCGGGCTGACCGTCGGCGCTCCCCAGACCTTCGAATACTTCCGCAAGATGCAGGAGCGTATCACGAAGTTCATCGTGGATAACTCAAATATTTCTTCAGAAGAATTTTCAAAGCTGATGCTCAACACCGGCGAGCTGGTTACCGATATCGGAACCATACTCGACGGCGAGGCGGCGGTCAAGTGCGGTCTGATCGATCAGGTCGGGACTCTTGCGCAGGCGGTTGATGCGCTGTATTCTTTAATAGAAGAACAGCGTAAAGAATAGTCGTAGGGCAAGGCGCCCTCGACTTGCCGGTAGCAGTAACTTTTCGGAAACATAAGCGGTTTTATCAGGAATTGTATGTGACAGGAATTATCAATTGCAAATATTGATTTGATCGAAACCTTTCGGCAAGTCGAGGGCGCCTTGCCCTACATTTTCATATCATGAAAAGGAGATACATATATGACCATCATCGAAGCGGTAATACAGGGCGTAGTGCAGGGACTGACCGAGTTCCTGCCGGTGTCCTCGAGCGGACATCTGACCATCACCCAGCATATTCTGGGGATCGATATGGAGGGCGGCAATCTCTTCTTCAATGTGATGCTGCATATCGGCACGCTGATTGCGGTCGTTGCGTTTTATCACAAGCTGATCTGGCGTCTGATTAAAGCGTTTTTCTCGATGATCGGCGATATCTTTACCGGAAAATTCAAGTGGAAAGAGCTTTCCGACGACAAGCGTATGGTGATTATGGTGATCATCGGTCTGCCGCCGCTCGCGCTTCTTTTCCTGCCGGTTCCCGGTACAGGAATGAAGCTCAAGGACTTTGTCGAGAGCTTCAATACCGATAAGTACTTTATTGTGGTCGGTATTTGTCTTTTGATAACGTCGATTCTTTTGTTCCTCGGCAATCTGTGTTCGAGGAGAAACGTCTCTATGAAGCACGCGAAAAGCTCAGATAACGGCAGAACAGGGATGAACGTGCTTGACGCGATCGTGATCGGCATTACCCAGTGCTTTGCGACGCTTCCCGGTCTTTCCCGTTCCGGTTCCACGCTGGCGGCGGGTCAGATGCGCGGTCTGAACAAACAGACAGCGCTGGATTATACCTTTATCCTCGGCACGCCCGCGATTATCGCCGCGGCGTTATTGGAGGGAAAAGACGCTTTAGAAGCGGGAACAGCGAGCCTGACCGCGAATTTCGTCCCCATCCTTGTTGGAATGGCAACGGCGGCGGTGGTCGGCTATCTGGCGATCGCCTTGTTCAAGTGGCTCTTAAAAACCGATAAGATGATTATTTTTATTATCTATACTGCATTGGTCGGTATCGCCGTCATCGTGATCAGTATTATGGAAATGCAGAGCGGTACAAACCTCTTTTCCGGCGCGACAATTTAGGAATATCATTCAAAAGGGAACGGAGAATCCCTTTATGATAGTGATTAGTGTGTAGGGTCCTGCGGACGGCTATTGACAGCAACTAACCACTAAACACTAACCACTCATATTGTGAGATTGCCGCGGGCTAAAGTCCTCGCAATGACAGCAATAACAATCATTGAATACAGGAGTGATGAATTTGGCGGCGAAAAAAACTGCATCCAAGTCGAAGTCTGCTACCAAAAAGACATCCGCAAAAAAGAATACAAATTCGAAGGCGGCGTCCTCCCGCGCAAAACAGCCTCAGCCTCAGAGGAAAGGTCTCAACCCGCAGGTCAAGGCGATCCTGCTCTTCGCCGCGGGCGTGCTGTTCTTAGCGCTTCTGCTGATTCCCGGCGGTGCGGTATGGGCGGCGATCCGCGCGTTCTTCTTCGGCGTGTTCGGTCTGACTTCCCTGTTGATTCCGTTTATATTTTTCTATATGGGAATTATGACGGCGAAAGAAAAACAGATGGCGCACAAGTGCGCGAAGATTTTCCTCGCAATTTTGGTGGTGCTGATCACCTCGACCATCATCTATCTGTTCAGCGGCGTCGATTATAACAACGGCAACAGCTATTTTCAGGCGCTGGGACAAACCTATACCGGATCTGTGCTGAAGGAATCCGTCTGCGGTATGATCGGCTGTATCTTAGGATATCCGATGCGCCTGTGGCTGACGAACGCGCCGTCGATCGTGATCTGCTTTGTCGTGCTGATCGTGGCCGTGATGCTTCTGACCGGCATTTCACTGGTCGATATCGCAAACGTCGCGAAAAAAGGCTATTCCAAGCAGAAGGAATTTGTCGAGCGAAGGAGAGAACTCCGTGAAGAACGCCGCGCTCAGATCGAAGAGTATGACGACGAGCCCGAGGTCATTGACGACGGCAGAAGACCGCGTATCGACTATGCCGCAGTCCCCGGCAAAGACAGGATCGACATCCCGCTGGACAAGCCCTCCAAGAGAAAGAAAGTTCCTATGACGGATGAAGATATCCGCGATCAGGATATCATCGATATCATCCAGAACGCGAACTCCGGTATCGTTCCCGATGAAGAACTCGGCGCCTCCGAAGTCGCGCAAAGGATCACCCGGAAGAAATCCGCTAAGAATCTTTCGCAGGGCGCGAAACAGCCCGATCCCGAGACGGTGCCGGTCGACTTTGACGACGAGCCGGTCGATCTGAAAAATGAGATCGAAACGGTGGAAAAGGAGATCAAGAAGGAAGAGAAAAAGCAGAAGTCAAAGCCTTCCTACACGTATCCTCCCGTTCGTCTGTTAGACCCTGCGATCGACTCCGAGTCCGAGTCCGCCTATAACGAAATGCAGAATAACGCTACAAAGCTGGTCGAAACGCTCAACAGCTTCGGTGTGAAAGCGAGCATTACCAATATTTGTCGCGGACCGTCCGTTACCCGCTATGAGCTCCAGCCTGCCGCGGGCGTAAAGATCTCGAAGATCACCAACCTTTCCGATGATATCGCCCTCAACCTCGCCGCCGACGGCGTGAGGATCGAGGCGCCGATCCCCGGCAAGGCGGCGGTCGGCATCGAGGTGCCGAACAAGGTCAAGTCGGTCGTGTCGCTCAGAGAGCTGATCGACTCCGAAGACTTCCGCAATAGTGACAGTAAACTCAACTGTGTGCTGGGCAGAGATATCTCCGGTCTGATCGTGACCTCCGACCTCGCGAAAATGCCTCACCTGCTGATCGCCGGTACGACCGGATCCGGTAAGTCGGTCTGCGTCAACTCGCTGTTGATGAGTATTCTGTTCAAGGCGTCGCCCGACGAGGTCAAGCTCCTGCTGATCGACCCGAAGATGGTTGAGTTCTCGAAGTATAAGGGCATTCCGCACCTGCTGGTGCCGGTCGTTTCCGACGCGAAAAAGGCGGCGGGCGCGCTCAACTGGGCGGTGAGCGAAATGCTCACCCGCTACCGTCTGTTCGCCGAATACGACTGTAAGGATATCAACTCCTACAACAGTTTGATCGATAAGAATTTAGCGTACATAGAAGAGCATAAAAACGATGTTCCCGAAAGCGCTGACGGCGAGGAGCCCGAGACCCCGTGTCTGGAGGTCGACGGTCTGAAGGTGTCGACGGAGCATATGAGCCGTATCGTGATCGCGATCGACGAGTTGGCCGACCTGATGATGGCGGCGCCCGCCGAGGTAGAAGAAGCGATCTGCCGTCTGGCGCAGATGGCGCGCGCGGCGGGTATGCACCTGATCATCGCGACCCAGCGTCCGTCCGTCAACGTCATCACCGGCGTCATCAAGGCGAATATCCCCTCACGTATCGCGCTGAAAGTATCCTCCCAGATCGACTCGCGTACCATCCTTGACGCGGGCGGCGCGGAGAAGCTGATCGGTCACGGCGATATGCTGTACGCGCCTGTCGGCTGCGCGAAGCCGGTGCGCGTACAGGGCTGTTTTGCCAAGGACGACGAGATCGAGCGTGTGACCGGCTTTATCAAGAAGTCTCATCAGGCGGAGTATAACGCCGAGGTCGAGGAGAAGATCCGCCGTATCGCGGACGAGGAAATGAACGGCAAGAACAAGGGCAACTCATCTTCCTCCGACTCCGATGACGATCCCGAGGTCGACCAGATGATGGAAGAAGCCATCAAGGTGGTCATCGAAGCGGGACAGGCTTCCACCTCGCTCCTGCAAAGACGTTTGAAGGTCGGCTACGCCCGCGCGGGCAGGATGATCGACGATATGGAGCAGATGGGCATCGTAGGACCTCACCAGGGCTCCAAGGCGCGCGACGTCCGGATGACCTACAACGAATGGCTCGAGCGCAACAATCTTTTAAGTCCCTCTCAGGACGAAGAATAAACGAAGAAAGCCGGACAGCTTTGTGCGCTGTCCGGCGTTTTTTTCGGTATTATCATCAGAACATATTGAAGTCTCGATAGACTCCTATGACCGCGTTATAGATCAGGGTTCCGGGAGATTTGCTGTTGACATAATCCTCATACGGAAATCCGTCGAGCTGTCCCGATCCGGCAGAGTCGATGATGTGAGCGTGCTGATTCGCGGTGCTGTTGCCTGTGACAAGCAGTATGCCCGGATTATACATGGAGTGGTTGAGCTGAAGATTGTGTCCGTTGACATCTACCACCACATCGTTCTTTACGCCTTCCGCGGGAAAATAGGCGAGGCAGTCGGCGTCGGACTGGTTGTGCGCGACAAAGAAGCTGATGTCATTTGAGTTCAGATAGTAGCGGGTGACATAACCCATTCCCGACCACTGAACTTTCTCAGATCTCCACGTGCACGGATCCGGCAGGTCGCCTCTTATACTCTGACCGGAGGTGACGGCCCAGTCGCGGGTAAGCTTCATCTCGACGACCGGATAGCCGAGCGTAGCGGCTGTTCTGGAGGCAGACGCCCATGCTCTCGGAGCGCTGGGATAATAGGCGGTGTCACAGCTGTTGAAGACAGGATATCCCTGATCTCCGAAGAATCCGCCGGAATAATAGCCTTCTCCATAGGTAACGGTGGCTGCGATCCGGCTGTCAAAATACTCGTTCGCGCTCTCATAGCCCGCCTGTACCGCTTCCATCTCTTGGGCGAGCAGCGTCAGCTTGCCGCCGGTCGGATTCGAGTAGTAGTAGAGGATGCTGTCGATCGCGGAATCGGTTCTGTTCGACTCATAAATCGCGCACTGACAGCTCATCTGTAGATAGGTCGCGTACGCGGCGTAGTCGACCGCAAGCTCTGTTTCGATCTCATCAATGCTTTCGCGGGAGTTGTTGAGGTTCGGCGCGTTTTCGACGGTCTGACTGTAGCTGAAGCTTTGGGTATCATAGTTATGCTTATCCGCTTCGATCAGCAGATCATAAGCGTTTTTATGATCCAGGTTGAGCGCTGATTCGCTGATATAGGATGCCATCAGAGACAGGTCATCGGACATCTGACTGACCGAAAGAGTGGAGTCGGAAACGACATTGTGATACGCCTGATAGGTGTTGTCGTCGATCACGCCTGATTCAAAGGTGACGTCTGAAGCCTGCGCTTTGGCGGAGTCGATGGCGGCGATCAAATTCTTGAAGCGGGCTTCCATATGGGTATAGTCGGTCTTGAACGGCTCCAATATCTGATTGTCATATAGCTTGTTGACGGTATCGCTGAGCTTTGTGATCGCGTCCATCTCTGACTTATGGTATTCGTCGAGCTTTTGGTTGAGCTCCGTGATCGAGCTGAGCACCTGCTCGTTGTCGTCTTCGAGGAATGAGTCAAACAGCGTGATCCCGGATTTGTTCAGCAGGTCCTTCGCTTCTTTTTCGCCGACCTTCGCCAGTATCGAGGAGATACCGTTGGCCGCTGTTTTCTTGAAGATCTTTTTGAGGAAAGAACTCGACACGCCGGAGGCGGCGTTCTGCACGGTGTCAAGGGCTGACGCCGTGACGATAGAGGCGCTGAGTACGGAGAGCGCCATCACGATTGTCAGAAGTAATGAAATGATTCTTATTTTTTTCATAACTGTCATCCTTTCTTTTCGCTTTGCTGAGGACAGTTTAGCACCCCGACCGGGACAGAATAGGGACAAAGAAAAACAAAAAATTAAAATATTTTCGATTTTTGTCAGACGTCATCAGACGTCATCTTTATAAAAAGGCTTGACCTTTTGTTGAGAAAAAGCTATACTATATCTATCTACGGACTATTTGTCATTAGGAGGAAGATTTTTGGGAGTATATGAAGAACTGGTGGCGCGCGGACTGATCGCGCAGGTCACCGATGAAGAGGAAATCAGAGAATTGGTCAACAACGGAAAAGCCGTTTTCTACATCGGCTTTGACCCGACCGCGGATTCTCTGCATGTAGGTCATTTTATGGCGCTGTGCCTGATGAAGCGTTTGCAGCTTGCGGGCAATAAGCCCATCGCGCTGATCGGCGGCGGCACCGCCATGATCGGAGATCCCTCCGGCAGAACCGATATGCGTCAGATGATGACCAAAGAGACAATTCAGCATAACTGTGAATGTTTCAAGGAGCAGATGAGCAAGTTCATCGACTTTTCCGACGGCAAGGCGCTGATGGTGAACAACGCCGACTGGCTTTTGGATCTCAACTATGTCGAGCTGCTCAGAGAGGTAGGCGCGTGCTTCTCCGTCAACAATATGCTTAGAGCCGAGTGCTACAAGCAGCGTATGGAAAAGGGTCTGTCCTTCCTCGAGTTCAACTATATGATTATGCAGAGCTACGACTTCTATGCTTTGTATCAGAAGTACGGCTGTAATATGCAGTTCGGCGGCGACGACCAGTGGAGCAATATGCTCGGCGGTACCGAGCTGATCCGCAGAAAACTGGGTAAGGACGCTTACGCGATGACCATTAACCTGCTTCTCAATTCCGAGGGCAAGAAGATGGGCAAGACCCAGAATGGCGCGGTATGGCTCGATGCGAATAAGACAACTCCGTTCGACTTCTTCCAGTACTGGAGAAACGTCGATGACGCGGATGTTGTCAAGTGTCTGAAGATGCTGACCTTCCTGCCTTTGGAAGAGATCGAAGAGCTTTCGAAGTTAGAGGGCTCACAGATCAACAAGGCGAAAGAGATCTTAGCTTTTGAACTGACCAAGATGATTCACGGTGAGGAAGAGGCGAAGAAGGCGCTCGAAGGCGCGAGAGCCCTGTTCTCTACCGGCGCGGATACCGAGAATATGCCCACCACCGAACTCTTTGACGAGGACTTCTCCGACGGCGCGATCGGCGTACTTGATCTGATGCTCAAATGCAAGCTGATCCCCTCAAAGGGAGAGGGCAAACGCCTGATCCAGCAGGGCGGCGTGATGGTGGACGACCAAAAGGTCACCGACATCTTCGCGAAGATCGCGAAAGACGCTTATGACAAGGGGAACGTCATTATCAAAAAGGGTAAAAAGGTTTATCATAAGACGGTTTTGAAGTAGAAAGTTTTGGTTCCCGGTTCACGGGAATAACATCCGCTTATCGTTCACTGCAACCGACAACCGATAACCGATAACCGATAACCGATAACTGATAACTGACAACAAAAAATAGGCATTTATTCGGATGATTCCGATAAAGAAATAAAAAGGAGTGTAGAAAGAAATGAAAAAAATCGCAGGCGAATTCAAAGAATTCATTATGCGCGGCAACGTGATGGATATGGCAGTCGGCGTTATCATCGGCGGCGCTTTTCAGGCGATCGTCAACGCGCTGATCAATGATCTGCTCATGCCTCTGATCGGTCTGATCACCGGCGGCATCAACTTTACCGAGCTGTTCATCATCCTCAAGTGCCCGGAGGGCGTGGATCCCGCTACCGTTACCTACGGCAACGCCGCTGAGCTCGGCGCTTCCATCTGGGGCTACGGTGCGTTCATCACCGCGGTCATCAACTTCCTCGTAATGGCGATCATCGTCTTCCTGCTGGTCAAGGGCATCAACAAGCTCTCCAAGCTCGGCAAGAAGCCCGAAGAAGAGAAGGAAGAAGAGCCCACCACCAAGACCTGCCCCCACTGCTTCGAAGAGGTCAACATCAAGGCTACCAAGTGCCCGCACTGCACCGGAGATATTCCTGAGGAATAATTCTTTTTTAGAATATAAAGCCCTTCGCATTTTGCGAGGGGCTATACATTTGTAATCAGAGCACCACCGCAAGACACTTGACAAATGCACGTTTCGTGTGTATAATAAAAATAACAAAGGAGCTATCCTTAGACGGTTAGCCCTCAAAGTTTGTTATCATGAAAAATAACCGCTCCGATGGCTGGGGCGGTTATTTTTTGTGATTGTTTATCAGAACGGTGATAAACAAACTGATAATACCTATGATTACCAGAGCGAATGAGAATAAATCGCTGTAGGTAACATATCGCATCGTCATCACCCTCTGTCCTGTCAATTCCTCCAAGAGGTTTCTATGTAAACAGAGGGTCACAGTCCCTCTGTTATGACTTTCGTCTTAGAGAGGACTAACCGCCTAAACCGTGGATAGCTCCCACGGGAACTATTGTTCCATTGATATTTTATCATACATTTGTTCGTGCTGTCAATAGTGTATATACAAAAATCCGGACCCGCCGTGTGACAGGTCCGGATGATTTTTTTAATCATTGCGAGGGGATTCATCCCCGCGGCAATCTCAACCGTATGAATGTTGATTACTTCAGGCTGTTCTGGATCGCGACGGCTACCGCGACGGTAGCGCCGACCATGGGGTTGTTGCCCATGCCGAGGAAGCCCATCATCTCAACGTGCGCGGGAACGGAAGAGGAGCCCGCGAACTGAGCGTCGGAGTGCATACGACCCATGGTATCGGTCATACCGTAGGAAGCGGGGCCCGCCGCCATGTTATCGGGATGGAGGGTTCTGCCTGTGCCGCCGCCGGATGCAACGGAGAAGTACTTCTTGCCCTGCTCGACACATTCTTTCTTGTAGGTGCCGGCAACAGGATGCTGGAAGCGGGTGGGGTTGGTGGAGTTGCCGGTGATGGAAACGTCAACGCCCTCGCTGTGCATGATCGCAACGCCCTCTCTGACGTCGTCAGCGCCGTAGCAGCGTACATTCGCGCGCTCGCCGTCGGAATAGGGGGTCTCCTTGACGACGGTCAGCTCGCCGGTGAAGTAGTCGAACTGGGTCTGTACATAGGTGAAGCCGTTGATTCTGGAGATGATCTGAGCGGCGTCTTTGCCGAGACCGTTGAGGATAACTCTCAGGGGCTGTTCTCTGACCTTGTTCGCGTTGCGGACGATACCGATCGCGCCTTCCGCGGCGGCGAAGGATTCGTGACCCGCTAAGAACGCGAAGCACTTGGTGTCGTTAGAAAGCAGCATAGCGGCGAGGTTGCCGTGACCGATACCGACCTTGCGGTTTTCGGCGACGGAGCCGTCGATACAGAAGCTCTGCAGGCCGATACCGATGTATCTGGCGGCTTCTTCAGCGTTCTTTGCGCCCGCCTTCAGAGCGATAGCGGCGCCAACGCAGTATGCCCAGCATACGTTTTCAAAGCAGATGGGCTGGATGCCCTTGGCGATCTCATAGGGATCAAAGCCGGCGGCCTTGCAGATCTCGCGGCACTCTTCTACGGAGGAGATACCGTATTCGGCGAGTACGCCGTTGATTTTATTGATTCGTCTGTCGTAGTTTTCAAATAAAGCCATACTGTGCGCCTCCCTTATTCTTTACGCGGGTCAATGTACTTGGCGGCATTGTCCCACTGACCATAGTGACCGGTCGCCTTCTTGATCGCCTCGTCGGCGGCGATGCCGCTCTTGATGAAGTCCATCATCTTGCCGATGCTTAAGAACTCGTAACCGATAATCTCATCGTCCTTGTTGAGCGCGATGCGTGTGCAGTAGCCCTCGGTCATCTCGAGATAGCGGGGGCCCTTTTCGCGGGTAGCAAACATGGTGCCTACCTGAGAACGCAGGCCCTTGCCGAGGTCTTCCAGCGAAGCGCCGACCAGCAAACCGCCCTCAGAGAACGCGCTCTGGGTTCTGCCGTAGACGATCTGTAAGAACAGCTCTCTCATCGCGGTATTGATCGCGTCACAAACCAAGTCGGTGTTAAGCGCCTCGAGCAGCGTCTTGCCGATCAGGATCTCGGACGCCATCGCGGCGGAGTGGGTCATACCGGAGCAGCCGATGGTCTCCACCAGCGCCTCTTCGATGATGCCCTCCTTGACATTCAGGGTCAGCTTGCAGGCGCCCTGCTGAGGAGCGCACCAGCCGATTCCGTGAGTGAATCCCGAGATGTCCTTGATTTCCTTCGCCTGTACCCATTGACCCTCTTCCGGGATGGGAGCAGGACCGTGATACGCACCTTTTGCTACCGGGCACATATTGGTTACTTCTGCTGTGTAATACATAAGCATTTCCTCCTTAATTATTATTGAAAGCGGTCTGTATCCTCATCGATTTTATCAAAAACAAAACGGATGAAAACAATGATTCTTTCTTATTGTAAAGTATATATGAAATAACAAAAAAGGTCAAGTGGTAAATTCGATTATTTGTTAATTTTTCATAAGTAAAACGGACGCCCCGATATCAGGGAGCATCCGTTTGTGCCAGCATCTCGTCAACGATCCGCGTCGCCTGCCGTATCAGGGAGGCGCAGGGTCGTTTTTGGTAGAATTCGGGGGTGCGCTGTTCGGGAATACCGCCGGGTGATGTGACGCCGCCGAGCAGCTCGCGGCAGATGATGGAGCCGTTTTTCTCTTTGAATCGTGCGGCAAAGTCCTGTATCAGCTGATAGTGAGCTTTTTTCTGTTCATATGACTTCGGATCACAATAGCCTCTGACAAGTCCTAACACCATCGCCGCGCCCGATACCGCGCCGCAGACCTCACGCATCCGTCCCAAGCCGCCGCCGAACGACGAGGCGATTTTCGCCGCGGTCTCGCGTTCGAGTCCTGTCATATCCTCAAAGGCGAGCAGCACCGCCTGCGAGCAGTTGTAGCCCTCACGGAATAATTCTTCCGCAACTTGTCCATGATCTTTCATTTTATCACCGCCAGTCTTTTATGAATTTATCATACAATAATTTGATCAATTTGTCTATACACCGTCAACAATTATTGCAGCTCAACAAGCGCTCTTCCGTTTTTATTCACGGAAATGGTTTTTGTGAATTGTAATTAAACAGTTTTTCAGTTTTAAGTCTTCAGTATTCATTTCGAAAAGCCTGTTGCAGAACTTAAGACTGAAAACTGAAGATTGAAGAATGAATAATACAAACCAAAAATCCTGCCACGTTGTGACAGGATTTTCGCTTTGGCGTCCCAGAAGCTCGCTGTTGATATTCGAGAACCTCTGCCTCGCTTGTTGCCAAAGTCGGAATAGCTGTGTGACATCTGCGCTCTCCTTAAAAATGATTCACTGAATCATTTTTACCTGCGATGTGCGCTGACGCTTACATCTTGGCACAGTCGCCTTCGACTCCCTTCTGGGACGCTGATGGATGGGTTAAATCAACAAAAGGGTACTCATAAGGGTACCCTTTTGTTGAATGGCGTCCCAGAAGGGAGTCGAACCCCCGACCTTTCGCTTAGGAGGCGAACGCTCTATCCTACTGAGCTACTGAGACGAATATTATTCGGTGGGTATATTTTACCTTATTGCTGCCGTAATGTCAAGATAAGGCACTGATAATTCTAATACAGAATTATTATAACGCATTATAATTCGATATAAGAAATATAAACTATTTTACAATGATCTGCCAACTATTCTTCAGCCGTTCCATAGAATACGCGGCGTTGGCGGGGCTGGTGGAGGGGAGCTTGATCGCTTTGATCCCCGTGGTGGGGAAGATGTACTTCATATACATTTTGTAGGAAAGCGCGCCGTTGCAGAAGATCTGTGTGACGTTACTGTTGTTCAGGATGACGCCGAGGTCGTTCGGGACGACGTTTTTGATCGAGCTGTCGGAGGAGCCGATGATCTCGCAGGAATGGATACTGTCCCACAGCGCGAGGCGGTGGGAGAGGATCAGGCGTTTCTTTTCTTCCACTGGCACAGGCGGCTCTTCCTCAAACAGCAGAGCGACCAGCTTCCAGAAGCGATTCTGCGGATGACCGTAGAAGAACATCGCCTCTCTGGATTTGATCGACGGGAAGGAGCCGAGGATCAGCTTTTCGGAATTTTTGTCAAACAGCGGTGGGATAGGATGGATGATAGTTTGATAGTCGGACATAGGCGGCTCCTTTTCAGCGCATATAAGGAATGACATTATGAATTATGAATTATGAATTAAAAAGAGATTTCTCCCTCAGATTCCCGATATATGCGCCGTCGATACATTCGCCGCGGAGCTTGTATCCCAGTTCTTCATAATACGTATTAAGAAAAGGGTTGTCAACGGCACAGTCGAGGCGCAGGCGGCGTCTGCCTCTTTGGACGGTGACTTTTTCCGCTTTGGCGATCAGGAATCTTCCGAGCCCCTTGACGGCAGGATCGGTCGCGAGATTATGCAGATAGCAGGCGTCTGAGACTTCGTCATTATCCTGCCAGCGTACGTCTTTATCGAACAATACGAATGCGCCGGTGATGACGCTGTTATCCTCATAGAGATACAGCTCGCCGTTTTGCTGACAGGAGAGATAGTATTCCTCGGGATAAACGGTCAGATAGTCGGTCGCGTTCCACTGCTGTATGCCAACCTCATCCATCCAGTGCACGCGTTTGGCGATGAGGGAAAAGACGGCGGGGATGTCTGATTCTTTAGCCGGTCTGAATTGCTGCTGCAAGATGGACGCCTCCTTTCCGGCGAAAAACGATGAAAGTGTTAAAGTAATATTTTTAATGTTGATTTTTTAGCGTAATTATGCTAAACTAAATTTGGAGGTGTTATTATGCAGTTAATCAGACCGGTATCGGATCTGCGAAACAATTTTGCGGATATTTCAAAAACTGTTCATGAGACGTCACAGCCTGTTATCCTTACCAAAAACGGATATGGCGATATGGTCGTTTTGAGTATGGAAGCATATGAAAACTTACAGTTTGAAAGTGAAGTCTATTTTAAATTACAAGAAGCGGAAAGAGAAGCGGAAAGTACCAATCAGCGTTATTCTTCTAAAGATGTTTTGAAGATTTTGAAAGAAACGGCGGGAGGTAATTCAGTTGTATGACGTCAGTTACCTGCCGGCTGCCCTCACAGATATGGTTGATATTGTTCGGTATGTCAGCACACAGCTGCAAAATGCGACTGCCGCCGATCATCTGACAGAAGAGCTGGTAAACGCCGTAGAAAGACTGCGTGAATTTCCCTATTCGTTTCCGGTATATGTTCCTATCAGACCGCTGAAGAAAGAGTATCGGAAATTACCGGTTCAAAACTATCTTATTTTCTATTGGGTTGAGGAAGAAAAAAAGCTTATCACGATCGCGCGTGTGATTTGCGCCAAAAGGAACTATGCTCAATTTCTGAAGTGACTTACCTTTTATACTAATTAGAAAATCCTGCCACACTTGTGACAGGATTTTCGCTTTGGAGGCGACACCCAGATTTGAACTGGGGAATCAGGGTTTTGCAGACCCGTGCCTTACCACTTGGCTATGTCGCCGTATAACTAAGAACTAAGAAATAAGACATAAGAACTGAGGAAAACTTATCTCTGTATCTGTTACTTAGTTAAAAAGGACTTAAACTTGTTAAGTCCTTTTAACGTCTATGGAGCGGATGACGGGGCTCGAACCCGCTACCTCCACCTTGGCAAGGTGGCGCTCTACCAGATGAGCTACATCCGCATATGGTGCCTTCGGGTGGAATCGAACCGCCGACACAGGGATTTTCAGTCCCTTGCTCTACCGACTGAGCTACCGAGGCAAAAAAAATGGCGACCTGGATGGGACTCGAACCCACGACCTCTAGCGTG
>JAFRCW010000051.1 GCA_017404145.1 Ruminococcus sp. | reverse complement strand
TAAACATTCTAATACTTTCTGTAATTTTATTTCTGGTTTAATTTTTCCTTTTCTGGACATAACAATGCTCCCTTCATAGTTAACAGTTTTTTATTTCACTGTCTTCCATAAAGGGAGCATATCATTTTGAAAACATCTGCGCGGTTTTTTAATTTATACGGTTGTGCAGCGGCCGTTTGTCAACAGGCTAAGGTCACATTCGTAATAAAGAGAGCGTTTGATATGCCGGTAACGGACGACCCGGCTTGCGTCAGAAAGAAAAACGATACACCGTTTTCTGTCGGTAGACCTCGCCCTTTTTCAGTACGGTAGTGGGAAAATCCGGAAAGTTGGGGGAGCAGGGATAATGCTGCGCTTCCAGACAGAACCCGCCGAAGCGCGGATATCGGATCCCGCTTTTTCCGTGAGGCACCGGATCCTCCTGAATGAAATTTCCGGTGTAGAGCTGTACCGCGGGCTCGGTAGTCGACGCGGAAAGGACGATACCGGTCTTTTCGCTTTTGATGAGGGCAAATGCTTTGAACTCTCCCGGCGTTTTGCCGAGTATCAGATTATGGTCGTAGCCGCAGGCATACCTTAGCTGCGGATCATCTGAGAAAAGATCCGCGCCGATTTGCTTTTCCTGCCGGAAATCCAGCGGTGTGCCGCCGATCTTAGGAATCCTGCCGGTAGGGAGCTTCTGTTCATTGATCTCGGTAAACCGGTCGGCGTTGATCCTCATCAAGTGACCGAGCACATCGGAGCCGTCGTGACCGTTGAGATTGAAATAGGTGTGATTCGTCAGATTGATGACGGTGTCCTCGTCGGTACGCGCTTCATATTCGATCTCCAGCGCGTTGTCATTTGTCAGACGGTACAGGAGCCTGACGCTGAGCGTGCCGGGGAAGCCTTCTTCTTCGGGCGGGCTGATGATATGAAATACCAAGGAGTCATTCTCGATCACCCCGTTGTAAACACGTTTTGCCAGTTTTCCGTGAAGATGATTTTTACCGTCGTTTTGTTCCAGCCGATAGGTTTTTCCGTTCAGAGAAAACGCGGCGTTCTGAATGCGGTTGGCATATCTGCCGACGAACGCGCCGAAAAAGCAGATGCCGTTTTCGTAGTCTTCGATCGTATCGTAGCCGAGCGCGACGTCTTGCAGATTACCGCTGTGATCGGGGACAAGAATGCTCTGCACCGCACAGCCGTAACCGAGGACGCAGACCTGCATACCGTTATCGTTGCGCAGAGTATAGCGTGTGACCGCCGCGCCGTCTTTGGCGGCGCCGAAGGGTTCTGAGGATAGGATGCTCATAGTGACTCCTTACTTGCCTTTTTTCTTGTTGTGCTCGATCAGCTGTCTGACATAGGGGAGAAAGTCCTCCTCCTTGCCGACGGAGAACGCGCCCTTTTTAAAGACGTATACCATCTTTTCTTCAGTCTGGATCATATAGAAATTTTTAGTGACAAACACTTTTTTCAGCTGAGAGAAGGGAACATAGACCGGCTCTTCTCTGGCGGTGGATTCGCTGATCAGCTCATCGCCGTCCAGCGAAGCGGTAACCGTGATTTCTCCCTTGTTGTTGGTTTCTTCTTTCAGGCGGCTGCGTCCCGCTTGGATTGCCGCGTAATAACGGTATAAGATAATACACAGCACAATGAAGCACATCGCGAAAACAGCGAGGTTCGCGTAAGTCAGTCCGCACACCAGACATACGATCAGATTCACGACAGCGGTAACGCCGAGGATGATCAGGCTGATCAGCATCGGGGGAGCGGTGATGTGCAAATAGAGATACAGCTCTTTTTCTACGTCAAAGCTGCGCTGAAATCGGTTGACAAATTTCGGTTCCATAATATCCTCCGGTTTTAATACTGATCCTTATTATATCATATCGTTATTGCTGATGACAAGACCGATACTCGATTTTATGAAAAAGTGCCCCGAACGATATCGGATTCGTTCGGGGCGTTAGAAAGGAATGTATTAGAGAAAGGAGAAGTTGACCTAATACATGAAAGCTCTCAGAATTTTGAGCACTCGGGAGCGTTGGCTTTTGCCGATTCCTCGTCGTACCAAATCAGGTTGTTGCCCGATGCTTCGTCAAAGAGCTGGATCAGTTCGGGATCGACGTCAAAGTTGACGGTCTTGCCCATGGAAACGTCAGCGCCGAGTCCGATGGTGGGGATCACCATCACGACGTTATCGTCGCCGCTCTTGGCGTGGATGTTATACTCGGTACCCATCATCTCGCTGACTTCGATCTTCGCGGAGAGCTGACCGGAGCCTACGGTGATGTGCTGGGGACGAACGCCCGCGGTGATAGCGGTGGGCTTGACGTCTTTCGCCTTGAGCGCTTTCTGCTGGAAGTCGGAAAGCTCAAACTTCACGCCGCGGATCTCGGCGATATACTTGCCGTTTTCCAGCAGCAGCTTGCTGCCCTGGAAGAAGTTCATCACCGGCATACCGATGAAGCCTGCGACAAAGAGATTGACGGGCTTGTTGAAGAGCTCCTGAGGAGTACCGATCTGGTTGACATAACCGTCTTTCATGATGACAATACGGTCAGCCAGCGTCATCGCCTCTGTCTGGTCGTGCGTTACATACATAAAGGTGGTGTCGATTCTCTGTCTGAGCTTGATGATCTCCGCGCGCATCTCGTTTCTGAGCTTTGCGTCAAGGTTAGAGAGAGGCTCGTCCATCAAAAAGACCTTCGGATTTCTGACCATCGCTCTGCCGATCGCGACACGCTGTCTCTGGCCGCCGGAGAGAGCCTTCGGCTTTCTGTCAAGATACTGGGTGATGCCGAGGATGTTCGCGACCTCGTTGACCTTTTCCTGGATCTGCGCCTTGGGCGTTCTCTTGAGCTTTAAGGCGAACGCCATGTTGTCTCTGACGGTCATGTGGGGATAGAGCGCGTAGTTCTGGAATACCATCGCGATATCTCTGTCCTTGGGAACGATGTCGTTCATCAGCTTGCCGTCGATGTAGAGCTCGCCGTCGGAGATGCTCTCCAGACCCGCTACCATTCTCAGGGTAGTGGACTTTCCGCATCCCGAGGGGCCGACAAGTACAATGAACTCCTTGTCCGCAATCTTCAGGTTCACATCGTGAACAGCGGTCACCTTGTTGTCATAGATTTTTTTGATTCCTTTTAAAATAACTTCGGACATAAACACGACTCTGACGAAAGGGCCTCCGCCGCAATCGCCTCGCGGGCAACCGTAGAAGATTACTCCGCATTACGACAGGTCTCCACGCTGCCGCACCCCGAGTCTGAGGGATTGACACAACCTCCTTTAAAATGTACGCCGGCTCAGATGTGTGGAGTGAACAAGCGCCATGGGGTTATAAGATTCGCCAGATATACATTCTGACATAACTAAGTTTACAGGATAATCGGTCAAAATAGTATAGATAGATGTCATAAAAATATGTCAAAATGTTATTTAACTAACAAAAATCAATATTTTTGATTCGATCAGCCTGCTGAGAAGGCAGGCGCGTCACAGGAATCAAAGTGTTATTTATTTAACAAAATTGGCTTTAACACTGGATTTTTGAGAAATTTGATCGAGGGGTGTTTGACAGATCCGATAGATTATCGTCAATAATTTGTGCATTTTGACGGTTGTTTTTCACGGTCAAAATATTATATTTTCTTGAATAATGTGTAAATATAATGTATAATATGTCTATAATTTTCTGACGCTCGGAACACATTTTATAATGCGAAAACAGAATAATACGTTAGATTTTCAACATTAATCTATGTTTCGGTAACATTCGACTATAGTAAAATGTTGTGTCGGGGAGTACAATGACAATGTAAGGGCATATAAGACGGCGGTCTTTGTGCAAAACAACAAATACTTTTCAGGAGGAAAGACATGAAAAAAATTATTGCTTTATTACTCGCAGTCCTTTTGGTTGCGTCATTGATGGTTGCCTGCTCCGGCTCCGGCTCCGGTAGCAGCGGCTCCGGTGATTCCGGCTCCGGTGATTCCGGCTCCGGCGGCGCAAAGACCGATGCGATCACAGTTAACATCTGGGACGCTAACCAGCAGAAGGGCATTCAGGAAATCGCTGACGCGTGGACCGAGACTTCCGGCATCAAGGTCAACGTTGAAGTTGTTGACTGGGACAACTATTGGACCCTCTTAGAGGCGGGCGCTTCCGGCGGCACCATGCCCGACGTGTTCTGGATGCATTCTAACACCGTCCAGATGTACATGGAGAACGACATTCTTCTGGATCTCACCGATTATATCAGCAAAGAGAATGTTGATATGAGCGTGTACTATGAGGGCGTCAAGGATCTGTATACCCGTTCCGACGGCAAGATCTATGCTCTCCCGAAGGATCATGACACCATCGCGCTGCTCTACAACAAGGCGATCTTTGATCAGTACGGCGTTGAGTATCCCACCGATAAATGGACTTGGGACGATATGTATGAAGCTGCTAAGAAGATCACCGAAGGCTCTAACGGCGACGTCTACGGTATGGCGATGAACACATCCAACAACCAGGACGGCTGGTACAACCTCGTATACTGCTACGGCGGTCAGGTCATCACCGACGATCACAAGGGCACCACCATCGGCTCCGACGAGGCTAAGGCAGGTATGGAAATGATGCGTAAGCTCCTCACCGTCGGCGCTCCCCAGTCTGTTGTTGCCGAGACCGGCACCGACTCTCTGTTCATGTCCGGCAAGGTCGGTATGATCACACAGGGCTCCTGGATGATCAACTCCTTCTACACCGCCGAGAATCACGCTGACTATGCTTGGGAGCTGCTTCCCTACGCTGACCTCAACGGCAACGGCACCTGCGAGAAGGAAGAGCGCTGGTCCGCTTACAACGGCCTCGGCTGGGCTGCTTCCGCGGCTGTTTCCGATCCCGACTCCTGCTTCAGCCTGATCAAGTACTTCTGCTCTGAAGAAGGCCAGACCAAGCAGTCCGAGCTCGGCGTTACCATGGGCGGTATGAAGGGCGTTTCCGAAGCGTTCACAAGCGCGTTTGAAGGTATGGACGTCGCTCCGTTCCTCGAGGCAGAGGACTACAGCCTCTACTTCCGTCCCTACACCAGAAACACCACCGTTTGGGAGGATGCTCTCCAGCAGGCAGGCGCATTCCTCGATCCGTGGCAGAATCCCGAGGATGCTGCTCTGATGGCGACTGCGTGCGACAATGCGCAGAAGATCATCGAAGACGCTATTGCGGCTGAATAATTTTCCTGTTTCTCATTTTAACATTTTTGAATCAAGGCGGGCCGGGCGTTGTGGTCCGGTCCGCCGCAAAATAAAATGAAAAGGAGGGGACTTATGAAAGAAAAGGCGCTGAAGAAAAAGAGAACGCAGGCTCAGAAGCGTGAGATGATATGGGCATATTGCTTTATCGCTCCCACGATGATCGGTCTGATTGTCTTAAACTTCTATCCCGCTATCGATACCCTGTGGCAGTCGTTCTGCAAGACGGGAGATTTCGGTAAGGGAAATATTTTCATCGGGTTCGCGAACTACGCTACCGTTCTTTCGAACTCCGAGACATGGCATTCGCTTTGGAATACCATTAAATACGCGCTGATTGAAGTTCCTTTTGGTGTTGTTATCGCACTGGTTCTGGCAGTATTTTTGAACAAGAAGCTCAAGGGTACTTCCCTTTTCAGAACGATATTCTTCCTGCCCATGGTCTGTGCCCCCGCTGCGGTCGCCATGGTTTGGAAATGGCTCTACAATCAGCAGTTCGGTCTTATCAATAATACATTCGGCACCAATGTCGCGTGGATCTCCGATCCGAATATCGCGTGGATTTCCATCGGTATCATCGGCGTATGGTCGATCATCGGTTATAATATGGTCCTGTTTATCTCAGGTCTGCAGGAAATTCCCGGAGACTACTACGAAGCCGCCGAGATCGACGGCGCTACCGGAATCCGGCAGTTCTTCCATATTACCGTACCGCTGCTTTCTCCGACGACATTCTTCATTGTTCAGACCCGTATCATCGGCGCTCTGACGATCTTCGATCTGATGTTCATGGTTATGGACAAGACCAACCTTGCGTTGCAGAATACCCAGTCGATCGTGTACCTGTTCTACACCTACGCCTTCACCAACGGCAACAAGGGCTACGGCGCGACGATCGTTGTGGTACTCGTTATCTTTATTATGCTGGTTACCTTCATTCTGCAGAGAGCAGAGAAGAAACTGGTATATCATCCGTAAGAAAGGGGGAACAGGTTTATGGCTAGTGCTCGCGCAAGAAATATCGCAAGCAAAATCATTATGTATGTCATCCTGATCATCTTTGCCTTCATCATGTTGGTTCCCTTTGTATGGATGATCTTAACCGCTCTGAAGACCAACCAGGAGGCGATCTCCGTTGATCCGTTCTATATTTTCCCCGCCCATGGCTGGCACTGGGAGAATTTTGCGGAGGTTTGGCAGAGCTATAACTTCCTCTATCTCTACAAGAACACCCTTTTGATGATTCTCTTCAGAGTTATCTGCGCATGCTTGACCGCTACCATGGCGGGCTACGCGTTCGGCAGACTGAAGTTCCCGGGAAAGAACTTCTTCTTTGCTTTGGTTCTTGTTCAGATGATGATCCCCGCCCAGATATTCATCATTCCTCAGTATTTGATGGTATCTAAGCTCGGCATCCTCAACACGGTAACGGGACTTGTGTTCCCCGGTATCGTCACCGCTTTCGGTACCTATCTGTTAAAGACGGGTTACGAAGGTCTTCCGAAAGATCTGGAGGAAGCGGCGGATATCGACGGCTGTAATATCGGTCAGAGATTTTTAAGGATCATGATGCCGCTGACACGCTCCTCGATGGTATCTCTGGGTATCTTCACGGCGCTGTTCGCGTTCAAGGATCTGATGTGGCCGATGATCGTTTGTACCAGAGCGGAAACCACCACTCTTTCCGCCGGTCTCGCGAAGATGCAGGGACAGTTCTCCAGTAACTATCCCACCATGATGGCCGCGGCTGTTCTGGCAGTTGTACCGATGGTTGTGATTTATGTTATTTTCCAAAAGCAATTTGTAGAGGGTATAGCTACCTCGGGCGGCAAACTTTAAGTATCAATTGCCTTTGGGCGAAAGATCTTGAAACACCAACAAGTTGTCGGAGGTATTACACCGGTAATACCTCCGGCTTCTTTTATGACAGATTATTAAACCATTATGAAAGCCGCTTCGCGCATCCTTCCGGTTTTCATAAGAGCTTAACTTTTTGGTGATGCTATGAGCGAAGAAAGCAAATATTTCGAAACCCCTAAAATCCGCTGTCTGGTTTATCAGCGGCGTTTCACCGACGATCTGTATCTGATGCTGTGCGGCGTGGAGCACTGTCTTCCCGATTATTATTTTCAAGCAGATGATCGCAGCGGATATCATATGCATGTGGTTCTCGAGGGAAAAGGAGTCCTCAGCGTCAACGGCGTTGAGAGAGAACTGCATTTCGGTCAGATATTTGTGACCAAGCCGGGAGAAGATACATGGTACCGCGCCGACGGCAAGGATCCGTGGGTCTACTGCTGGATGACGTTTGACGGTCATCAGGCGCAGCAGTGCCTGGAGGAAGCCGGCTTTGTTAAAGGCGTCAACGTACTGGACTGCCACGTGGATCCCCAGCAGTTTTATTCGCTGGTAGCGCAGGTACTGGATGTTCCCGAGGTGTCTCCCGCAAATGTGATACACCGTACCGGTCTGCTCTTTGCGTATATTACCTATGCGATTGAGTCGAACTATAAGGGTAATCAGAATATCAAAAGGACGCACGATTACCCCGCCGAACAGTACGTCAAATACGCCGCTGACTTTATCCGCGAGAATTACGCTACCGCGAGAGTGAGCGACGTAGCGCGCATCATCGGCATCCACCGCAGCTACCTGACCAATATCTTCAAGGCGAAGATGGGAGTATCTCCGCAGGAGTATTTGATGCAGTGTAAATTAAGCCGCGCATGCAAGCTGCTCGAGGAGACCGAGAATCCGATTCAGGAGATTTCCCGTCAGATCGGCTATGACAATCCTCTGACATTCTCCAAAACCTTCAAGAGCTTTTATGGCGTAAGTCCCAGAACCTACAGAGAACAGCATAAGAGTGAAATCAGCCCTTTGCAGAAGATATTTAATACGGATCATGAAACCTAAAGGAGACGCCTATGAGTATTCGCTATAACGAGGAGACAAAACAGTTTATTTTAGAAACAGATCATACTTGTTATCAGATGCAGGTGGATATGCTCGGCTTTCTGCATCATTTGTATTACGGTCCGAGAGTTGGACAGAACGATATGTCTTATCCGTATCGTATCTATGACCACGGCTTCTCGGGCAACCCCTATGATATGCGTCACGACCGCGCGTTTTCACTGGACTCTTTCGCTCAGGAGTATACCTCTTTCGGCGTAGGCGATTTCAGAGTGACAAGCATCCGCGCGTCGTGTTCCGACGGCTCACGCTGTGCGGAATTCCATTTTACCGGATACGAGATAAAAAACAGTAAGTATGAGATCCCCGGGCTGCCCTCGGTTTATGACAACGGCGACAGGGTCCAGACCCTGATCCTCAGCCTGATCGACAGCGCCGCCAATATCGCGGTCAAGCTCTATTACGGCGTCTTTGAGGAACTGGATATCATCACCCGCGCGACAGAGATCATCAACGCGGGCACCGAGATCGTCTGGCTGAGAAAGGCGTCGTCCATCTGTCTGGAGCTGCCGTTCGGCAAGTGGGATATGGTCCATTTTTACGGACGCCACTGTATGGAGCGCCAGGCGGAGCGCGTACCGCTTTTCCACGGGATCCACACGCTTTCCTCCGGCAGAGGAATGTCGAGCCATCAGCATAACCCCTTTATCATTTTGTGCGATCACGCGGCAAATGAGGATTCGGGGCTGTCCTACGGTCTGATGCTGATGTATTCCGGCAACCACAAGATCGAGGTCGAGCTGGATCAGTTTGATTCCACCCGCGCGGTGATGGGTATTTCCGACGACCGGTTTCGCTGGGAGCTTTCGGCGGGAACGTCTTTTTATACGCCTGAGGTGATCCTGACCTGCGCCAACGGTCTTACCGAGCTTTCGCACCGTTATCACCGTGCGATCCGCAACAATGTTGTCAGAGGAAAGTTCAAGCTCTCTCACCGTCCCGTGCTGATCAACAACTGGGAGGCGACCTACTTCGATCTGAACGAAAAGAAGCTGCTCTCCATCGCCGAAAAAGCGAAGAAGCTCGGCGTGGAGCTGTTTGTCATGGACGACGGCTGGTTCAAGAACCGCAACGACGACAATGCGGGCCTCGGCGACTGGGTGCCGGATCTGAAGAAGCTTCCGCACGGTCTTGACGGTCTGATCGAAAAGGTCAACGCTTTGGGACTGGAGTTCGGCTTATGGATCGAGCCCGAGATGGTCAACGAGGACTCGGATCTCTTCCGCGCGCATCCCGACTGGGCGCTTTCGGCGCCGAACCGCGCGCCGATGATGAGCAGAAACCAGCTGGTGCTGGATCTCTCTCGTGAGGACGTCTATAAGTATCTTTACACAACGATTTCTTATCTGCTTTCGCAGTACAATATTACCTATATCAAGTGGGACTTCAACCGTTCGATGGCGGACGTTTATTCCCGCGCGCTGCCGTCCTCCAGACAGGGAGAGGTGTCGCACCGCTATTATCTGAATCTGTACCGGCTCTACGATCACCTGACCAGGGAGTTCCCGCAGGTGCTGTTTGAAGGCTGCGCGGGAGGCGGCGGACGCTTTGACGCGGGAATGCTCGCGTATTCTCCGCAGATCTGGTGTTCCGATAATACCGACCCGATCTCGCGTCTTGCCATCCAGTACGGCACCTCGTTCGGTTATCCGATGTCGGCTGTCGGCGCTCACGTTTCCGCTTCGCCGAACCATCAGACCGGACGGCTGACGCCTTTGTCAACCCGCGGGATCGTCGCGATGTCCGGCACCTTCGGTTATGAGCTGGATCTCGATAAGCTCTCACCGGAAGAGCTTGAGGAGATGAAGGAACAGGTCAAGCGGTTCAAGGAGATCGAGCCGATCGTTCACGGAGGGCTGCACTATCGCCTGAGCACCTCCGTTGACAGCAGACACTATGTCGCGTGGCAGTTTGTCAGCGAGGACAAAAGCCGCAGTCTGCTCAACATTGTGGTGACCAACCCTCTTGCGAATTCCGCTCCCGTTCATGTCAGACTGAAAGGTCTGGACGATCAGGCGGTCTATTCCGTCAACGGCGAGTTCGAGTGTCTGGGATCGTCCTTAATGAGCGCGGGATATACCTTCCCGCAGCTGACGGGCGACTATCCCTGTATGCAGGTGGATATCATCCAAATCAAATAGTTTTTTATCAAAGGAGGCAGGAGAGTGAATCCCAATAAGCTGAATCTTGCCGAAGAAAAACAGAAAATCAAGGAAATGAGCTTTAAGGAAGCGGTGCAGTATATCTGGACCTACTTCTGGATTCCGATTGTCGCCGTCGTGTTTGTTCTGGCGTTCGGCGCCTTTATGATCGTCAGGATCACTACCAACATTCCGGATAACTGGCTTTCGCTGACCTTTGCGAATACGACCGCGGACGTCGGCACAGGCTCCGATCTGTGGAAGGACTTCACCGAAACAGCAGGTTACGACCTGACAGAGAAAAAGGTGGAGTTTAACGCCGTTTCCTATTTTGACTATTTACAGAATCAGGCGAAAGGCAACGCCTATTATAACGCCTTTATTGCGCTGGCTGATGCGGGGGAGCTCGACGGTATTACGATGGAGAGCGATTCTCTCGCGGCGCTTGGACAGAGCGGCCGCCTGCTGGATTTAAACGACGAGCGCGCCGCTTCGATCAAAGCGAAATACGGCGACCGCTTTATCTATTATGAACCTCCCGAAGACGATGGTGAACACGACGGTCCGATCCCCGTCGGTATCGATATCTCCGACAGCATTCTGGTATCGGAATATCATATGTACCTCGACTCCTGCGCGATCGGGATCGGCGCGCAGAGTAAAAACCTCGAAGAGGCAGAGTTCTTTATTGATTATGTTCTGGGGAGGGTTAATGATGCGTGACGCGATCAATTCGTTTTTTTCCAACGACAGCGTGTTCGGCAGGATAATGACCAAGATCGGCATCATCATCGGCGCGAATCTGATGTTCGTGCTGTTCAGTATTCCTGTCGTTACCATCGGAGCATCTTACGCCGGTCTCTATCATGTGATGCTCAAGACACTTCGCGGCAACGGCGTTGTTAACCCCTTCAAACAGTTCTGGATCGGTTTCAAGACGAATTTCAAGCAGGCGACGATCGCGTGGGTGATTTTTGCCGTGTTGATGGTCGCCGGCTATTTTAATATCAAGATCTGTTCTCAGGCGGAGGGCTTTATCAACTATCTCCAGTACGGCGTCTACGCGCTGGGACTGGCGTTGGTCGTCATCCTGATCTATTTGTTTCCCACAATGGCGGCGTTTGAGAACACGCTGCCGAATCTCATCCGATTCGGACTGTACTTTGCTTTTCATAAGCCGTGGTGGCTGCTTGTCAACCTGTTTTTCCACGTATTTCCGCTGTACCTGACCTATACGGATGCGCATTTTCGTCCGCTGTACGCGTTTATCTGGTTCTTCTTCGGCTTCGGCGCGATCGTGATGCTGACCTCGCGTCTGCTGATCAAGGATTTCTCACGTTTTCTGCCGCTGGTGGATGACTGCGGTGATTTCATCCTTACCGAGGACGGCAAAAAGATTATGCCCGGATCTCCCGAGGAGAAGGAGTATTATGAGAGCGGAGAAGGCGCAGAGGGAATGTCGGATATGACCGAGAAAGAAATCCTAGAAGAAATGAAAAAATTAGATATGTGAGGGTGGTAAAATGAAGCCTCGGGAAATGATCGAAAAAATCAACAACAGAGATTATTATGAAGCCTTCAAGCTGCTTTACGGCGCCGATGAGAAGGTTTTGTTCAGTCAGAGACAGCGGTATATTGATGCGATCGAAAAGTTCGCGGCGGTGTTCCCCGACAGAGAGGATATTCGTCTGTTCTCCGCTCCGG
This sequence comes from Ruminococcus sp., assembly GCA_017404145.1. GTDB lineage: Bacteria > Bacillota > Clostridia > Oscillospirales > Acutalibacteraceae > Ruminococcoides. Next base: position 41,044 of record JAFRCW010000051.1, on the reverse strand, counting down.
GACGCTCCGAAATCGGCGGCAACCATACCGATCACCAGCACGGCTGCGCTTTGGCGGCGGCGGTGAACCTTGATGTGATCGCGGTCGTTGCCTTCCATGACGAGGGCGTGATCCGTTTTCAGTCGGAGGGCTATCCTCTGTGTGAGGTGAATCTCTCCGACCTTGGGGTCCATAAAGAGGAGTACGGCGCCTCACAGGCGCTGATCCGCGGTATCGCGGCACGGTTTTCCGGGATGGGCGCTCAGATCGGCGGCTTTGACGCGTATTCCGTCTCCGATGTGCTCTCCGGCAGCGGGCTTTCGTCCTCGGCAGCCTTTGAGACGCTGATCGGCTCTATCATTGATATCGCCTACAACGACTGCAAGGCGGGCGAGGTGGAGATCGCCAAGATCGGACAGTACGCAGAAAACGTCTATTTCGGCAAGGGCAGCGGGCTTCTGGATCAGACCGTCTGTTCGGTGGGCGGCTTCGTCTATCTCGACTTCAACGACCCCGGGAATCCGCTGGTCGAGAAGCATCATTTCGACTTTGACCGCGCGGGCTACAGCCTGTGCATCACCGATACAAAAGGCAGTCACAGTGATCTGACCGACGACTATGTCGCGGTGCCCTCTGAGATGAAGAGTGTCGCCGCGTATTTCGGAAAGACGGTCCTGCGCGAGGTGGATAAGGAAGCGTTCTATGAGGCGATCCCCAAGCTCAAGGGCATATGCAGTGACCGCGCGATCCTCAGAGCGATGCACTTCTTTGCCGAAAACGAACGCGCGAAACGCGAGGCGGACGCGCTTGATCGCTGGGATCTGGACGCGTTCTTCAAAGAATTCCGCGCTTCCGCTGAGTCCTCTGCGTTTTTGCTCCAGAATCTCTTTGCGGCTAAGAAGCCGCTGGAGCAGGGCATCACGCTCGGCATTGCGGTGAGTAAGTCGGTGTTGGGTGAGAACGCCGCGGTGCGTGTTCACGGCGGCGGCTTCGCGGGAACGATCCAGGCGTTTGTGCCGCACGGCAAAACACAGATGTATCAAGAAAAGATGGACGCGCTCTTCGGCGAGGGCAGCTGCTATATTCTTCGGATCCGTCCCGTCGGCGGCGTGGAAATTACTGTTTAGTGCAGAGTGCAGAGCGCAGAGTGCAGTGTCGAGTGCAGAGTGCAGTGTCGAGTGAAGAGATAAGAGTGAAGCGTTATGGGAGGACTCTGTCCTCACCTGAATGATAGTATACAATGATATGATGAGGTGATACCATGATCTATGCGGATATTCAAAGACTGATCGATTACAGTGTGAAAAATCGGCTGATTGACAGAGCGGACGAGCTTGTCGTCCGCAATATGCTGATGGATGTATTATGTGTTTATGACTGGCAGGACGAGCCTGTTGAACAGGCGGATCTGTCCGTTGATGAGATCCTGCGTCCGCTGATCGACTTCGCCTGCAAAAACGGAGTGATCGAGGATACCGCCGCGAACCGCGACCTTTTTGATACCAAGCTGATGGGGATCGTGACCCCGATGCCCCGAGAGGTGATCCGCGACTTCAAGGCGCAGTATGATACCTCTCCCCAAAAGGCGACCGAGTGGTACTATGACTTCTCCAAAAAGCTCAACTATGTCCGCGCGGGCAGGATCGAAAAAGACGTCAAGTGGACTTACGAATCGGAATACGGAACGTTGGATATCACGATCAACAAGAGCAAACCCGAGAAGGATCCGCGAGATATTGCCGCGGCGCGGAAGAGCGCTTCCACCGCTTATCCAAAGTGTCAGCTCTGTGCGGAGAATATGGGCTTTGCGGGCAACCCGAACCATCCCGCGCGTCAGAACCTGCGTCCGATTCCGATCACGATCAACGAAGGTGATTGGTATCTCCAGTATTCGCCCTACGGCTATTATAACGAGCACTGTATCGTATTCAACGTGCGTCATATCCCGATGAAGATCGACGACGTTGTGTTTGACAAGCTCTTTGACTTTATCGCTCTGTTCCCTCATTACTTTGTCGGCTCCAACGCGGATCTGCCGATCGTGGGCGGCTCGATTTTAAGCCACGAGCATTTTCAGGGCGGACACTACACCTTCGCGATGGCGACGGCGCCGATAGAAACGCCGTTTGAACTGAAGGATTATCCCGGGATCAGCGCGGGCGCCGTCAAATGGCCGATGTCGGTGATCCGTCTTAGCGGAGAGGACAGAAAAGAGCTCTCAGAAGCGTGCGCCTATGTGTTAAAAAAGTGGCGCGCTTATACCGATGAACAGGCGGGTATCTTTGCCTTTACAAACGATACGCCGCATAACACGGTCACCCCGATCGCCAGAATGAAAGACGGCAGATTCGAGTGTGATCTGGTGCTGAGAAATAATCTTACTTCCAAAGACAGACCGCTGGGTATTTTCCATCCGAATCCCTCTCTTCATCACATCAAGAAGGAGAATATCGGACTGATCGAGGTGATGGGTCTCGCGGTGCTGCCCGCCCGACTGGACAAAGAACTCGAAGCGGTGAAAAACGTTCTGCTGAAAGGTGAGGATTTGTCGCAGAATCCTCTTACCGCCTCTCACGCGCAGTGGGCAAAAACGGTTGCAGAGAAGCACCCCGAGCTCAACAGCGAAAACGCCGAGGCGATCATCCGCGATGAGGTCGGCGCGGTATTTGAAAAGGTTCTGCTCGACGCCGGCGTGTACAAACGCACCGAAGAGGGAAGAGAGGCTTTCCTAAGATTTATTTTATCACTATGATGGTTTCGGGAGGATTATATGACTGATATACTGACTGTCGGCGAGATGCTGATCGACCTGACCCAGACCGGGGTATCCGACGCAGGAATCCCCGTATATACCGCCTTTCCCGGAGGCGCGCCCGCTAATGTCGCGGTAGCCGCGGCAAAGCTCGGTGCAAAGACCGCCTTTATCGGTAAGGTGGGAGACGACGCGTTCGGCAATCTTCTGCTGATGACATTAAAACAAAACGGAGTGGATACAACAGGGATGATTTTTACCGAAACCGCGAACACCACGCTCGCAGTGGTCTCCTTACAGGAGAGCGGTGAGCGCAGCTTCGCGTTTTACCGCAAGGGCTTTGCCGATACGCTGCTTTCTGAGGAGGAGATCCACGACGAGCAGTTGAAGGATACCCGTTTTTTGCATTTCGGGTCTGTCAGCCTGACCGACGAGCCGGCGCGTTCAGCGACCCTGTCGGCGGCGAAGAGGGCGAAAGCATTCGGCGCGACCGTATCCTATGATCCGAACTTCCGCGAGAGTCTCTGGGATGACAGAGATACGGCGATTGCGATGATGAAAGAGCCGCTGGAGTTGGTGGATATTCTCAAGATCTCCGATGAGGAGCTGCCGCTGCTCACCGGAACCGACGATTCCGAAGAAGGAACTAAAATTCTTTTTGAGAAATATAACATCCCGCTGATCCTTTTGACCCTCGGTGCAAAGGGCGCCTATTATCGCTTTGGCGATACGACCGGTCTGTGTGAAGGCTTCAAGGTCAAGGTGGCAGATACCAACGGCGCGGGAGATACCTTCCTCGGCGCGTTTTTAAGCTCAATGGCAAAGCGCGGCAAGTATCATCCCTCTGAGCTGACGGAGGATGAGATAAGGGATCTGGTCACGTTTGCGAATAAGGCGGCGAGCTTTACGACATCGCGCAGCGGAGCGATCCCCGCGATGCCTACGCCGGATGAGGTGATGTGATGAAACATTCCGCCGCTTGGGAAAAAGAATTCGCAGAGAGATTTGAAGAACGCTTTGACGAGTTCAAATGGCTCTACTGCGAGGTGTACAACAACGATTTGCAGGCGTTCTACTGGCTGTGCGGCGCGATGCATGAATATTACGAGAAACGCGGCGCTTCGCTGAAAAAGCTCGACAGAGAGCGTAAAAAAACGCCCTTCTGGTACAGCACGAACAAGCTCTTCGGAATGATGCTGTATGTCGACAATTTTGCCGGCGATCTGAAAGGCGTCAAAGCGAAGATAGACTATATCAAGGAGAGCGGGATCAACTATCTGCACCTGATGCCGCTTTTGAAAAGCCCCAAGGACCGCAGCGACGGCGGCTACGCGGTCGCGGACTTTAAGCGGGTGCAGCCTGAGCTGGGCACGATGAAGGATCTCGAAGCGCTGACGGCGGAGTGCCACAAAAATGACATCAGCGTGTGTCTGGACTTTGTGATGAATCATACCAGCGAGGATCACGCGTGGGCAAAGGCGGCGCGCGCGGGCGATGAAGAAATGCGCAAGCGGTATTTCTTTTTTGATAACTGGGACATTCCTTTTCAGTTTGAGCGTACGGTGCCTCAGGTCTTCCCGACGACCGCACCGGGTAATTTCACCGAACTGGAGAACGGCGATATCGTGATGACCACGTTCTATCCCTACCAGTGGGATCTGAACTACGGCAACTGCGTTGTGTTCAACGATATGGTCTGTAATATGCTGTCGCTGATCAACCGCGGTATCGATATCATCCGTCTTGACGCGGTGCCATATATCTGGAAGGAGCTAGGCACCAACTGCCGCAATCTGCCGACCGTGCATAAGCTCGTCCGTATGATGCGGCTTGTCTGTGAGATCGTTTGTCCGTCGGTACTGCTGCTCGGCGAGGTCGTGATGGAGCCGTCTAAGGTGGCGCCGTATTTCGGCACGAAGGAAAAGCCCGAATGTCATATGCTGTACAACGTGACGACAATGGCGAGCACGTGGCATACCGTCGCGACCAAGGACGTCAGGCTGCTGAACCGTCAGATGCAGCAGCTCAGCGAGCTTCCCAAGGATTATGTGTTTTTGAACTATCTGAGATGTCACGACGATATCGGCTGGGGACTGGACTATGATTATCTGAGCTCTTTCGGTATGAGCGAGGTTCCGCATAAGAAGTTCCTCAACGATTACTTTACCGGAAAATTTGAGGGCAGTCCCTCGCGCGGAGAGCTGTATAACGACGATGAGAGCCTCGGCGACGCGCGGCTGTGCGGTACTGCCGCAAGCCTCTGCGGAATGGAAACCGCTTTAGAAAAAGAGGATAAAGAAGCCTTGCGGCAGGCGATTGACTGTGATGTGATGCTGCACGCTTATATGCTGACCCAAAGCGGCATTCCCGTGATTTACAGCGGCGACGAGATCGCTCAGCTCAATGATCGCGGCTATCACGGCGATCCCGATAAAAAGGCGGACAGCCGCTATCTGCATCGCGGCAAATTTGACTGGGAAAAAGCGGAGCGCAGACATCTTCAAAACTCGGTGGAGGGAGCGGTCTATCAGGCGATCCTGACACTGGAGCGTATCCGGTCACAGAACGAGGTGTTCACCGCTTCGGCGGATTTTTCCGTGATCGATACGGTCAACGACCATGTGCTGGGTATCAGAAGAGAGTATCAGGGCAAAAGGCTGTACGCTTTCTTTAATTTCAGCCCGCAGGAACAGCCGGCTTACTTTGACGGTATTCTTTCCGGAACAGAATTGGTCAGCGGCAAAAAGGTCCGCGGCCTGTCAGAGACACTGAAGCCCTACGGCTTCTTATGGATACGATGTGAATAAAGAGAATACCGCCGCAGAGACGCGGGATATTCTCGTATATGAGGGAAAACCAATGCGAAAGATCATTCATCTGAATAACGACTGGGAGTTTACTCCCGCATTTGACAGCGGATTTTTATCCGGAGAGTCACAGGCGCAAAAGGTACGTCTGCCGCATACCTGTAAGGTCACCCCCTACGACTATTTTGATGAAAGCATCTATCAGATGGTCTGCGGCTATCGCAAAAGGCTTGACCTGAGCGAGAGAGGCGAGAGACGCGCGTTCATCTGCTTCGGAGCGGCGGCACATTACGCCAAGGTCTATCTGGACGGCGCGCTGATCGGCGAGCACAAGAGCGGCTACACCGCCTTTGAGCTTGAGCTGATTACCGATAACCCGCAACCTTTGCTGGTTGTGGAACTGGACACGAGAGAGAGCCTGAACTTCCCTCCGTTCGGCAAGGTGATCGACTATCTGACCTACGGAGGACTGTACCGTGAGGTCAGACTTGAATTTCGTGAAAAAAATTATCTCAAAGACGTATTTGTAAAGCCATCGATACCGGATACCGTTCGGGTAACGCCGAAGATGAATCCAAAGCTGATCGCGTCGCTCTCCTTTGACGGAGTGATCGACTGTGAACTGGATATCGAAGGAACAGCGGATGTCGTGCGGCTGTCCGTTTGCGAAAAGAACAGGGAAGAAGCGCTTCGCAAAGCGGCTTTTCCGGCAGCGGAATACGCTTCACTGACGATACCGGGCGTTCATCTCTGGGATCCGGTCAGTCCTGTTCTCTATGAAGTGACGGCAGAGCTGCTGAAAGACGGCGAAGTGATCGACAGCATCACTCGGCGGATCGGTTTTCGCAGAGCGGAATTTAAAAAAGACGGCTTTTATCTCAACGGCAGAAAGTTCAAGCTGCGCGGACTCAACCGCCACCAGAGCTATCCCTTTGTCGGCTATGCGATGCCGCGCTCGATGCAGCGGCTTGACGCGGATATTCTGAAATATGAACTTGGATGTAACGCGGTGAGAACCTCTCACTATCCGCAGTCGCATCATTTTATCGGACGCTGTGACGAATTGGGTATGCCGGTCTTTACCGAAGCGCCCGGCTGGCAGAATCTCGGCGATGAAGAATGGAAGGACGTCGGCGTGGAGGCGGTGAAGGAGATGGTGAAGGAATACCGCAACCATCCCTCGATCATCCTCTGGGGCGTTCGGATCAACGAAAGCCCCGACGATCACGACTTCTATGTCCGCACCAACGAGGCGGCGCGCAGTCTCGATCCGACCCGTCCGACCGGCGGCGTGCGCTGTCACAAGAACAGCGAGCTGCTCGAGGACGTTTATACCTATAACGATTTTGTCCATGACGGCGTACAGCCCGGCTGTGAGCCCAAGAAGGCTGTTACCTCCGATACAGAGAAGCCATATCTGATCTCCGAGTACGGCGGTCATATGTACTCCACCAAAGCATTCGACGACGAGGAGCATCGGCTGGAACATATGCTGCGGCACGCGCGCACACTGGACGCGGTCGCGTCATATGACGATATCGCCGGCTCCTTCGGATGGTGTATGTTTGACTACAACACCCACAAGGAATTCGGCTCCGGCGACCGTATCTGCTACCACGGCGTATGCGATATGTTCCGCAACAAAAAGCTCGCGGCTGAATTGTATGCGATTCAAAACAGCGACGAGCCGATCCTCGAGATCAGCTCTTCGATGGATATCGGAGACCATCCCGCTACCAACCGCGGACGCGTCTATATCCTGACCAACGCCGACAGCGTGCGGTTTTATCTGGGCGACAGCTTTATTCACGAATATACTCACGAGAACACAGATTATCCGCATTTAGCTTATCCGCCGATCGAGATCACCGACTACATCGGTGACAGGATCGCGCAGAATGAGGATTTCACACCGAAGCAGGCGGCGTACATCAAAGACGTTTTAAACGAAAGCTCCCGCTTCGGGATGAATCATCTCTCTCCCGACGCCAAGCTGAAGGCGGCGTATCTAATGACAAGATATAAAATGAGCGCCGACGACGCCTACCGCCTGTACGGAAAGTATATCGGCAACTGGGGCGACAAGAGCGCCGCTTTCCGCTTCGGAGCGTACAAGAACGGCAAGCTCGTCAAAGCGCTGAAGGCGGAACCCTTTGAGAAGCGGGTTCTGACAGCCGAGGTCGATCACACCTATCTGGTTGAGGACAAGACCTACGACGCGGCGGCGGTAAGGCTCCGTATGACCGACCAGAACGGCAATCCTCTGCCGTATTTCTTCGGAGCGGTGAACGTTGAAACAAGCGGCGATATCGAGCTGATCGGTGAAGATCCCGTGATCCTCAGAGCGGGAATGGGCGGTTTGTATGTCCGCACCAAGGGCAGAGAAGGAAAAGCGACCCTCACCCTGAGCGCGCAGGAATGCGACAGCGTAAGAATCGATTTTGAGATCGCTGTTTTGCGGGAGTCCCTATGATGCAGCAGGAATTATACTATAAAGAAGCGCTGAGACTCGCTCAAAAGGAGGTCCGCGCAAAAGCCGCGAAAAAAGAAGATCCCTATCTGCCGGTGCTGGATGATATTGTCCCGCCCGAGAAAGCGCTGACAGGAATCCGTCTGGGTGTGATCCAGATACCCGTGTGGCTGATTGTCGGTACCAAAACGAGAGGAAGGGTCAACGCGTTTTCCGCGGGTTTTCTGCCGGTCATCGAGGAGGGTACGGAGTTCTCAGATAAGTGGGAGGCGCTGTACCGTTCTCACCTGAGTGAAGGGATTCGCGAGCCGGTCAAGGTGTATGAATACCTCAACCGCTACTATGTGGAAGAGGGCAACAAGCGTGTCAGCGTCTTAAAATACTGCGGCGCGTACAGCGTTCCCGCCGATGTGATCCGGATCATGCCCGAAAGATCCGACCGTGAGGAGATCCGGCTCTACTATGAGTATCTGGAGTTCAACCGGTACAGCAAGATCAATTTTATCGAGTTGTCCAAGCTTGGCGGCTACCGTGAGCTTCTGCGCTCAATGGGCAAGCCCATGGACGAGTATTGGAGCATCGAAGAACAGCGCCGGTTTTCGAGCGCGTACTATTTCTTTGAAAAGGCGTATAAAGAAAACGATGGCAACAAGCTGAAAACGACTGTCGGCGACGCGATGCTCAGTTATATTCAGGTGTACGGATATACGGATCTGCAAAACGCCTCTGAGGCGGAGATCCGTATCCGTCTGAGAAAAATGTGGGAGGAGATCGCTCTCAGGGAGAAGGACGGCGCGATCGAGCTGAAAACAGCGCCTGCAAAGGAAAAAAAGCCTTCTGTCCTGTCCAAGGTTCTTCCGATCACCGGCTTTTCCAAGCTGAAGGTCGCGTTTGTCTATGATATGCTTCCCGAAAAATCGGGCTGGATCAGCGATCACGAATCGGGAAGGATCCACGCCCAGACCGTCCTGGGTGAAAAGATCGAGACGTCGGTCTATCTTTGCCAAGATGAGAACGACCTCTACGGGGCAGTAGAGCGGGCGATCTTAGATGAGAGCGATATCGTCTTTACGGTTTCTCCGCGTATGCTACAGGCGTCTCTGCGCGCGGCAGTGGAGCATCCCGATACGGTAGTGATGAACTGTTCGCTGAACATCTCTCACCGCTATGTACGCACCTACTATCCGCGGATGTATGAGGTGAAGTTTATTCTCGGCGCACTGGCGGGATCGCTGACACAGAGCGGCAGACTCGGCTATGTCTGCGACTATCCCATTTTCGGTCAGATCGCGGGCATCAACGCCTTTGCGCTCGGCGCGCAGATGGCAAATCCCCGCGCGAAGGTTTTTCTGGAATGGTCGTCGGTAAAGGGCGCGAAAGAAGCCGCGCTTTCTCTGAACCGACAGCATATCCATATCATTTCCTCTCAGGATACCGCGCGGTTTGAGGAGGATGACCGACACAGCTTCGGTCTCTCGCATATCGGAAAAGACAAGACCGATCTGCTTGCCGTGCCGGTGTGGAAGTGGGGCGTTTATTACGAAAAGATCCTGCGTTCTATGCTGGACAAAACCATCAAGAACGAATACGTGAACACCTCGCGCGCGCTGAATTACTACTGGGGTATGTCGGCAGGAGTGGTGGATATTGAATACGCGCCCGCCTTAGGGCTCGCTTCACGGCGCTACGCGGATTTTTTCCGGGACAGCCTGATCCGCGGCGCGGCGACGCCGTTTTTGACGCCGTTTTATCAGCAGAACGGAGAGATCGTCGGATCGAGGCAGCATGAGCTGAGCCTTGACCAGATCATCAATATGGATTATCTGGCGGATAACGTGATCGGAAGTATTCCGGCTTATGACGAGCTCAACGCCGTCGGTAAGTCGACGGTAGAAGCGGTCGGCATCAGACAGGCAAAACCGAAAGCGGAATAACGGAGGATGACAATATGAATATCAAATCAGCTCTGAAGGACTCGTTATCCCGGATGGTGAATTCTCCCAAAAAGGCGAAATATCGGATGGCAAAAAGAATTATTATGAGCGTGCTGGGCGTTGCCATCTGCGGCATCAGCGTCGGTATGTTCAAGTTTGCCGCTCTCGGTATCGATCCGTTCCAGTCGCTGATGAGCGGATTGGACGCGGTGATACCGATCCGCTTCGGTACGCTGTATGTGATCGTCAACGCGGTACTGCTGCTCTTCGCATTGATTTTTGACCGTAAGAAGATCGGTATCGCGACCTTGATCAATCTGTTTCTGCTCGGCTATATCGTCGAGTTTTCACAGGGCTTGTGCGAAAGGCTGATGCCCGACGCGCCTTTATGGCTGAGGATCGTCATTCTCCTGATCGCTATTGTGATTCTGTGTCTGTCGTCCGCGCTGTATTTTACGGCAGATCTGGGTGTTTCCACCTATGACGCGGTAGCGCTGGTATGGTCACAGCGTCAGAGTAAAATCAAATTCGCTTTCTGCCGGATCATCTGCGATTTCGTCTGTGTGGCACTGGGCGTTGCGCTGCTGTTCCTATCGGGACAGAGCATCTCGGAGATTTTCGGTTCCGTGGGCGTCGGTACGATCATCACCGCTTTCTTTATGGGACCGCTGATCACCTTCTTCAATACGCATGTGGCGCAGCCGATGCTCAGGATAGGGGAAAAAGGTGAAAACGATGCATCGTGAAATTCTTTTGCTGAAGCCGTCCGATTTTGAAAAATGCAGGAACATCTGGGATTTTGAGCGTCACGGCGATCTTGCCGAAACGTGTTACCGCGAGCTTCTTTCCGGTAACCGGATCACCTATGTTTACACTTTGGACAGCGAATTCGTCGGGGAGATCTCTGTTGTGAAAGATGCGGGCGATCCCGACTATACGATCGACGGCAGGCGTTTATATGTTTCCCGTCTGATCGTGAAAGAGGAATACCGCAGACAGGGTATCGGCAGAGAGCTTCTGCGATATGTCCTTCTCAAAGTGAAAGAGCAGGGATACGGCGAGGTTTCCGTCGGCGTAGATCTTGAGAACTATCCCGCGCTGAAGCTCTATGTTCAGTCCGGCTTTGATCATATCCTTTTTATCGGCGAGGACGAATACGGCAAATATATCAAACTGCTCAGAAAAGCCTAAGGGACCGGAAATACTTTAATACGAAAATATATGTGTCGAACGTAAAATCATCAGTCCGGTGCGGCCGGAAGCATCCTCCTCTACGCGGCTCACTGCGAGCCTGTAGGGGAGTTTTTTTGTCGGCTTGGGTTTTCTGCCTGCTGTATATCATATTATGCACCCCTTATCTCCTTTGCGCACTGTTCACAAAAATCAACGGATGGTGTTGTAAAATATTTTTAGGATGTTTTGAATTTGAAAATATAGATCTGAGAAAGGGTTTATTTTTATTGATTGATATGATATTATTTTATCGTTTAAGGGGATCGGCTGCGACTGCTTCCGGTTCAAGGAGCTTGATAAGGGCGCGGTAAGCTTTGACCGAAACGAATATATAAGCCGGTATTGCCGAGCTGACTTTTTATAAGACAATTATGAAGACGGTCGATTTGCTTTAAGGCAAAGGAGATTTCGATGACAGGAGGAACGGACGATGTACAAGATCAAAAAATTCATATGTGTGTTTCTGTCGCTGATACCGGTCGTGTCAATCGCCGCAGCGGGGAATTTTACCGCCGCGGCTGCAGCAGAAGAAACCCGTGCATATGATCAGGCTTTCTTTGCTGCGTCCGGCTACTATCCCTTATCTAAGACAGCTGAACACAGGCTTCTCGATCAGGAGGATGAGCTGCCCGATCAAGTTGATCTGCGAAACTTCAATGGAAAAAACTATGTCACTCCGGTCAAAAAACAGGATCCCTTCGGCAGCTGCTGGGCGTTCGGGATCGCGGGAGCGGCGGAAATCTCCTTCCTGCATGATAACGGACTGGGTGTTCCGGCAGGCGAAGTCAACGATCTGATCGATATTTCCGAGAAGTACATCAACTGGTATATGTTCCACGCGATCACCGAGGATGATACGGCGCTCGGCTGTGTTCCCGCTTCTCAGGTGGGAGAGGGCGTCGATCCTTTTAAAGCGGAAGAAACGAACAGGAACGCGGTCTATGAATTCGGCGGAAACGGCGGGTTTGCGTCTAACTTTTTTGCCTCCGGCTTCGGTCCTGTCGACGAGGATGAAGAGGTGGACGGCTCCTATCCCTACCTGTATCGTGGAAAGAACGGCTGGAGAAACAACGACGAAATGAGCGAAGAGGAACGCGCCGCGTGTATCGGCTACTTTGCTTTGAAGCAAAAGGACGAACTTCTGCCCCTGCTTTTGGAAATGGGTACCATTTCGAGTGAAGAGGAATACGACGCATGGTTTGAAGCCAACTGGGAAGAGGGCGACTGCAACAAAAATTTTCTTCTCCCCGACGGCTCGGGTTATGCGGCATTTGACGACTGGACGCTCCCGCTGAATTCCAAATACCGCAACGTCGGTATGCTTTCCTACTTCAAGCGCAGTTATGTGCTGCCGGCGCCTGCCGTCGGAGACGAAAACGGCGACTATAAGTTTAATCCTCTCGGCATATATGCGATGAAGTCTGAGCTCTTTAACGGTCACGGTATCGCGATCTCCTTCTTAGCCGATCAGAGTCAGCCGGGTCAGGAAAGCGGCGACGACGGATATATGAATACAACTAATTGGGCGCAGTATTATACCGGCGATGTTCGAAGCAACCACACGGTTACGGTCGTCGGCTATGATGACAATTATCCTAAAGAAAACTTCACCCGTATCGCAGAGGGTGAAGTCGTCGAGGGCAGCACGCCGCCCGCTGACGGCGCTTTTATCGTCAAGAACAGCTGGGGCGCTCTGAGTGAAGAGGATAAGGCGACGGCGACTTATGATGAGAACGGCAAAATCGTCTATCAGAACCCGAACGCCGCCGCGTGGGGTATCGAAGATACAGGCTATTTCTATTTATCCTATTATGACAACAGCATCCTTGCTGCGGAGTCATACGAGTTTTACAACAGGGAAGAAACAGAGTATACGCGCATCAACTACGATCAGTATGATCTGCTGCAGCCCGCGATGTATGACCGGACAGAGGGCAGCGAAAAAGAGCTATCCGCGAATGTTTTTGAGGCGGAAGAGGACGAGTACCTCAGCCAGATATCCTATATGACTATCGTGCCGATGACGAATGTGCATTATGCGGTTTACAAGGATGTCGACGGCAGCGATCCGACCTCGGGCGTCCTTTTAGAGCAGGGCGATACCATAAACGAGCTGGGAGGGTATCAGCGGCTGGATCTCAGGGGTGAATACTTCCTGAAAAAAGGCGAAAGGTATTCTGTCGTTATCACCATGACCACAGAGGAGGACGACGGTACACTTTCTTACAGCTGCGTTTATTCGTATCTGGCGATCCCGATCGGCGGCGTTTCACTGAACGCTGTGGTCAACCCGGGTGAAAGCTACGCTTATACCGGCGGTCAATGGACGGACTGGACCGAGATAAAGGGTGAGATCGAAAATGCTTTCTACCAAAAAGCAGTAGAAGAGTTCGGCTCTGAAGAAGCGTTTCTCAAAAGAGTGCCGCTCGGCAAAGATTTTGTCAAGGTCGACAACCTGCCGATCAAGGCTTATCTCTTACCCGCCGAGCTTCACGACAGCGACAGATTGCTCGGCGACGCGGACTGCGACGGCGCCGTAAGCGTCCTTGACGCGACAGCTATCCAGAAGAAGCTTGCAAGTATGGAGCCTTCTTCCTTTAACGAGAACGCCGCCGATGTGGAGAGAGACGGTAAGGTGACGATTCTCGACGCGACCTATATCCAGAAGTATCTGGCTTCCTTGCCCTGCCCCGAGGGCATCGGCGAGCGGATGATATATACGGTTTGAGTTTTTTTGATTGTTTCAGGAGGAAAACAAAATGAAAAAATGTCTGAGCATATTTTTAGTGATGATCCTTACTGTGACAGCTGCCGTTCCGGCGCTGTCGGCGGCTGCGGCGGACGTCGGTGATGTTATCACCGGAACCTTCACCTATATGCCTGCGTTTGTCGACGAACCCGCCGCGGAGACGTTTTATTACAGCGACAGCTGGCTATGTGCGCCTTCAAACGAGCAGAATACGCATCTGACGACGATGTCAATGGCGTTGGCGTTTGCCTCTATGGAGATCGAAGGCTCATCCTATATCACCGATCTGTATGAAAAGATCGGCTTTGAGGATATTCAGACCGATGATATGAACGATACGCCTGCATCAAATACCATCGGCACCGCGATCGCTCATAAGAAAATCGACGGTCGGGATGTGATCGCTGTTTCGATCCGCGGCAACAAGTACGGCGCGGAATGGGCGTCTAACCTGCTCGCGGGAGCACAGGGGAATATCGAAGGCTTTGAGCAGGCTGCGCAGAAGGCGCTTGGCCGCATCAAAGCCTATATCGCCGATCACGGTCTCAGCAGCGTCAAGCTGTGGATCGCGGGCTATTCGCGAGGCGGCGCGGCAGCCGATCTTGCGGGCGTCTATATCAACGAGCATTTGGAAGAATTCGACACCGCAGCGGATGACGTCTTTGTCTATTGTTATGAAGCGCCGCGTTGCTGCGCGAGCGATAAAGTGTACGATAACATCTTCTGCGTCAAAAACAAAAACGACCTGATCACGCTGGTATATCCCGCGTCGTGGGGGCTGTATACCAACGGCGTCGACGTCGTGATCGGTGAGGATATGACCGTCAACAAGGCGAAGGTCGATCTATTGGGAGTCGAGAAGATCGTTTTAGTGGGCTCAGTTCCTATGGATGCGTATAACGCCGACCTCATCGACTTTCTATCCGACGAATTGACCAGAGAAAAGTTTTCGGGAGATTTTGACGGCGCAGTTTCCGGTCTGATCGAGCTGTATTTCAGCAAAGCGCCCGATGCGTGGAACGCTGTTTTCAACTCCTTAAAAGGTTCTCTGTCCAATGTTACCTCCAATACCCGCGCGATATATATCGTTCTCGAAGAGGTTCAGTCCGGTATTATGCGTCACAACAGCGACGCGATGTACCGTCAGCTCGCTGACGAGCTGAAAATATTGCTCCAAGAGATCGCTCCCGCCGATCAGCTTCCTCTTACCGTGGAGGAGTATCAGGAAATACTCGACAGTATTTATCCTTTGATCAGGGCGATCGGTCCGGTACTCGTCAAGGATTATTACTATAAAGAAGGGATCGATTACAGTACGGCGCTGCCCGCCGATTACAGCGATCCCGATTTTGACCCGCAAACTGCCGAGAAGAAGATACTCACCTACGATCAGTTTATGGAGGCGGAGAAGAACAAGCCCACGGAGCCGGAATATGTGCCGACCGACGCAGAACAGGGGGAAGATGACGGCATCGGCGCAGGCTATGACAGGGGCTATGCGGATGGCTTAGCGGGAAATGAACCGATTACCGAGGCGCCTCTGCCGGAGGATGCCGAGAACCGCTCAAAAGAGTATCTGGACGCTTATCAAAAAGCCTATCTGAACGGCTATGAGAGCGGTTATGAGGACGCTGTCAAAGAAGAAAATCCTCAGCATATCGAAGATTATAATCGAGGCGTAGATAACGCTGACAATCAAGTGGCGGCGGACGCGAAGAAGGACGCGCTGACACAGAGCTATCGCGCAAGCTACAACGAGGAACCCGTACCGAAGGAGGACGGCACGCCCTATTCACAGGATTATCTCGAGGGCTATCACAGCCGTTACCGGAATTTTTACGACGGTTATTATCAAGTATATACCGATTACTATAAGGAACTGACTCTGTATCACTTGGTTACTCTTTATGTCAACAGAGAAGCGATCCTCAGCCAGCACTATCCCCAGACCAACTGGGCGCTGGTCAAGGCGAGGGATTCTTTCTATAACGCAGAGCCGACCGATTCCGTCCTGCTCGGTGATGTTGATTGCGACGGCTTTGTTACCGTTATCGACGCAACCAGAATCCAGAAGTATAAAGCATCACTGATCAGTGAGAAGGATATTAACTTATCTGCCGCGGATGTTGACGGCGACGGCTTCGTCACGGTGATAGATGCGACGGGTATCCAGAAATGGCGCGCTTCTCTTCCTGCTCCCGAAGGGATCGGGAAACCGATATCATAAAATTTTTAACAGAAAGATGGTTGCTATGCAGACAAAAGCAGTAAAAAGAAGAGAACGGATCATCAAATCCGTCGCTGTACTGACAGCATTGCTGACGGCGCTCCTTTCGTCGGTAGTCACGACCGGAGCCATCACTGTGGAAAAAGACGGTAAAGAGTATATCCTGCGGACACCCACACCGACAGTCGGAGACATCAATGTGTTGATGTTCAGAATAGGCTTTGCCGATTATCCTCTGGATGATGAGGATGACCCCGCTGACAGTGAAGAAACCCTGCTGTCCTATTTTGACGGATCAATCGGCAGCGTCAACGAGTTTTATGAGACCTCGTCCTATGGAAAACTCCATCTGCACTGCGATAAAGTTTACAGCTACAGCGCGAAATTTGACCGTGACGATTATGCCGGAGATTTCTCGCGGTTTGGAGCGGACGATCTGATAAATGAGGCGCTTACCGCTCTTGAGGATGAGATAGATTATCGGGATTATGACAGCGACGGCGACGGCTATCTGGACGTCGTATGCTTCGATTACTCAGGTCCTATGGGTAGTTGGGGAGACACTTGGTGGCCTCATGTTTCCGACGACGGCAACGTTGAGATAGAGGGCAAGAAAGTATCCGTATACTCTTTCCTCAGAGGAAACGCGGAAACCTTCAAGCATGAGTTCGGACACATTTTCGGCGCCGCGGATTATTACTCATATAACCGGAATAATGATAACATCATCATGACCTTTGATATGATGTGTTCGGATACCGGAGATCATAACGGTTTCACCAAATGGAGCTATGGATGGCTGGAAGATGAAGATATCGCCTATGTAGACAAATCGTCGGGCGACACAGTAATCAGCCTTGCTCCTATTGAAACGCCCTTGGGCGACGGTAAAAAGATCGCCGTCGTCGCTCCGGCTTTCAACAGCGATACACGCTTTCTCGATGAATTCTTCCTTGTTGAGTACGATTCGGGCGAGGGTAATAATCAGTCAGTTTTTGAGGAGTATTGGTTTGAACCCGGCTTCAGGATCTTTCATGTGAACGCGAACGCTGATTTCGTAGAAGAATTGTCTTCGGCGAGTTTTAAGTATAATAACGATGACTTCGGCGTCAATCTGATTCATAATATGCGAAATGAGCTCGGAAATCCGAGATTCTGGGAGGATGACGAGTTGTTTTTCCGTGAGGGAGACTCTCTGACCCCCGATGGTTATCCGAACACCGGCCTTTCGGCGGACATGCTCTATAACGGTCGTTTCACGGGTATCAGCTTTACCGATTTTGTGACCAGCGATACGCCCTCGTTCAAGGTCAGCTTTTCCGATACGGATGTCCTGCAGCCCGAGCCGCAGCTCTCGCTGAAAACAGAGAGCCTGACCTCTGATATCAGAATGACATTGACCTCGGATCAGCCGCTCGTTCCAAAAAGGCCGTCCGACGAGGGGTATGAAGCTCCTTACCTGATCAGCTCTGACGGAACAAAGCTCCTGCTCGATATCAAATCAAGCAATTCGTATCTCACACAGTTTGATATTCGCTACACCAACGCTTCTCCCGCTGTTCAGCCCCTGACGGATTATACGCTTGTGATACCCGCCGGTTACTTTTCATACGGTTACTCACATGCGGTTCCCGAATTTCGTGAGGATCTCAGAACAGAAAACTTTATGACGCTGACGCAGATCGAACGCTATTCTCAGGAAACCGGCAGCCGTTATTCCAACACCTTCGCCGTGACGAATAACACCTACGGCAGGATCGTGATGGACGCCGCCACCGCAAAATGCGATTTTATCGAGTTCAACCTGAACGGGGAAGAGGTCTCGCGGCATACCTTTACCGCTCCCGTGACTTATGAAACGTCCAAGTTCCTTTTAGGCTGCAGCGCATATCGCTTGTATGACAATAATTATGCGATGTGCGTCCGTCTGATCGACAGGTTGTTCTTCTTCAAATTTGACATAAACGGCAGGATCATCAGCGACGTCTTCACCCTCAGCGACGATCAGCTGGATGGTTGTATCACGAACACGTCCGATTTCAAGCCTGTACCGTTCAAGGACGGCTTGTTCGCGCAGCTGCTGTCGTCCGACTATCACTCACAGCTTACGGTACATATCGACTTTGAGAACGAGCCGACGATCGATGGTTCAGACTACAGGACATATACTCCGCTTGACAGAGATCATTATGTCATCAAATCGATACGCGATGATGAGCTGCATCTTGATATGTATGACAGTTCCGACAATCAAATAGCCGATATTTTGATCAGTAAAAATCTTATGGGCGCATATATCAAGGATAATAGCTTACATGTGTTGGCGAGAAGCATTGAATATGACGATGATTACAACCGTATTTCAACGTTGTTTCACGACGTCTATGACTTGACCGGCGAGAAACTGAGCAGCGAGGATATCACCGACAGATCGGAGAACCTCAAGGATTATTACCAGATCGACCGCATAGTTCCTACTGACAGCGGATACTATCTGGTGGCGGATGACCAATTTGGTGATAAGCTCAAGGTCTTTGTCTGTGACGCCGAATGGAACAAACTCGGAGAGTTCGGCTTCTCCCGTTATAATGAGGCGGAATTCTTAGGCGAATGCGGACTATATACCGCTTATCAGTATTTTGCCGATCAGCTGGAAGACGCATATATCATTTTACGTTTTAACATCGGCGAGTTTGAGATCGTGCCGAAACAGCAACAGCTGCTCGGCGACGCGGACGGCGACGGCGCCGTAAGCGTCCTTGACGCGACAGCTATCCAGAAGAAGCTTGTGAGTATGGAAGTTCCTTCCTTCAGTGAGAACGCCGCAGATGCGGATCGAGACGGCAAGGTGACGATTCTCGACGCGACCTATATCCAGAAATACTTGGCGTCGCTGCCGTGTCCCGACGGGATCGGCGAGCCGGTGACATAATATAAAATCATTATCAAAAACAGAAAGGGCTGCCGCAAAACATTCGTTTTGCGACAGCCTTAATCTTTGGACCGTGTTATGAAAACAATTCGTTAATAGGATAGGGAACCGCTATCCCCGCGAGATACTTCTGGATCGCGGTCGCGTCGAGGATATCGAGCCCGTCGCCGTTGACATCGCCGCAGCGATTCACGAGACCGGTGACGTCAGCTTCGACAGACGCCAGCACCTTCTGGATTTTGGTGGCGTCCAGAACGGAGATGTCCCCGTCTCCGTCCGCGTCGCCGCGCAGATACAGCACTTCGTAATGTCCGAGATAATTCGGCTCGGCGGATTTGACAGAGGGACTTGCGCTCAGTACTTCGATCGCTCTCCAAACGATTTCGGTTGACTTCTCTTTGAACTTGACTTGGTAACATTTCTGATCGCTGCCGGGAGTGAGAAGATATATTTCTTCGGTCTCAAAATCACTCAGCAGATCGCTGATAGTGGAAGCAGAGCCCAAGTGGAGCATCACCAGAACCTCGCCCGGTCTATAGTTCGGCTCAGTCGGCTCGGAGGACTCGGTTGCCTGCGTCGGCTCATCGTCAGCGTAGATGAAATAATACCGCAGACAGTCGACGATCCTGCCGCTGCTTTCCCCGTCGAGCGCCATCTTGAGCGCGCGGATCGCGCCGGTCAGCTCGTGATCCTCCATACGGTCATGGTTATAGACCGTGGCGGAGAAGTTTCTTACACGCATCACGCGCTCCCTATAATCGTCGGGATAGTTGTTGCCGGGAGCGCCGATGGTCGAGTCGGTAAAGATTATCAGGTCATACAGCTCTTCGTACAGCTCACTGTCGTAATTGCGCAAGGTCAGCTTGACGGCCGTATCATATTTGGGCAGATAATAATCGATGTAATCCTCACTCGGGTTATCCGGTGAGAAATGCGGGATATCCCCGTAAGGATCAGCAGAAGCGGTCGCGTCCGACTCTGTAGGAACGGTTGAAGGCGGCTCGGTCGGATCTGCGGGAACGATATACTCCGGATAGCGCGGGTTGCCGATATGCCAGCTGTTCACCTTATAGCTGCCCTTTGCGTCCACCTCGCCGGTGGGGTAGTAGCCTGTTTTATCATAAAGAGGGATATCCGTGGTCTGCGCGCCCGATGAGGAGGAGAAGATCACATAGTCGTATTCCTCTCCGATATAGGCGTAAAACTGCTTCTGCCCGAACTCGTTGACATAAGAGCTTCTGACGCCTATTCCCGGCCACTCGAATTCGTAGAATCCTTTTGTGTTCCAAGCATAGACATAGACGGTATCTCCCCAGCCCTGTGTGTCGGTGAAGGCGACGGTATAGTGACAGGCAAGCTCGTGGTTCGCGGGATTGCCGCTCTCAGAGATCAGATAGCGCAGGCTGTCGGTCATATCCGAGAGCTCCCCGTAGGCGGATGCCGGAGTATCCAGAAGATACTGCGCATAGTCGCGCGCGTTTCTCAGTGCGTTTGTGTAGTTGTCAGTGAAGTAGTTGCCGGTGACATTCTCGCCGAGAAATCGCTCGTTGATCTCACAGACCAGAGCGTTCAGCTCCTCCCACTTGACGCCGCGTTCGATCTCCTCCTCGGGGATACCGTAGCTGTTCGCGTCAAGCGCGAACGCGGCCGTACCGAGCGTCAGGGAGAATACCAGCGTCAGCGCGAGAAACAACAGCATTATTCTTTTGTTCGTTTTCATTGTTGTACCTCTTTTCTTTTAAGATTATAACCGATATTCTGAAAACTTCCCCGGGCCCTTGAAGAAGATATTTCATACGGTATTATCTCTGAATATAAATGGTTTTGACGTCGGAGAGGACGCCGCTTTGGTCGATGACCTGCGCTTCCAGCGTATAGCTGAGCTTCGGCTCAAGCAGATAGGTCGGCACAAAAACGTCAACACCGCTGCAAAAGTCACAGTAGAGATAGTAGGTGCCGTCGATATCATTCCTGAAAACAAAGTCAGAGCTTGTCACATAGTTCGGTCCCGCTTCGGGCGGCGGAGGCGGTACCTGACGGACGGTATAAGAATACTGATACGGCGCGGTTCCGCCCGATACGGCGACATCTACCTGTCCCGTGGCTTTGTTATAATCGATCCTTTCGATCTCAGGTTTTTCGACGATATCCGGATCGGTCACGATCACCGTCAGAAGATAACTGTCGACGCCGCCGAACGCGCCGAAGCAATACGCGCGGATATAGTGAACGCCCGCCTCGGTAAAGGTGTATGCAAAAGAGGCTTCTTCACTTTTATCCAGTACGATCTCCCGATCCACCAGTACTCTGAAATCATCGGGAACAGGACGCTGCGTCGCGCTGACGGAGAAGGTGTATTCCGTGTTCAGTAGATAGGTATTACCGCTGTTCGACGATTCGATACCGTAGATCTCGGCGCTCCAGCTTTGTATACGCTCTTTATAGAAGCTGTCGATCAGACTCGCGAGCTTCTTCTGGATCATCGTCACATCAATAATATCGGTCGTCTTGGAATTGTCTACGTCGCCCAAGAACTTTTGCAGCTTCGAGAACGACTGTAAAGAAGCCAGCTGCTTTTGAACCAGCGTTGCATCCAGAATCGAAACCGTGTCGTCACCGTCCACATCTCCGATATAGCGATAGGTTGTTTGTGCGTTTGCGGGAATACCGACAGATACTATCAGCGCCGCTAACATCAATAGAATAGAGAATCGTTTTTTCATCTGTTATTTCTCCGGAAAAATAACAATTAATATCAATAAACACTCAGTGTCAAATCCGTCGTCACCGCGTCTTTTTTTATTTCATACACCGAAAGGGTATGGCAGTAATACTCGCCGCTTCTCTGTTTGCTGTAGGAAAGACTGTCGTTGATGTACAGGTTTCCGTCGTCTGCGCAAAGCGATGCCACGGTGGTGTAGTAGCCTGTATCGGAGAAGGTGCAGGAGGAAACCAAAAGATCGTGCGTCTCAAAATATTCACGGGAGAAGACGTTGTTCAGCTTTATACCGTTTTCATCGGCATAATCATAGCTGTGTGCGGAAAGATAAGCGGACAGCTGGCTGAAATTCGTAATCAGCGCGACAGCGCCGCCGTTTTTCTTTTCTCCTGTTCTCTCCTCGATAAACTGACCTTCGAACAGCGTGTTGAAGCTGACGTTCTTCGCCGAAGACGGCGGAGTCATCGTCACAAAGCTCAGTTCCATCATGGAGATGGACGTCTCCGAAAAGTCCGCGGATTCTCTGGGCTCTGCCGGCGCCTGCGTCACGTCCTGATCGGGAGCAGATGTCTCTGCTGTGATATTCTGCTCATCATCTGCAATCTCCGACACCGTTTGCTGCGGTGTATAACCGTTGTCGGATTCGGGAGTCTCATTTTGAGAAGACTGTGAGTTCCCGCTCTTGATCTCATTCTGCACCGCCTGCGAAAGCTCGGCTGCTCCGGCTGTGATCGTATGTTCAGACTCACCGCTGCGGGCGTCGATAAAATACGCCTCGGCGCTGTCGCCGGAATGCAGGGTCACCAGATAGATCAGTTTATGGTGATAGACGCTGTAGCTGACGGAGATCTCATCCGCTGAAGCAAGCTCCGACTTCTCCACAGCAAGCTGCTTTGCGCGTTCTTTGCCGATGTAAAGATTCTCCGAGGGTGCGCCGCTGATGGTCAGCCTGTCGTCCTGTATGTTCCTCTCTCTGAGGAGAAGATGCAGATCGTTCGCGGAAAGCTCTTTGAGACTGTCAAAGCTGAGACTCTCGCTGTTTTCTGTCAGTAGATCGATCAATGATGCCTTCGCGGCGGAAAGCTCCGATGAATTGTCAATATCCTTTGTTTTGATCCCGACGGTACATCCGTTAAACCGTTCTTTTGCAAATACGGTTTCTACAGCTTTTATTGCTTCTTGTGCGGAATCGTCCGCGCAGATCAGAAGTGTATTTTCGTTTTCATCCAGCGCGCCGTTTCGGATCATCAGAGCGACGATCTCTTCTACCGCGTCGGATACACTTTGTCCTGCCGTCTGACGGTATGATTTATGATCCGATAGGACGTTTATGACATTCCCTCTGAGGTTGACGGTCAGCGTTACGTTATCCTTGGAGCAAAGGCTGACGGAGGACGCGGGATAAATGAAGTTGGCATATATCAGTACCGACGCTAACAGCGTGATCACCACCGCAGCAGCGATCGCGGTCTTTCTGATGAAGGAAAGCTTCGGCGCACGGTACGCACGAGCGTCATACAGCAGCTCGCTGTCGATATTCTCTATGGATCGGAACAGATCCTGCGCTGTCATACGACGCCCTCCTTTTCTAAAAATTCTTTGAGCTTCTTTCTCATTCGGAACAGTCTCAGCTTGACGGTGTTTTCCGTCATCCCGAAGCGGACGGCTGTTTCTTCAATACTGTCGAGATAGAAGTACCGGCAGAGGAACAGACTGCGGTTTGTACGGCTTTGCTTTTGCAGAAACCGCTCGATCGACTCTTTGAGCACAGCGCCGTCTATTGCTTCTTCCACACCGTTTTGCGCGGGCAGAGCCTGTGACAGCTCCTCCATATAGACGGTCATTTCTCTGCCGCGTTTCTTGCGGTTGATATCTCTGAGCCGTTTGACCGACAGATTGCGGGTGATCCGTCCGAGATAGGTCATCAGCGACACAGGCTTGTTCGGCGGGATCGTGTTCCACGCGGCAAGCCATACGTCGTTGAGACACTCTTCGCTGTCCTCTTTGCTGTGAAGCGCCCGCTCGGCAATCGAATAGCAGTAGCCTCGGTACTGACGGGTGACATATTCAATTGCCCTTTCGTCCCTGTCAAAAAACAGAGCGATGATTTCCTGATCGTTCATCTCGGGAGCCCCTTATCTCTTTCATCTCTACAGTACCCAAATGACTATATTTCGTTTCGCTCTTATTATACATTTTTTTCAAAAGTTGACAACAAGCCAAAATCTGTATCTTGGTTGTCCATAGAAAATCGATTGATTATTGACGGCAGGGACAAAGCTTATATGGGAGCTTAGTGCATTTTAACTAAATCCGATATCGTTTTTTTGGATTGTAAGATAAATTCCCTTATGCTACAATAAAATAGGATCTTATTTAGACGTTCCATTTTGGAACACCCCATTGGAAAAAACAGTGAAAAACAGTAAAATAAAAAAGAAGTTTCTGCATCTTCTGAGATACAGAAACCGTATGCAGGCCCTTTCTGTCTGAATCCTATGTTTATGCATCGTGATTCGGATAAATATTATATCAGAGGTGTTTTTTTATGACCGTATTATTCATTATTTTGGGGATCTTATTAGTTGCAGGAGGCGTTTCATGTATTGTCACTCCGCTGCTCACTTTCATGAACACAGGTTATTTTGTCGTCATACTGATACTTGTTTTCGGTGTTTTCGGCATTATCAAAGCAATTGTTGAAAAACGATTCAAAGTTAATTTTGTGTTCAGTATTCTGAGCATTTTGCTGGGTATCGTTATGCTTGCGTTCCCCAACTCCCTGCTCTTCGCCGAAGGCGTAATGCTGATCGTGACAGCTATATGGTTTGTCCTGATGGGTATCGTAACAATCATCAATGCCGTATCAGTGACAAAAGCAACCGGTTCCAAGATTTGGATACTGCAGCTGATTTTCGGCATTCTTGCGGTTTTGATCGGATGTTACTCGTTCTTCCAGCCTATGCTCATGGCAATATCGCTCGGTATTCTGGTCGGAATCTTTTTTATCGAAACGGGCTTTACCCTTATCTTCAGCAGCACTGTTGATAAAAGCTGAGGTGATCGGAACATGAGCGATAAAAAGGATACTTTGTCATGGAAAGAGCGATTGAAAAAAATTCCGAAAACGTTTGTTGCGTATAAGAAGGACGGTATTGCCGCAATCGACGAAGCAAAAAAAGAAAGAAGCCTGCTTGCGCCGTTGTTTTTTTCAGCGTTACTGTTTTGCAGTTGTGTTTTTCTGATTGGCGCTCATTTTCGCGGTGTTGATTATTGGATCGACAACAGCGACTCCTTTTTAAACGATCTCGCATTGTTAAAAAGCGTTTCTGTTTTCTCCGTCGGATCAGCTCTGTTGTGGGGCTTAATCCTGTTCGCCGTTCTCCTTATTGTTTTTGTTTTTACGCGGTTTGGATGTATTATGATCTTTTCGCGCGGTTCCAAGGGAAAAACCGTATTTTTGGAAAGCGTCATAGAGTTCGGTATGGATGCCGTTCCGCTCACTTTCTTCTTTCTGATAAGCGGCGTGTTGAGCGATCTGGTATGGTGGTCCTTCTATCCGCTGTTTTCCTTTTTTGCTCTGTTCTTTATTTTGATGCTTACCAGAAGCGTTTTCGCTGCTGTAGATCGAAAAAAGCAAACCTCACTGCTTGTGTTTGTCATGGCTGTATTCATTTTCATCGCCTTGGTGCTGATAAACGCCCTTATGATTGCTGTGATGGGCTATTCACTGCTAACCGTTGCACAGGGTGTTTACGAAAATATCGCTGAAATATTCAATAATATCAAGGCCGGGTTTGAAAGCATTTTCGGCAGTATATTTAAGTCATGATCAACCCTAAGAAAAACATATGAAATAAAGGAGAATCAAATATGTTAGACATCAAAAAAACCATCGAAAACGGGAAAGCGCTTTTGGTGCTTTCGGGAAGAATCGACACTGTTTCGGCACCTTTGCTGGATCAGGAGATCAAAGCGTCCTTAAACGGCGCCACGGAGCTTACCCTGGATATAAAAAAGATCAACTACATTTCTTCCGCGGGACTCAGAGTGCTGCTTTCTGCCCAGAAGACGATGAACAAGCAGGGCAAAATGACGATCCTGAACGCAAACGAAACCGTTATGGAGATATTTGAGGTTACCGGATTTTCTGATATTCTGGACATAGAAGGGGCAGACTGATATGATTAACATTTTAGAACTGCTGGAACAATACACTGCTGAAAATCCCAACGGAGCGATCCTGTTCGACGACGCGCACGCTAAAGGCGTGACCTATACGCAGCTCGATGAAATGAGCGGACGCGTCTATGCGTATCTGAAACAGAACGGAATCGGTAAAGAGGACTTCGTTCTGATCGATCTTCCGAGAGGCGTTATTCCGATCATCGCGATGATCGGAATCTGGAAAGCCGGCGCTGCGTGGGCGCTGGTAGAGGACACCTATGCGCCCGAGCGCATCAGCTTCATCCGTGAGGACTGCGGCTGCAAGCTGGAGCTCTGCGCGGACAACTGGGACGAGATCATGCGCACCCAGCCGCTCAAAGGCTATGAAGCACACGGTGATCACGACGCGGCATATGCGATCTATACCTCCGGTACCACCGGCAATCCCAAGGGAGTACTCCACGAGTACGGCAACCTCAGCCGCGCCATCGAATCCATCAAGATCGACGGCGAGACCCCCTTCAAAAGCTCCGACCGACTTGCGCTGCTTGCGCCGATGAACTTTGTCGCCTCGGTCATCGTCATTCTGAAAGCGCTGAGTATCTTCGGAGGCAAGACCTTCGTCGTGTCTTACGCCACCATCAAGAACCCGAGCGCTCTGGCAAAGTTCTTCGTTACCAAGCGCATCACCGTTACCTTTATTACCCCGTCCTATGTCCGTAAGCTCGGCAACCAGACCGGTCCTTTCCTCAGAATACTGATCGTTGGATCTGAGCCTGCGAACAACGTATATAATAAAAATGTCGATCTCATCAACGTATATGCTGCCAGCGAAAGCGGCTTTGCGGTTGGCATTTTCAGGATCGACCGCTCGTATGAGACCTGCCCGATCGGTAAGCCCGAGATAGATACTAAGATATATCTCATCGGCGAGGACGGCAACGAAGTCGCCGACGGCGAAACCGGCGAGCTGTGCTTTGAGAATCCTTATGTGCGCGGCTATATCAACCTGCCCGAGGAAAGCAAAAAAGCGTTTGTAAACGGTATCTATCACACCGGCGACCTCGCAAAGAAGGACGCAAACGGCAACTATGTCCTGCTCGGCAGAAGCGGCGATATGATCAAGATCAACGGCAACCGTATCGAACCGGCAGAGATCGAAGCCGCCGTCAAGCAGGCGCTCGGTATCGAATGGGCAGCAGTAAGAGGCTTTGAGGATGGAGACAAAAGCTACCTTTGCGCCTATTACACCGCCGATATACAGGTCGACGCAGAAGCGCTCCGCGCGGAGCTTTTGAAGCGCCTTCCCTACTATATGATCCCCGCCTATTACATCAAGATCGATACGGTACCCCTCAAGGCTACCGGCAAGCTCGATAGAAAAGGTCTTCCTGCGCCGAAGATCGACGACTTTAAGAACGACTATGCCGCTCCGACCAACGAGATCGAAGAAAAGATATGCCACGCTATGGAAAAGGTGCTGAAGCTCTCGCAGGTCGGTATCAACGACGATTTCTATGAAATGGGCGGCGATTCGCTCGGTTCTATCGAACTGATCACCGAAGCGGATCTGCCCGGACTGAACACCTCTGAAGTCTTTCGCGGCAGAACGCCGGCGAAGATCGCCGCGCTGTATCAGGAGATACTCGAAAACAACGACGGTGAAAGCCCCGATGAGAAGAACGACGCGTCGCTGAGAGAGGTACACCCGCTGACGACCGAACAGCTGTATATGGTCGACTATCAGCTGTATGCCCCGAACTCCACGATGTACAACCTTTTCTCGATGATGAGAGTCGACACCGAACTCTTTAATATGGAACAGATGGCTGCAGCGCTGAAGAAGGTGATCCTGAATCATCCCGCTCTGCTGACCACCTTCGCATGGAACGAGGACGGTGAGCTGATCCAGAAATATACGCCCGAAAACCTGACGGGCATTTATGTGGAGAAGCTGTCTGAATTTGAATTGAAATTCGTGAAGGATACGCTGGTATATCCGTTCAAGATCGTCGGCGGCAAGCTGTTCCGCTGTCGTGTAT
The DNA here is from genome assembly GCA_017404145.1 of Ruminococcus sp. Classification (GTDB taxonomy): domain Bacteria; phylum Bacillota; class Clostridia; order Oscillospirales; family Acutalibacteraceae; genus Ruminococcoides. Next base: position 13,033 of record JAFRCW010000051.1, on the reverse strand, counting down.
TCGAAACGGAAAAAGCCGGCTACATCTTCTTCGACGTTCATCATTCGCTGTTCGACGGAACTTCTTTGAGTGTATTTCTCGGCAACATCGGCAAGGCGTACATGAACATGGATATGGACAAGGACTACTACTATCTCATGCTCAAGCAGCGTGAAGAAGCGGTAAATACCCCGTTCTATGAAGAAAGCAGAAAATATTTTGAGGATCGTTATGACAACTTCAACTGGTCCAGCCATCCTGTGATCGACCACGAATCACAGGGGAACGAGATGGGCGAGCTGATGGGAACGCTGGATATCGAACAAGCACAGATGAAAGCGGTCGAACGCGCCTACAAAATCAGCCGCAACGAGTTTTTCATCACCGTGGCGGGTCTGGCGATCGCGATCTACAACGACGCCTCCGATATCAAGCTGTCTTGGGTCTATAACGGCAGAGAGGATATGCAAATGCTCAGCTCCGTGGGCTTGATGTTCCGCGAGCTGCCGGTAGGTATCCATTTCAAGGACAGCGACACGCTCCGGAATGTCTTTGCCGACGTCCATGAACAGGTACAGAAGGGTATTGAGCACAGCTGTTATCCTTATGTCGACTCGACTGACCAGTACAGCAACGGCGAGGCGGCGTATCTGCTCTATCAGCAGGATATCCGTGACTCGGGCGGTCTCGAGGAATTTGGTATCGAGCCTGTCGAGGTTCGCCAGAATCAGGCGGCGACCCAGGCACTCCTCGATATCGAGATACTTGACGGCTCGGACGGTCTGCAGGTGATGATCGACTTTGCGGCAAGCCTGTATGACGAGGAAAGCATCGAAAGATTCAAGAGCATCTATGTCAGACTTGCACAGGCGATGGTGACCCATAACTCACAGGCTGACATTACGATTGCGGAGATCAAGAAGAAAGTTACGGATAAAAAGAATTTCTTCACTGAATTTGTCAGTATATTCAGAAGGAAAAAATAATGAGTACAGAAAACAACCGCCATAAAATAAGCATCAAAGAAATGATGTCTGCCCGATACGGTGAGAATCAGCGCTTGTCGGGCGGCTGTGATCCTGCGCTCGCGGTCAGATGTGTAAACGGTACATTTGTAGGTAAAACCGAGGAAGACGTCAGCGTCTTCCTCGGCATTCCGTTTGCGCAGCCGCCTGTAGGCGAACTGAGATGGAAGCGCCCTTTGCCGGTACAGCCTGACGGCGGCGTATACGAGGCGTACTTCAACGGAAGATCACCGATCCAAACCGAGTGGGCGACCGAACGTGCGTCATATTATCCGCAGGGAGAGGACTGCCTGTATCTGAATATCTGGTGCAGCCGTGTATGTACCGACCCCAAAAAACCGGTAATGGTATTTTTCCACGGCGGCTCCTATGGATGGGGCGGCACGGCTGATCCGCTGTACGACGGAAAGAACTTTGTTTCTTCTCATCCTGACATCGTTTTGGTGACGGTGGGCTATCGCACAGGCTTGATGGGCTTTGTCGATCTTTCATATGTGAAGGGCGGCGAGGACTTTCCGGATGCGCCCAACCTCGGTATCCTCGACCAAATCGAAGCGCTCAGGTGGGTGAAGCAAAACATAGATGGCTTCTCCGGCGATCCCGACAACGTTACGATCTTCGGCGAGTCAGCCGGCGGCGGAAGCGTATCGCTGCTGCCGATCATTGATGAAGCAAAGGGGCTGTTCCGGCGTGTCATCGCCGAGAGCGGATCCGTCTCGCTGACTTTTTCAAAAAAAGAATGCGCGGATTATACCCGCCGATTGCTCAAAGAATCCGGCTGCCGCAGTATGGATGAGCTGATGGCGCTGTCTGAGGACGAACTGAAAAAGGTCAACGAAGCGCTGAATTCATACAACAACTTTCCTCAGCGCGACGGCAGGCTTATTCCTCTTGACCCTTATGCACCGTATCTCGACGGCACGACCGTTGACGTTGATATGCTTATCGGCACCAACGCCAACGAATCCAACTACTGGATAGGAGAGGTCGGCGGTATTGTACCGTTCCGCTTCAGCATCCCCGTCAAGTTCGAGAACGATATGCGTCTGCTCAGCCCCTCTGACAGAAAACGGGTCAAGAAAGCTATGTCCTATATGAAGGGTCAAGAGATCTGGCGTATGACGGAATTCTATAATGAAGTAATGTTTCGCTTACCCGCCGTCAGACAGGCGGAAAGTCACGCAAAAAACGGCGGCAGAGTCTATATGTACTATTGGACCCAACCGTCGGCAATACGCTATTGCGGCGCTTGTCACGCGGTTGAACTTTCCTATGTTTTCCAGAATCCGAAGGAAACGATCTATACCGGCGAGCCTGCCGATCCTGGACTTACCGAAACAGTCGGAAATATGTGGGCGAACTTCGCGCGCACGGGAGATCCGTCTGTTCCCGATTTTGACTGGATCGCCTATGACGAAAAACGGAGAACTACCGCGATCATCGGACGGACGCCTCAGATAAAATGCGATCCTCTTAAGACACAGCGCGAACTGCTCAGCCCGCTGCTGCGTTATATGATCAACGCGTCGTACGCGTCACTCGATTATAATGTTCCCTTTGTACGCAAAACGCTCGCAATTGCACTGGGAGCTGCCGCGTCCTTCGCTGCGATAGGCGTGTTACTTTTTAAGGCTTCAAAAAATTAGGAAACAGAATAATAAATCATAATGAATTATAAGGAGATTAAGAATGAAAATCACTACATTCAATCCGATGATTATTACAAGAGATCCCGAACCGACGATCGAGCTTTTTGAGAAGCTGGGATTTAAACAGCACCACGTCAAACAGAATATCAGCGAAATAAAAACCACGGACGTCCGGATGAAGGACGAAAACGGCTTTTATGTTGACATTGCGCAGGGTGACGGAGAGTACACGATGATCCGCGTCAATGTGGATAATTTTGACGAAGCAATCGAGTTCTTTATGTCTCACGGCTTCAGAAAGCCGCACCATGAAAGAGCGCACAAAACCGTCGATACCGGCTCATCCAGATATACCATGGTAGTTTCACCGTCCGGTTATATACTGGCAGTCTCGCAGCATATCAAAGATAACGATTAAGAAGGGAACTGTTATATGAAAATCACAGCTTTTAATCCCCTGATCGTCACAAAAAACGCTGAGGCGACCATCGCTCTTTTTTAGACTCTCGGCTTTGAGCGCCGCCACACCAAGACCGGCATCGAAGGAAATATTTCCACTTTCAATATGAGATACACCGGAGAAGACGGCAAAGAGTTCAATATCAACATTTCCGAGGCTCCCGTTGAGCAGGATATCCCGACCATCCGTATGAACGTCCGCGACTTTGACGAGGCGTATCAGCTGCTCGAGGCGAGAGGCTTCAAGAACGCTCAGAGCGATAAGATCACCGAGACAGGCACCTCAAAATCCACATTGATGGTATCCCCGTCCGGCTTCTCGATCAATATCAGCGAGCATATCAGAAAAGAAGGCGAATAACCCCAATTTACTCAGCACTCTGCATTTAACAGGCAGGGCGGTACCGCTGAAGAATGAATAAAGGCGCTGTGAAGAAATGAAGCTGATTTGCTTCAAACTTTACAGCGCCTTGTGTTTTACCGTTAAACATAGAATATATTTGTCTGTTGGTTGATGATATTATGAGGATGTCCGAAAACACTAAATGAACATTGATGATAACCCTGACGCAAAGCCTCTATTCCACAGTGACAGAGGGTACCAGTATACCAACCGCACTTTTCATCAAAAGTTGGTAAATGCCGGTATGGAGCAAAGCATGTCCAGAGTCGGCAAGTGCATTGACAACGGACCGATGGAAGGATTCTGGGGAATCCTCAAACGCGAACGCTATTACGGTAATCGGTTTACTAGAAAAGAGAGCTTGGTTATAATGATCGAAAATTACATTCGTTACTACAACTTCAAACGCTTGCAGCGAAACCTCGGCGTCTTGACGCCCATGCAAAAACACTGCCTTTACAAAGCAGCATAAGAATACCGCAAATCTCGAAAGGACAATTCCCTTGTCCATCCAAATTTGCGGTGTTTCAAAACTATACTATTGTAAATATTCTTTTAATTATTTCTCTGTCCTCTTGACGGGGTGCGGTTCATTCATTTTTTTCGGGGGTTTATAGACAATCGGCATATTATCTGCTATCATAAGATAGTCGATATACGATTCGGAGAATTACTATGGATCATGGATATTCAATCTTGATGAGCATTTTTGCCGGAGCCATATTGCTATACGCCGGCATGATGGCTCTGTTTAAGGATTATAAGATGCTGCCGCTCCGGGCGAGAACATCTGTAAAACCGAAGAACGAGAAGCTCTATATGGTTCAGCTTGCAAAGGCGGTAGCGTTGGTTGCCTTGGCGCCTGCGTTGAGCGCGTTGGCAGGGCTGTGGAATATGATAGTTGCTATCGTTGTATTAATCGTTTCCGCAGTTATATTCCTATGGATCGGAACAAAGATAATGCGTGGGGTACAGTAATGGGTAATAAAGATAACAAGGATTATTGCTTTCGTGTGATATCCAATCAGGTGAGATTTGGATGCGGTTATAGACTGCACGAGGGGAAAAGACAATACTTTGCGTGGCACGGTTATCCTGATCGGAACGACGATTATTTCACCACCGCCGAAATCAGCGAAGCGGAGTATCATGAAATCAACAAAAAGTATCCGAAAGAAACCGTTGCAAACAGAGAGAAAGCGGAGGAGTTCCGAAACAAATATGTTGACGGTCACCCTGTGCTTCTTGAAGGTTGGAACAGATTACTCTAAGATATAGATAGAGGGAAAGCTATGGAATTCAGTAAAGTTATCAAAGAACGGTATTCCGTTCGTAAATACAAACCCGATATGATTTTGGACGATGAATTGAACAGGATCCTTGAGGCAGGAATGTTGGCGCCGACCGGTTGTAACTATCAGCCCCAAAGGATATATGTCCTGAAGAGTGAAGAAGCGATCGCAAAGATCCGCTCGCTTACTCGTTGTGCGTTTGACGCGCCCATTGTCCTGATAATCGCGCTGGATGAAGCTTCAGACTGGAAAAGTCCTCTTGAAGCGGGTTGTCGTGCAGGTGTCCAGGACGTCAGTATCGTTGCTGACCATATGATGCTTGCAGCTTGGGAAATCGGTATTGGCTCATGCTGGGTCAATTACTTCAAACCAAGCGAGGTAAAATCAGCTTTTGATCTTCCGGAGAATGAAACGCCTGTTTTGCTAATGACACTCGGTTATCCCGCAAACGATTCAAAACCAGCAAAACTGCATAGCGAAAGTAAGAACCTTAATGATATAGTTAAGATGCTGTGATGGTGTGAGATGAAAGTAGTACCGCTGAAGAAACAAAGCAAAAAAGAACAGCGCAAGTACCATGCACGGCTAAGACGTGATTGGAACGGCTTGAAGCCGACGACCGGAGTGGTAAAAAGCAAGAAGGTTTATGACAGAAAGAAGCTGTCTAAGCCTGATATAGATGAATAACCGGAGGCTTAACGTATGACTTACGATTTTACGACTATTATGGACCGAAGCGGTAAAGACGCATTAGCAGTAGACGCCATCGGTAAACACGTTGATTGGGCTGTTGTTCCAACTACGCCAAAGGAAGGCTTCTCAAAAATTCCGATGTGGGTTGCGGATATGAACTTTGCCACCGTTCCGACGATACCGCAGGAGATCATTAAGAGAGCGGAACATCCGGCTTACGGTTACTACATCCCGACAAAGGAATACTATGAATCCATCATCCGTTGGCATGAGATGCGAAACGACGTGAAAGGTCTTACCGCAAAAGATATCGGTTATGAGAACGGTGTGCTCGGATGTGTCAGCTCTGCGATCCAAGCCTTTACCTCTCCCGGAGAAAAGATCTTGCTTCACAGTCCCACTTACATAGGTTTTTCGCACGTTTTGGAAGATACCGGCAGAGTTGCTGAATTGAGTCCTCTGAAAAAGGATGAAAACGGCATCCGGCGAATGGATTACGAGGATATGGATGAACGGATCTCGAAGAATCATATCCATCTTGCCATCCTTTGCAGCCCTCACAACCCCTGCGGCCGTGTATGGGATAGGGAAGAGCTGGAACGCGCGATGGAGGTGTTTAGAAAGAATCAATGCATCGTTATCTCAGATGAGATATGGTCGGATATTCTCCTGAACGGTCACAGGCATATCCCGACTCAGAGCATCAGTGAGGACGCGCGCGGCAGGACGATCGCCGTATATGCGCCGAGCAAAACTTTCAATCTTGCCGGCTTGATCGGCAGTTATCATATTATCTATGACGGTTATCTGCGTGACAGGGTACGCCGTCAGTCGGCGATGAGCCATTATGATTCGATGAATGTTCTGTCGATGCACGCTCTGATCGGGGCGTATCAAGATGAAGGGCATCAATGGGTGGATGAACTGTGCGAAGTTCTGTCGGATAATATCAACTACGCCTATGATATAATCAAAAGCACATTTGACGGCGTTGAAGTGGCTAAACCTGAAGGAACCTATATGCTGTTTCTTCATTGTGAGGAGTACTGCAAACGGTATGGCATTACCATTGATGAACTGATCCAAAGAGGCTGGGACGTCGGCGTCGCATGGCAGCAGGGCGCTCCTTTTCATGACGCTTGGGGAATCCGCATGAATCTTGCGCTGCCGCATTCTCTTGTGATCGAAGCGATGGACAGGTTAAAGAAGTATGTTTTTTGAAGGGAAGAAGCTGTCTGTCTTCTAAAATAGTATATAAAGAGGTACAAATATTATGAATGAATATTATCCGACGAACACCGGCTTGCCCGAGGGGATGGAATATGACGAACAAGGCAACATCTTCTGGTACTATGAGGATAAAGAAAGACATCTGTATTTTCGGCTTGAAAAGGAACGGATATGCTATAAATATCTTCCGCTTACCAATCCCAAAAAGATTCTCGGCGTCAATTCTTCCCCTTACGGCAAAGTGATAGGTCTTGAATTCCCTGACGATGAATTGTGCCGTTCCTTTTATGATATGAAATGGATAAAGGAAATGAGAAAGAAAAGCTGCATTAAAATCAACTCCGGAGGTGCTTACGCAACAATTTTTGTCACCTCCTCTCAGTATGATTTTGTGCTGAATTATCTTAAAATCCGCTGCCCTGACGCAAAATTCAAATAAAACTCTGTAAGCGTAATTTGTAATATTTCTTTGTTCAGATAAAGAAACGAAGATGTTTTGAATTTGTTTTGCGAGTAAAAATGGAATGTACGGTTTTATTGTTTTATGAAGTGACATCTGATGAACATGTTCAGTAAAAAGTATAAGGTAGATTACTGCGGTAAGAAATACGAATTCCACTGTTGTCTATGAGTCAACGACTTTTCTCAGACACTACTACAAAATCACTGACAAGACTGCGTTCGATGCGGTCAAGAGGAATATCACCTTCGCCGGTATGCATGTCAGACCCGTCGACAGCGGTGAGCTGGTATACTTCGAGCTGCAGAACATCGCGGCAAATCAGCTGGATACACAGTATGTGCTGAAGATCGGTGAGAGCGAATACAGATATTCCGTCATGATTTATGTCAAGCGCCTGCTCGACTCCGGCAGCGATGAGAAGTTCATTGAACTGGGTAAGGCAACTTACCTCTTTAATGAGGAGGCAAACACCTATTTAAAATGTGATCAACAAATTTTATATTTAAAAGTATTCTGATGATATAGGTGACGCCGAGCGATTCAGCTCGGCGTCATATTTTATAAAATAGATAAAGTTCAAGTGATTTTTTGTTCAGCAAAAACTCATAAAGTCCGAGACGAACCACATCGTCATCAGAAGGTGAGATATGGATCCCGTTCATTTCAAGAAAAGCCAACATAACATACATTCCGATACGTTTGTTACCGTCGACAAAGGCATGATTGGAAATCAAAGAAAAACCTAGTTTTGCAGCTTTTTCCTGTTTTGTTGGGAACAATTCCTGTCCGTCAAAGGTCTGATAAGCTGATTCCAGAGCGCTTTCGAGCAGTCCAAAATCTCTGACACCCGCATCACCGCCGGTTTCCTTAGCAATCAAATCATGCAGGAGCAGGACTTTTTCTTTACTGAATTTTATCATTTTGCTAACTCCTCAAACGCTTTATGATACTTATCAAGAATGTGTCTTGCAACAAGTTCGAATTTCTCTTCGTCATATTCTTCATCAGATACATTCATCATGTATTCGATCATATCGCCTAAAGCTTCTTCCGGCAAGATGTCAATCAATGATTATCGCACCTACAAGAGATCTTACTATTCCGAACAGAATAAAAATGTTCTACAGCAGCTCCAATCGACAGTAGATTTTGAACTGATTTACACAGGACAGTACGGTCCTTATATCGATATCGCTATCAAGGCGTGTGATATGGAAATTCTTGCTGATCAGGATGCGGTTGTTTACATCACCTTGAATGACAAAACTCTAATGAGAGATAGAATCGAGGCCATTTATGAAGATCAATATATTTCAAAGCTTGAGAGATATCAGAAAGCATCGTATGAATACAGCGAACTATTCTAGCGGAATTGTCAAGTCAGTTCTCAATAGTAAAGATAAATAATTATATAGTAAGGGCGTATCCGAGCGGATACGCCCTTACTGATTTCATACTTATGGGATTTATAATTTTAATCAACGGTATGATAAAGAGTTTTGTTTGAAGAGTATTATTCGTGAGAATGTTTAGAGATAATTTGATTGATAAAGATCAACCATTCTTTCTCAGTTGCGTGATATTTTTTTGCGGTTCGTAATGCAAGTATAACGGACTCGTTACTGTTGACATATTCAATCAAATCTTCCGGAATAGCCGGTCTGTGATGTGTTTTTGCCGCCAAGAGCGAAAGTGTTTCGGTTTCTCCTGTTGAGAGTTGAAGAACGCTAATGATCGAATCCAGAACCTTTTTGGACGGAGCAGGGCGTTTTCCGTTTTCTATGTATGATGCATAAACAGATGAGATTTCAACCTTTCGTGCAAATGTGTTCAGCTTCATCATACGCTCTTTTCGCTTTGTTTTAATGAAGTTGCCAAATGATTGTTCCATAAAACACCAAAGAAATAACAAAAAATATAAAAAAATAACTAATTTTGTAAAATATGCTAAAATAATATTATCAGTATTTATAAAATATGTCAATTGATATTTTTTATAAAAAATGATAAACTAAATTTAGTTTATTGTTGACACACTCCGACAGTTATTTTATAATAATAAAAAATGTTAGGAGTGATTTGTAGTGCTGACCAAAAGCGAAAAACAGATTATGGATCTACTGTGGAGTGTCGACAAGCCCTTGTCCTGTACGGAGATCGTTGAGCTTTCCGGCGATAAGACATGGAAGGACAGCTATGTTCATTCTTTGATTAAGTCTTTAATGAAAAAGGATGTTGTGAAGATCGAGTCTTTTGAGTTGATCTCCCGCAGCTATGCCAGAAAGTTCGCTCCCAAAGTCACCAAGGAAGAGTTCTATCTTCGCGAATATCTGGAAGAAAGTCCCGAGAACAATATGCCGGCTCTTTTTGCCGCTTTCGCAAAGAACAAGGCGGACAGGGAAACAATGAACAAAATCGAAGATATGATCCAAAATTGGAAGAAAGAACAGGGAATCTGATAAATGGATATACGCGTACTTATTTTTCCATTTATAATGGCGATTCTATCTAGTGATATTCTGATTCTCATTATGTTTTTACTCAGAAAGAGCAAGTATTTTGCCAATATCATGAGTATCGGAGTGATAGGCGCATTATATCTATTCTGTATTCTCAGAATGGTTTTGCCGATCGAGATACCGCAGGTGCATACCATTATCAGAGACCCCCATATCTATACGACGGTGGTGGATTATCTGACGGTAAAAAGCGGATTGGGAAAATATAGTCTTTTGTATATTCTGTTGGCTTTGTGGATTCTGGTCTCACTGATCCTATTGATTCGTTTTCTTGTGAAGCAGCGCGGCTTTCGGAAGTATATTGACGCCAACGCCGACCTTGCGAATGAGGACGAACGCTCTCTGCTTAAAACTGTTGCAGAAGAAGTATTTGGGAAAGAGAAGGATATTTCTCTGAAGAAGACAGACGCAGTGAATGAATCCATGGTAATTGGCTTCGTTCATCCGATGGTTTTGATTCCCGATATCGAGTATTCCCGTACAGAGCTGGAGATGATCTTTCGTCACGAATGTATGCATATCCGGGATAAGGATATCTGGGTCAAGCTTCTGATCGAGCTTTACTGTATCATCTTCTGGTGGAATCCTTTCTCTTATCTGATGAAGGTGGATATCAGCGATACGCTGGAGACGAAATGCGATCTGAACGTCATCAAGAGGTTTGATAACATGGACAAGCTCAAATATGCCGAGACTGTTGCGAAGTTTATGTCTATTGAAAAGGATAAAAAAGTCCCCTTCGTCAACGCGAGATTCTCAAAAGCAAGAAATAATAAGGAAGCGGTCAAGCGTATCGCCGCGATCCTTCAAGCGCCTCCGAAGAAATCTGCTCAGATCATCCTGAATCTGGTAGCGGTCGTTTTGATCGTCGGGATCTTTATCGGCTCGTATACGATTATTGTGCAGCCATATTCTGAACCGACCAAAAGTGATTTTGAAATTCTCGAAGGAGAAAAAGCAATTAAAGATGAAGAGTGCTACTTGGTTAAGCAAGAGGATGGGAATTATTTGTTTTATTATTCCGATTTTCCTCCGCAAGTAATTTCTAAAGAAGAGGTTGAGAAAGGGTTTTATAATAATTATCCTATTTATGAAGAATAGATAGGAGTATCTGAATGAAAATATTAAAATCGGCATTGATCGTAATGCTTGCATTGATTATGGTGTGTTCATCTTTAGTGATCGTTTCTGCGCAAACGACCTCGGATGAAGAAGGAACTACTGTAGTCACAATCACCGACGCGAACGGCGGCACAAGAGAATATGAAATTGGTTGGAAATATAAGGAATCCAACGGACATTTATATAAACGCAGATGGAATTACACCCTCGGCGAATGGTATGATCCTTACTGGATCTTTGTTTGCTGATCATAAAAAAACACTGCAAGGATCCTTGCAGTGTTATCTTAAGAAAAATGATTTATAAAATATAAAAACATTGTATTTTATAGATAATCAAAATTTGTAAATTATAAAATCCATACAAAACAAAAGATAGGATAACCTTATAAAACCTCACTCAACTTCTTCCTAACATTTCAGCCGCTGATAACCTCAGCGGCTGATTGTTTATGTAACCATTTTCAAAACGGCGTTATGTTTTATCATTAGATCCAGCACCTATGTTTTGAATTTCATATTTTAGTGTTGTTTCATCAGGATAATATACTAAACGAGCCCAATCATCTCTCAAAGCAATAGAGTTATAATATATGATAAGATGCCTGCGAAGCGTTTTTCTTAGAATGATAGGCAAAAGAATCAGATTCATTCGTAAAAAGAGAAATATGACGATGAAGTATTTAGGTACGGCGGCAGGCTTGCCTGAATACAGCGCGGATATTCGCATCGCGCAATATGAAAGTGAAACAAGAACGCCAAAAGCTGATTTGTTGCGTAAAATCGCAGATGTGCTTGATGTTTCTCCCAACGCTCTCGCCGTCCCCGATCTCGATAATGTTATCGGAGTAATGCACACCTTGTTTATCTTGGAGGATTTATATGACTTTCGCTTTTCGCTTGAAGATTGTACTTCCGACAGGCTCAAGAAAGCGATCAATGAATGGCAAGGAGAATATGAGCGCTATTCAAAAGGAGAAATCGGTAAAGAGCAGTATGATAATTGGAGATACAATTACAAAGAAAAAAGCCTGTCGTAGCACGGCAGGCAAAATCTATTTGTTTTTATAGACATCCATTTCAAGAAGAATCTTGTATATCTGTTCTTGTTGAGCTTTGGACTTTGACGCGATCAATTCATAGCATTTTAAGGGTATATTATCGGCTTCATCACTAATTCCGTCGATTTTCTCAAACAGCGTTGAAAGCGGAATATCCAAAGCAGATGAAATACGCTCAATGCTTTCAAGTGTAGCGTTCTTCTCTCCACGCTCAAGCTGTCCGATATATGTGGGATGACAGCCGGAAAGCTCGGCGAGTTTTTCTTGGCTAAATCCCTTTTGTGTCCTGTAATTTCGTATTCTCTGACCAATAACCTTTGCGATCTCACTCATAATATCACCGTCCTAAATATAGTCTATAAATATTCTAATCAAAGATAAACAGACTATTGATATTGAATCAGACGAATGATATACTATAAATATAAATAATGCAGTTATAAGTGCTTATAGTATTGAGGTCGATGCTGATTGATGAACAAAGTTAAAGCCTGTTGCGCCTTTGGGCATAGGGAAGTGTATGAAAATATAACGGATCAGCTCGACAAGGCTGTGCTTGAAGCAGCCGCGCAAGGCTGTGTCATCTTCTATACGGGCGCAATGGGACAGTTTGACAGCTTGTATGCTTCTGCTGTCCGAAAAGCAAAGAGAAACTATCCCAACATCAAGCTGATATGCGTCAAGCCCTATATGACAAAGGAGATAAACGAAAGCGGAGAATATCTGTATTCGCTTTACGACGATATAATCATTCCCACAGAGCTTGCGGACATCCATCCGAAATCTGCTATTCCAAAGCGAAATCGCTTATTGGTCGATTGGAGCAACATCGTGATTGGATATATTAAAAGACAGTACGGCGGAGCCTATACCGCGATCAAATATGCACAGTCACTAAAGAAAGAGGTAATAATCCTGTGACGGCATAATCGTCTTTACTGTTTCTTGTGAAGGTGTGACAGATTGGCACACCCTAATCGGCAAAAAACTAACGCTTTACAAACGCATAATTCTATAATGTAAATTTAATTTATATAACGTATGATAAAATATAATAGAGTATTTATATTTAAAGAAAGGGCTTGACAAGGATGACGGCAAGAGCGATAATGCTGAAAGCAAGCAAGCAAGCAAGCAAG
>JAFRCW010000050.1 GCA_017404145.1 Ruminococcus sp. | reverse complement strand
CGTATGAAGTATCAAAAGATGAAAGCGTCAAGGAACAGGCTAAGATTCTTTCAATTCCTGAATTCCGTCGATTCAATATTATTGAAAGCGAGATCCGAAATGTCGTTTGAGAACAGCAATGTATTTAACAAAGAGAATCTGAACATCTACCTCAAAGCTCTCGGAAAGGAGTACAGTAAGTTAGGCGACAGAAAGATGCCGGCTGAGCTGATCTTAATCGGTGGCGCGGCTATTCTGGAAAACTATGGGTTTCGTGATATGACTACCAATGTCGATGCGATCATCCATGCTTCATCGGCAATGAAGGACGCGATCCGTAAGGTAAGCAATGATTATAGCTTGCCGAATGATTGGCTGAACGCTGACTTTGTGAAAACCGCTTCTTACAGCGATAAGCTGGTGCAGTATTCTGTTCATTACCGCACTTTCTACGGAGCGCTGAATGTGAGAACCATTACCGCGGAATACCTGATTGCGATGAAGCTGCGCTCCGGCAGAAAGTATAAAAATGATCTGTCGGACATCATCGGAATTCTTGCCGAGCATGAAAAGCGCGGAACTGTAATCATATATGAGCAGATCGATACTGCAGTAATAAACCTCTACGGATCATAGGACAATATCCCGGCTGACTCGGTAACATTCATCAAAAATACGCTGGCTCACGGTCACTATGAGGAGGTTTATCAAACTATCCGCGACAGCGAAAAACAGGCAAAAGAATCCCTGGTGGAATTCAGCGAAGAATATCCCGACGCTTTAAAAGAATCGAATGTTGAGGACGTTCTTAAAAGACTGAAAGCGCTTATGAAAGACCGCACTGAGGATCAATGATTGTTACACGATTTTTATTTGAATGGCAGGAAGTGTTTCCTAAAGAAAACAGCATTCTGATTAGGTTTGATATCCGTTTCTGAAATCACCAAGCGGATCAATCAGGTGATTGATGATGACAGCCGCAAAAAGCTGAAGGCGACCGATATCACCGAGTGGCTGTTGGCTGAAGGACTGTTGAAAAATGTCGAAGCGAACGGGAAGAAATACAAGCTCCCGACCTTTGATGGCACAGAGCTCGGAATGACTGTGGAAAGAAGGGAAAACGAGTCCGGTGAACGGTATTATGTTACGTTGTATAACCGGGAGGCACAGGCGTATTTGTTGGATCATTTGTCTTTCTTTGAAATGAAATAAGAATATGATCGAAACGATAAAAGCTCGGATGATTGCTCCGAGCTTTTGCATTAGAACAAACAACGCTATGCCGCTTATAAGGATTACATATCCACAAAGACAATATTTGAATTTTGAAAAATATGCGGAGAAAGTAATTGTAGATGATGTCGGTGGATGGATAACCGAGAATGAACGCTACAGCTATCTTTAGAATGTCACTATATTAAACTATCTGCTCAAAAATACAGAATTACAAAAATCAGTATTGCAATTCCTGCATAACGGTGTATAATAAATCTATATGAAAATATCTGCTCCAAGGACTAATTAAACTAAAATTCAAAGAGGTTTTCTATGCGTGATATAAATACAGCAAAAGAGATTTTTGAACAATATGGCGGGATCATGAAGACATCCGAGCTGGCGAAGGAAAAAATATACTATGCTGACGTTGCCTATTTGATCCAGGCAGGCGTCGTCGAAAAAGTACGTCACGGCTATTATCAATGGATAGACAGCGACAATCTCAGCGAGGCTGTCATGATCGTTCGGCTGTTCCCCGACGGTATCCTTTGCATGGATACCGCGCTGTTGCATTATGGCTACAGTGATCGTACTCCGGCTCAGTGGCATATCGCAGTCAGCAAATATTCCAACCGAACACGATTTAAGATCGATTATCCGTTTGTGAAGCCATACTTTGTCGCTCCCGATGTACTTGAGATCGGACTATGTGAGCAGGAGATCGACGGCAACAAGGTCAAGATGTATGACAAGGAGCGTGTTATCTGTGACTGTCTGCGTTATCGCAACAAGATGGACAAAGAGATCTTCAACAAGGCGATCCAAGGCTATGTCAGCGATACGAGCAAGAGCATTCCTAAGCTGATGGAATACTCCGTACCGCTGAGGTGCGTGACACTTGTGAAGGATTTGATAGGAGTGTGGCTTTAATGACAACAGACAGAGCGGCTTCTGTACTCGCGAGACTGAGAAACAAAGCAAAGGAAAACGGGATCAGCTATCAGCAGTGCCTCCAGCTTTTCTTCCAGGAGGAATTCCTGAGAAAGCTGTCCGCTTCCCCGTACAAGGACAACCTGATCCTCAAGGGCGGTCTGTTCATCTATACGCTGACGAACTTCGAGAGTCGTGCCACGGTAGATACTGTGCAAGCCCAAAGTTTGAGAATAGTGTAATTTCATAAGGCAGTAAAACAAACAGACCGATGAGTTTTTGATTATTGCGAAATGCTATTGCATATTATTAAGGGAAAAAAGAAAAAGATGGACAAATTGAGGTTTATCATCACGAAAGACGGTTTTCGTATAGATGATATATACTATGCGGAAAGCGAATTACAGCAATATGCGAATGACTTTGTCAATGCGCCGTATGATTCGCTGTATGAGCTGGCGTTTCGGGAGCGTCCCGCGTGTTTTGATGCTGCGGGTGTGTTCCTGTGTCAGCTTGCGGAACGGTTTGCAGAAGAACTGACGGCTGTTTCCGGTTTGGAACTGAGCCGTGAGAAAACAGAAATGCTTCCGAGTGAAGAAAAAATAAATACTCTGCTTGATTCCGTGCCTTTTATATTGGGCGCGGAATTTGTTACGCGGACATGGATTAAACGGCAGTATCGCAGATTGCTGGCGGTTTTTGCAAAGCAGATCAAGGTGTATCCCGGCAAGGTATCGCTGTATTTTGCCGAGAAAAGCCAGAAGCTCCATGTTCCGGAACGCGTGTTTTTCCATCTGGTGGAAAGCAACGAGGACGAGTTTCCGTTCGCGTTTCTGGCGACCTACGCGACAAAGGGCGACGGCGGACGCGTACGCCATGTTCCCCTGCAATATGCGCTGACGGAGTACCGCGATGATCGCTCAAAGCTGTTGGAGCTGCTGTCATGTCTTAACAAGGCGGCAGAGGTTTCTTCGCTGATCGGCGGATTCATGGAAAGCGGCGAGCTGTTCCATCCGCTTCGCCTGACCGCCGAAGAGGCGTATCATTTCCTGAATGACGTTGAAGCTTTAGAGAATTGCGGAATCCTCTGCCGAATCCCGAACTGGTGGAGGAAACGTAATACAACATTCGTGTTAACTGTGAAGATGGGTGAGGATAAGCCCTCTACGCTCGGCTTGGACGCGCTGCTGCATATGGCGCCGTCGCTGACAATTGGAGGCGTACCGCTGACAGACGCCGAAATCCGCGATCTGCTCAGCCAGACGGAGGGCTTATCGTTCATCAAAGGTAAGTGGATCGAGGTCAACCATGAGAAACTGAAAAAGTTGCTTGACGAGATGAAGCGGTATGACGGTGAGATCACCTTGCTCGACGCGCTGCGTTCTGAAATGAAAAACGCGCGTGACGATAAAGAATCTGGTACAGTCATCACCAACGGCAAATGGCTGGGCGGCTTGCTGAAAAGCCTGCGCAGCCCGCGCAAGCTGAAAGGTACTCCCGTACCGGCTGACTTCAACGGAGAATTGCGTCCCTATCAGGAGATCGGCTATCAATGGCTGCTGCAAATGAAAACGCTGGGCTTCGGCGCGTGTCTCGCGGACGATATGGGACTTGGTAAGACCGTCCAGTTATTGGCGTTTCTGGAAGCTCTGCGAGTACAAAAACCGAATGGGAAGGTATTATTGATCGTACCTGCCTCACTGCTAGGCAACTGGCAGAAGGAAGCTGAGCGATTCACACCCGAATTATCTGTAGAAATTCTGCACGGCGCTCACGCTCCGGAGCTCTTCGACAGGTTTATGCAATCAAAAGATTTCCTCACCATAACGACTTACCGCATGGCGATGTCGATCGAAGCGCTGGAAAAGCCGTTGTGGGATTGTATCATACTGGATGAAGCGCAGGCAATCAAGAATCCCGCGACGAAGCAGACGCGGCAGATCAAGAAGCTAAAAAGCCGCATGCGTATCGCGATGACCGGTACGCCGATCGAAAACGACCTGTCCAATCTATGGTCGCTGTTCGACTTTCTCAACAAGGGTCTGCTTGGCAGTATGGCTGAGTTCAAGGCTTTTTGCCGTGGACTGGAGAGAAATCCCGAGGGGTATGCGAAGCTCAGAAATATGATCGCGCCGTTCCTGTTAAGGCGTGTAAAAACCGATAAGAAGATCATTTCCGATCTGCCGGATAAGCTGGAGCAGGTCGATTATGTCGCGCTGTCCCCGAAGCAGACGGTGCTGTACCGAAAGCTGCTCGCCGAAACACGGGAGAAGGTACTCAGCAGCGACGGAATGCAGCGGCGCGGCTTGGTGCTTTCGCTTCTGTTGCATTTGAAACAGATATGCAACCATCCCGATCAGTATTTGGGTACGGAGGAATACAGTCCTGTCCAAAGCGGAAAGTTTGAGTTGCTCAGGCAAATCGCACAGACGATCGCCGAAAAGCGAGAGCGTGTTCTGGTGTTTACACAGTTCAGGGAGCTGACGCCGCATCTGGATGATTATCTGGCAGAGGTATTTGGACGCCGGGGCGGCGTGATCCATGGCGGAGTACCCGTAAAACAGAGAAATGAGATCGTAGACCGGTTCCAGAGCGACGGCTATGTGCCGTATCTGGTACTGTCCGTCAAGGCGGGCGGAACAGGATTGAATCTCACCAACGCCAATCATGTGATCCACTTCGATCGCTGGTGGAATCCGTCGGTGGAGAATCAGGCGACCGACCGCGCGTTCCGTATCGGTCAGGAAAAGAATGTGATGGTACATAAATTTGTCTGCAAGGGCTCGGTGGAGGAAAAGATCGACGCGCTGATCTCTTCAAAAAAGGAGCTTGCAGAAAACGTCATCGGCTCCGGCGGCGAGAGCTGGATCACCGAAATGAGCAACGACGAGCTGATGAACTTGCTCAGATTGGAGGCATAATATGTCGAGATATTGGAATGAGATGAACTATCCCCAGCCGACCAAATCCGAGTTGAAGCGCAACGCGAAAATGACTGCTCAAAAGGCGGCGGATAAGGGGCAGACGCTGCATCCGATCATCATCAAATCCAGCCGGATCGCGACAAGCTGGTGGGGCAAAGCTTGGTGTGATAATCTGGAGCGCTACGCCGATTATGATACCAGACTCCCGCGCGGCAGAAGATATGTCAAGACCGGTGCGGTCGTTGATCTGCAAATCAAAAAGGGCAAGATACAGGCTCGTGTGCAGGGTACCAGAAAAACACCTTATAAGGTGGAGATACGTATCAGTCCTCTGTCGGAAAAACAGATCGGTGAGATCACCCAAAAATGCGGCGCGCGTGTTGAAACACTGGATAAGCTGGTGAACGGCGATTTTCCAAAGGAGTTGAAGGATGTTTTTTTGGAAGAAGGTGGTCTTTTCCCGAAGCCCAGAGAGATATCCTTCAGCTGCTCTTGCCCCGATTGGGCGGTCATGTGTAAGCATGTTGCGGCTGTGCTGTACGGCGTAGGCGCAAGGCTGGACGAGGACCCACTTTTGTTCTTTTCTCTGCGCGGGATCGACACCAACCGTTTTGTGGATGTGGTAATCTCCAACCGTGTGGAAGCGATGCTGCAAAATGTTGACAAGCCAAGTGAAAGAATCATCCAGGATACAAAAATCGCCGATTTGTTCGGCGTACTGTAACGGAGGAATCAGGATGGAGAATAAATCATATCAGGTGAACGAAAAGGACTGGAAACTGTTCCGTAAGCTGCTGCCCGGCTGGCAGGAGGCATATATGGAGAAACTGATCGAGGAATATAAGGAACTGCTTAACAACGACGAAAGGGCGTCCGAAAAGTATTGGGTGCTCGAGAAAAAGGTCAATAAAGACAAGTATAATTCGGGCGTATTATACCGAGGATACAAGTGCAAACGCCGTCGGCGTGATGATGTATGTCATTACATTTTTAACAGCTGTTATCGCGATACTGTCTCCGCTGCTGAGCGAAGCCGAGGTGATGCAGTCGATCGCTGTGGCGGCGTATATCTTCGTCATAATCATTATCATCGCTTTCTGCTGCCTGATATCACAGTCGATCACGGCGTACAACCGTCATCGGTATGCGCTGTTCTGCCGCTTCAAGAGGGATTGTCTGAAAAAAGTGCTTGTGAAAAAGCGAAAAAGAAGAACGGCTGCAGGAGATCGAAAACCATATTCAAAAAAGAGTGCGGGAGTTGTTAGCGATCCCGAATGCGAAGACATAAAATGAAATAACAAAATAAAAATGCAATATAGTTGACAAACATATATTCTATATGATAATATGAAAGCAGAGATTAGAACATATTTTCGTTTGGGGTATCATCATGGATAAGCGTAGTGTTTTGGAGCGGTATTTTGGTTATGCGTCATTTCGCAAGGGTCAGGAAGAGATCATTGACAGCCTACTCTCAGGACACGACGCGCTTGCGATCATGCCGACCGGTGCGGGAAAGTCGCTGTGCTATCAGGTGCCGGCTTTGATGATGGAGGGCGTGACGCTAATGATCTCTCCATTAATCTCACTGATGAAAGATCAGGTGAACGCGTTGACTTCGCAGGGCGTGAAAGCGGCGTATCTGAACCGTTCGCTGACGGACGCGCAGTTTGACAAGGCGCTTTCCAATATGATACAGGGAATGTACAAGATCGTCTACGTCGCTCCCGAACGGCTAAAATCCATGCGGTTTGTAAATGCCGCAAGGCGGCTGCACATCCCGCTGATCGCGGTGGATGAGGCGCACTGTGTATCGCAGTGGGGACAGGATTTCCGCCCGAGTTATCTGGATATCGCCGCGTTCATAGCCGAACTCCCGGAGCGACCGATCATCGGTGCTTTCACAGCGACAGCGACGCCTGAGGTGAAGGAAGACATTGTCAACATCCTGCGGCTGGAATCTCCGATGCAGGTGACCACCGGCTTTGACAGACCGAACCTGTTCTTCTCAGTCCTTCATCCTTCACAAAAGACAACTACGCTGCTAAAGCTGATCCAAGAGCGCAGGGGTAATACAGGAATCATCTATTGCGCTACCCGCAAGAGAGTTGAGAAGATCTGCAAAAAGCTGTGCGATAAGGGCTATCCTGCGACGCGCTATCATGCGGGCTTAACCGACGAGGAACGCCGAAAGAATCAGGAGGATTTCGTCTACGACCGCAAGCAGATCATGGTGGCGACCAATGCATTCGGCATGGGCATCGACAAGTCCGATGTGCGTTATGTCATCCATTACAATATGCCGAAGGATCTCGAAAGCTATTATCAGGAGGCAGGGCGTGCCGGCCGCGACGGCGAGGACGCGGACTGCATCCTGCTGTTCGGACAGCAGGATATCGAGACGGCTTTGTATTTTATCGAGGAGTACGATCCGAATCCCGCTTTGACTGATGAGCAGAACGATGCAATCAAAGAAAAAGAGCTTGAGCGGCTCAGCATCATGAAAGCCTACTGCAAAACGCAGGATTGTCTTCGCGCGTTTATGCTCCGCTATTTCGGCGACACAGCCGCTGATACCTGCGAGAAATGCGCTAACTGTAAAACGAAGTTTAAAACGGTCGATGTCACGGTCGACGCACAAAAGATCATGTCCTGCATTGTCAGAACGGGTCAGCGTTTCGGCGCGCAGGCGATCTGTGATGTACTGCGCGGAAGGCTGTCACAGCAGGTGATTCGTTTTGAACTAGACAAATTGCCCACGTTCGCACTATTAGAGAATGTCCGACAGACCAAGATCAAGAAGCTGATCGACAGTTTAGAAGCGCAGGGATATATCGCGTACGTCGGAGCAGGGCGACCTATCATGAAAGTGACCGACGAGGGCTGGCTGGTGCTGAGAGGAAAAGCGCAGGTGCAGGCGAAAGAAGCGCTGACAGTGCAGACGACGGTCAATGACAATACCGCATCTGCCGAGAACAACGAACTTTTCGACGCGCTGAGAGAACTCAGAGGAGAGATCGCCCGAAAGCGCGGCGTTCCCTCGTATGTGATCTTCTCCGACTCCACGCTGCACGATATGTGCCGCAGGCTGCCGACGACCGAAGATGAATTTCTATCGGTCAGCGGCGTAGGCGAAACAAAGCTGAGGCTCTACGGCGAACAGTTTATACAAATCATTAAAAAGTTTGCGCCCGAAAAGAAGCAAAAACCGCTTTTCTATTTGACACAGTCAGAAGCTGAGCGATTCTCCTATTCAAACCATCCCATATCCGTTTCTGAGATCACTAAGCGAATCAATCGGTTGATTGATGATGACAGCCGCAAAAAGCTGAAGGCGACCGATATCACCGAGCGTCTGTTGTCTGAAGGGTTGTTGAAAATCGTCGAAGCGAACGGGAAGAAATACAAGCTCCCGACCTTCGGCGGCACAAAGATGGGACTGACTATGGAGCGAAGAGAAAGCGAATCCGGAGAGCGGTATTTTGTCACACTCTACAACCGCGAGGCGCAGGCATATTTACTGGAGCATTTGTCTTTCTTTGAACTGAAATAAGAATATGATTGGAATAATAAAAGCTCGGATGATTGCTCAGAGCTTTTGCGTTATTAATACGAATGCTATGCCTTTTATAAGAATTACATAATAGTTTGCTGATTGTTTAATATACAGGTGACAAGCAGTGTTATTTATGCTATAATAAATGACAATGATACGAAAGGTAGTGGATTTGCCTATGTATGAGAAGCTGATCAACAAGGAAGAAAAGATATCCATAATAGGTTTAGGATATGTCGGGATGCCGATCGCAGTCGCTTTTGCTAAAAAAGGTATTGATGTTATCGGTTTTGATCTGAACGAGGCAAAGATCGAGCTGTACAAGAGCGGCGTCGATCCGACCAAGGAGGTCGGCGATGAAGCAATCCGGAATACGACTGTTGACTTCACTGCCGACGAGACGCGGCTGAAAGAGGCGAAGTTCCATATCGTAGCGGTTCCTACGCCGGTCAATACCGACCATACCCCTGATCTCTCTCCTGTCACAGGAGCGTCACAGATCATCGGGCGCAATCTTACAAAAGGCAGTATCGTTGTTTACGAATCCACCGTCTATCCCGGCGTTACCGAGGACGTCTGTGTGCCGATATTGGAACGCGAATCAGGACTGAAGTGCGGCGTCGATTTCAAGGCCGGTTATTCTCCTGAGCGTATCAATCCCGGCGACAAGGTACATAGATTAGAGAACATCCGCAAGATCGTATCCGGTATGGACGAGGAGAGCCTTGCGGTCATCAAGGAAGTGTATGATATCGTTATCGAGGTCGGCACCTATCCTGTCAGTTCGATCAAGACTGCCGAGGCAATCAAGGTGGTCGAGAACAGCCAGCGCGATATCAATATTGCTTTTATGAATGAGCTCGCTATGGTGTTTGACCGCATGGGGATCGATACCAACGAGGTCGTCGACGGTATGAATACAAAGTGGAACGCGCTCGGATTCCGTCCCGGTCTGGTGGGCGGACACTGTATCGGCGTCGATCCGTATTACTTTACATATGAAGCGGAGAAGCTCGGCTACCACAGCCAGATCATCCTGAATGGTCGAATCGTTAACGATGGCATGGGCAGGTATGTTGCCGAGTCTGCCGTCAAAGAGATGATAAAGGCGGGACAGGCGCCGAAGAATTCGAAGGTCGTGATCCTAGGACTGACCTTCAAGGAGAATTGTCCCGATACCCGTAACAGCAAGGTGGACGACATTATCAAGAGCCTGAACGAATATGGCATCGAACCGATCGTGGTCGATCCGTGGACGAATGAGCAAGATGCGATGCGTGAGTACGGCGTGACACTGACAAAGCTGGAGGACGTCAGCGACGCCGACTGTATCATCGTAGCGGTTGCGCATAAAGTGTTCAAAGAAATGGAGCTCAAGGAACTCAAAGCGATGTACAAGAGCGATCTCGCTGACAGCAAAAAGGTGCTGATCGACGTCAAAGGACTGTATTCTGTACAGGATCTGACAGCGTCCGGAATGAGCTATTGGAGATTGTAATTAAATAATATCAATAATTTTCCGCATGGCTAAGTATAGGTTGTCCATGCGGTTTTTTATTATGACAGACAAACGTTTGATGTGTGTTTGAGAATATAATGAAAGGAAAACCAATAAAAAACGTTGAACGAAATCCTAATGTACCCTTTATGAAATAAAATGATTCAGAAAGAATAACATATTGACAATATCACGGCATACCGTTATAATAATTTATGAAGAAGGTGAGCGACATGACAGTCAATGAAATCATCACTAAGAAGAAGATATCAAAATATCGTCTTGCAAAAAACAGCGATATCCCGTACATGACGATCAACGATATTTGCAACGGCAAAACGAATTTAGCGGAATGTAACGCAAAGACTATTTACAAACTGGCGAAAGAATTGGGTGTCAGCATGGAAGAACTCCTTACTCCGTATATGCTCCCTCGTCCGTCATTTGAGCTGTTCAAGAGCAATGTTTGTCATCGACTGAAGGAGTTGGGCGATATCGACTTTTTGATTCAGACGATCGAAAGCAAAGATATCCTTACCTACTTTGAACGTCGCTGGTTTCCGGAGTGTCTATACCTGCTCGCTATGGTAGATTATCTCAGCCGCGAAAATAATATCCCTCTGTGTGATGAGTACAGAGAAATACGACGCATGAAGCTAAACGATATGATCTATCCCGCGAGCGTATTGTCTGCGTATGAAGTATCAAAAGATGAAAGCGTCAAGGAACAGGCTAAGATTCTTTCAATTCCTGAATTCCGTCGATTCAATATTATTGAAAGCGAGATCCGAAATGTCGTTTGAGAACAGCAATGTATTTAACAAAGAGAATCTG